>JAQBRR010000002.1 GCA_028286365.1 Candidatus Saccharimonadota bacterium | reverse complement strand
CAGGTTCAATTACTCCACACACTGAATTCGAAGCTGAAGTCTACATCCTCAAGAAAGAGGAAGGTGGACGACACACACCATTTAGCAAGGGTTACAAACCACAGTTCTACTTCCGTACAACTGATGTTACTGGTGAAGTTGAACTTCCAGCCGACAAAGAGCTTGTCATCCCTGGCGACACACTTACTTTCAAGGTCAAGCTTCTTGCACCTATTGCAATGGAGCAAGGTCTTAACTTCGCAATCCGCGAAGGTGGTAAGACTGTTGGTGCTGGTGTTGTTACCAAGATCACTAAATAGTTAGATCTTCTAATTATCAAAATACCCCCGATAATCCGGGGGTATTTTGTTTGAATAATACTTGTGATCTGTTATAATAACGCTTGTATTATTAATCGCAGTGACAACTCGGCCAGATAGAACAACACTAATTCGAGCACGAGGTTACACTGCCGCGCTACGCGGGTAGCAAGAGGAGCCATTATGGCAGAAGCCAAAGAAGTAAAAGAGGCCGGACTACGTATTCGTATCCGTCTAAAAGCATATGACCACAAAGTCATTGACCAATCAGCAAAACAAATTATCGACACGGCGATTCGTACTGGCGCCAGCATCGCTGGACCTGTACCACTACCAACTCGTCGTAGTACGTTTACAGTAGTGAAATCTCCACACGTCTACAAAAAGGGCGGTGAGGCATTTGAAATGCGTGTTCACAAACGCCTGATCGATATCACAAACGCTAATCCTAAGACGATTGATAGTCTGCAAAACCTCAGCCTTCCAGCTGGAGTTGACGCAGAAATCCGTATGTAATCTTGCATTCATTAAAATAGCCCGCAGTAACGCGGGCTATTTTATTTGAAACAAATTTTAGTACAATTGCAAACTATCGAACGTCAGTGCTGCATTCAAATTCATCGCAATGATGGTAAGTTGCATGATGATAATGAATAACAACAAGAATGACCAGTAAAATGTCTGTCGAGTAACTTTTGCATTAAAGAAGGGAATGTCAGTGGCAACCTTAAACGTTTGATACGATACAGCCTTGCTTGAAACTGATTTCTTAGAGTGGCTTTTTAGCGGCGTCTTACGTGTTTTTGCTGTGGTTGATTTCTTCTTAGCGACCATATGTGCTCCTCATAATGTCTATGTACCATCAGTATACTATCTAAGTTGATAAACACAAGCTTTTCTAGTAATCACCACCATCAATGCCCCAGTACTCTTCAAGTGTTGTAATACCACGTGCTTTCATATCCTGGGCAACAGCCAAACCAACGTAACGATAGTGCCATTCCTCTGTCTCATAACCAGTAATCGACTGACTTCCAGTCGGATATCGCTGAATAAATCCATAATCTGTACTGTGGTCTTGTAACCAGGTGTACTGGGTAGTACCAACGAAACAACTTAATTCGCATGAACCTGCCTGAAGATCAACAGCAAGACCCGTTTGGTGTTCGCTGTAACCTGCACGCGCACTATAAGTATCTGCGCCCGCTTGGCCACTGACAGATACCCAATAGTTGTAGGTCGTGACCTGTGTTGTATATGAGCGGTAGCTACTACTAACGCCGAACGGTTGTCCTGCCGCCGCCGCTGCTTTATACATAAGGTCAAAGCTAGCTGAGGCCTTTGCACTGAGTGTTGCGCCGTCAACCGACACAAGATCGGAAGGCACGAATGACAATGGCTGCAAACAATGCTTTTTATTAACAAGCACGTCGATACTTGACGGATCGTTATGGGCTGTTGACGTATTACACGATATGACAGGGGTCGTTTTGGTGGTTTGTACTACGGTTGGCGCGGTAACAGGCGTTGTTTGCTTAGCTTTTAGTGCCTCGGCGGCAGCTTTTGCTTGTTTGATCTTTGTGATTAATGCGTCAGTGGCCTTTGTATTAGCTTGGGTTGCTAGGTTATTAGAGGTGATCACCTGATTCTGGTGTAGCGTGTATAGGGTTATACTTGCTGTCGTTATGATCAGTAAGGCGACAATAATCCCGAGGAGAAGGAGGTGCTTTTTTATAAAATGCTTAAGATTACGAGCCATATCTTCTATGGTATACGAAGCCGCCTATGAAGTGAAGCGAATCTGCCTGTTACCCCTTGACTCTCGCTGCTATTCTTGCTATTCTTAATCGGTAACTTATTACGAAAATAATAACTATTCTTGGTGAATTGGTAAGTCCACAGATTGGATACTGCCTAGCACCAAGAATTTTAAGTGGGAAAGAGATGTCAATGAAGGCGCTTCTGGGTACCAAAATCGGTATGACGCAAATAATCAGTGAGAACGGTGTTGCAATTCCTGTGACGCTTATTCAGGCTGGTCCTATTACCGTAACTCAATTGAAGTCTGTCGAGACTGACGGCTATAGCGCAGTTCAGGTAGCATTTGGTGAAGGTAAAAACCTTTCTAAAGCTGTTGCTGGACACGTTAAAGCATCTGGAGCCACTCCGAAACACATTCGGGAATTTCGTGTAACTGATCTCCCTGACGGTATGACCGTTGGAAATACTCTTGATGTCACCGCTTTTGCTCTTGGTGATATCGTTGACGCAACTGGAACAAGCAAAGGTAAAGGTTTCGCTGGTACTGTAAAGCGTCACAACTTCAATACTAGCCGTAGCACTCACGGTGGTAACGGAAACGTTCGTAAACCTGGATCAATCGGATCTATGTACCCACAAAAGGTATTTAAGGGTAAGCGAATGGCCGGCCGAATGGGCCACGACCAAGTAACAGTCAAGAACTTGGTGGTTGCCTATTTAGACCCAGAGAGCAATTTGATTGGTCTTCGCGGCGCTGTACCTGGTCCTAAAAAAGGCCTGATCGTAATTGGAGGAAAAGCATAATGGCTGAAACTACTGTAAAAGCTACTGCTCCAAAACCTGTAAGCTTACCAAAAGAAATCTTCGCTGTTGAAGTACCTAACCACGAACTATTAAAGCTCGCTTACGATTCATTCCTAGCGAACTCTCGTCTTGCAACCGCAACAACTAAGCAACGTGGTGAAGTTAGTGGTGGTGGTAAGAAGCCATGGGCGCAAAAGGGAACTGGACGTGCTCGTTTCGGTTCATCTCGTAACCCAATTTGGCGCGGTGGTGGTATTGTCTTTGGTCCTCGTGGAAACGAGAACTACACAAAGCGTATGACGACTAAGTCAAAGCGTGTTGCCCTTCGTCAGGCACTGACACTTGCCAATACCGAAAAGAAGATCGTTGTACTTGATTTCAAGACAACTGGTAAGACTTCTGAAGCTATTAAGTTTATGTCTGACAACAAACTTGAGCGTAAGGTTCTACTCGTTGTTGATGAGAAGACTCCACAATTGATCCGTGCGACTAATAACATCCAGAACTTGCTCCTTATCCGTGCAACATACCTGAGTGTGTACCACATCCTAAATGCTGATCACATTGTCCTGTCTGTGGCATCAGTGCCAATTATTAAGACTTGGCTTGCTAAGGAGGAGAAATAATCATGACGACTAATATCGTAATTATCCCTCGTGCAACTGAGAAGGCCTACGGTCAATCACTCAAGACTAATACATACGTGTTCAATACACCGCTGACTGCTAATAAGCAACAGATCGTTGCAGCTGTTGAAGCACAATTTGACGTCAAGGTTACGAACATCAAGACATTAGTGCAAAACGGCAAAGCAGTTCGTTTCTCACGTGGTAAACGTGCTCAACCTGGTAATACGACTCGTAAGGACAGTAAAAAAGCTTACGTAACACTTGCCCAAGGTGACAGCATCAAAGTATTTGATGAAGCACCAGTTGAAGAGGAGAAGAAGTAATGGCTATTAAACTATATAATCCAACTACTCCAGCCCGTCGTGGTATGACTACTGAAGACTACAGCGAGATTACAACTCGTAAACCTCTAAAGAGCCTTGTTAAAAGCAAGAAGCAAAATGCTGGACGTAACAATACAGGCCGTATTACCGTTCGTCACCGTGGTGGTGGTGTTAAGCGTCACTATCGTTTGCTTAATCACAAACTTGCTCCAGGACTAACTGTCACTGTTGAAGAAATCGAATATGACCCGAACCGTAGCGCACGTATTGCTCGTGTAAAGGATCAGTTCGGTCTTTATCACTACATCCTCGCTGATACTTCAATGCAAAAGGGTAAAGTTGTTGTTAGTGGTGAAGATGCTCCTATTGAGAGCTCAAACCGTATGCCACTCTCACGTATTCCAGTCGGTACTCAGATCTACGCAATCGAAATTACTCCTGGTCGTGGCGCTCAAATGGTTCGTTCAGCTGGTGCAAAAGCACAGCTTATGGCCAAAGAAGGTGATTACGCACAAGTACGTCTTCCGTCTGGTGAAGTAAGGCGCTTCCGTATCGAAGCAACTGCAGCGATCGGCGTTGTTGGTAACGTACAGCACCAAAACGTAAAGATTGGTTCTGCTGGACGTAACCGTCGTAAGGGAATCCGTCCTGGTGTCCGTGGAGTTGTCATGAATGCCGCAGATCACCCACATGGTGGTGGTGACGGTGGACGTCACGGTACTGGTAAGGCACCTCGAACTCCGTGGGGTCAATTGACTCTTGGATATCGAACTCGCCGCCGTAAAGATATTGGTAAGTTGATTATTAAGACGCGTCACGACGCGAAGAGGAAGAAATAACATGAGTCGTTCACTGAAAAAAGGCCCATTTGTTGACTTCAAACTCGCTAAGAAAGTAGCGGCTTTGACTGCAGATGACCGTACTATCATCAAAACTTGGGCACGTGCTAGCACGATTAGTCCTGAAATGGTTGGTCGTACGATCGCTGTTCACAACGGTAAAGTTCACGTACCAGTATTGGTATCTGAAAACATGGTTGGTCACAAGCTTGGTGAATTTAGTCCGACTCGTAAGTTCCGTAAGCACGGTGGAAAGGACAAGAAGTAATGGCTGATACTACAACAATTCGTTCTTACACTAAAGGCGTTGATCAGACTCCTCGTAAGGTTGCCTTGGTTGCGAGCCTTGTTCGTCGTCGTACGGTTGCTGATGCACTCGTTATTCTTTCTCACACACCAAAGCGCGCTGCACTTCCTGTTATCAAGGCTATCGAAAGCGCTAAGTCTAACGCGGTTAATACTCACGGACTTGATGGTAAGACTCTGATTATTTCAACCCTGTCTGTTACAGCTGGTGTTCGTCTAAAGCGATTCAAACCTGCAAGCCGTGGACGCGCACTTCCTTTCCAAAAGAAGTCTGCTAACATCCTTGTTGAAGTAACCGGTGACGTTAAGGCTAAGAAAAAGCCTGTAACTGCTAAAACTGAAGTGGCCGAGAAAGTAGAGGAGAAATAACATGGGACAAAAAGTAAACCCAATTAGCTTCCGTCTGCAAGTTCACAAGAACTGGGAATCTCGCTGGTTTGCGCCAAAGCGTGATTTCGCCAAATGGTTGAAAGAAGACATCCTTGTTCGTGAACTAATCGAAAAACGATTTGAAAGTCGTCCTACGATTGCTCGTATCGAAATCGAACGTTCTGCTAATCTGATTACTATTACGATTCACACTGCTAAGGCTGGTGTTGTGATCGGGCGTGGTGGCGCTGGTGTCACTGAGCTTAAGACTGCAATCGAAAAGATTACAAGCTTACCGATTCGTCTCAATATCGAAGAAGTAAAGCGTCCTGAACTATCTGCAAAACTTGTTGCTGAGAACATTGCTCGTCAACTTGAACGCCGTGGTAACTTCCGTCGTGCTATGAAAATGGCTGCACAAAACACTATTGCTGCTGGCGCTAAGGGTGTTCGTATCCAAGTTGCTGGACGACTTAATAATGCTGAAATGGCTCGAAAAGAAAAGATTATCCAAGGTTCTGTACCACTTCACACACTACGTGCTGATGTTGATTTTCACACTGCTAGGGCTAACGCTCCTGGTGTTGGAATCATCGGTGTTAAAGTATGGATTTACAAAGGTGAAAGGGTTTAACGATGTTACTACCTAAGAAAACCAAATACCGAAAAGTCCGTAAAGGTAAGAACGATGGCGTTGCTACTCGTGGCCAATACATTGCTTTTGGTGACTACGCACTGCAGTCACAGGGTAACGAGCGCATTACAAGCCGTCAAATCGAGGCTTCTAGGCAGGCTATGACTCGTCACATCAAGCGTGGCGGTAAGATCTGGATTCGCATCTTCCCTCATACTCCAGTTACTCGTAAGCCACAGGACGTCAAGATGGGTAGCGGTAAAGGTAACCCAGAGTTCTTTGTCGCTAAGGTAAAAGCTGGTACTGTCCTATTTGAAATGAAGGGTGTTGAAGAATCTGTTGCCCGCGAAGCTATGCGACTTGCGTCACACAAACTTCCAATCAAGACCAAGTTCATCATGAGGGAGCAAGCATAATGGCTACTGTAAAGAAAACAACCAAGACTGTCACAAAGAAGGCAGATGAGATCAAGACAATTGATCAACTCCGCGCTGATCTTCTCATTAAGACGACTGATTTACTTCAGGCACGTCGTGGAAATGCAGCTGGAGAGCTTACAAACCCTCGAATCATCACTGTTACACGTAAAGAAATCGCTCGGCTCAACTTTGCTATACATGCAAATGAACTAGCCAGCGCTAAGGAGACAAAATAATGGCTAAGTCATTCACCGGTATCGTTACTTCTGATAAGGCAGATAAGACTATTTCTGTCACTGTTACAAGTCGCGAAACTCACCCAGTTTATGGCAAGCAGTATACGGTTAGCCGCAAGTACGCTGCACATGACGAAGAGAATGCCGCAAAGATCGGTGACAAGGTTATTATTGTCGAAACTCGTCCTGTTTCAAAGAGTAAAGCTTTCCGCCTAGATAAAATCCTTGAGAAATCACGTGGTTCTGTTGAGCTTAAAGAAGAAGTTGTGGCTATTGAGCCTACTCAGAAAGCGAAAGAGGCTTAATTATGATTCAGCAAGAAACTCGTCTTAAAGTAACTGATAACAGCGGTGCAAAAGAAATTCTTTGTATCCGTGTTCTTGGTGGTACCAAGCGTCGTTATGCTCGTGTTGGTGACATTATTGTTGCAACAGTAAAAACAGCTAACCCAACTGGCCTTGTAAAGCGTAAGTCTGTTGTTAAAGCAGTTATCGTTCGTACTCGTGACCAAATCCAACGTAAAGATGGCAGCACGATCGCATTTGACGATAATGCAGCTGTCGTTATCGGTGACGACAAAAACCCTAAGGGTACACGTGTCTTTGGACCTGTACCACGTGAGCTTCGTGACCTTGGCTATGCCAAGATCATCAGCCTTGCACCGGAGGTTCTATAATATGGCTACTGTAAAACGAATCCGAACTGGTGACACCGTGAAGCTTATTAGCGGTGCAAACAAAGGTACAACTGGTAAAGTCCTAAAGGTTCTTGCTAAAAAAGGTACCGTTCTTGTCGAAGGTATTGGTAACAAGCACCGCCACGTCAAGCCAACTCAACTCAATCCACGCGGTGGTCACAAGGACATTCATGTCCCAACACCTATCCACAAAGTTGCCTTGGTCGTTGATGAAAAATCAAGCACAACAAGCCGTGTGGGATTAATTAAGAACGCTGATGGTGGCACTACCCGTGTTGCTCGTCAGAACAAAGATAAGGAGATCAAGTAATGGTTGCAATAACTACCACCACTCCTCGCCTGAAAGCCTTGTACAAAGATACAATTGTCAAGGAACTACAAGCCGAATTAGCACTTGATAATATTCATCAAGTTCCAAAGCTAGAGAAAATTGTAGTCAGCGTAGGAACTGGTAAAAATAAAGACGACAAGCGCTACTACGAAGTTGTTCGTAATACGCTTACAAAGATCACTGGACAATACCCAGTTGATCGCATGGCCAAGAAATCTATCGCTGGATTCAAGGTCCGTGCTGGACTAAACCGTGTCGGCATCAGCGTAACGTTACGCGGAGCTCGTATGTACGAATTCCTCGATCGTCTCGTTAACGTAGCACTACCTCGTGTTCGTGACTTTCATGGTGTAAGTACTAAGGCTTTCGATGGTGCTGGTAACTACAGCCTCGGTATCGTTGAGCAATCAATCTTCCCTGAACTGACTTTCGAAGAAACTCAAGTACTGCATGGTTTGCAAACTAATCTTGTTATCACTGGTGGAAGCCCTGCTTACAGCCGTGCATTACTAGAAAAGTTTGGTATTCCGTTTGAGAAAACAGGAGGAAAGCGTTAATGGCTAAGAAATCCGCAGTCGCTAGAGACGAAAAGCGCAAGAAAATGATTTTGAAGTTCGCTGCAAAGCGTGCTGAATTCAAGGAGCTAGGTGACCTAGAAGGTTTGGCGTCATTGCCACCAAACAGTTCACCGACTCGTTTCAAGAACCGTGACAGTTTGCATGGACGCCCACGTGGTTACATGCGCCGTTTCGGCCTGAGTCGCATTAACTTCCGGGAAAAAGCATCCAAGGGCGAAATCCCCGGTATAACAAAGAGTAGTTGGTAGGAAAGGAAACGAATATGTCATTACAGTCAACTGACCCAATCGCTGACCTACTAACTCGCATTCGAAATGCAGTTATGGTCGGCAAGAACGAAATCCGTGTTCCTTCATCAAAATTGAAGGTTACGGTCGCTAAAGAACTTGTTAAAGCCAAGTATTTAGTTGATGTCAAAATTGAGAGTGCAAAGCCACGTGATATTTTGGTCGTAACGATCAACAAACCTGGTGAAAACTCAACAATTAACGAGATTACTCGTATGAGCAAGCCTGGACGACGTGTCTATGTAGCTGGCTCAGACATCCCTCGCTACAAAAGTGGTCGCGGTATGATCCTGATCAGTACAAGTAAGGGTGTTATGCCCGGACACGTTGCATACAAGCAAAACATCGGCGGTGAATTACTGCTGAAGGTATATTAGAAATTTAAAGGAGAATAGATATGAGTCGAATCGGAAAACTACCAATTCAGATCCCATCTGGCGTGACAATCACGGTCGACACTGATGCTATTACTGTTGTTGGACCAAAAGGCCAACTGGTAGTGCCTCATTTGTCAGACGTGACTGTTGCCCTCGAGGATGGCTTCGCTATCGTTACCCGCAAGGATGACGAGCGAATTGCAAAAGCACAGCATGGTTTGCAACGTGCACTACTAAATAACGCTGTTGATGGTGTTGTTAAAGGCTTCGAGAAGAAGCTAGAAGTAAATGGTGTCGGTTACCGTGTAAACGGTGGCGGACAGTCAATCGAAATGGCTCTCGGCTTTTCACACGCTGTTCACTACACAGCCCAAGAAGGTGTTACATTGGCCGTTGATAAAATGAGCATCACAGTTTCTGGCATCGACAAACAACAAGTTGGTCAAGTTGCTGCAGAGATTCGTGCATTAAAGAAACCTGAACCATACAAGGGTAAAGGTATTAAATATGCTGACGAAGTTATCCTTCGTAAGGCTGGAAAGACAGGTAAGTAATATGGCTAATCTTGCAAATAAATTACGAAACCTAAAGCTTCGCAAGAACCGTGTTCGTGCGAAAGTATCTGGAACTGCCCTCAGGCCACGTCTCACGGTAACTATTTCTCACAAGCATGTTAGTGCACAACTTATTGATGATGCTTCAGCTAAGACACTAGTTGCTGCGAGTACCGTTGGTACTAAACAAACCGGTACGATTACTGAACAAGCTGCTTCTATCGGTACAGATATTGCGAAAAAAGCTAAAACAGCAAAGATTAAAAGTGTTGTTTTCGACCGTAACGGTCGTCAATATGCAGGTCGCTTAAGCGCACTTGCTGACGCAGCACGCGCAGAAGGATTGGAGTTTTAATTATGGCTGATATTATTGAAACCGCAGCCCCAGCAGCTGCTCCAGCCCCAGTAAGTTCTCCTAATCGGGGACAAGGTGGTGGCCAAAATAATCGTGGCAATCGCCGTGATCAGGGACCAGTAGAACCAAAACAGTTTGAAGAAATTGTGATTAACATCGACCGTGTCTCACGTGTTGTAAAGGGTGGACGACGCTTCCGTTTTAAGGCACTTGTTGTCGTAGGGGATCGCAAAGCTAAGGTTGGTGTTGGTGTTGCTAAGGGTGCAGATGTTCAGGCAGCTGTTCAGAAGGCGACTGATGTTGCCAAGAAGCACATGATGACTATTGCAATCGATGGTGACTCAGTACCACACGAATCTGAAGTACGATTCTCAGGCGCACAAGTGCTTCTGAAGCCTGCCGCACCTGGTACCGGTATTATTGCTGGTGGTGTTGTCCGAACGATCATCGGTGTGACTGGTATTCGTAACCTACTTTCTAAGTCACTCGGTTCAACCAACAAGGTAAACATTGCTTACGCGACAGTCGGTGCACTTGCCAGTATGGTTCCTAAGGACGAATGGCTGAATGCTCCTGTTAAGAAAACTCCTGCTAAAAAAGTAGCAGCCGTAGAGGAGACAAAATAATGAAGTATCACGAATTACAGGTCGCTGCTACACCTGATCGCAAACGCGTTGGACGTGGTATTGCTGCTGGTCAAGGTAAAACTGCTGGCCGTGGTACAAAGGGTCAAGGCGCTCGTACAGGTAAAAAGCTCAATGCGATGTTCCAAGGTGGTCAACGACCACTTGCGAAGGCTGTACCAAAAGCACGCGGATTCAAATCACTTCGAACTCCTGCTCAGGTTGTCTATCTTGATCACTTGAATGCCTTCAAGGGTAAGACTGTTGATAATGCTGTGCTATTCGAAGCTGACCTTATCGGTACACCATACCAAGCTGTAAAGGTCATCATCCGTGGTGAACTAACCGAAAAAGTAACACTTCATGTTGCTGGTGCAAGCTCGAACGTTGTTGCGGCAATCGTAAAAGCTGGTGGAACTTTCGTAAAGACTCCAGTACCACTAAAGATGAGTACGAAGACTGCTAAAAAATCAGATAAATAACAATCTGTTATTGTATGGAATAAAAATGAGGCCAATGTGCCTCATTTTTAATTCCATCTATGCTTTCACTTTGATCATTTATATGCAAAGATAATGGTAATTAAGCGGAGTAATGTAATGACTACAGAACCCACAGGCGAAGATGACCAGAGAAGTAAAGAACGAAGAGGTTTGACTGAAACTGAATGGCTTATTCTTTTTGGAGCTACGGACGCTGTTCCCGAGGAACTTTCTTCTCAGGTTCTAAGCCATAAAGCTGAGCTTGCGACGGAATATATCGCATCGTTTTGGCCAGATCACGAAACGCTAGAAAGCTGGGAAGTTGAAGCGCAACTGTCTCAACAAAGGGCACAACGGCAAGCTGCAGAGTATAATCGCAATTATTCGGCGGACGGACCTATGCTGGTTAGGCAATATAAAAACCTTGCCGATTTTAAACTCCATTCTATGCACACTAATAAAACCTATAAAGAATACCTAACTTTACTTGCGCAGGCGTATGCGCGGGTTGAACTTGCAGCAGGTAAAGATAAGGAGGCACTGGATCGTTTACGGTACGTGCAAGAATTGCTTACCGAAAACGAAGACTTTGAATGGTCTCTTGGCGGTTGGACGACTCATCCGATTAAATTTCCAACTCCCGTCATAAAGGATCAAGATGTACCACTTGCAAGTGTACGAGGTGTTGAGGGTGTTTTCTAATAAAAATGACCATATAACAGTATTCATTATGTTATAATTAACGATGAATTAAACACTTCAGGTGGTCTCAGGAAGTTAACGAGTAGGGTAATAATAGACAGATATGAACTGGAAAACGATTTTTCAATCATTTAAAAACCGTGACATGCAAAAGCGCGTTATTATCGTGCTCGGTATCATTATTGCCTATCGATTGTTGGCTCATATCCCTGTACCACTGGCTGGTCCAACAGAGCTTAAACAAGTTATTAATAGCGTCGTCAGCGGCACCGACTTTGGTGGCTTCCTTAACTTACTTTCAGGTGGTGCGCTCGCCAGTTTCTCTATCGTTCTTGTCGGTATGAGTCCTTTTATTACTGCTTCTATTATTACCCAGCTACTCACTAAGGCTATTCCAAAGCTTGAAGAACTGCATAAGGATGGTGAATCTGGCCGACGTAAAATCAACCAGTGGACTCGTATGGTTGCCGTGCCTCTTGCTGTCGTTCAGTCGATTGCCTTTATTTATATCTTGCGACAAACCGTTTTACAGGGTAATACGACGATCCAACTCGGTTCAACACCGATTGAATGGATTGTTGCTGTCACAGCGATGACCGCTGGTTCAATCCTTCTTATGTGGCTCGGTGAGCTGATGACCGAACAGGGGATTGGTAACGGAATTAGCTTAATTATCTTCGCTGGTATTATTAGTCAGCTGCCATCGACACTTGCGACACTTGGTACGTCACTATTTGATACATCAAAGGGTGCGTTGAATGTCTTTGGATGGTTTAAAATCCCTGTCGATCCGCTAACCTTTTGGGTGGTCATAGCAATCGCAGTAGTGTCGCTCATCGTGTTATACGTCCTCGTGAAGGTCAACGAAGCTCAGCGCGTCATTACGGTTAATTATGCGAAGCGTGTTCAAGGCAATAGTAGCTACGGTGGCATTAAGAGTATTTTGCCTGTTAAACTTATCGCCGCTGGTGTTATTCCTGTGATCTTCGCTGTTGCCTTCCTGTCCCTACCTGCATTCATTGGGCAGGTATTAAAGGCCACGGGTAACAGCGCATATGCAGACCTTGCCAGTAACTTGATTCTCTGGTTCCAAGCACCAAATCCAGGTGCATTTACTGGTACAACCCTTGAGGCCTTTATATATCCAACAGCTTACTTTGTGCTCGTTATCTTGTTCACGTATTTCTATACAGGAATCGTATTCAACGCGAATGAAATCTCTGAAAACTTACAAAAGCAGGGTGGTTTCATCGAAGGTGTTCGTCCAGGCAAGAATACTGAAGAATATCTCAGCCGCACCGTTAACCGCTTGATTTTATTCGGTTCACTCGTCCTTGGTATTATTGCAGTCATGCCATTCGCTGCTGAGTATTTGCTCTATAACGTTGCTGGTGTGTCTAACAGCAAGTTATCGATCGGTGGAACAGGACTTTTGATTGTTGTATCTGTTGGGCTTGAAGCCTTAAGGCAAATCAACAGCCGCGCACTCATGGTAACCTACGACGACTATAAGTAGGCCATAGTGGCTCTTGATATTGAATACGTAAGAGAACGACACCCAGGAAGATGGATAGTACTAGCTATCGTCATTATCATTCTCGGTCTTGCTGGCTGGTATGGCTACAAGTGGTATACGACAGGTGATTTGCCCTTTCCACTTGCCATTGTCAGTGCAGATAGTCGAGTCGATGAATCAACCGTCACATCAAATCAGGTAAAAACTTACACTGTCTCAGCAGCGCATCCACGCTATATCACAATTCCATCCCTCAATCTCGGTAATACGCGTGTATTTCCTGTCGGGCTTGATAGTAATAACGTACTTCAGTCTCCTAGTAACATTAATGATGCTGGTTGGTATAGTAAAAGTAGCACGCCTGGTAGTGGAGGTGTAATACTCATAGATGGACATAATATGGGTACGACCAAAGATGGTGCCTTTGCCAAGCTGGGGACTCTTAAGAAGGGTGACAAAATTGTACTAGAGCGTGGTGATGGTCGAACTTTTACCTATAGCGTCGTTGATAATCAGAGTATGTCAATCGACGAAGTTAACGCTACTGGCATGACATTGATGGGTAAAACTGCCGTACCAGGTAAAGAGGCGCTCAACCTTATGACGTTTGATGGCAAATGGGTGCCTCGTCTTGGAATGTTTGATCGCAGGATCATGGTCAGAACTGTTATAGACGGCAACACAAACTAAGCGTTGACAGTACCAACTTGTCCTATATAATAGAATTATTAGAAAATAACGCGGGTTACACAACGAGCGTTACATTTTACTTGAGATTAAGTGTTTACCTTTCTGCAAACATCGTGTATAATCTACTACTGTAACTTATGGCTAGTCTAAAGGAAGTAATTAAATTGCAAGGTAAGGTGGTGGAATCACTACCTAATACGCAGTTTAAGGTCGAACTTGAAAATGGCCATAGTATCATCGCTCACATTTCGGGCAAAATGCGCAAGCATTACATCCGTCTTGTGCCAGGTGATAAGGTAGAAGTTGAGTTGACCCCTTACGATCTTAGTAAGGGCAGAATCACCTTCCGCTTAAAAGATTAAATGTAAAGTTCACGGGAGTTTTATCGAGGCTTATGAAGGTACGCGCAAGTGTAAAAAAAATCAGTCCAGATGATCAACTGGTCCGTCGCAAAGGCGTTCTTCGTATCATCAACAAGAAAAAACCTAAGAACAAGCAGAGGCAAGGTTAATTATGGCTCGAATTGCAGGCGTTACTATCCCAGCTGAAAAGCAAGTTCAGATTGGTTTGACATACATTTATGGTATTGGTCCACACCATGCTATTGAAATTTTGACTGCTGCTGGTGTAGAGCCAACAACTCGCGTCAAAGACCTTACAGAGAGCGAAGAACAGCGTCTTCGTGAGACTATTGATGCTAACTATACTGTTGAAGGTGACCTTCAGCGTGTCGTTACGAACAACATCAAGCGACTTAAAGACGTTGGTGCATATCGCGGTCTACGCCACAAGGCTGGACTTCCTGTACACGGTCAACGAACTCGTACTAACGCCAGGACTCGTAAGGGTAAGGGTGTTGCAGTGGGCGGAACTCAAAAGAAGGCAGCGTCTAAGACGTAGGAAGGAATAGATTATGGCAGAAGATAAAACAACAGCAAGCAAATCCACATCGACTCGTAAGAAGCAACGTCGATCTGTTCCGTCTGGACAGCTTCATATTCAGGCAACATTTAATAACACTATCGTTACGTTTACCGATAAAAAAGGTAACGTCCTAACTTCATCAAGCGCTGGTGCGACAGGATTTCGTGGTAGCAAGAAGGGTACAGCATACGCTGCCCAAGTTGCTGCCGAGAAAGCCGCTGAAAGCGCCAAGAGCCTTCACGGCATGAATGCAGTTGATGTATTCGTTAAGGGTGTAGGCCTAGGACGTGATGCTGCAATTCGCGCTATGGGCAGTTTTGAAATTAGCGTTGATAGCATTCGCGACGTAACGAGTGTTCCGCACGGTGGCGTCCGACCACGAAAGGCACGAAGGGCTTAATATGGCACGAGATACTTCACCAATTGTTAAACAAAGTCGCCGAGAGGGCTATGCACTGCACCCTAAAGCGCACAAGATCATGGCTAAAAAAGCTGGTATTCCAGGAATGCACGCCAATGGCCGCCCAGGCAAGACAAGCCTATACCTAACTCAACTACGTGAGAAGCAAAAGGTTCGCCGTACATACGGTCTCCTTGAGAAGCAATTTGCGCGTTTGATGGTAGAAGCAACTCGTCGTGACGGACTAGCTGGAGAAAACTTGCTACAGTTACTCGAGCTTCGTCTTGATAACGCAGTCTACCGTGCTGGTTTTGCTGTATCACGTCGTGGTGCACGCCAACTCGTTGGTCACGGACACTTCCTACTTAACGGCCGCCGTGTTGATATTCCATCAATCCGTCTTAAGCCAGGTGACGAAATTGTTATTCGTCCAAAGAGTGCTAAGTCAGGTTACTTTAGCCAAATCGATGATGTCGTTAAAAACACGTTCCAATTACCACTAAGCTGGTTGAAGAGCGATCAGAAGAAATTGACAATTTCAGTCACCGGATTGCCACTACGTACAGAGGCAGAACCAGATATCAACGAACAGCTAATTGTAGAGTATTACTCTCGTTAATAATAAAAGGAGCTACCATAATGACAAAAGTAATTCACAACCCCGCACTCGCTAGTATTGACGAGACAAGCCCTACAAACGCTACATTCGTAATCGAACCACTACACTCAGGATACGGTAACACACTTGGTAACAGCCTTCGCCGCGTACTGCTTTCAAGCATTCGTGGTGGTGCCGTTGTAGCCTTCCGTATTGAAGGTGCAAGTCACGAATTTACTACCGTTAAGGGAATCAAAGAAGATGTCGTTGACATCATGTTGAACCTTAAAAACGTTCGTATTAATGTTCATACTGACGAGCCAATCGAGCTTCGTCTTGAGAAAAAAGGCGCTGGGGTTATTACAGCTGGTGATATCAAGACAACTGCAGACGTTGAAATCGTTAACCCAGAGCAAGTTATTGCAACTGTCGATGACCCAAAGAAATCAGTCCTTATCGACCTCGTTGTCGAAGCAGGTCGTGGTTACCGCACTATCGAAGAATCAAGTACTAGCCGTGTTCACAGTGACATGATTGCCCTCGACGCAGTCTTTAGCCCAGTACTTCGTGTTCGTTTCAAAGTTGACAACACTCGTGTTGGTCAAGAGACTAATCTTGATAAACTAGCAGTAACAATCGAGACGGATGGTTCAATCACTCCTCGTGCAGCCTTTGAAGAAGCTGCTGCGATCCTTGTTAACCAATACACTGCACTTGCGGGCTCAACTACTGTTGAAGCTGCTCCTGCCCTTGGCCAAGACCTTGACGATGAGACAAGTGAGCTGAACACTCCAATCGAAGAGCTTAACCTGACTGCACGTACCGCAAATGCTTTGATCAACAACGAAATCCGAACAGTCCACGACTTGGTTACTCTTTCAGAGCAAGACCTTCGTGAGCTCAAGGGCTTTGGATCAAAGGCTTTGGACGAAGTTAAAGATAAATTAGCAGAACTGGAACTTTAGATATGCACCGACACAGTTATGTAGGACGCAAATTCGGTCGCGAACGCGATCAGCGTCGAGCGTTGCTCAAAGGCCTGGCTACTAGCCTCGTCGAGCACGGTAAAATTGAAACAACTTACCCTAAGGCTAAGGAACTTGTTCGTTACATCGAAAAAGTTATCACTAAGGCTAAAAAGGGAACATTGCAGGGTCGTCGCCAAGTAATTGCAGCTTTGTCTACTCAGGCAGCAGCTATGAAATTGGTTGACGAGATCGTTCCACAAATCTCAGGACGCAACAGCGGTCACGTTCGTGTTGAACGTACTAAAATGCGTGTTGGTGACGGTACACAGATGGCTACAATCGCTTTTGTTGATGAACTAACGTCTACACCAGTGGCAGCGCCAGTTGTTGAAGCCGTTAAGCCGGCACCAAAGGCTGTAAAAAAAGCCACTACAACAGTAAAGAAAGTTAAGGCGACAGCGTAATGAATAATCACAAGAAAACATATTCACAGAAGCCATCAGACGTTACTCGTCGATGGATCTTGATTGATGCTTCAACTGCGCCACTTGGTCGCGTTGCAACGACAATCTCTAAGTATCTCATTGGTAAATACAAGCCAACATTCACATCACATATCGATGGCGGTGACTACGTTGTTGTTATCAACGCTGCACAAGTCGTTGTGACTGGTGAAAAAGAAAACGACAAGCGATACTACCACCACTCAGGCTTCCCTGGTAGCTTGCGTGATGAAAGTCTCTCAGAGCTTCGTACGAAGTACCCAGAGCGTATCATTATTGAGGCAGTCAAGGGTATGATTCCTAAGAACAAGCTTTCTAGCGACCGTTTAGGACGTCTCCGAGTCTTTCCTGGAGCTGAACACACTCATAACCCACAAACCCCTGAGAAAGTAGAGGTAACCTTCTAATGGCTGATTCTAAATACCTATACGGCCTAGGCCGACGCAAGAGCGCAACTGCTTCAGCTCGTCTATTCGCTGGTAAGGGCAAAGTTACAATCAATGACAAGCCTGCGATTGAATACTTTAGTGACAACAAGACTCACGCTGGTGAAATCCTTGATCCACTCGCTCTTGTAAACAAGCAAAAGGACTTCGATATTACTATCCTTGTTAAGGGTGGCGGTATTGCTGGCCAAGTTGATGCAATCAAGCTTGCGATCGCTAAGGCACTCACCGTTGGATTCACAGACCTTCGTTCTACGCTTAAAAAAGCAGAGTTCCTAAAACGTGACTCTCGTGAGAAAGAACGTAAGAAGTACGGTCTTCGTTCTGCACGTAAGCGCGAACAATTCTCTAAGCGTTAATATACACATTCGCTATCACCTGCACCCCAATCGGGGTGTTTTTGATAGGTCATATTGACAATTATATACATAAGTAGTATAATAGCATTAATATGAAATTTGTAAGCATAGAGATGCCTGTCGAGGTTGATCCTGATGGTTTATCGCCTGAAGCCAAGCGAGCTCTATCAATTTATACTGAGATCGACGAATCTCACTACTTTAAGGTAGACAATCCACTTCACCAAAATCAGCTACTCGGCGACTTTGTTGATAGAGAAACGTACGGAGCTGTCGATGAAGACGGTCAACTTCAAGGTATCTCACTCTACATTCCTAGCGAAGACGCTCCATATGGATGGATCGAAGGCCTTGCCGTACATCCAGAGAGCCGTAGAAAGCACGTAGGGTCGTTTCTTGTGCAGAATATGGCCGTTGCGAGACTAGATGGCAAGGAAAGACTCGGACTTATGTCAACTAGATCTGCTAGTGGATTTTGGATTGGTCAGGGCTTTACGCACGCAGGGGTAGCTGACGTTTCAGATGACCTAGGCATGTCGCTCGAAATTTAACTGTTCACAAACAAAACATAATAGGTTATAGTCAAGTTGTAATGAACAAACGAACCATATCAGTAAGTAGCTATTGGTTTACCGACACCCAGCGTGACGGTTTGTTCCGTGTTTTGAAGTAACACATCCTAGAATTTAAGAATATCGACTAAACCGTCACCAGACGGTTTTTTAATATTCATAAATAAAGGAGAAAGTTATGCATCCTATAGAACAAGAACGCAATACCAGGTTGAATCAAATAAAAAAACAATTAATACGTGATCCAGATGCATATATTGAGTCTGTCGGTCAGCTAGATGCTCACAACTTAGTTGATGTAGTCGATCATCCAGAAATAGGAGCTGCTGTACTTAGATTAATTTTAGGGGCGAGTACACATATCCCAGAGAGAGGCCTGTCCTATGCTGATAGTGTGTTTCGTGTCGCAAGACATATCCCTACCGCGCAAATACAAATCGTTCACGCTAATCATTTAGGTAATAAGGTAAATGGGGTAAATCTGGCAGAAAGCGGCAGAGAAGCGTATAACTTAGGCCATAAAATTGATAGACACTTAAGGAAGTTTCCAGAACTCGAAGGACGTGTACTCCATGCAGTCGATACACCACATGATACCGATCAGTATGTCGATACAGTTATTGCTGCACTCGATACTGATCCTGAACTTGCCGCAAAATTGCAGGCTAAGGGCAGTAAGCACGGTGGGGATACATTCCGCTATGTCGCAGCACATTATGCATTTCAGGATACGGATAGCCTAGAGCTTGCAGCAGTGAAGTCAGGGGCTCCAGATCAAGTGAGGGCAGACACACTTATTAGTATTGGCTGTCAACAGGAACGACAATTTTATCGTGCGCGTATGGCGATGCAGGCTTTGCTGCCACCAGAAGTACGAACTGCTCAACTATTTACCAAGCACGTAACGCCTCCTTACTACCTCGCAGTCGACGGTGATAGAGTTCATCTCACTATGGGATGGGAGGCAATTGAAACAAATCCGACCGCATTACGTGACATGGATCACTTTTTAACCGTTAACCCCGAATACACATTCGGAAGATAAGGAAACAATAATGAAAAATCATATGATAATAATTGGCGGGATGGGCCCGCAGGCCTCATCCCATTTGCACTCACTCATAGTCGTAGGCGTCGGCAAAGGTAAGGCACCAGACGAATTTCCGATGATCATTCATGCATCTATACCGACACCGGACTTCATTGCAACGCCGGAGGCTGCAGTAGGGGCCGTAAAGATGATTCAGGACGTAACAAGTAATCTCCCAATGAAGACAGCATCGGTTATCGGTTTAGCCTGTAATACTGCACATCTGTTATTGGATGACCTTACGAATATACCTAGAAAGAGCTTCGTATCAATGATAGACGCAGTTGCTGATGATATTGAGTCTGCTGGACACAAGAAAGTCGGGTTGTTGGCTTCACCTTTTACCATAAAAAGTGAACTATACCACAAAGCACTGAAGGCTCGGGGTATAGCTGTCTTACAACCAAATACTCATGATATCGATGCATTGAGTAACATAATTCATGGGGTAATTAGTAACCATGTACCATTATCGATGCGTAGGCGGCTGACTGATATCGCGAAACGACTAGAGTCTCAAGGCGTCGACTGTATTCTACTCGGTTGTACAGAATTACCACTGGTTGGTATTATTAGCAAATTACCGACGATTGATTCGTTATCTAGCTTGTCAAAAGCGATGCTTAAAAGGCAGGCAGAGGTAAACTAATAATATGTTCTACGGTGTATTTAGGCTATAATGAACGTAATGAGTAAACCAGTTATTTTAACCGGCATTCGAGCCAATAATGATCTGACGATTGGTAACTATTTTGGTGCAATTTTGCCAATCATCGACATGGCCAAGACACGTTCTGATGAATACCAAGTGAACCTGTTCATTCCTGATCTTCATAGCTTTACGACACCAATTGACCATAGCTTGCTGTATGACCAAATTCTGCACAATGCACGACTATTTGTAGCGGCGGGACTGCCCCTCGATAATCCTGATATTTATCTGTATCGCCAGAGTTATATTAGTGCGCATAGTGAGCTGACGTGGATTCTGGATTGTTTTACAGGTTTTGGTGAAATGAGTCGTATGACACAGTTTAAAGATAAATCTCAAAATGTGTATGATTCACTAGGCGCTCAAGATTTTGAGCTGCCAGACGATGTAAATGATGTGAAGCAGAAAAAAGTTAACCAGACTGTAAGTATGGGTCTATTTAACTATCCAGTGCTCATGGCTGCAGATATTTTGTTGTACGAAGCTCAATACATTCCTGTCGGCGAAGATCAGACTCAACATCTCGAGTTTGCTCGTGATATTTCAGAGCGTTTTAATAATAAACTTGGCGATACTTTCAATGTTCCTGAGTCTGTCGCAGTTCAACACAAGTTCTTCGGTAAAGACCAAGGGCTTCGTATTAAGGACCTCATTGATCCAACCAAGAAGATGAGCAAATCAGATGATTCTGGTCGCGGTGTGATCTTCCTGGGCGACCAACCATCAGCTGCTGCCAAGAAAGTCATAGGCGCCACAACAGATGATCTAGCCAGTGTTCATTTTGATCCACAGAATCAACCTGGCATTAGTAATTTACTTCAAATCCTCTCACTACTGCAAGGACGGACCTTGGAAGAGGTTAGTGCAGAGTTTGAAGGTCAATCAAGCTACGGTGACTTTAAGGCTGTAGTTGCGGCTGAAGTCGAGAAGTTCTTAACTGACTTTCAGCAAAAACTTTCAACAGTTGATGATAATGCAGTAATTGCCAAACTCGAACAGTCAGAACACGATTTGATTCCAGTCGCTAATGCAACACTCTTACGTGCGCAACAAGCCGTCGGTCTGCGACAGAAGGTCTAACATGGTTAAGATTTCAAGCGGTGATATTATCGCAATCTTGCGCAAGTTCGAGCTAGCTGGTGATGAAAACGTCCCTCGACATGTCTCAATGGTCAAATTCAGTAATCCTAACCCCAAGAATACACTTGTTGGCTTCCGTTTTGCTAAACAACAATATTACATTCTTCTCGACGAAGAGGCTGATGATGATGTTGAATATATCACCGAGCAAGTACGAACAGATAAGCAGGACATCATTGGGCAAGTTGTTGTTAACCCAACAGATCACACGACGACCTACGGTATTCCATTCCATGGCAAGGAAATCTATCTCTTCGAGGTTAAATCGCCAAAAACTCGTCTTGATCTAGAGCTAGTCGAACGTTTCCCTGGCATCTCACGTAGTACATGGCAAAAGCATATCAAGGCCGGTCATGTTACGGTTAACAGCGAGCCCGCTGTTTCATCAAAGCAAGAAATTATTGTGACTGATAATATTGCCGTTGCCGTACCTGATGCAACTGACTTTAGCGAAAGTGAACTACCGATAATCTACCTCGATGATAACGTTATTGTCATCAATAAACCCGTCGGCGTTTTGTCGCATAGCAAGGGTGCATTAAATGATGAATTTACTGTTGCAGATTTCTTTGGTCGCTACAGCACGTATAACGAGAATACGAATCGACCCGGCATCATTCATCGGCTTGATCGCGATACTAGCGGTGTTATGATTGGTGCTCGTAACACCGAGACGGCCCTGCTATTACAAAAACAATTCGCAGATCGTAAGACCAAGAAGACGTACATTGCTGTTGTCGATGGCATTCCTAAGTCACCAAAAGCACAAATTGATCTGCCGATTGGTCGTAATCCATCAGCACCGAGTACGTTTCGAGTTGACGTAAAGGGTAAGGCGGCCCTGACAAAGTACGAAGTCTTGGCTGAAAAAGACGGCCATGCCCTCGTTAAACTAGAACCTCGCACCGGTCGAACACATCAACTTCGCGTCCATATGAAATATATCGCAACACCAATAATGGGTGATAAAGTATATGGTAAACCCGCTGATAGGCTATATCTGCATGCAGCAAGCCTAGAAATTACAATTCCGACGAGTAACAGACAAGTGTTCACTGCACCGATTCCTACTGAATTCACAGACATGTTCCCCGGAGTTTTGTAGCATGAATAAGCCTGTTCTTCATCCAACAAGCGACTTGGCACTCTCACAACTAATAAATGATTTGCCACAGGCTATTTTACTAACTGGCCCGATAGGTGTTGGTCTCAGTACGACAGCTGAGTATATTGCCAGCATAGTGGGGGATGTACATCTGACAGTCCTACCCGAGAAAGACGAAAAAGTAGATATCGACAAAGGTGTTATTAGTATTGATAGCATTCGCCGTTTATATGATCAAACTCGCTCTGTTCAAAGTGGCAAACTCGTTATTGTGATTGATTATGCCGAACGAATGGGCCATCCTGCGCAAAATGCTTTCCTCAAGCTCCTAGAAGAGCCTGGGAAGGGCATTTACTTCATATTGGCTACTCATACTCCTTCGAAGCTATTACCGACCGTAGCCTCTCGTACGAGAGCTTTTGACCTTCAGCCACTTACACATCTGCAGACAGAGTCGTTCCTTGATGATCTAGGCGTGAAAGATGACAAAAAACGCACACAATTACTCTTTATGGCCGATGGCTTACCAGCCGAAATTAATAGATTAACAACAGATGACGCGTATTTTCAGTCTAGGGCTACGATTGTAAGAGATGCACGTGACCTATTACAGGCTTCAACGTATAAGAAATTAGTCGTTGCCTCAAGATACAAAGACGACAGGGAATCGGCACTACTACTCCTGACAAATGCCGCTAACATCCTAAAACGTAGTATTAGTGAAAAGCCTCAAGCTGAACTTATTGCACAGATCGATAGCCTCCTGTATGCCTATCAACAAATCCAAGCAAATGGCAACATCCGCCTCTGTTTAGCGCGGCTTGTGGTATGACCTGCTATGCAGGATATAACACTTCCTTTCTCGGTATAAAATAAGCGAGCTTATTAGATAGTCTCGCTTTGTCGTGTTATAATAATACTAATGTTAGGTCTTATTATTATTGCATTGCTGGGCGCCTGGGCTATTGTGCAGCGTCAAACAATAGCAGAGGTCGTCACTGATCTGCCGACTAAATTATCTGAGAAATTGGATCAATTATGGACTATTGCCCAGGAGTCATTGCAGGATCGTAAATATTTACGCGCCGAGAAAGCTCTTCTGACGATTTTGCGTGTCGATGAGCGTAACGCGAGTGCATATAACCGCTTAGGTATTCTCTATGCCAAACAGCAGGCATTTAAGGACGCGATCGAATGTTTTGAGATTGCACAGTCCTTGGAACCAAGTGCAAGTAGCCTTCATAATGTTGGTCTCATTTACTATGAAACAGAGAATTACGACAAAGCAGCGCTGGCCTTCGAACAAGCATTGTCTATGGATAGCGAATTAGCTTCACGACAAATTGCCTATGCGAAAGTACAAGAAAAACTCGGCAATGATCGCAAGATGATTGATGCACTAGAAAAAGCAGTTGAACTTGATCCTATTCCACAGACGCTCAATATTCTGGCTGATGCTTACGAACGAATTGGTCAAGTTGAACTGTCACAAGGCCTTCGTGAGAAGTCAGCGAAGATGATTATTCCACAGATAACGGCACGTCGAGTGAAACAGCCTCGTCGAGTTGTGATGTAACTCGTTCATCATAATTTCTTAAAACTGATTCCATAGCAACATCACGGCTGACTCCATTGCGACCAAACATATGATCTGCAACATTGCCTATTTCTCTTTCCCGTTTAGTGTAAGGTAATCCCCTAAGGTGCTCCTCGAATGCATCAGCTACATTGGTTCGAGGTACAATTACTACCGCTTCATCTTCCGTAGAGGCGTTGTGATCTGCGATACCCACTGCAAGACCAAGTATTCTTGCTTCGGTTTCTTCTATAATGTGGTGCTGAGGTTGATCATTTAATATTTCTGCCGGTGAATCGATATCTAGATTAGTCATACCCAATAGCATATGACTTTTATAAGTAAATTTCAAATTAAACTTTACTACAAGCCTGATTGGTGTTTGTTTGCTTGCTCGGCTCTAAATTGTTCTAGTGACATCCTTGGAGTACGCACACGTAGTACGTTAGGGTTTAGCTCACCAATAGTTGGGACGCTTATTTGCTGCCGAATGGGTGCGTCGACGCTAGTTAAGTTATGATCAGTATGAGGTTCGTCACCAAAACCGAAAGCTAAATCCGCTGCATGCCCAATAGCTTTGCGCTCACCTAGTGTTAAATCTGATGGTAAAAGAGGCTCGCGCATAAGGCTTGGTTCATGATCTTGAAAGTTTGACATAAATATTATGTTATCACTATTAAGTGCTTATGTCAATGGCTTACTCAATTTCACGCTTTAGTCCCATGGTTCAAGAATTAGTTCGGCAACGTTTTGCGCGTCGTTCAATAATATGCTAAAGTATTTGGAATGGAATTAAATGAAATTAAGTTGAAGCCTCAATCGAGAACTCTTACCCATGCCCTCGATATTGATAATGAGGACGTTGCAGCCAGTCTTAATGCTACAAGAGATGCCGTCGGTGGACAGGATATAACAGTTCGATCTAGAGAATATGTTGACAATATTTACCCTGGTATACGTGATGCTATTAGAAATGAAAAAATTAGCCTTGATCAAGCTGCCTTAATACTTCGTGAAGTAGGTATACTAAAATTCAAATAAGAAAATACGCCTGTCAATCGACAAGCGTATTTATTTGGTGCTGGAAGTAGGACTCGAACCTACGAAGCCTTACGGCAGAAGATTTACAGTCTTCCGTGATTGCCACTACACGATTCCAGCAAGCTGTATCTCATAATATCATGGAGCCGTCTCACGGATTCGAACCGTGGACCTGCTGTTTACAAAACAGCTGCTCTAACCAACTGAGCTAAGACGGCATACTATTTAGATACTTATGTATTTTATCCGAAAACACCTCTGTTTTCAAGTATATTCATGGAGCCACGACTGGGATTCGAACCCAGGACCTCATCCTTACCATGGATGCGCTCTACCAACTGAGCTATCGCGGCATACCTAACTCACACTCTGGTAGATTTTAACATATCTAAGGTGTTGATATCAATCTGCTGGTATACTAGGTATATGGCAACATTTAGTTTTGATATTGTGTCTGAATATGACAAAGCCGAGATGAACAATGTCTTTGCGCAGGTTCAGAAGGAAATAGTCGGTCGCTACGACTTTAAAAATACGCCTGCAGAGATTGACTGGTTGGATAATAAGACTGGATTTAAGGTCATTGGTGCAAATGATTGGCAGATTGAAAGCATTGTCGACATTATACGTAAGAAATTGTCAGCGAGAGAACTAAGCAGTAAAGTACTAGATCTATCTAAAACTATTGTAACGAGTAATCTTAAGGCAACCCAGGAAATTCCATTTATAGCAGGACTCGATCAGGATAAGGCTAAAAAGATTACTAAAATGCTGCGTGATGACTTACCGAAGATTAAGACCCAGATTCAAGGAGAAGCTGTTCGCGCAACAGCGGCGAGTAAGGATGATCTACAGGCTGCTATGCAACTAATCAGACGTGCTGACTTCGATTTTCCTGTTGCGTTTAACAACTTCCGTTAAACAGCCGTCTTAGGGGTTGAATCATCAGAGGTTGTTTGGTATACTTTATCAGTTATGCCAAAGAAGAATACAAAACGAAAATTAGTTGGACTTGTGAGCGAGGCTTCTGGCCACCGTACATACTACACTACTAAAAACGTTCAAAATACTACTGAAAAGCTTTCTCTTAAGAAGTACGATCCTATTGCTCGTACACATGCCCTATATGTCGAGACTAAAAAGAGTCTTGGCCGCAACGAAATCAAACCTCGCAAGGGTTAATCTTTCTTTCGTCGTTTTTTCTATCACGCAACTATTTCATCTACATCGTAGCCTTATAAACTTTTGGTTACTTGCATTTATCTCGTAATTATTCTCTGCAAAGGACGGACCTCTGCTCAGTTTATTTTAAGGTTACAAGAGTTATGGCAAACAAATTGACTATCAATTAAGCGGGCCTCAAAGACTCAACTCTATTCTATATAGTTATTCTTCAATGTTCGATTCAGCGGAATCAGTAGGGTAGGTGTGTTCATCAAGTTTTTGTGCCAACCAGAGGCCATTCTTGAGCATTGTCTCAAGGAGACTAACGGACAACACTTGGTTATCAGCATACACATATAGCGAACCCTCAAAAACTTCAACTGCAAGTGGCCAGAAATGCGCTGCAATTGTCCGTGTCACGTCGGCTGTAAATAGTCGCTCAACTTCGATAAATTGTGTTGCTGTCGCGAATAGACTGTACCTGCTTGTGAATTCATTACTATGAGCACCAAATGTGCCGAGCGGTACAGACTGAAGAGATGGAACAGAGGTAAATAACTTTGCATACGATGAATTTTGATGGTTATGACCACCTAAGAAGATATGGGGGACATCCTTACCATTATGTAGGTCTATCTCGAAGATCAGCCAACGATGAGTCTTTAAGGACTGTTTAGGTGTACTGAGAATATCGTATCGATCAACGAGGCTGACATCATAGCCTTCAAATGAGCCGACACTGTAGTGTTCATCCTGGTGCGACGAGCTAACCGTTAGACCACGTATAATATGATGTTCGTCGTCATGCTGATCAACGTGTCCGAAATAAACAAAGCCGAACTTATTGGTGAATTTAATAATAGCTTGTCGACGATGGCGGCTAACAATACTATTACGAAGAATGGCACCTTTTGCGACTCTTACGATATTATGAAATCTTGGAGACATACTAATCTTCCTCGGTTATTGTATCAAGTAGTGTCGACACATATTCGGCTTGTGTCCACGTAAGAGGCGCAGGTGCGATATTTTGATCTGTAACGGGATCAATCTGCTCTGACATCATGCCGGTACTCATTGCATGCGACCTGACCCATTCAAGAATCTCGAATGCTCTCGACTGATTACCGATATCTGTCTCGTATTGAGCTAGCCACATTGAGGTAATGAACCAACTATTGCCAGTAATTGAGGGATTCGAGCGGCGATAATCATCATTTTCATAACGAGGTAGACCGATTGCGCCCTGATTAACTCCGAATAGCTCTTTAATAGTTTCGACTGATGAAGTTAGTTCAGTGCTCGATACATCAAATAGTCCGAACATAAAGACACCAAACGTACTCGATGTATCAATAGTACCGTCTTTGATAATTTCGCCATCCTTGACAATCAACCCCTTATAAAAATGCTTGCGGTCGGTATTATAGAGATGTTTGTGTGCTGCCGAGGCAATGTCTTCGGCGCTTGATCGCCACTTTACTGCATTATCGGGGTCATTTGCTTTCTCTGCGATCTCTGATGCTGCGAGTAACGCTGCGTACACGACAGATGTCGTAAAGGTGGTAGTGAGAAACACTTGTTCCCACAGATCATAACTTGGCTTAGGCAAACCAGTGGCCTCTTCAATATAACTAGCAAGGAAGTCCGCCATAGGTGTTATCATCTCTTCATAAAAATCTTTTAGCAGATTATTGTCGGGATGCATCTTGTAGTATTGTGCGAATACAAAGAGGACTAGTGCTGTCTCGTCTTCCTGAATCGGTGGTGCAACAACTCCGTCATGTACATAGGGGTGCCAGCTGCTACCAAGTGCACCATCAGCCCGATATTTATGCATTAAATAGCCATCTGGATGAAGTCCGCGTTTACAAAATTCAAAGAATCGATACGCTTCATCCTTGTACCCCATGCGGATTAATGGCCATAGCACAAACGATCCGTCTCGTGGCCAACAGTATGCATAAGCATCGCGTGAATAATTAAGCATTGTCGTATCTGTACTTGCGATGACAGCACCACGCATATCAATCTGTGACTTTATGATCATCACACTTTCTATGAATGTCTTACGGTATATTTCAGGAATTTGATTCGCCGTTGCCTGAGCGGGCTTTAACCAGTTGTGCCACCAATTGGCTGTTTCACCAATTCGGGAGATTACACCTGACTCGCGAATTTGCTTATGAACGAACAAGGCAAGCCTGGTTGAACGACCAGCAGCAATCCAATACTGAACACGCGTAGAACTGTGTGGTGGTATTTGCATACGAAAGCGTAAAGTCGAGTCAACACGGCCATGCTCTACCGCGCCATTGCTGAGCTCGCCATCATCAGCGTCTCGATACGTCCCCTCGTGGCCCTCAATGCCAAATAGTCCAATCGTATGTTGATCAAATGGCTGGTCATTGTAGAGACCAGATATAATAAAAGCTCGTCGTCCACGGTAGTGTAGGATTGCGTCACTGTCTGGGAGGTACTGACCTGTATCAGTATTGCTGCGTGAATCACCAATCGCAAAAGCTTGATGCATAAAGAGTCGCACGTCACGTTCAGTATCTCGCATATTGATAACGTGTATATTACGTAGAAAGGCACTAATCTGAGCGTCAACGCAGTCGTCAAACTCTAATATAATTCCCAGCCGACTGTTTGTTGCGACGGTATGACCGATTAATGCACTATGTGGGTATGAGAACTCAAATGACCACGAGTTGTCACTATCGAGCCAACTTATTTCGCCCTCAACCCAAATACCGACGCGGTGACGCATTTCCTGTCCGGCTGAATGATTCTCGAGTCCGACGTACGGAAAGTAAAAGTCGTGCACTAGTCCATATTTATTGAGCCCAACGTGAAGTTCGCCGTTGCTGAGGACTATAGGCCTAGCCATTGAGACCACCCGTTCTGTGGTGTTCATGTAGCCGCCATCGAATGTCTCGAACGACATTTATAAAGTATAAAAAGGCATCATATGGCGACTCATACGGACTAAAATAAGCGTGTACGTCACCATCGCTAAACCACTTGGTACACATATAGTAGACATGATCAGAGGTTTGGAGCTTGCGCCAATCAGATATCAGTTCTAAATCTCCCGTACGTAGAACGTCATCCTCTAACGAGTAGACGTGTCGTAGGGCCTCCTGTTGCATACTATTTCCTAGCCATGCTGTCAGATCACGCTCGGTATCAGCCCAAGTGACGGTATTAGGCATGCTGATCTCACCGACTGGTTCAAAAGTATCAATTGCCCCTGACACTGTATAGAATGTGTTGTCTGGATTAGATAGCCACTTACCGACAAAACTATCAAAGAAGTCAAAGATTCCGGTATCGGCCCATTGGTGCTCGCCGAATGTTTCGAAGTCCATGAATAGGTTTACGAGAGGCTGGTCAGCGATAGAGGCATTAGCCCATTCGCTGTAGGTATCAGCGTTAAGCGGCCACTGACTCCAGTCCTTGTCGCTAAAACGAAATGCCAGATCATCACTAAGGTGGTAGTTTTTGAGAAGTAATGCAATATTTTCTGTTCCCTTAGGTTGATAGACATGGTTAGGGCTCCGCCACTCGAGAATTGGGTCCCATCCCTCGGCTAAAATTCCTTTAAAGCCTGCTTTATCTGCCCAGGCGGCAAGTTCGTCATTGTAGGCAAGTTCCGTGTTACGGAATACTTGTGTATCGACGCCAAACACTTCCTTGATCTTTGATTGGTGTGCACGTACTTGGCTTTCAAATTCACTTCGACTGTAGAAGAAGGCGAGTGAGTGATAGTACGTTTCAGCGACGATCTCAACTTTACCTGTATCAACCAGACGTTTGAAACCTTCAATTACGTCAGGTACCCATTGTTGGGCCTGTTCGATGAATGTACCAGTGATACTCAGGGACAGGTGAAAGTCTGCATGCTGGTGAAGAAGCTTTTCGAGAAGGGCAATCATCGGTCGATATGACTTATCAGCAACTTTTCGCATGACTTTTTCGTTGTTGCGATCGTTATCGTACGAGTGCTCACTGTAGTAGTCGTGTTGGGTAGCGGTATCGAATATACTATATTGACGGATGCGAAGAGGTTGATGAACATGCAAGTAGAGGACTATACCACGTCTCTTGCTATCAGATGTCATGCTGGCACTCCACTTCTCAGTGCGCTATAAATACGCATGCAATCCCTGGCAACGTCTTGCCATGAGATTCGATCGTATTCGCGTTTTACGTTATCCTTTAACGCATTCCTTAGTGAATCAGATGTTGCGATGCCGACAAGTTCATCAGCTAAACGGTCAACGTCCCAGAAATCATAACGAAATATACTTTGAAGTACTTCACCGACACCAGCTTGTTTGGTGATAATAAGTGCATTATCGTGATGGGCTGCCTCTAAGGCAGTCAATCCAAAAGGCTCACTGACAGAGCTCATAACGAAGATATCGGATACACTATAGGCGTCACGCCATTGTTTTCCTCTGACGAACCCTGTAAAGAATAACTTATCCGCAATCCCAAGATCAGCGGCAAGCGCAATTAGCTCGTCGCGCTGTTCACCATCACCTGCCATCAAGAACGCGAATTTGTGATACTTTTCACTTGCTCTAGCTGCTGCACGGACAAAGTGAGTAAGACCTTTTTGAATAGTAAAACGCGTTACGGTCGATACGATTGTGTAGCCTTCACGTTTGAGCGCCTCGAGGTATTTATATGTTCGTTCATCATAGTTGTAGCCGTCGTTATAACCTAGAACATCTATGGCATTGTAGATTACTTCAATTTTTTCCTCTGGAATTCCGTACTTTTGCATAATTAGACTTTTTGTAATGTTACTAACGGCAATAATACGATCAGCCATCATGAGTCCCTGGTACTCGATCTCGTGTACCAGTGGATTGCCAGCCTCCGCTCCAGACCTATCAAATTCGGTCGCATGAACGTGAACAATTAGGGGTGCACCTGTCAGTTGCTTCGCTCGCATACCAGCCTCCATAGTAAGCCAATCGTGTGCGTGTATCGCGTCGAAGGATGACTGAGTAACTAATCCCTCAACAAATTGTACATATCGCTTTTGGACTCCACGCATATCTGATAGATCATTAATATCCGCCTCAGTAAGAGAGGTTGAGATAAGCTTGCTGCTGTCGTAGGTGCCCAGTCCGTATCGCTCTAGAGGAGTGAGAGGAGTGGCACTATGTACGGTCATAAAGTCGATGTCGGTGTGGTCTGCCTGATAGGGGACAACAAAGTCGATAGAGGCGCCCTGCATGGCGAGGGCTTTGGACATGTGATAACAGGCTACCCCGAGTCCACCGCTGTTGTGAGGAGGAAGCTCCCACCCGAGCATTAGTATGTTCATACCTCTGTTAACGAAAAGCCTTTAGGCTAGCCGGCCACTCCTTTATTTTTTACACATAATGTATGCGTTTATTATAGACGTGCGCTTATGCTTTTACAACGATTAAACAGATGAAGTTATGCACAAAATAGCTGTCAGTTTGCTGAGCTGCTTGTACTTGTTGTGTAATAATTAATTTTTATGTTGTACATATACCAAACTAAGTACTTTTAGGTATCTTTGCTATCTGATACACTTAAGGGCGCGTAGGGGCATAGTACAACGGCTAGTACATAGGTCTCCAAAACCTAGGATCGTGGTTCGATTCCACGTGCCCCTGCCAAGAAAAATGACTGACAATTGTCGGTCTTTTTTCTTGCAGAGATTTGTCGCATTGAATCGCGATATCGACAGCTTTAGATGGTAATAGATCGCAGTGCGGACACAAGGAGCAACGAAAATGTGTTTACATATTTTCGTGTGACGATGTTGCTATCTTTAGATATTCCACGTGCCCCTGCCAAGCATAAGTGATTTACAAAAACACTACTTTATGATATTATCTTTGCATTATGACAGAACCAACAGGTGAGCTATTTGCAGCAGCTAACTCTACAAGAAAAAAAATACTTGCAGAGCAAGCGACGCAACGTGCACAAGAATTAACGCAGGTTGCTCGTCAATCTGATACTGAAAATAGACAGCGAATCATCGACCAAAAGAAAGCTGCGGATAAAATACAATCAGATGAGCGTGCACAGGCGTTTATTGAAATAATGCGTGCACATAATATTGAGCCTATAGCCGTATATAAACCAACTATGACTTTCCGAGGAGGAAAGTCTCACCACGTGGGTGGTCCTAACTTCAAAGATAGCAGATCTTATTATGTACCAGAGTATAACAGAATATACGCAGACTTTGGAAAAGGATGGGTTATTAGTAAAAAAAACGATCCAACTGGCGAGTATTTTACTGGTCGAATACTGCTTGAAGCTCTTGAAACATTTGATTTTAATCCGAAGTGGAGTGAGGAGAATAAAGTTGTGCCACAGGATACAGCAGTGGCGCTGGCACAGAATTTTACACCCCCGCCAACGTATCGACAGTATTATGGAGGACACTACATAGACAAAGCGCCTCTCGAAGCGCCTTATGCAGGAGAGACCGGCCTTGCATTACTGGGTAGCGCTCTACTTATGTACAATATCGTAAACCAAGAATCTACAGTCGAAACTACGGAATAAGTTCGAATCTCGTCCGCGACGGGCTACCAAACTACTCTAAAATGAGTTCATGATTCTTACTAATATCATTCGGTCTATGCACGTTTTATGAGAATGTATAGGGTTGTAACTATTCCTGTCAATAAAGTTATCACCCCTAACGCAAGACCGAAAGTAATATCGCTGCTATGTGCTGGGCTTTGCGTCGAAGTTCTAAGAGGGGCAGCACTTATGACCACTGGAGACGTGTGTAACGGCACAATACCAGGTTGGATTGGTGCATCTACTGTTATGTAAGAAGTTCTTTGTAGTAAGTGCTCAGGAGCATTCAATGAAGGTGGATCAACCGCTGATTGAACAGTCTGGAAACTATCTGGACTCGTAGTTGAAACAGGGGTAGCGGGTGTATGAAAACCAAAATTTCCTATCCAATCTCCGTACACGTTAATAAACAATATACCCATCCATCCAGATATATTTAGCGTATCATTTGCAAGATTAAGAATATTAATTGATGCAAATGCATTGCCTGAGGTTGCATTTCCAGCAAGATCATTTGTGCTTACTGTTGCGTTACCAGATTGGGCAGTTGCCGTAAGTTTATTAACTATTACAGTACCTGGTGGAGTATTGGAAGCAGATGATAGGGTACTATTAGTCGTAACACCATCAGCCAAAAAAGCAGTCATTGCACCTTGATTGGATGCGACAATTGTTCCTTGCCACTCTCCCAATACATTTACAATTACAAACAGACTATTAGCGGCATTGAGTTGCTGCCCCGTGACTTCGTAAATAGTAAGTCCGGTTGCCGCATTTCCAGTTGTGGCATTCCCAGCTGTTCCGTTGCTGACGACATCTGCATTACCACTAGTCGCGGATAGTGTGACATTATTATTTACTGAAACCGATGATGAGGCTGTCAGGTTTGACTGACTTGGCGATGATGAGGATGCCACAAGTTGTGGCATAAAATTTGGTGTCATAAATATATCACCAGTAAGGTTTCCAAATATATTTACTGTTCCTATGAAAGTAGTTGGCGATACTAGCCATGAGTTTGCAATTGTTACACTATTAACCTGAGCAATTGCATTACCTGTTGTCGCGTTACCGGCGCTTGAATTATTCGTGACAGTAGCATTACCACTGACCGCGCCTACAGTCACTGTCTGTGATGAGTTACTACTACCTGTAGCTGGAGTCGAGGTACTTACAGCTCCTCCTTGAATCGGATCTATAGGAGTTGGCGTTAGTATCACGTCACCAATCACAGTGCCTGCAATGTTTTGCGTAAACGATCCTTGTACGGCAGGGTTCCCTAGTCCAGTTGTTGAGTCAGAAATAGTTACATCCGTTGCAGTCGCTACGGCGTCCCCGCTTGTTGCACTATCAGCATCTGTATTTGCATCCACTGTAGCAGTACCCGTATCCGAAGTGGTTGATGATTGAAGAGTCGTTCCAGTGTCTGAAGCAGAGGGGACTGTTAATGTGCCGTCATTCGCATAGGCGCTAAGTGGAGAGCCGAAGGATATGAAAAATAACAAGAGCGAAAAACTTATGGTTCTAAGGCATTTATTAACTTTCATACAGTACCGCCTTCCTTGGGAGTAGCCAAATGGCTACTCCCTGATGTCGTACCCTAATTAGTTACTTACACTGACAGACAGTGTTGTAGTACTCGTATTCGTAGCGTCACCACTAGTTGCACTACCACCAGTTGTATTATGAGAGACGGTCGCATCACCGCTCTTAGCGGTCTGGTTACTACTTGTAATAACATTGACGTTATTGTTGTTAGTAACTGATACATCGCTAATAGTCTTGTTTGTCACTACACTATGATCACTTGACATAGAATTAGACGTGTCCGGAGCCGTTACTGATGCTGCTGCGACAAGCGCTGCACCGCTATTACTATTGTCTACGTTCGCAGTTAAAGCGAGAGAAGAACTGTTTGATGCTCCACCAGTCGTAGCACTACCACCAGTCGTATTATTATTTACTTGAGCTTTACCTGTTGTAGCATACTGATGATTTGTAGTGTTGGCCTGAATGTCGTTGTTATTAGCGACTTTTACTTTCTCGATAGTAGTTGTTGTTGTTTTTGAACTAGTACTGTCATGCCTATGCCCATAATTCGGAGTCGCGCCTACGAATGCCGAGGCCCCTAGAGATCCACCCCCTACAATAGCAATTACTAATGCTCCTGAAATAATTTTTTTTATAATTAATGTCATACTACACCTCCTTAGTATTATTACTTGTGGCGACATTTCAGAAACGCTTAGTAATTATTGCATTACCTCACGTTCATTGTGTCGCCGCTCATAACTATAGAAGTGTAAAATATAGAAGTCATCGTCATGCGTCACACTACATATGTGATGATAGCCACATAATCTACACTAGATGTGGGTACGAAGATACTCCTCAAGGTTTCGCATTGAGCCGACTTGTATACTACGTCTTCCCGAGGAAAGGAGTTGTTCTCTTTTTAACACCGTCATTTCTCGACTTACCGTTTCCCGAGATAGGCTTGAGATTGCAGCTAATTCACTTTCACTGATCTTAAGAAGATATATACCATTATCATCTGTTATGGCAAATTTTTTACATTCGCTAATGATTGAGAATATAAGTCTCGCCTTGGCATTCTTTGTCGCAGCCAGAACATAGCGTGAAATAACTTCATCCAACACATGATACAAATTAGAAAAAAGGTCCATAACGACCTGAGGGTGACTATGCAAAAAGATAAGGACTTCACCTTTTTTTATTGCTTTTATCTCAATATCTTCGTCTGCTTCATAAATGTAATCCGTTTTTTTACTAGCGTTGATGACTAGTGACATGGGAAAGTATGTGGGTGGACCAAATTTATTTATAATGACCTCGTCACCACGATAATTGACATCATATACCTTGATCCTACCACTAACTAGATTATAGAAATATTCTGTTGTGTCATCACTAAAAATGAGAATGTGACCTTTTTTATAGTGCCTAATTGAACTTTGAGAAAAAAGATCATCCAGTCTATTTAGTGTCGATGTTTTCAAGCTCATATTCTCATCCTAAGTGTTAACACTATTATTGTGTGCTTAGTTGTCCATAAATACAATAAAAACTACGTCTTGTGTGAGCATTATCACACTAGAAACGTGACAGATCCATTACATGTCTCTAAAGATCATACTTATAGTCATAACGTCTATTCTGTTACTTCTTGCTAATTGCGAGAAGGCAAAAAGACGAAAGCCCACTACGAATGTAGTGGCATAGTAAAGGGAGCACCTATGAAAATAAACGAACGAGTTCTCATCGACAGCGGAGGTTCGAAGGAGGAGCTGATTCTGCAACTTCTCCTAATTGGAAAAAAAGAAAGCTCAAGATCATTTTTTCCTCTTCATGTCACTCAGCCAAACTTTGCGGGAAAAGCCCCTCACGATTTTGACATACTTGCCGAGATCAGGAGTGTTTCTTGCGAAGACGACGAAGGCAATCTGTGGCGCATAGGTGGGAAGGATAGCATCCTAAGTGACAGGGGAATCCGTTGGATACCTGTTATATTTTCGGGCGCGACAAGCTCGGAGTTTTACGCGCACTACAACAGCCTGACTCAAAATGGATGGCTGATGTATGGAGATTATCGTTAGTATGTCGGGGTCGTGCTTTATTATGGCCCCGACATGCACTCCCTTTACTCATATCATATTTCTGTCTAGATATTGTAATGAAGTTGAACAAAGGTACATAGAAAGAGGCAATTAGAACCCAGAACCATACAGGGATTAGGAATTCGATCTAAAAGTTCTAAGCTCGTCCACTAGGGGCTGCCAAGCTAGAAATGATTAGGCGGTAACGATTTATTAGTGAGAATTTTTAATTACGACAGTAGAGCAATACTTTTCAGTATCGCTCTATGTACTACTGGATCGTTAATGATTCGAAAATGACCATATGTATTTAGCTGAATATTCTTTGCACCCTCAAGCCTGCTTCCTCCAGGTATGTGAGGATCAAACTTACCATATATTGATACGATACGGCTATTACTAATTTGATCAATTGCAAGTAAGGTGAGAATTTTTGAGTTAGGAATAAAGATTCGTAGCGAGCGGAAGGGCAGCACATATGCATACCATGAACCCGAAAATGGAGCATTAAGAGCGATTAGTCCATCGACTATGCCGCGTTGTTTAATAGCAGTAAGCAAGTACTTGCCAATTAACCCACCTTTACTATGTGAAACAATCATTACTTTCTGTAAATGATGTTTAGTAATGTAGTCTTTTACCATTTCGGCCATTTCTTCGACTGTTCCCCGATTATAGCCAAGCCGGTCAACAACATGTACATCATACCCATGCAAATGGAGTAAATTGGCGATAGGACGTACAAATCGCCAACTTTCATATACACCAGGGATAAGAATAATTGGCTTGGAACCAGGTGTTTTGTATTGTTCAGGTGTGTTTCTGCTTAAAACACTAGCAACTTCCTCTTTCACGACGTATACGTAGTCCAGGATCCAATAAAAAAGATCTTTTATTAATTGCCTCATATGTCAGTAAACCTCCGGGTAATCTTAACTAATTCATCCGGTTTCTGATAATGCAGTAAGTGAGGAGCTGGTCGCATCTCGATTGCCGCGCCTTTGTAAGTTATGCTAGCCAAAAATTCTCCCCATTCTCTTGGTGCAATTTTGTCCTTTGACCCGTAAACAATCAGAACAGGTATTTTTACTAGCTTAAGTACATCTTCGATGTGGTCTTCAATCATATAACGAGATGTAACTAAAAAACGTCGTAATCCCATACGTATATAGTTTGTAAATACTATAAAAGTCACACTCAGTTTTTCATGAAATGTATCTTGCCAAAGACGAAAACCTTGGATAAATAATCCGCGCTCTTTTTTATTCGTTGTTGGCGCGAGTAGGATTGCCCGAGAAAACAGATGAGGCGAACCGACGATCACATGGGCGACAATTTGACACCCCATAGATTGGCCGACAATAATACATTCTTTTATCTCGCTATTAGATATGTACTTTAAAACCACGTCCGATAACTCTAGTATTGTTAGTGGTTTCGGTGGCTTAGGCGTCTTTCCGTAGCCAGGTAGGTCAATAATATAGACATCGTAATAAGGTGCGAGTTTTTCAGCATACTTTATATAGTAATCACCTGATACGCCAAGACCATGAACAAGAAGTATCTGGGTTTTATTGCCCGAAATTAATGTTCGCAAATGAACGATATAGGGACCAACCTTAACAGAAACTCTTTCCATACCACGCCTCTCTATAACTAATTCCTTAGCTATCCTTAAATTATACAGGGTATTAGGTTTGAATATTACCTCTTTAGTTTAGCTATACATTCGAACATGATGTATTGCTCGGATTTTTTACGCTTAAAACTATTGACATCAATTATGTGACTTGCTATATTTTATCTACGGAAGATCAAGTGATACAGCACAAGATCATTATATGTAGCCAATCAAGTTCAATAGTTCAGTTACAGCTCAGTTATTTAGTTCGTAGGCTACATCTGTTGGTGCAAATCTTCCTAAATAAGAGGCACAAAAGTGTCTCTTATTTAATTCTTAAAATCCGTTATTCTGGTTCTAACTTTGTATACATACTCATCATCAGTATAAGCATTATAAAGAAGTCTCTGAACGGAGGTTTTTTGTTATAGTAAATATATGAATATTGAATTGCCTATATTAAGCTTTGAGACTCGTGCTATGTTGAGAAACTGGCTAATCACAAACCATTCATCTTCTAAGGGTATATACGTTCGTATAGTAAAAAAGCACCACTCTGAAGCGGGTGTGACATTTGAAGAAGTGTTAGATGAGGGACTCTGTTTTGGGTGGAGCGAAAATAAGCGCTTACCTGGAGACGAAATTTCATACTTACAACGGTTCACGCCAAGAAAGTCAAAAGGTACAGTTTCAAGTCGAAATCTTGAACACGTACAAAAACTCGTTAAAGAGGGCTTAATGACTCCAGGTGGACTAGAAGCACTTGGAAATATCGATTTGATTATCGCATAGAACAAAAGTTCGAAGTTCGTTCACTAGATGCTGACAAGCATAAGCAATGATATTATGTTTTTATAAATACGCTTACACAAAACATTGTTGAAGGGAAAATAGCTCAAGGGGCAGCATTAATATATTAGTACACAGAAAATGATGATCTTTTAGGCTTTTCAGCTATTTACCGATAGTACATGCTTGTTGGATGTAGTTTAGTGCCTGATGCTCGGTTTGGTGAAAGAACAGTTGGAAGACTAAAAAAAGCAACGATTTTAGCTAAAATTGCGTTTGGACAAGTAAATAACTAGGGTAAAGAGAGTGATTTTTATCGAACTTATATTGACGACAAAGAATAGGTTCTAGATCGCTTCGATGCTTAGACTTGAGAATTGATCATAAAATTATGGTCTTTTGTTATGATTAGTATATGAAAAATAAAGGATACTTGCTTATCTTGCTTGTCGTTGTTCTTGCTGATTTTATAGCACAAATTCCATATTATTTGCATCAATACCATACACCACCAAGTATTTCAGGAAGTTTATTGCTACTAGCTGTACTAGCATGGTTTTTATTTGGCTTTATATTGCTTTGGCATAGAAAAGCTAAGGGCTATTTACTTATTATTGTTTTTCTCGTCATTGAGTTTCTATTTTATCTCTCGACACAAATAACGCAGGCATTTAGCGGAAAGGGGATATTACTCCATGTCCTTCACCCGGATGACCCAACCTTATTTATAGTATTTGCGATTGGATATATTAATTTATTGGCATCTGGCTTTTATGTTATGTGATCTATTTATTGACGCACAGACACGAATTCGTTAATGAATAAAGTCGCTTACTCCGCCTTAGCGCCAGCAATATTGACCATCCAAAAAACGCCGAACTTATCAATACACATACCAAACGCGTCTCCCCATGGTGCTTTGGTGAGTGGCTGTTCGATTTTGCCACCTGCAGCGAGGTTATTATAATAGCCAGTCAGTTCTTTCTCATTGTCACCACTCAGCGACACGCTCATATTTGTTCCCGCCACATACTCTCGCATTCCAGTTGCTGAATCAGCAGCCATAAGCGTAATACCGTTATCAGCGATGAGCATTGCGTGCATGATCTCGTCAGGTTTTACTCCATGGTCAGTCATACCTGCTTCACCGAAGGTTGATAATGTTAATTCTCCGCCAAAGACACTCTTATAAAATTCCATTGCTTCGCGAGTATTACCCTGGAAGCTGATATACGGATTGAGTTTAGATTGCATAGATTCCTCCTGCTAGTTACGTTTCTACATCCATTATACCGCGTTCACTTTTTTGTTTGCTATACTTGCTGAGTAATACCTAATGAGGGGAATCTTATGGACATGAAACTAGAATTAATCCCGCTACCAATATCTGATATTGAAACAAGTAAAGCATTTTACATTGATACTGTCGGCTTCAATCTGGATCATGATGTTCAGCCAGGGAATGGTATGCGTATCATCCAACTTACTCCTCCTGGCTCTGCCTGTTCAATCGTTATAGGTACGGGGATGGGGGGAGAAGATGTTAAGCCCGGGTCGGTAAGAAATCTTCACCTTGTTGTAGCAGACATTGAAGGTGCGCGTGCGTCACTTATACATCGTGGACTTGCTATTAGCTCTGTTGAAGATATGGGCGGAGTGAAGTATGCGTATTTTAGTGATCCAGACGGTAACTCTTGGGCCCTTCAAGAGATCAGCCCATCTGCCAAGCTGTAGTCAATAAAAAGGGCAGCCACGCGAAGTCTTTATGAAGTTACATCAGGGTGCATAGTCTCAATAAATAGATATTTCTTAACATTTCTATTAATAGTGCTATGATGCTTGTATGAGTATTACAAGCCAAGAAGGCGAGTATTATGTAGGACAGACGGATCTTTCACCTGTAGCTAGACTAATGATTCTCGTGAGAGAGTCTGGAGCCATCGCTATTACTTCAACACTACAAGAAACAGTGCACAACATGCCGAAAAATATTCCTTATGCGCTTTATCAAAGACCTGAGGGTGATCTTTCTACTGCGTCACCTAGTCCAATCGCTCGTACCGAAGCAGATCAAACCCTGTAATAATCTGATCTGTATTTTTACGCCGCTAAAACTTCAACAGCATTACCGATAGTCAGTAATTCATCGCCAGCTTCTTCGAGGATTGCCTCGTAAGACTTAAGTGATTCAGCTGTATCTTTGAGTTGGCCATCTTCACCTGACATTTCTCGAGTAATAGTAAGCATAGGGCTAGTATTAGTCGGCTGCATTTTTAAACGTTCTGCGACTTGGCGTAGCTGGGCAGACGCACCCTGTCCGCCATTCACTCCATAACTAACTATCATCACTGGCTTTGCTTTCCACTCGTGAAATAAATAGTCGATAGCATTTTTTAGTGAAGCTGGATATCCAGCATTGTACTCTGGCGTAACGAATACATACGCATCAGCTTCTTTTATCTTCTTGCTCCATTCTAAAGTGTGATCGTGCTTGTACTGACCCATTGATGGATGTATAGGCTCATCAAATATTGGCAGTTTGTAATCTCCAAGATCGACTAATTCATATGCTGTTTCATCTTGTTCGGGCAAATTTTTCATTACCCACTTGGCGACCTGTGATCCAATGCGCCCGGGACGGGTACTTCCTATGATAATTTGAACTTTCATCGTAACTACTCCTTATTCTCTATACTTTGTATAGTATCTCGAATAACAGGATATATAGCTAGTACCGACTTTAATGTGGTATACTAACCATATGGTAGGTATAGAAAACAATGAATGCTCAGCACCTACTGTACTCAGTCTTATAGCAAGCAAATGGACTATTATGGCAATGCATGCTCTTCAGAAAGATACCCTTCGCTACAGTGAGATTTCTAGAGCAATTCCCCTGATTAGCCAGAAAGTTCTCACCGATACGCTTAGAAAGTTAGAACGTAATGGAATTATCGAGCGCACGGTATATCCCGTCGTTCCGCCGAAAGTTGAGTACAAACTTACCGATCTCGGTACTAAGCTACTATTAGTGACGGAAGTGATGGCACAATGGGCGGATGACCATATTGAAGCTGTATGGCTGGCTCAAAAAACTTATGACGAGGGTATCACAGTACGTTAGAGCCAAAATGTCCTGCAAGATATCGCCTGTAGGTCTATTTAAAAGTCTTCAAAGAGATTTTGTTATACTAGGTACATGAAATCAAGTGCAACATTACGAATGGCTGCAAGCGCAACACTGCATTGTCTCATAGGATGTGCAATTGGTGAGCTGGTCGGAGTTACAATCGGGACTCACACTGGCATAGGAAGTGGAAACACAGTACTTCTTGCTGCTACGCTGTCGTTTATTTCAGGTTATATATTTTCCGTGATTCCAATCATTCGCACAGGCATGAAGTTTTGGTCTGCGCTTAAACTAATATTTGCCGCCGATACTGTTTCGATATTAACGATGACCATCGTTGACAATATCTGCATGCTACTTATACCTGGTGCTTTCGATAAAGATCTGTCTCACCCTGTATATTGGCTTTCTCGTATTATCGCAATGAGTGTAGCATTTCTAGCCGCGTGGCCCGTAAATTACTATTTACTTGCAAATGGCAGAGGACACGCACTCCATGATCACCATGGTAGCCATACCAATGAGAATCTTGATTAAGATAATGCGTCAAATGTGACGTCCGCCGTTTGACATACTGTAGCCAAAATTGCTACGTTTATTTCTTTTTATTTATCTTGTAATGTGTGTCTAATGTCACAGCCGAAGCTAGCGGCCATTTAGAAGCTTCAGTTAATAAAATAGGAGTAGTTTGCTGTGTCATGGTGTGAGTTTGTTTAAATCTCATAAAATATAAAGCAATAGCAGGTAGTATTATCGAATACATATTATTTATATATATCTGATGTGTTATTGCGCACATAAAGTGTGTGTCTGGGATTGTGGCGAACTTGTTGAATTCGTTGCCATTCAGCGTCATAACACTTAACCTTAACAGATGATAGCATATGGGGCGTCTTATAAACGAGTGGAAAATAAACAACTTAAAACAAGGGCTAAAGCTAATCCCAAGGCTAGCAAAGCCCTTATTGTCGTACTCCCTAAACAGCGTAGCGATTATGGACAGAATGACTATGGTGTTAAGCTGTGACAGAACAGCGATTACCTACATTAAATGGTGATGACGGAGCATGGGGGAGTATTCTCAACCAGTTTCTAGCAAAAGAACACTACAATACAGGTATAGATAATCCTTTAAACGGTGGTCACTCTACGATTACGGTACGTGCGGGGTCTGCAACCGCAGGAACTTCACCGATAAAGCTAACATCTGGGCCAATACTTACGACACCCGAAGCAGGTGCGATAGAGTTCACAACCGACAAACTCTATTTTACACAAACAACAGGCACTGCACGCCGAGTTATCTCAACGTATGACGATAGCTTAGGAGCGACGGGCGCAATATCGCGACTCATTAGTACAATAGTAACAAATACGACTGCAGGGTCAGCCACAAACACTGATTACGTCTACTTGGTATCAGGAACAACAACCGTGACCTTACCAACAGCCGTCGCAAACACTAATATCTATACAGTCACGAATACAGGTACAAATACAGTAACAGTAGCAACCACGAGTTCACAAACAATCAACGGGAGTAATAGCGTGACGATTCCGCTCACAAATATGAGTCTGGATTTTGTAAGTACTAATTCTAACTGGACAATTAAATGAGTAAGGAATAACCATGACATACATACCACCAAATGCTAACGGGAGTGCTGTATCAGCCAACTCAGCGCCAGTCGTAATTGCAAGTGATCAGGTTGCAGTACCAACTAAGATTGTTAACGGAACAAATGTAGTTGGCGTATCACCATTTGGCGCCCTGGCTGCAAGCATAGATCCTGCCTTTTTATTCCTTGATACTTTCGATGGCACAACTATTGATATTACTAATCGCTGGACATCAGGCGGTACAGTTACCCCTACACAAAACGGAAGCGTACTTGTAAACCCTAGTACAACAGCAAGCGCTACGTCTGCACTTTCATCTCAGCCGACATTTTCAGCCAATGCTAATACCAGCCTCGGTATATTCATTCAACTAGAAGCCACAACAATTGCCTTAGGTAACTACCGCTTTTGGGGATATGGAACTGCACCGTCTGGAGTTGGTACTGCTGCAGCACCGATTCAAGACGGTATCGGTTTTGAGGTTGATACTTCAGGCGTTATGAGGGCGTCAGTCTATGCGACTGGTACAAGGATATTTACGCAGACCGTTGCAGCTGTCACAGATGGAGGTTCTCACTTGTATGTTATTACAATCAATACGGGAACAATTTTATTCTATAGAGATACTTTTGCCGCACCGCTTGCCGTTTCACAACTTGTACCTACTATTCAGACACTACCATTCCATGTCGCTAGTCTCAATAGTGCATCAGTCACAGGTACGCCAACCCTTACTGGCACACAAGCGGGCATAGCCGATTTTGCCCATCAATCACAAAGTATTGGCGACGGTACGTATTACTGGCGTAAGGCAACCGTAAAGGCAGCCTCAGCTGTCGCCGTAGCAACAGATACGTCTCTTGTTGTCGCCCTGTCTCCAATTAACAACACTGTAACGGTAGGGTTTAACTCACCTTCAGTGTTCAATTTAAGTTCAGCCGCATCGACAAATGCCAACCTCGTGAAGAACGGCTTTACAAAAATTTATTCAATAAACGCATCAAACGCGGGAGCAGCGGCAGCTTTTCTTAAAATATTCAACCTCGCCGTTGCACCAACTGTCGGCACAAGTGTTCCATACTTGACCGTTCCTATTCCAGCTTCAGGTATTGTCGGCGTCAACTTTGGTGCATTGGGGATGACATTCGGCACTGGTCTTTCACTATCGATTACTAACCTTATAGCTGATACCGATACAACGTCTGTCACGAACGCTCAGGTAAAAGTCTTAGTTTCTTACGTCTAGCGAGTGATTTAGTCCTTACAGTTTGAAAAGAGAGCTAATAAGCATTGGTATTGCTAGCATAGTTGTTGCTATGATAGGTGAATGAAAGCCAAATATATTGCAAGAAAAGCCTACGAAGCACTGGACGGTATATTTACGGATCGTGAGGCGTGGTGGTTATTTAGAGCGGCCGCATTTGCAGAGACATTTGGATGGACTTGTCTCATCGTTGGTATCGCGGCTGTTGAGCTAAAGTGGCCACATGATAGCGCCTATATAGCAATCGCTGGCAGTATCCATGGTATCCTATATCTTTTCTATCTCTTTATTGTTATCTTTGGTCATCGCGCACTCAAGTGGAGTGTGTGGCGGTTTATATTCGCTGAACTGATAAGCGTCATTCCCTACGGAGCTCTCGTATTTGAACTCTGGGTATCGCATCGCCGAAAGACAGGAAGGTTCTAATAACTATGGTAAAGCAGCAACACAAACCTGGCCTTGTGATCATTATCATTGCACTGATTGCTATCACAGCTATCGTTATTGGTGCAACCGTGTGGGGATCAACTTTATATTTTAACCAGCAGTACGCTAATGAACACGATGGCTGTATGCCAGGACAGCCCAATCATAAGGTTGTGATCCAGAATGATACAGTATCACCCAGCAATACTGTCGGCTTACGTTGTCAGACGTTAACTATCACGAATCTTGATGACATTCAGCGAGAAGTAGCCTTCGGACCGCATGAAGGACACGTCGCGTATGACGGCATCAAGGAGGAGCTACTCACAAAAGGACAGAGCCTCACGGTGACGTTAGTCCAAACAGGTAATTTTAGATTCCACGACCACGAGCATGACGAAGTGCAGGGTACGTTCACCGTACAACCAGAGGCTACTTCAAATGCACATAATTAGTCTGTTAAAGAATACACCCACGCATTCAGATATGTCCGTGAATTACCGTCATCGATAAAGGCATCCTGTTGTTTGGTTAGCTCTGAAGACGCCTTTTGTGGATCTGATAATGCAAGGTACATCAGGATATAATCACCGAGCGCTACATTATAATTATCATTTTTGATTGATGAACTAACATTACGTGCAATAGCTGCTTTATCTGTTTTAAAGCTCGTCATCATAGGGCTCATTGGTAACAGCTGAATGCCTAATTTAGCATTTGGTTCATCACTGAAGAATGTTGAGTAGGTACGTTTACCCCCAAAATTAAGAGACGAAAGTGGACTTGTGTAGCTCTTTAGGTAGGAAGCATCCGTATCAGTAGTACGCCAGGCCGCACTAGCCGTTGCACTTTCACCTGAAAGCATCCATGTTGCCGAACTTTGCAGCTCAGCATTGTTAGTAAGTTGTGCCCACTTGGCTATGCCATTCCAGGCATTGATAGCTTCTGAACTCGATTCTTGGTTATTGCCATCAGCAAATGGTGCTAGTCCGGCGGCCCAAGAATGAGCGACGTATGGGTCATAATAACGACTTACAGGGACGTCGTTGGTCTGTTGATACGAAGCAATATCAGCTACTAACAAGTTAATCTGATTCTTATAGTTGCTTACAAAATTACTATCGTATTTACCTAAAATACTTGCCGCATAAATAAAGTATCCGTAATGAAAGTGATGGTCGTTGAAATCTTCTGAACCAAACGATTTATTTTGTGCGACGATACCTTTTAAGGTCGTGTCATAGTAAAAATAATTAGCGTTCAAACGAGTAGAAAATGCCTTTATTAGGATTGATTTAAGCTGATTTGTGGAGTCGGTTTGACCAAGCTGCTCTGATATATCAAGTAACGTCGCAGCTCGAGATAGCTGTTTACCTGCATAATAACTATCTGTTTTATCAATAGACGTAGTACTGACGTCTTTTTTTAAGTTCGTGATTAGTTCTTGTTTGTGACTTGCGCTTATATGTGACAAATCAAGGGAGTTTGACGCTGAGGCTAATGGTACTGTAGACGTAAAACTATTACCTATGGTTCCGTTCATCGGCCCATAAATGCTATCGTAGGTACCTAATACGGATGTTTTATTAGTTTGCTTACTATACGCCATAGGAACAAACACGGTCGGCTTATTATTAGATGTGTTATATGTGAGGGTAGTCAGCGATGAACCCTGTTGCTGTGCACTTGATATATTGACTGAGGTTAATTCGTTACCTGCAAGACTACGTAATTGATCAGATCGACCGTTCGGAACGCTATACAGCGTCACGAGACTATCTTTATCAATGCTAATTGATGCATTTGAACCCGTTTGCTTAATGGTTGCACCTTTTCCAGCAACAACAGCATAATCATGGCCGTTAAGCGTGTATCGTAGGTAGGACTCCGTGCTGTCTTTGCTCACTACACCTAAGTTCGAAAGATTTATTGTTGTACTGCTCGAACTATGAAAAAAAACGAATGGTGAGCCTTCCGCAAGTGTAAGTAGGCCGATTGCATGGTTAGTTGCATCGTAATAGGTGAGCGAAGCAGAAACTTTATCATAACGAATGAGTTTAAATGTACTGCTATTATTTATACTTGCGATGATACCTGGTACATGTTCGCCGGTAATAACAGTTGCAGTGGACTGTATGGTTGGCTGACCAACTTCAAAACCTGAATCTTTAGCTAAAAAGCTACTTGGCATCGGATATACCGGTAGAGGCGTCGATTGAAGTACCATACCACTAATCCATGAGTTCGTCGGCGGAATAATACCAGCAGCAATATGTGTAGTTACAGCACTTGAGCCATTCTTTTGAGCGAGCGTATGGAGCGTCTTTTGATCAACGAGGGGCTCCGATAATATAGAATTAACGGCAGGTTTGTAGACAGCGGATACTATAAGTACAGTAATAAGAGCTGCTAAAGGTACTATACTAATCAATACTATTTTAGTAATCCTGAACCTTTTCACTCTATCTACCTAGCGGTTTGAACAGTTGCTGAATGTCATTAATGACCCATTGATACCATTTTGCCTGCGTAAGTTGGAGCGTTGCATGAACAGGCGTGCCCGTTGAAAACTCAAAATCACCAACATCTGGGCTTTTCAGACGGGCCTTAACCACGGTATCGACATTATCGCCATCTGGGACAAGAGTAATCGAATATATTGTTGCTTGCTTTTCACTGTTGTCGGGAAATACGAGCGATAACTCACTATTCTTATTAATTCTGGCATAGTCAGGAGGTGATAGGTGAAAGCTCGCAGAAACGTACAGTGAGCTTAGCGTATTCACTGTTGCGACAATACTACCGCCTGGTACATATGACCCCGCCCTGTAGTTGATCTTTTGAATAACACCATCTTCCTTAGATTTGAGTTGAATATAATTCGTGGTTGGATCTACACTAAACGACAATGAAGAGGTTGATATGACCCCGTTGGTCAGATCTTGGTTCAGTTGTGTGCTTTGTATTTCAAATAATATTTGGTTCTTAGTGACTTTATCTCCCTCCTCGACATTTTGTTTCACAACAAGCCCAGGATAGTCTGTTCCGATCGCTACCGCATTAGCAGCCAGCTGTGCCTTAAATGATGGAGACTGCGACATAATTCCATCGAGGTAAAGTGTGAGTAGCCCCACGATTATGATTACAACTATTATCCCAAATACAAATCTAACTCTTCCAGTAAACTTCATCCTATAGCTCCTTCTCTGACTTGAATTCGATTTTGTTTTAACGCCTTCTTAGCCTGTCTACGCTGTCTTTTGATAGCTAATGCTTCTGCATATGCCATACACACAAAGTAGCCGAATATGATCGTATTGAGCGCATTCCAGGCAAGAGAAATAGAAAATTGATTAGTGTATATAGCCTTACCAAGCCCTACGGCGCTTGTCAGTAGGAGAAATACGAAGACATACACTTGAATACGGACATAGTTGAACGGTGAATCATACGATACTGTATTCGTCGCCTTCCAGGCTTGATCCTTTTTACTAAGGGCGTTAAAGAACGCCTTGATGTAAATAGGAAACGATACATTAGCTAGCATCAACGTTTTTAACTTAAAACCGCCCATAGTATAAAAGGCTAATACAAGTTGTGATACGTAAAAACCACTATACATCAGGCCCCATTGCCAAATTGGAATCGTCGTTGCAATCGGTGAAAGATTAAAAAATATCTGAAGCGGTGGTAATAAAAGAAGTAATAAAACAGAGAATCCAACGAAATAATATGAAGTTGTCGCAAAATATTGCAACCGTTGATCAATGGTTAGTTTTTTTTGGAGTAAAGGATTGTGCCGTAAAAATATCTCAAAACTACCAGTTGCCCATCGAAGTTGTTGTTTTGAGTAGGCACTCATCGTCTCGGGCGTCTTGCCAACGGCTAAAACGGTCGGAATATAGGTTGAATCGTAGCCATGCTCATGAAGGGTTAGAGATGTCCAAATATCCTCAGACTTAGATAAACTATACATACCGCCAATAGACTCGATTGCCTTTCGTCTAAACACAACATTCGTCCCAACGCAGAAGGCCGCATTAAAGCGATTTTTACCAGATTGTATAAGCGAATAAAACACATTCTGCATAAAGTTTGCCGCCGATGACACAAAAGTATCCTGATTATCATAAAACTGTGGGGTTTGGACGAATGCAAGATTACTATTTTCAAAGAAGGGGATTGTCTCGTATAAGATTGTCGGTTCGGCTACAAAGTCCGCGTCAAGTATCAGAAAAAATGTTCCGTTAGTCCGTCCTAGTGCGTAGTTAATATTACCCGCCTTAGCATTGTTATTAACAGGTCGACGAATATACTCAACCCCAATCTTACGAGCCATTGCCTCTACTTCGTCCGACTTACCATCATCCAGGATATACGTCATGTGTTTTCCGTAAGCATCACGAGCAGCTACTGCAGTATGACGGATTTCTTTCACAGGCTCACCATAGACAGGAATAAAGATATCTACTGAAATAGGTAGGTGATCAACGTACATTTCAACACCACGTGCAACTACTGCGCTTTTCTTTTCAAGAATTTTAATAGCAGTCTTACCAACAGGGGCATCATACAGCTTTGCTTGCGCACTATGATATTCATAGTTTCGTGGATTGAAACGCCCACTTAAAATTGTCCAAAATGATAACAGACCCTGGAAGATAATGAAGATTTCTGCAATAAGTGCAAGTGTATAAGGCAGTACGTCGCCACGATACGCAGGTTGAAGCAAGTAGTCAAGGTAGATAAAGGCTCCGACTGTTGCGACTAGCAGAATCAATACGACTGTTGGCGACGTTAATTGTTTCTCTATCCTATTCGCGGAGACTTGTAGGCTCTCTGTTGTTTTAGACAAAGACACATCCTCCTTTCAATTGAAATTCAATTGCTTTATGTCTATTTTAGCGTAAAAATGAAGATTAAGCTACTTAACAGAGGTGTTGTCGCACGCAAATACTTAATTTTTGGGTTTGCTAAATGTTATACTACAGTCATGAAGTCTTCAAATAGGAAGCGATCTGGACATATACGTACACATGCTAGTAAACGACTTCTCGTTAATCTGCGTATTCTCGTTGCTGTCTGCGGGGTCCTGCTCATTGTAACGATTTACGATCTACTTATATCTCACGCATTATTTTCACAGGTCATTATTGCACTCGTGATCGGGTTAACTGCTGGGACAATCTCATCCCGCATGTATAAAATTTCATGGAACAAGGATGAGGCCAAGGTCATTGGGCGTATTGATATATATGGTGCGATCATCTTGGTACTATTTATATTATTTGAGTTAAATAGAAACCACATTGCACATCTTTTTGCAGCTGGCGAGATGTTTGGGTCTATCGGACTTGTCCTTATTACGAGTACACTCCTGGGGCGTATTCTTGGAACATCTCGTACAATTCTACGGGTACTATCTAAGGAAAATATCATATGAAATGCCTATTCATTTATGGCCCACCTGCATCTGGCAAGCTGACAATCGCTAGGGAGTTAGTATCACTTACTGGCTATAGCCTCATGCATAATCATCAGACAAGAAATATCGTACATGAGATGTACCCAGATGCACTTAAAGAGAATTATGAATTAGTTCATACATTACGTTTAGATATATTCACGTACGCCGCACAACATGATACCAATATCGTTTTTACATTCGTTGCGGATAGTCCAACTGACATTGTCTTTGTAAATAATGTCATTGAAACCATAAGAAACAATGATAGTGAAGTCCTATTCGTAGAAATAACTGCAACTGACGAGACGCTTCTCGCACGCGTTGGCAATGAATCACGTAAGGCTCACCACAAACTCACCGATCAAAAACTTCTTAAAGATGATCTCGAGGCCGGACTTTTCCTAACATTTGAGTTTGAAAATATTTTTAAAATAGATACAACGGATATTAAACCAGCCGACGCGGCACAGATGATTGTAAATCATTACGATTTATAAAGTACCGCGTGGTTACATCCCATATTTCCATACATAAGCAGTCAGATATTTGTTATACTGACCTTAATGGATACAAAAACACACGATGAGCCACACAGCGATAGCAAGGCCAATTCACGCTCGAATTGGCTTAGGGCTGCCGTACTGGGATCAAATGACGGTATTGTTTCAATCGCTGGGCTTGTTGTTGGTGTTGCAGGTGCGACAAATTCAAAACTGATCATTCTAGCAGCTGGAGTTGCTGGTATTCTTGCTGGTGCACTCTCCATGGCGGCGGGTGAGTATGTATCAGTTAGTACACAGCGTGATATCGAGAAAACACTCCTACATAAAGAGCGCGAAGAACTAAGGAGTCAGCCTAAAGAGGAGTTAGAAGAATTGGTTTCTCTCTACGAGGCAAAAGGCCTCAAACCTAGCACTGCACGCATCGTGGCGAATGAGCTCACAGCCAAAGATGCTTTTGCAGCTCACGTTGACATAGAGCTAAACATTGACCCTAATAATCTAACAAATGCCTGGCATGCAGCATATGCTTCATCTATCTCATTTTTTATCGGATCAATCATTCCTCTTGGTGTTGTGATGCTACCCCTTGGATCAGTAACAATACCTGTCACGTTCGTGTCGGTCATTGTTGCATTGGTTATCACAGGATACTTAAGTGCGAAGCTCGCTGGAACGAACCTTCCTAAATCCATTTTGCGTGTAGTCATCGGTGGAGCAGCTGCAATGTTGATTACTTATACGATCGGTACGCTCTTTGGCGTATCACATTTATAAGAAACATAACCGCTCCGATAACCAAATGCTATAATGATTTAGATGGAAACAAATACTCCTACCAGCCTCGGTATACTTCTTAAGGACGCGACTGATAATATTGCGCTACACGACCAAGCTGACAAAATTGTCAGCTCTGAGCAGACGCTTCATGTGCAAGACATGGGCAATGGCTTGTTGTTCGTCTATGAACAGCTGCGGAATGTCTCTGAAAACATTGAAAACCACTTAATATTCCAAAGTGCAATTCGCCGCTTTTACAAGCGGAGTTTGTCATTTGGATTTAATAAGGATCCTCAGGGGCTTGCCCAAGAACTTGTGATCGAGTTAACGCAGGCTGAGTATTTGAAGAATGACTCGACGCCACTATCAAAATTAGCAGCGATTGATACCTACATTAATGAGCACTACAGGACATATTGGTATCTCATCAAACACTACAAAAGCGTAAGGCCCGAAATAGCACAAAAGTGGATGCTCGATATTCTAACCGTTAAGACCGAGCAAGCGTTTAATAATCCTGTTCGATTGCTGTCATTTGCCGCTTTTGCATACTCACATTTTAGCCAACTAATCAAAGTTTCAGACTTCTTAGTTGAAGGTGAGAAGGTCGATGAGGCTGATTATTCAACCGTTCTCTACATTGCAATCCATAAGGCATTGTTGAAATCTAATGATGCGAACGTGCGCAGTGGTCTATTTGGACTTTACGGTATCTCTAATGATAACGTTGAGCACCTTGTAGAGTTTAATAAAAAGTTTGATTACCTTAGCAGCCTAAAGACAACGGCCAAGCTATCACGTACGATTAGCCGTAATGGTGCGCCGCTTCGAATACTCCGAGCTACGTTTTTTAGTAAAAATACACAGATAAATGGACTAAGGATCGATAATCGATCACATATTTTAGGTCAAGTTGAAGCACAAATTACTGAGGAATACGGACAAGTACAAAAAACAGTCCGAGCAGGTGTTATCAAGAGTATTATTTTTCTGCTCATTACTAAAGCATTAATTGGTCTCATCGTTGAAATACCATATGACCTTGCAGTTACAGGTGCAATTGTCGTTTTTCCGCTCGTTATAAACCTTATCTTCCCGCCCGTTTTTATTGCATTTACTGCCTTAACTTTTAAAATGCCTTCAAATGCCAACAAAAAGGCTATCGTTGACTACATTGAGACGATGCTATATCAGGTAGGTAATGAAAAGCCACAGTTAAAGTACTTCCAGGTGAGCGGTCGTTCTTACTTCTTTAATGTGGTCTACGCAATTATGTTTGTAGGCGTATTCTATCTACTCGCAAAAGAGTTATTGTTTGACCTTCATTTCAATATCGTACAAGCATTTATATTCTTTGGCTTCCTTTCAACGGCAAGCTTCCTTGGCTACCGTCTAACGTTACAGATTAAAGAACTAGAAATAGTTAGCCGTAATCAGGGTTTCATTGCCCTTATACGTGACTTTTTGTATGCACCGTTTATCTTTGTAGGTCGCAAGATATCATATCGTTTTGCAAGGATGAATATCATCGCACAGTTACTTGATATTGTTATTGAGCTACCGCTAAAGACGGTACTCCGTATGATGCGACAGTGGTCTACGTTCCTGAACAATAAAAAAGATGAACTACTATGAGCAACTTGACCGACGAAGCTGTTTTCTTCAATGAAATAGCACCAAAAATACGCGAATTAGTACAAAGCTTCCACGGTAAAGCATCAATTAGTGTGCAAAAAACACCTGAAGATTATGCAACTGAAGTTGATATTGCGGTAGAGAACCTCATTGTAAATGAGATACAGGCGCGGTTTCCTAACGATCAAATTCTAGCCGAGGAGGGTCACAACGACACGGTGATACCAGATAGTCGTATTTGGATTATTGATCCTATCTGTGGAACAGGTAATATCGGACGTGGCCTAACGAGTTTTTGTTCTAATATCGCACTGGCTGATAATGGCATCCTTATCGCCTCATGTGTCGTTGATCACAGTCAGAACGATTACTTTTGGTCCGTAGGAGATAACATCGTCTATATAAATGACGGCAAATTGCAACCCCTGACGAAACCTGAAGGCTTGGGCGTTGTGATCGATGTTGATATGGGTGCAGCCAATAACCTTAGTGATAAAGAACTAACTAAGTACGTAGCATTCCTGCGCAATATAATAACGGGCACAACCTATATGCCACAATCGTTGAATACCTCACTTGGTTTCGCATACACGGCAATTGGCAAAATTGATGGATTTGTTAACACATATAACCATCCGTGGGACATATGTGCGTCTGTTTTTTTACTGCAACAGGTAGGTGGAATCATTACAGACCTTGACGGTAATCCATGGAATATAGAGTCCGTGGGCGCAATCGGTGCAAAAGATCCGCTGATTCACAGCAAACTCGTAGAACTATACACAAAATAAACTCGTCTAAAATTCAGTGAATTGCTATACTAAATGATATGGCTTATGGAAATCAGCGACCACGCATACTGCGTATTATAACTACACTTGTGCTGACGATTTTGGCTGGAGGATTATCGATTCTAGCCGTGCTATCGTATCAGTCTACGTTTGGATCAACTGATCCTGCGACGTGCCTCGCTGATCATTGTTTTTGTGAAGCACCAAGTCTGAGTGGTCTCGTACAACCCGTAAATACAATCTCATCATTAGCATTTGTAGCTGTCGGTATATGGATATTGCTTACGAGATCAGAGTTTAACAAGAAGACAAAAGAACGAGGGTTAGCACTCGCGTTTGGCATAGCAATCGTATATGCAGGGCTAGCTAGCTTCTTTTATCACGGCACGCTATCCTTTTTAGGCCAGTTCCTAGACGTCTTCTCGATGTACGTATTTGCCATCCTTTTCTTTATTGGAGCACTAATTCGACGTAACCAGATAAAATTATCCAAGGCGATAATACTATTTATTATTCTTAACATTATATTTGGACTATTGCAGTATTACGTACCAGATTCACGTCGGCTCGTTTTTGGTCTACTACTCATACCGGGGCTACTGTTAGAACAACAGCCGAGAACTACAGGGTTTGGGTGGTTTAGTAAGCAAGTACGATACTTCTATATAGGAGTAGGGTTACTGACGGCCGCGTATATCTTCTGGATATTAGATGACTCGAATACGTTCTGTGTACCGAGCTCGCTTTTACAAGGCCACGCTATCTGGCATATCCTCACAGCGATAGGTACCTACATGGTGATACTCCATTACAAACACACCACACACAGCATCAAAAAGCTAGAATCGAGAAAATAGTTTAGACGCAAACTGAACGACACCAGTACTTCAGTTGAAGTTAAATGTGTCTGGATTAGCACCGCCTCGTTTGCCTGTTTCAAGCCCATTAATGGCCTTCATGTCATCGTCAGTAAGCTCAAAATCAAAGACGTCAAAGTTTTGCTTGATACGATCCTCGTGCACTGACTTGGGTATAACAATCAACCCGTTTTGAATATGCCATCTTATAACAACTTGCGCAGGTGTTTTGTTATACTTTAGTCCGATTGTCGTGAGTATTGGCTGCTCGAGAAGTGGCACATCGTGACTACTATTGCCCCCAGTTCCGCCCTTACCGCCAATTGGGCTCCATGATTCGATTGCAATGTTATTTTCCTTAGCAAACTTTCGTAGTTCAGTCTGTGGAAAGTACGGATGTAGCTCGATTTGATTAACGGCAGGTTGGATAGTAGCATGAGCCATCAGATCCTGTAGGTGTGGAATTTGAAAGTTACAAACGCCGATCGCTTTAACCCGCCCTTGATTGTATAGTTCTTCCATTGCTTTCCACGTTTCGTTATAAAGTGCTTTTGCAGGAAGTGGCCAGTGGATTAGATACATATCGAGATACTCTAGGCCAAGAAGCTTCATACTATGGTCGAATGCGGCAAGCGTCTTATCATAGCCTTGATCACCGTTCCATACTTTTGTTGTAATGAATAGCTCTTCTCTCGCAACGTTACTATTTTTAATGGCACGACCAACGCCAGTCTCATTGCCATAGATTGCTGCAGTATCAATCAGGCGATATCCTGCATTGATTGCTGAAGTGACGGCAGATTCAACTTCTGATCCATCGTTTGCCTGCCACACACCAAGACCCAGCTGTGGAATTAATAGTTTGTTATTTAAGATTATGTCGGTAACTTTTGTAGACATATAGTACCTCCTTTGTATACCTATTATACCAGGTGTGGCAGAGGGGGTGTCAAACGTGAACGATTACAGTATACTTATTGATATATACAACAAGAAAGGAGATTGGTCTGAAAAAGTCTGATTATACTATAGCTACCTTAGCTAGCCACTCATCACTCCAGATCCTAAAAGGAGCAAAAGACGAAGGTTTCGCGACACTCGCAATTGTTAAGCGAGGAAGTGAGCGTCTATACAAGTCATTTAATGTTGCTGATGAAATTATCGTTGTCGATGATTTTAGTGAGCTGAAAGATCTCGACGAGCAATTGAGTGAGCGCAACGCGATTCTGATTCCACATGGCTCATTTGTTGCCGCATGTGACCTAGACGATCTTAAGGCACTAAAGACAAATTACTTTGGTAACCGTAACATCCTGACATGGGAAGCCGATCGTATTCAACAACGTAAATGGTTAGGCAAAGCGGATCTCTTACAGCCAAAAATCTTTAAATCACCTGATGATATTGAAGGCCCTGTTATTGTTAAGTTCTTTGGTGCTGCTGGTGGCAAAGGTTACTTCTTGACGCATTCCAAGGAAGACTTCGAACGTAAAATTGCCGAGCACGCTGGCAAAGAATATATATTACAGGAATATGTCGTCGGAACACCTGTGTATGTACACTTCTTCCACTCATCTCTTACGGGTGAACTCGAAATTATGGGATTTGATAAGCGCTACGAGAGCAATGTTGACTCTGTTGGTCGCGTTGCTGCTAAGGAACAGATCGAGCTGAGTATCGAGACCTCCTACACAATTGTTGGCAATATGGGACTTGTTGTACGGGAGTCGCTACTACCTATGATCTATGCAATGGGTGAACGTGTCATTGCCGCATCAAAAGAGATCGATGGTATCGGTCTCTTTGGCCCATTCTGCCTCGAAACGATTATTACTCCTGATCTTAAGATGTATGTATTTGAGATTTCAGCCAGGATCGTCGCAGGTACTAATCCGTACATTAATGGTTCACCATACACAGACCTCCGTTATGATGTGCCTATGAGCACAGGTCGTCGTATTGCTCGCGAGATCAAACACGCTATTGCTAGTGATGAATTAGAGAAGGTATTCCAATGATATCGCAATCAGACATAGCAAAAGTCCTCGAAGGTTACGACCCTAAGAATATTCGCATCGGGAGCCTTGGTGGCCATAGTGCCCTAGACGTCTGTCGTGGAGCTAAAAAAGAAGGCTTTGAAACCGTTGTCGTGGTACAAAAGGGTCGCGAAAAGACCTATAGTCAGTATTACAAGACACGAGGCGACAAGGGATGTGTCGATCACGTCATTGTTGTTGATAAATTTAGTGATATCGTAAAACCCGAGATCCAAGAGCAACTCCGTAAACTCAACGTTATATTTGTTCATAGTCGTTATTTCTGGGTGTACTGCAACTTCGACGAGATTGAAAACGACTTTATGGTACCAATCCTTGGAACGCGTGAACTTGTACGCAAGGAAGAGCGTGACGAAGTCAAGAATCAATACTTCCTGCTTCAAGATGCAAATATCCCAACGCCAAAGCAGTACAGCGACCCTAAAGATATCGCTGAGCTCGTTATTGTGAAGCCAAGCGAAGCCGCTAGAGGCTACGAAAGGGCATTTTTCCTTGCACATAACTACGAAGACTACCTCAAACAGGGCGAGCAGATGGTAAAAGCCGGTATCATTACCGACGAATCACTAAAAGCAGCCGTCATCGAAACATTCATTTTAGGCCCTCAGCTCAACATTAACTACTTCTACTCACCACTTACGGGTGAGTTAGAGCTTTTGGGTACCGATACACGTCGTCAAACAAACTTAGACGGATTGTTACGTTTGACCGCACCTCAACAGATTGAAGTGCTTAAGCATGTTGAACCAAAATTCATCGAGAATGGTCACCAGAGCGTCACTATTAAAGAGTCTCTGCTAGAACAATCATTTGCAGTAGGTGAGAGGTTTGTTGAATCAACCAAGCGAAACTATGCGCCTGGCATTATCGGTCCATTCGCGCTTCAGGGCGCAGTCACCGCTGGTCCACCTAAGGAAGAGTTCGTTGTTTTCGACGTCAGTATGCGTATCCCAGGCAGCCCAGGAACAATGTTTACCCCTTACACCGGTTATCTATACGGTGAGAATATGAGCGTCGGACATCGCCTAGCAAAAGAGGTCAGATTAGCTGTTAATCTGGGTCGTCTGAACGAACTCGTCAGCTAAACACACCTTAGGTTGGTGCGTATTTGAACATATTTGGTATAATAAGCCTATATGAAACCTCTGAGCCTTGCTACACCACACCTGATTATCATGGTGGGAATTCCCGGATCGGGTAAAAGCTTCTTTGCTGAGCATTTCGCTACAACATTCAACGCACCATTTGTCAGTCATGAGAAAATCTCAACTGAACTGGCAAATGATAATTCAGTTGATCCAGCAATTGTTGTACGTATTAGCAACTTCCTTCTTAAAGAACTCCTTAAATCCAGACAAACGATAGTATACGAGGGAATGACCGACACGCGAACAGCACGTCAGGTATTGACTAAAATCGCGAGAGATAAGGGCTACGAGCCATTACTTGTATGGGTTCAGACGGAGTCACTAGCAGCTAAACAGCGCGCAACCAAATCACAGCGCGAAAGGCTACACTTAACAGATGAGCAATTTGATACGATTTTACATCGCTTTACACCTCCAAGCACGCTCGAAAAGCCAATCGTTATCAGTGGTAAACATACTTACGCAAGCCAACTTAGGATTGTATTAAAGCATCTTGCTGTAGGTCGTGTTGAGACAGTTCCAGAGCGCAAAATCATCGAAGGGCGTCATATAACCGTTCGATAAAGAAAGGTCTCTTACGTGATCATTCAAGATGAAGAATTTGGCAAAGTTACCATCAGAAGAAGTGCGCGTGCAACGCAGATTCGAATTCGCATAGCGCCTGATGGCACACTACGTGCATCAATCCCACTATACGCACCTGTTTTTTTACTAAAACGTTTTCTAAAGTCATCACGCTCCGAACTGCACTCGCTTCTCGAGCAAACACAACCCAGTGTTACATACACGGATGGTATGAGAGTCGGTAAGAGCCATAGTCTCAATATCAAATCCATTGTCACGGGGTCATTCAAAGTAACGAGGCATGGTCAACATATTACGATTGCACTGCCGCCTAGTAAAACAATGAACGATACTGATGTCATAAGAGCGGTTCGTGATAGCATTATTAGTGCCCTACGGTTAGAGGCAAAGAGTTATTTACCCAAAAGACTATCCTACGTAGCAAATAAGCTCGGCCTCTCTTACACGAAGGTAAGGTTTTCTCACGCTAGCGGACGATGGGGAAGTTGTAGTAGTACGGGTACGATCAGCCTTAATATTGCACTAATGAAACTGCCTTTTGAACTAATCGATTATGTGATAATTCATGAGTTATCGCATACAAAACACCTAAACCATAGTCAAGAATTTTGGAAACTAGTTGAAACAGCAGACCCAGAGTATAAAGTTCATCGTCGGGCACTAAAAACCGAGAATCCTTCTATATAAATAGTGCCTTGCCATGTATAATCAAGCATAAGATGTATAAGGGTGGACCTAGTTACACACCGCAAGCCGCGAAAGCAATCCGCTGGGCAGGATTGCTTGTTCCTATTATCCTTATTAGTTATGGTTTCTATGTTCGGGCAGGTGGCGCTGACAATCTTCATTATTTTGGTGATCTGCCATTTTATTCAATATCGTTTTGGTGGTTATTTATCGGTATTGTACAATTCGTTGATCATAGCAGGTCGAGGCGCGACTCGGCTATGCGACTCATCGCGTACCATCTGTTAGCAGCCGGCTACTTATTATTCGTTGCGGGTGTAGCAACACCGTTTGTGGCATTCTGGATACTATTACTTCTCGCGACGAATGTTTACTTTTCACGAAGTGGCGTTAACCTCAGTATTTTAACTTTTTTGGTTGTAGCGGGAGTCGACATATATTTTTGGCGAAGTAATCCAACAATAATAGAGTACGACCTGGTTACTATTGTTGCGATTATCTTAAGTGGGCTCGTAACGCTTAGTATCTCAAAGTCCCAAGAAGTTGATCATGCTGAACTACTACTCAGTAAGCGACAAGAGGCCATGCAACGTGACAGAGTACTAACTATTGTTAACAACCTCGCTGATGCGATCCTTAGTACAGATAAAGAGGGTATTGTGACGGTCTATAATGCATCAAGTTTGATACTACTCGATACTAATGACGACCTCGATGGACGACATATTGATGATCTTCTACAATTAATCGATAAGGACGGTACGCCGGTTAGTCTGTTTGATCTATTAAAAACAACAAAAGCGGCAGTTAACCGTGATGACCTCAATTATACATACAAAGACGGTGAAAAGATTCGTCTCGCTGTAACATATTCACCAATTAGAAGTAGTTACAGTCGTACCAAAAGGGCCGAGACCCATGCTGGCTACATTGTTATTATGCGTGATATCACGAAGTCAAAAAGTCTCGAAGAAGAGCGTGACGAGTTTATCAGCGTCGTTAGCCACGAACTAAGAACTCCTATTACAATTGTCGAGGGGACTATATCAAACGTCCAGGTCATGATGGCCCACCCCGATCACACCAAACAAATGCTTACCGACGCTATAGATATGGCACACGACCAAATTATCTACTTAGCAAAGATGGTCAATGATCTCAGTACTTTGTCTCGTGCCGAACGAGGCGTCGCTGATGCGCCTGAGGATATAGACGTTCGTGAAATGATCCATAAACTACACGAAGAGTACGACAAAGAAGCGTCGGCAAAAGGACTACATTTTAACCTCGATCTAGGAGCGACACTCGGACACGTCAGTACGAGTCGACTATATCTTGAAGAAATGTTACAAAACTTCATTACGAATGCCATTAAATACACTAAAACAGGTACGGTAACAATGAGCGTCAAACAGAAGCTTGGTGATATAAAATTCTCGGTTAAGGACAGCGGCATTGGTATTAGTAAGTCAGATCAAGCCAAGATATATCAAAAGTTCTATCGTAGCGAAGATTATCGAACACGCGAGACAAACGGGACAGGCCTTGGTCTGTACGTTGCAGCTAAGCTTGCGCATAAAGTTGGAACCAAGATTGAACTCGTCAGTCGCCTCAATCACGGGTCAACGTTTAGCTTCTCTTTGCCCGTAAAGAAGTAGCTAGAGCTGTAACAGAGCGGCCTTTCCAGGTTATGCTATGACGCAAATAACCAACAATACTAAATACAAGCAGGACGAACTCCTGAGCGATTACATAGGGCCATAGGAGCGCACCGATCCACCACCCACGATTCCAAACCGTATCAAGATAAAGAGCGTAGATTGCAATAAATACACAGAGTTGCCATGCTGCGGCAATCTGGATAATCGACCAGCCATCGACAAAACCATCAATAATAAAAAAAGTCGGTAGATTTAGTAGAATCAAAACTATAGCTCCAATAATACCTCTGGCGATTCGCCCACCAACAATTGGATAAAGTAAGCGAATACTGGTATCAACCTGTGATAGCCACTTCTTTTCAAAGCTAACTCCAAGGAGAGGAGTACTGATCAAAAAGCTATATTCTTTCCTTCTCGCAAGAAGCGCCGCGAGCGCAGACTCAGGCTGAATAGTACTTTTAATAGTATTAAAACCATCAAACTCATCAATAAGTTGCCGTCGTTTAATCATCCAAGCACTGCTCGCAACGGCTGGTTTCTTCTTGCGGTTAAGAATTAATTCCCAAAAGTAGCGCATCGTGCCGAATAGCACACTCGACCTCCAGCCATCATCACGTAGTGGTAGGACTGAAATCATCGAAGCTTTTTCTTGACGCATATATGACACAAGCTGCTCGATCGTATCAGGCTTTATCTGAGTATCAACGTCCATATATAGTATAAGCGTGCCACTCGCCTCATGTAGTAGGCCTTGCAGTGCGTGATTTTTACCTACCCATCCCTCAGGAAGAGCAGAGCCCTCAACAAAACGTACGCCCGCGTGTGCAAAAGACTTAATGAGATACGACGTGTTATCCGCCGAGCTATCGTCAAGAACGATAATTTCAAGCTTGGGATAGGTACTCGCAATAACTCGCTCGAGACACTGCGTCATTGCCTCCGTCTCGTTCCTGGCTGGAATACATACACTGACGCTAGGCATGTCTTTAAGCATACTCGGCTCACTCAGAAGATTTTTCATTTTAAAATGCTTGAATGCATACATAAGCTTCCATACGAAAAGCACACTAAAGATTGTCAGTAGGCCGTAGAGAACAGATAGAATAAGCTCAACCATATTGTACATATAATACCACGGTTGACGGTCTTGATATAAAGCGTTACAATCGTTGTTGACAGTCTGCGCTAAGCAGACTTTTAAATTGGAGTAAATCGTGGCAACCACACCAAAAAAGACAGTCGTTACAAAAACCGTAACAAAGAAGAAAGCAAAGCTGGTCGTACCAAAACGTCCGACTCCCAAGTTTTTAGTCCCATTTGTCTCATTCGGTGAGTACTTTAAAGGTGCATGGTACGAACTACGCCAAGTACGTTGGCCAAACCGTAAGGCTACTTGGAGCTTAACTGGTGCAGTACTACTTTTCACAGGATTCTTTGTTGTCCTGATTCTCCTACTCGATGTATTATTTAAGTTTATTTTCGAACAGATTTTAAAGTAAAGGAACAAAATGTCACAAAACCGATACGATTCAACCCGCCAATGGTACGCCATCCATACTTATAGTGGCTATGAAGAAAAAGTAGCCGATAGCATTCGTCAGCGTATTAACGCCGTCGATATGGCCGACAAGATTTTTGATGTTATGGTTCCAAAAGAGAAGCAAATCCAGATCAAGAACGGCAAACGTAAAGTAGTCGAAACAAAGATCTTCCAAGGTTATGCACTCGTTGAAATGAAGTTAACAGATGAAACATGGTACATCGTACGTAATACGCCTGGTGTTACTGGCTTTGTCGGTACAGGTACTGAGCCTACCCCAGTGTCTGACAGCGAGATTAGCAAGATCAAGAAGCGCATGGGCGTTGAAGATCCTAAGCATCACATTGACTTTGAAACCGGTGAAGTCGTCAGTATTACTGATGGTCCATTCAAGGGATTCGATGGTGCAATCTCTGAAATCGATACTCAAAAAGGTAAAATCAAGGTTATGGTCAGTATGTTCGGCCGTGATACTCCAGTAGAACTCGACGCTTTGCAGGTTCGTAAAGTTTAAAGAACAATATGTCGCCTGAGAATGAACAGGCTCCTAGTGCAGCATTTCGACTGCAAGATGCATCAGCTGAGAAATTAATAGAGATCGCATATGGTCGTAAAACGTTGCTTGATGTCGAAGCCCTAGCAAGAATTATTACCATTCTTAAAGAGCGATTTGATAGCCTTGATCATGAATCTCCTGAGCTGCAAGATACAGAAGTAGCTTTAGGTCAAATACATAACATGTACCTAGAAATGACCGACGGTGCTCCTGAAGAAGGAGAGGCATTGAAAAATAAGCCGTAATCTGCTAATATAATTCAGTTACGCACTAAATATAGCTTCAATAATATTTAGTACAAGAAAGAAATTAACTATATGGCAAAGAAAATTATCGGAAATCTTAAATTACGTATTCCTGCTGGTCGCGCGACTGCAGGTCCTCCAGTAGGATCAACTCTTGGTCAATGGGGTCTTAACATGATGGATTTCATTAATCCATTTAACGATGCGACCAAAGAACTACAGGGCAAGGATGTTATTGTTCACCTTCAGGTCTTTGAAGACCGTACGTTTGCGTGGAAATCACTCGGTCAACCAGTTGACGATCTTATTCGTGAGAAAACTGGTATCAAAAAGGGCAGCAGCAAGCCACACTCTGAAAAGGTTGGTTCAATCACTCGTGCACAGCTCGAGGAAATTGCTGAGTTAAAGAAAGATCAGCTTAACGCTATCGATATGGATGGCCGCGTTAAGGTTATTGCAGGTACTGCTCGTTCAATGGGTGTCGAAGTTACCGAATAATCAAATGTTTATCTAATAAAAAACCGTAGTTAAAAACTACGGTTTTTTATATCCTAGAAGTGTTCGCGGATATGCGAAAAGCTATAATTCCAATCCGCATTTGCTTTCTTATGAGGGTTAAAGATGTGCTGAGGATCAAAAATATCCTTTGTTTCTCGAAATAAATCGACAATCTTCTTACCGTACATTTCTTCGAGCCATGGTCCCCGAACGAGTCCATCATTGTGCTCACCACTCAGGCTACCCTTGTAGTGGAGGACCAGTTCGTTAACTTCACGCATAGCTGGTAGTAATTTCTTACGATCGTTTGGATCCTCTAGCTTCATAAGGGGAATAATATGGAAGTTGCCATCACCCATGTGCCCTGCAATTGTCGCGAACAACTTATATTTTTTAATTATTTTACGTATTTTAGGCAAGAACTCTGAAAGATACTCAGGATTAACGATCAAATCATCAATAAATGGTGCAGTATGCTTATCCTTAACCTTGCTACGAAGTAATTGGAAGCTATAACGGCGCATAATCCAAAACTTTTCGCTCGCACCCTCGGTTGGATCTTCTTCGAAACCATTAATCTCATAGCGAGCACGCAGTGGTCCCAAATCTTTATGAAGCGCTTTAATTTTCTCACGCACTTCATCTTCGGTCTCACCAGTGAATTCGATCATCAGGATGAGTTTAGGAATACCCTTTAGAAGCATTAGCCCGTCAGGAATTAGTGTTAGCAGAAGGTGAATAAATTTAACTGGCCCAAGCATCTTCAGAAAACTTGGCATGAATTTAATGCTAAGCCAAAAGGTCGCATCATCAAATCCCTCAAATGTCGCAGGCTTGTGCTTCAATACTGTTGGAATTAGTTCACCTAGATCATCTATATCATGCAGGAATAGCACTAAAAGACCTGAATGTTTGGTACGTGGTACGAGCCTAAATGTGCCCTCAGTAACAAAACCGAGTGTACCCTGCGCCCCAATAATGGCCTGGGTGAGATCAAAAACACCTGTCTTGCGGTCCCATACATCCCATAATTTGTAGCCGGTTGAGTTCTTACTGACGTGAGGTTTCGCGGCTTTGATCTCATCATAGTGTGCCTCAATAAGATCAAACAAGCCTTTGTAAACTTTGCCTTCAAAATCATCCTGTGCCATCTTGGTGTTCAGTTCCTCTCGATTGAGTGGTTTAACAGTTCGCTCAATACCGTCAGCAAAAACGAATTGTAACTCAGGGACGAATAGCTCAGTCTTACCGAACTCAAGTGACTTCTCGCCGCCAGCATTGTTGTTGATCATTCCACCGACAGTACATAGGTCTCGACTAGCTGGAAAAGAGGGTAGAAGCGCACCGTGTTTCGCCGTTTCTACGTCAAAATCCCTGTAAAATGCACCTGGCTGAACAACAGCACGCTTACTATTAACAGAGATAATTTCAGTTAAATAACGATTAAAATCAACGATTATTGAATCATTGATGGCTGCACCGCTCATATCTGTGCCAGCGCTACGTGCAGTCAGAGATAGGTCTTTATCAGACTTTTTATTGTCAGCTATAAGTTTTACTGCAGTCTGGACATCTTTGGCGGTTTTTGGAGCAATTATTAATTTTGGTTTTATTTCAAACATTGAAGCATCATGAGAATACTTTTCAATTAAATCTGCGGAATCTTCGATATCACCACTAAAGCCATTTTCTGTCAGTTTTTGTTTTATTTCATCCATATAGTCTTCATCATAATGGTTATGATAGGTGATTGCAACCATTATAATTGCAAATTCACTCTATAAATGCTAAAATATAGACATAACAATCAATGTTGGGAGGCCTAAAAAGCCGTTACTACCACAGAAAGGGTTTATACCTATGGCCAAGAAAGCCGAATTACTAGTCGAAGCAAAAGCTTTGAACCTAGAAGTGACTGATAAAAACACTATTGCTGAGATCGAAGCCGCTATTGCAGGCACACCAGCCCCAGTTGTTGAAACTGCCCCTGTAGAGGACGAAACTGCGCAAGAAGAGGCAGAAGTAAAGACAGCTAAAAGCGGCAAGCGAAGTGAAAAAGCTATCGCTGAAACCGAAGCTAAAATCGCTAAAGAAGAGCGTAAAGAAGCCGGTGACACAACTCCTCAGTCTGAAGAAGCTGTTAAATTAGCTAAAGGTCCACGACCTGTCACTCGCCCTGTTATTGAACGTCGCGGTAAAGCATACCAGAAGGTTGCTAAACTTGTCGAGAAAGATACTGTTTACTCACTTGCCGACGCACTTGAACTAGCTACGAAGACGAGCCCAAGTAAGTTCGACGCAAGTGTTGAAGTACACGTCAAGTTAGGTGTTGACCCACGTCAGGCTGACCAAAACATTCGTGCAACTGTATCTCTTCCTAACGGAACAGGTAAAACAATTCGTGTTGCTGTTTTTGCACCTGAGACTGATCACGCTGCAGCTAAAAAAGCTGGCGCAGATATCATCGGTGACGAAACATTCCTCGCGCAACTTGATAAAGAGAACATTGACTTTGACGTGCTGATCGCGACTCCCGCCTACATGCCACGCCTTGGTAAATATGCCCGTCTGCTTGGCCCACGTGGACTTATGCCAAACCCTAAGAGTGGTTCAGTTGCAATTGACGTTGCGAAGGCAACCTTAGAGGCCAAAGCAGGTAAAGTTGAGTACCGCGTCGACAAACAAGCTATCGTGCACCTTTCAATCGGTAAGGTAAGCTTCGGTGCAGCAAAACTCGCTGAGAACGCAAAAGCATTCTTTGACAGCCTACAGAGCCAAAAGCCATCAAGCCTCAAGTCTGCCTACGTTAAATCAACCAGCATCAGTACCACTCAAGGTCCTGGCATCAAGGTTGAAAACGTTACCAATTAAGACGTAAGACTTATAAAAAATATCCCGCAAAAGTGCGGGATATTTTATTCTACTGTAACTTCGTGTTTTATAATCGCAGACTTTCCAATACCACGTGCGAGTCGAGTAGCAGACTTAAACGACATTTCCAACTTCTGCATAATAACGCCAATCTTGATATCTATCCGATTCAACTCTTGAATTTGACGCTGCTTGTCACTATTTGCTTTTACTAGTGCAGCATTTTGCTCGGCATAATCATCGATGAGTGCTCTTTGCTCAACAATAGTACGAAATAGGACTGCTGATTCTGGAAAAAGCATCATCATTTCATCAATTTCATGCTGTAATGCATCGCGTTGTGCCAAAACAACAGTGTCGATACTGTCACTTGAGAGCTCCATTTGCTCAGATATAACGCGCTCAGTTACATAGGTAGCGATGATCGCGGCAGTATCTTGTTGATCATGTCCTTCAAGTTCAGGAAGAACAATTGAGCCAGTGTCTAAGGCATCAAGAATATCTTGTGCCATACGTTCTACCTGGGTGCTTATAGCTGAGGTATTTTCAGGAGCAACCACTGATATCATTGCAACATCACGGCCAAGCATCTCTATTTCGGCAACTGATTCTGCTTGTTCTGTTGGAATACCGTCAGTGTCTAAGAAATTATCTGCTGTTTTATCAAGTAATGTAAGTGTTTCTGGTGCCATAACCATGCCCCTATACAATGTAATTCGCGGTGTTTTGGTGTTTTATAACGCTGCTTGCTTTTATTGTACACCCGTATGCATAAGAATTATGAAAAATATATACAATGTGGCATACTAATAGCAGATAAAAGAGGGGAATACATGCGCCAATATCTTGACCTACTGCGGGATATAAAAAAGAACGGAATACAGAAAAGTGACCGTACTGGAACTGGTACTATTAGTGTATTCGGACGACAGCTCCGTTATGATTTAGCTGAGGGCTTTCCTGCTGTAACGACAAAAAAGCTCTTTATGAGAAGTGTTGTTCACGAACTATTATGGTTCCTGCAGGGTAGCGGCAACATTGAGTATCTCGCTAAAAATGACGTTCATATTTGGGATGAATGGCCATACAAAGCCTACCTACTTGCGAATAAGCAGCCAGTCCCGGATGCGTCTAGTGAAAAGTGGCAGACTGGCATTAAGGAATTCATTAGTAAAGTCGCGTCTGATCATGATTTTGCCATGAAATGGGGAGATTTAGGCCCTGTATATGGTGTGCAGTGGCGTCACTGGCCAGATGGAAATGGTGGTGATATTGATCAAATCGAAAAAGCGATTAATATGATCAAGAATAACCCAGACTCGCGCCGTAATATTGTTAGTGCTTGGAACGTAGCCGAGATCGATGAAATTGTTCGCATTGGTGGCCTACCGCCATGTCACAATATGTTCCAGTTTTATGTCCGTAACGGCAAACTAGACTTAATGCTATACCAGCGCAGCGCTGACACATTCCTGGGAGTACCTTTCAATATTGCCTCATATTCACTACTACTATCAATGGTGGCGCAGGTCACCGGTCTAGAACCGGGTGAATTTGTGCATACGCTAGCAGACACACATATCTATCTTAATCACCTCGAGCAAGTTGACGAACAGCTATCAAGGACTCCGCGTAAACTTCCGACACTAAAACTAAATCCGGACGTTAAAAGCATCGACGACTTTACGTTCGACGACATCGAACTTGTCGATTATGACCCGTATCCACCGATTAAAGCCCCTATTGCTGTTTAACGGCGTTCATACGTCACAAAATCATAATCGTATTTATTCAGCTCATCCTTTGGATGATGGTCTCTCTTCACTTCAATCCAAATCGCTGGATTAACAGCTGGGAAGAATACATCAGCTTCAAATGACCCGTCGACTTCCGTCACAAGTAATCGATCAACCCCGTCAATAGCAAGTTGATAGATTTGACCTCCCCCAATAATGAAGATTTCGGCATCATTGGCAATCGCATATGCTTCGTCAAGACTACCGACGACAATTACATCTGGGATTTGTTCTGTCGAGTGACTAATGACAATATTTTTACGGTTGGGTAGAGGTCGACCAAGTGACTCATAAGTCCTACGGCCCATAATGATACTATGGCCGGTTGTTAACTCCTTGAAATGACGTAAATCAGCCGGTAGGTCACGTGTCCATAAGAGATCATTAGCTGCACCAATACCGCGATTTTTGTCATAGGCTACAATAATACTTTTCATATACTCTTATGGTAACAGAGTCCTTCGCCGTGATACAATCGATGTAATACAAGGGAAGAAACTAGGGGAGAGTGCATACGTGAGTGTCTATAGTAATACCGAGATTAAGGCTGCAATTAAGGACGGAACTATCGTCTGCGTCCCATTCAATGACAAATACGTATCAGAGGCGAGTCTCGACTTCACACTCGGCCATTATTTTTACAAACAAGAATATGAAGAGCAATCACGTGTCTATAACCCCTTCGTTAAGACTGACGTCGACCGCTACTTCAAGGGTCCTCTTGAGGCTATTCCACATAAAGAGTGGTGCCAAAAAAATGGCTATGAACTATTCGAAAACATTCCAGAAGATCATCCAATCATTGTTTTACAGCCTGGCGAACGAATTCTCGCACATACCCATGAATTTATTGGTATCCGAGCACATGGTGGGGCAAGTGAAGTAAAATCACGGAGTAGTTGGGGACGAAATGGTGTGGCCGTTTGTTTTGACGCTGGCTGGATCGACCCAGGATACATTAATCGTATTACACTCGAAATCTACAACCTCAACCAACACGAATCAGTAGTTCTGCCTGTTGGTGAGCGTATTGGACAGTTGATTTTCCACAAGACTGGTCCCGTTGAAGGTGATTATAGTGATGGCCGTGATGGGATTAGTGGCAAATACCAACACACCTCTGATCTTGACGAGCTTATCCGTACCTGGACACCTGATCAAATGCTACCACGCGCCTATAAAGATAGCCGTAAGCCTGCGCCAATCATTGATCTCTTACCAAAAGGCATGAAGTAGCATAAATGGGCGTATTCATTGCAATCGAAGGTGGTGATGGATCAGGTAAAGCCACACAGTCAACATTGCTGAGCGAATTCGTACAAAACGAACTACATAAAGATGTCCTGAAGGTCAGTTTCCCTCAATACGGTCAACCTTCAGCCTATTATGCAGGCAAATACCTTGATGGTGCCTACGGTACTGTTGATGAGGTGCCTGCCGATCTCGCAAGCCTAACATATGCACTTGATCGCTTCGCAGCAAAAGATACGATTACGAACCAACTCGCCAAAGACAACAGCGTTGTTATTGCAGATCGATACGTCGCCTCTAATCTTGCACACCAAGGTACTAAATTTAATGATGAAACGGAACGTCATTCTTACTACGATCGAATGATGCAAACTGAATACGAAACACTTAGCATACCAAGGCCTGATATTAATATCGTTCTTATTCTTCCGACTGATCTAGCTCAGGCGAACGTTGATAAAAAAGATGCCCGCTCGTACACAGACAAGAAACGCGACATACACGAGGCAGACCCGAATCATTTAGAAAAAGCAAAAGCAAACTACGAGGAATTGTGTCGTCTATACCCAGATGAGTTCACCGCCGTTCACTGTACCAACGACAGCGGTGAAATGCGATCAATCGACGATATTCAACAAGAAATTCGTGACCTACTAAAACTCTAAAAAGTGAAATGAGCCCCGGCCCACATCTGTAAAACAGCAGGGCGCTGGGGCTCGTTTGTGAGGTGAAATGCCAGCCCTGAGTGGCAGCAACGTTCGACATCTTCGTCGTCGGTCACCGCCACCCAGGAATCTGCTACGCGTCGTCGGACAAGGCGTCCTGCAGAGCAGGCGTCACGTCACGAGTAAGCTCGCGCGGAAGGTACTGGCCCTTCAGCTGTCGTCTGACAGCGTCACGAAGTTCCAGAACCGTGTAGTGCGAGGTTTGCGCCAGTTTGTTGACGGCGGACTTGTATGCCTTGACAGTCGTGATCGACTTGCGATCGGCGAGCTTGAAGCGAATTTGTTTGACCAGGTGGTCAATCTCCTTCCACTCGCGCGCGTCACCGATCTTGGTCTGCGACCGAACAGCTGAATCATTCAAGAGCCCTGACTTCATTTCTTCCTCTCTCGCGTACCGGATTTCGGTTTTCGCGAAATGCATCGTAAAAAGCGAGTTTGCTTGTTACGACAAATATCAATTATATATTATTACGAAACATTTTACTAAAGGCGCTAGGTCTGATGCTCTGTACCTATTCATACACACCAGCAGTAGCGTGGAGCGTTATTGACAACATTTAACGCGGTTGATATACTGCAAGTAGACATTACCAAAGACAGTAGCCGTGAATGACTTAGTCAAACACTCAATCAGCTACCGAGGATCATGTAAAACATACATTTTTCGATATTAGTCTTTGGCAGTGCGAGGTCCAAAGACTTTTTCTTTTCTCCTTAAACTGCCTTTGTCGGAACATTCACAACTAGGTCGAATGAACATTAAATCAAAGAAAGGATTTTTATGGCAATTACCCGCGATAAAAAGAACACTTTGGTTGCAGAGCTAAGTGAGGCACTCACAGCATCTAAAATGGCTGTTTTTGCATATTACCAAGGCCTCAACGTCGCTGACGTTCAGGAACTTCGCCGTGCTGCCCGTGAAGCTGGCGTAACTATCACTATTGTTAAGAACCGACTTGTCCGCGTTGCTCTCGAATCAATCGAGACATACAAAGGTGTTGACACATCAGCTCTAACAGGACAGTTACTCTACGCTATCAGCAACACAGATGAGGTTGCCCCAGCACAAGTATTGAATACGTTTGCAAAAACGCATCCTCAACTTGAATTCGCTGGTGCATTTTCTGGCGACGGTAGCCTACTTAGCGCTGACGAGGTTAAATCACTTGCAAGTCTACCTAGCAAGAACCAACTCATTGCCGAGGTTGTCGCTCAGTTACTTTCACCAGTACACGACATCACAAACGCTCTGTCTGGCAACTTACACAATCTACTCGATGGTGTAGCTGCTAAAGCAACCAATTAATCATTAAGTAAATACAATACAAGGAGGCTATTATGGCTGACATTAAGAAAATCGCAGAAGAGCTAACAAAGCTTACTGTCCTAGAAGTTAACGAACTAAAGAACGTCCTTAAGGACGAATACGGCATCGAGCCAGCTGCTGCAGCTGTCGCTGTTGCCGGTCCTGCGAGCGCTGGCGAAGCTGCCCCTGCTGAGGATGCTAAATCTGAATTCACCGTAACACTTAAAGATGCTGGTGTTCAGAAAGTTGCTGTTATCAAGGCTGTTAAAGAAATCACTGGTCTTGGACTTGGTGAAGCTAAAGCAATCGTTGACAATGCACCTGCACCTGTTAAAGAAAAAATCGGTAAAGACGAAGCTGACGCTGCCAAGAAACTGCTTGAAGAAGCAGGTGCAACAGTCGAACTTAGCTAATACCAATCATTCGACCTGGTCTGAATCAATCCACATTTACCACCCTCATTCAGGGTGGTATTTTGTATGCAAAATATACAACAGTTTTAATTTGACCCCATAAAATCATGTGGAAAAACGTTCATTACATTTTGGTATTTTGAGTATTAGCTGAGCAAAGGTCCGTCCTCTGCAAAGGAACGAAGGTAGTCTTATAGGGGTAAATATTGACAAAATAATGCTTGGTTGGTATATATAAGGGTAATACCACCAAAAAATAGACAAAAGGAAATTGCGAGTTACCATGTCTGAATTACCAGAAAAACAAGTCAAACGTTTACATTCCCTAATACAAGAAGCCGAAACGAACCTAGCTGCTGCTAAAGAGTTACTGATCAGTATTGTTGGTGACGACGGTACAGTACTAACCCCACGATCATCTCATCCTGATGAAGCAGGCGGCAAAGTCGTTGAAGGTGTTTTTGATGGCCAAAAAATGGCCGGACCAGACGGTAAAGAATACCCAGTACCTGCTAACTATGCAAGTAAATCAAAGCTTGTCGAAGGCGATATCCTAAAGCTAACCATTGCTGATGACGGAAGCTTCATCTATAAGCAAATTGGTCCAACAGAGCGCAAGCAAATTATTGGAACACTGGCCCAACACGACGGAGCATATTACGTAGAGGCTAGTGGGCACGAATACCGAATCCTCCTTGCAAGCGTCACATACTTTCGTATTGCAGAAGGCAGCCAAGTCACAATCATCGTTCCTGCCGACAATCTTGATGCCGAGTGGGCAGCCGTCGAAGCAGCACTTTAGCTATTGTATTTTTACCATAATTATGGTACAATATCTCGATAATGTTGAATATTTCAAAAGCCGAGAAATCACGTACGCATGAGATCGATGAAGCTATGGAATCCGTAGCTTCACTTCTAGGTGGCATGCGCGTTATAAAGGCCCTCGGCGCTCAACCAGGTAGATTCATGGACATACTTGCTGACCTCTATGTGCCTAATGCTCGACCTGGCAGAATAAATAACCAATCCGTCACGAGACTCATGACACCTAGTGAGCATAAAAATGACACTTCTATCCCATTATTCCTGCTTAATCGTGGTGAATTTGTCGTTCCAAATAGGGATATGATGACCCTTCATGCTGATCAACGTGACGTTTTAGATGAATTCACAAAGAATAGGGGAACCACAGCCGAAGTGGCATCAGTCTTACCACAAGCCGTACAACTTCTCGATGTTGAGATAAAAAACACTGAGCCACTTTCACTATCTACAATTGAATCTGACGATGAGGGTAGACAATTAACGGCAACGACCGATGTTAACGTTACGATTGGGTCATTACCACGCATCATCAGAGGTAGACCTGCAATATATCTTCCAAGAACAGAACTTTCACCAAGGTCGGTCGGCCTAATGCTTTTTCATCAGCTTATCCACGTCGACCAAGCACTTCATCATCCCCCAGTACTAACTACCCAAGCTATGTCAGAGCGTGCAACAAATGAAGAAGAGGCACGTAAGCTTGAGAATAAACTCGGCATCGCCTCTCTCCCTTATCGAATGCGTCAGCCTGAATAAGGCCTTGTACAAACTAAGCGAAAGCGCTATAGTGATCCTATCACAGAGGTGAAAACAAAAAGTGTAAAAAAGACGGCATTATAGACTTCCTAGAAGCGTATAATTGCCCCTAAGACATGAGAGAGTCGGGGAGTATAGGGTAACATAAACATGGCACGAGCTTTGTATCGTAAATATCGTAGCAAGACGCTAGATGAAGTGGTGGGACAAACGCATGTCACCAATATCTTGGCTGAGGCAATTAAACAGGGGCGTATTGCACACGCCTATTTACTGACCGGACCGCGTGGGGTTGGTAAAACATCAATCGCTCGTATTTTGGCGCACGAGATTAATAAACTTCCTTATGATGAGGACGCAACCAACCTCGACATTATAGAAATCGATGCCGCCAGCAATAACGGAGTGGAGGACGTTCGTGATTTACGCGAGAAAGTGCAAATTGCACCTGTTTCTTTACCCAAGAAAATTTACATCATCGACGAAGTTCATATGCTATCTAAGGCTGCCTTTAATGCACTTCTTAAAACGCTCGAGGAGCCACCTGAACACGTTGTCTTTATCCTTGCGACGACTGATGTTGATAAGCTACCAGCGACTATTATTAGTCGAACTCAACGCTTTTCTTTTAGAGCAATCGGAGCTCCCGATGCAGTCAAGCACCTACGCTTCATCGCTGATTCAGAAAATATCAAAGTCGATGATGCGGCCTTACAGCTTATTGCCGAACGTGGTGATGGCAGTTTTCGCGACAGCATTAGCCTACTCGATCAACTTGCAAGTGTCTCTGATAGCAAAAAAGGCATTACAACTGAACTGATCGAAGCGTCAATTGGCCTCGCTCCTAAAAAGATCATCGATGAGCTGTTGACGAGCGTCGAAGAGCATGACATTGCGCGTCTTGTGTCGCTACTCGATACAGCCTTCGATCAAGGTATTAACGGTGTTGTTTTATCACAGCAATTAACTGTTCGTGTCCGCGAATTAGTTGTCGAGAAGCCCCAGCTACTGTCCCTACTTGATACACTGTTAGACGTCGCTAAAAGTGCACAACCTAATCTAAAATTACTCAGTGTCCTCGGCAGCGCAGCATCACCTAAGACCGTGGTCAAATCTGCTGCATTAGCGACACCTGTTTTAGAGGTAACAACGACAATCGCAGAGTTAGAAAAGAAAGCTACTCAAGTGAAGCCTAAAGAGACAACCAGCGAAAAGCGGGTGATGACGAGTGGGGCAGTACCCGCTTATGATGTTTTCGAAGAAAAATCAAAAGAAGGGACAAACTCGTCGGCAGGACCCGTGGACGTTAAATCTTTTGATTGGAACATACTTATCGAACATACTCGCAAAAACTATGTTGCTGTCTATAGCGTCCTATCAAAATGTCACTTTGAACTGAATAACGAGAAGTTAACACTCTATACGGCTAATAAATTTTACAAGAAAAAGCTTGATGATATTAAGTACTCTAGCTTACTCTATAAAGCCCTTGAAGAAGTAGGGATTTATGGACTAACTATCCACACAATACCCACAGCGCCCCCTCCCAAAGATAGCCAAGCCGCGTCGGTTGCTGCTATTATGGGCGGAGGAGAAGAGGTAATTGTAGAGGATGAGCGCTAAAGAAGTTCCCGCGGGAAAAGTACCGCCACAAAATTTAGATGCCGAGAAAAGTCTACTCGGTGCTGTTTTGATTGACGAGGAAACCCTGGCTGATATATCCGAACACGTTACAACAAAGGACTTTTACGAAAAACGTCACGCGATTATCTTTGCGGGTATGATGCGCCTCTACGAAAAGCATAAACCTGTCGATCTACTTACGCTCACAGAGGAGCTAAAACGTAAAAACGAGATCGAGCTCATTGGTGGATCTGCCTATATTACAGAGTTAACCAATTATGTTCCGACTGCAGCTCATGCCGAAGCGTACGCCGAATTGGTTGCCCAAAAGGCTGTCAGGCGTCGCCTCATTAAAGCCAGCGGGGAGATCTCAGAACTAGGCTACAACGAAGATACAACGACACAAGAGCTACTAGAGAAAGCAGAGGCCGAGTTATTTAGCGTAAGCGACCAATCACTCAAACAAGACCTGGTAAGTATTGAAAGTATTCTAACGGAGAGTTTCGACCGCATGGAAGAACTTCACCGCAATAAAGGAACGCTACGTGGCGTACGAACAGGTTATCGTGACCTTGATAATATGACAGCCGGTTTGCAACGCAGTGACCTTATTATCCTAGCCGCTCGTCCAGCAATGGGTAAGACAACACTTGTTACGAATCTGGCGTATAACGTCGCAACCATCGCTAAGCAACCAGTTTTATTCTTTAGCCTCGAGATGAGCAAGGAACAACTGGTTGATCGTATGCTTGCCGACGCATCTGGAGTTGATGCTTGGAATATTCGTACTGGTAATCTATCAGACGACGATTTCTCAAAATTATCTGAAGCCATGGGCGAAATGGCCGAAGCACCAATCTTTATTGACGATACACCAGGTATGAGCGTGCTTGAAATCCGCACAAAAGCACGTCGCGCAATGCACGAACAGCCCTTAGGACTTATTATCATTGACTACTTACAGTTGATGCAGGGAAGCGGACGAGATGGCGGCAACCGTGTTCAAGAAGTAAGTGAAATCAGCCGAGGCCTCAAGCTTATCGCTAGAGAGCTCAATGTACCAGTCATTGCACTTTCGCAATTATCTCGATCTGTTGAATCACGCAGCCCTCAAATCCCACAGCTTGCCGACCTTCGTGAATCTGGATCAATCGAGCAGGACGCCGACATCGTTATGTTTATTTACCGCGAAGCATACTATAACCCCGAAACAGAGCGTGAGAACTTGACTGACCTTATCATTGCCAAGCATCGTAACGGTCCAACCGGTAAAATTGAGTTGTACTTCCACCCAGAACGTCTCCGCTTCATGTCACTCGACCGTAAACACGAGTAGTCATCGTGCTATAATCGATACAATATATGGGTATTGATATTACGTCGTTTTATATCTATCGCTTGCGCTACTTCTTAGGGTATGGCCTGATTGCTCTACTTTTAATTGGCCTTCTTATTTTCGCAGGTCTATACACGCCTGGCGGTATTTCTGCCCAGGAGATGAGTATGGTCGTAAAAACTTCTGGTATTGACCTAACAAGTATAGCTAGCCTCGCGATCACGAATTTGCCATTTCACCTTTTACAACTAGCGAGTATTAATCTGTTTGGAGTTACAGAATTTAGTATTAAACTACCGTCATTAATATTAGCTCTTATATCCGCTGTAGGTTTGATTCTATTACTCCAGAGATGGTTCAAGCCAAACATTGCAGTACTAGCCTCTATCATTGCCGTTACGACGGGGCAATTTTTGTTCATCGCACAAAATGGCACACCAGGAATTTTATATGTCCTTTGGTCTGTTTGCTTGCTACTATTCGGCACGTTAATTGCCAAGAAAGTGCGTCTGCAAATGTTATGGCAGATACTATTTTTTGTCGTTGCAGCTCTAAGTCTCTATACACCCCTCAGTATTTACGCACTTATTGCACTCGGTATTGCAGCGATACTACATCCACACCTTCGATTTATTGTGAGGCAACTACCCAAAGCTCCGCTCGTTTTAGCCGCATTACTAGGACTAGTGATTACTTTACCTCTCATTTTGGGGATCGTTCATACACCCGGACTCGGCCTCACTATCCTTGGTATACCTTCAAGCTGGCCAAATATTCTTGCGAACGCGTCACTCCTATCTCAGCAGTACTTAGGATTCTCACTTCAAAGTACGACTGGCCTTATGACGCCAGTCTTTGGTCTCGGATCGATACTAATTATTGTTTTTGGTGTTTATAAATTAATTCGGACCCGCGAAAGCACACAAAGTTACCTCATTATCATCTGGCTAATCTGTCTTATCCCAATATTGATTACCAATCCCAACTTCACAAGCGTCACGTTTTTGCCACTAGTGTTGCTGCTTGCAACTGGTCTTGAGAGCTTGCTTGGCTACTGGTACCGACTATTTCCACTAAACCCGTATGCACGATTAGCTGGGCTTATCCCACTTGTTGTATTAGTTGGCGTACTTGTACTATCAGGCTTAGAACGCTATGTATATGGCTATCATTATGACCCATATACTGCCGCTAATTTCTCCCAAGATTTATCACTTCTACCAAAAGACACCAAGCACCTTGTCGTATCGTCCGACGAGCTATCATTCTACCAAGTAGTCGCCGAGCATCGCAGTGGCCTAGACGTTGCAACAACATCACCTCTAAGCGATACATTTACAGTATCTCATGACGCAAACACAACAACCCATCCTTCTTTCAAGATTGAAAAAATTGTGACGTCTTCCGCAACCGTAGAAGCAGACCGTTTTTACATCTACAAAAAGACGAACTAGTAACGTATACTGGAGAGAGTAATACAGGGAGAAAATCATGGCTTTTGACCAAGTAAAAATGTTGAATAAACTACGTAAAGCGCAGAGTGAACTAAAAAAAGAAGTTATTGAAGTTGAAGCTGGCGATGGTGCCGTTGTCATTCAAGTAACTGGTGAACTAAAAATTAAGAGTATCAAGATCGATCCAGAACAAGTTGATCTCGAAGATATCAGTGAGCTTGAGCACTGGATTGAAATTGCTATTCGCGATGGTCTTGCCAAAGCACAGGAAGTTGCCGCAGAAAAGATGAAGCCACTCATGGGTGGACTCGGTAGCCTGGGGCTATAGGCGGCTCACTTGGCTCAATTACTCCCATCGGCACTCGTTGAGGCCATTGATCAACTCGGACGCCTTCCTGGCGTAGGTGCACGTACCGCTGAACGCTACGCATACTATCTGCTAAAAGCAGACTCTAGTACGAGTGATAAACTTGCTAATGCGCTCACAAAACTCCATTCTGGTGTCAAAAATTGCCCAGTCACTTTCGCATTGATTGATGCTGACGAGGATGTATCTTCACTTTACAGCGACCCTGATCGTAATAAAAAACTTGTTGCCGTCGTCGAAGAACCACTGGATATTATCGCGTTGGAACGGACAGGACAATACAACGGCACATATCATGTACTCGGTGGTGCAATTAGCCCTATTGATGGTGTCGGCCCAGAACAACTTCATATTCCAGAGTTACTGAAACGTCTCGTTGATGATGAAGTCGAGGAAGTCATTATTGCGACTAACGCCAGTGTTGAAGGCGAATCAACAGCCCTGTTCCTACAACGTCATATACTCGACGAAGGTATTGAGGTAAAAATGACGCGCTTAGCCCGCGGTATTCCTGTTGGCGTTGACCTCGAATATGCCGATCAAATTACCTTAACACACGCACTCGAAGGGAGACGCGCACTATGAGTAATATTGTCCGTTTACCTGGACTTATCGACGTCCACGTTCACTTACGCGACCCCGGTCAAACAGAGAAAGAGGACTTTACGACGGGTACGAGTGCCGCACTTGCTGGCGGCTTTACGACCGTTGTTGATATGCCTAATAACTCGCAGCCAATTACGACCATTGAGCGCCTGAAGGAAAAACGTGACATTGCAAGTAAGAAAGTCGTGTCAGATATTGGATTTCACTATGGGTCCCTCGGTGATAATCTCGATACGTTTGAGGAAGCAGCCAAATCGACTATAGGGCTAAAGCTCTACCTTAATAATACGACTGGTGGATATTTACTCGATGCAAAACATCTGCGTGAAATCTACGCAGCATGGCCCAAGGAAAGTGTCGTACTTCTGCATGTTGAAGAGGATGTTATTGATATTGCGATTGAGTCGTTAGAAGGCCTTAATCGACCTGTTCATGTCTGTCATATGCCAAGCCAGGCCATTCTCGAAAAGATTATCATCGCCAAAAAGCAAGGTCTACCTGTGACGTGCGGTGTTTGCCCTCATCACATGTTCCTAACTAATCAAGACCTTGATCGTTTAGGCGTCTATGGTGATATGCTACCATCGCTCAAGACTAAGGCCGATCAAGACTATCTATGGGAGCACCTCGACGATATTGATATTTTCGAGTCTGACCACGCACCACATACTGACGAAGAAAAACAAGCTGGAGCACATGGTGTTCCAGGCTTAGAGACAACCTTGCCGCTACTACTAACTGCTGAGAAACAAGGTAGAATTACTCGTGAGCAAATTATCGATAAGTGTTTCACGGCTCCCGCTCGAATCTTTAACATCCCAACCGATGACGACACCTATATTGAAGTTGACTTAGACGAATATGTAATACGCAACGATGAGCTACTCACCAAATGCGGCTGGTCGCCATTTGCTGGCCAAACAGTTAACGGTAAAGTAAAGAAAGTATATATCCGTGGCGAGTTAGTATTTGAAGATGGGAAAGTAGTCGCCAAGCCTGGTTCAGGTCGCGTCCTGAAGGATAAATTATGAAGATAGGAACTGTTACCGTTGAACCTGCCGTGATGAACGGTGCCTGTAATATCGCAAAAACTATTGATGACGTTAAAGAATACGCCAAGACGAGTGTTGGTGCGATCACCGTCGGCTCAATTACTGTACAACCACGCGACGGCAACGCCGAACCACGCTGGTTCGTTGGTGACGGCTACGCACTCAACTCATTTGGTATGCCCAATGGGGGAATAGAATTTTACCGGGAAAATTTACCTGAAATGATCCATCTTGCACACGACGCAGACAAGAAATTATCCCTATCAATTGCGGGTTTCTCAACGGATGAGTACGTACAACTCGCGAGCATGGCCGAGAGTGCAAAAGTAGATCTACTCGAGCTAAACCTAGGATGCCCTAACATTAGTGTTGATGGTGTACAAAAACCAATTGTAAGTTTTGACAGAGAAAAAATGATTGAGATTATCAATGCCGTTAGTGCGGTAACAGTGATTCCATTAATGGTAAAATTGTCTCCTTATTCAAATCCTGCAGAGCTAAAATTAGTTGCAGACGTCCTCACGAAGAGCAATAAAGTCAGTGCGGTCGTCACCTCAAATAGCTTCCCAAACAGCACGATGAACGTAGATGGTAAACCTGTAATCGTCGCCGAGTATGCCGGATTTACTGGGCACTCATTCCTGCCAATCGGCCTAGGGCAGGTCAAACAATTCAGAAGTATTTTACCCGAATCTATCCAGGTTATCGGCGCAGGTGGAATCGAGACAAAAGCCGACGTTGAGTTATACAAACAGGTAGGCGCAAGTGGCGTACAGGCAACGACCCTGATCGTACGCGATGGACACAGTGCTATCGAAAGGCTCTTTTAATGAGTAGGAAAGTTTTTTCAAATCCTGCCGAAAGGATCATGGTTGCATTTGATGTCGATGAGTTATCTGAAGCAAAAATAATTGCTGAAAGTATTCGTGATCTAGGTGTCACGTTTAAAATTGGCAATCAACTAGGTACATACGAAGGTTGGAAGGCAGCGATCGAATTCGCTCACGAATATGGTGCGTTAATTTTCTGCGATACAAAATTCAAGGATATACCAGAAACAGTCAAGAAATCATCACGAGCTATGACGCGTCTAGAACCAGATTTTTTTAACGTCATGGCCGATACAACCTTAGATACACTCAAATTTGCAGTCGATGGTGTCGATTCGGCTGTTCAGGACTTCGCCGTTAAAAAACCAATACTACTCGGTGTCACTGTTTTAACGTCCATTAGTAATGACGAGTCAGTTAGTATTTATGGTGCCGATTCAGCATCTAAAGTCCTCCAATTTGCGACGAGCGCAGCACAAGCAGGCCTGGACGGTGTGGTGTGCTCGGCACAGGAAGCCAGTGCACTTCGAGATAACCCAGCAACAACAGACTTACTGCTTGTTACGCCGGGTATTCGACCTGCATGGGCTGCAAGTGGCGACCAGCAACGTATCACTACACCAAAGCAAGCAATCGAAAATGGTGCAGATTATCTCGTTATTGGCCGACCGATTACCCAACCGCCAAGCGAAATTGGGACACCACGAGATGCTATACTAAAAATCATTGAAGAAATAAGCTAGGAGCAAATTATGTCGACCGTATCCCCGCAAACAATTGAAAAAGTAGCTGCAGCGATGTTTGACAGCGGTTTACTAAAATTTGGCGAATTTACGCTCAAAAGTGGACTAGTTTCACCGTTTTATATCGACCTGCGCCAGGCTCAATCATTCCCAGATACATTCGCTGCAATCATTGATGCCTACAGCGAGATGCTGGCTGATACTGACGAATCCGTGTTCCTTGCAGGTGTCCCCGAGGCAGCAACGCCGCTGGCTGCAGCACTTGGTTACAAGCTACACCGCAAACTTCTGCAACCACGCAAAGTCGTTAAAGACCATGGTACAAAAAGCTCAGTAGAGGGTGCTTTTAGCGACGGAGATAAAGTCGTACTAGTTGATGATCTTATTACAAAGGGTGATTCTAAACTCGAAGCAATCGCTCAAGTTCAAGCTGCAGGCCTTTCAATCGAGAAGTTTATTGTCCTGGTTGACCGGGAACAAGGTGGGCTTGCTATGATTCGAAAAGAAGGCTATGAGATCGAAGCTGCCTTTGGCATTACGCAGCTTATTGAAAGTTTATTTGCACAGCAAAAAATCAATCAAGAACAACATGATACAGTTCTAGACTTCATCAAGAGCAACTAGTACAATACTTGCCCACAGATCTACTTATTGATTTTTATAAACAAAAGTGTTATAATGTATATATTATGGCTTTGAGCGAAGAAGAATTCTTTCCTGTATCACGACCCGTTAGTCTAGATGATTATAAGTATATCGACGAGGTAATTGTTGATGTACTTAAAATTCCACGTCAGCAGAAAAGCCAACTCTTCGGGCGCAACGTTGCACTCCTTCGACGCCGCGAATTATATCTTGAGATGCAAAGATCTGGCGTCCTAGATAACGATCCAGCAAAAAACGTGAGAACAATTTTTGAACCTGCCCCAGAATCAACCTTAGCACCAATAGAGGTAGGTATTGATAGTGTGAACTATTTTGGTAATCACAAAGACTGGCGAAACGTTTCACTCGTCATTGATGACCAAGATGGAGTACTGAACGACGAAAGACAAAAGTACCTTGAACGAGCTCGAGGCCAAAGGCCAAATACTGACCGCTTCGAGTTCAGTTTGACTCTTGCACGGATACGGCCAGAGATGGCAACAGCGTCGCTTCTCGCTCAACTATCTGACGGTATTCCTCCAAGCATTACCTTGAGCCCTGTGAGTATCCCGAGGCGTCGGTCACTACAAACACAAGAACGAGACAAGAGGTCATTACTACCACCTCCTAGTCAAAATCCAGTCGTAAGGACAGTTCGTCCCATACCGCAAAGTCTCCTGGACTCTCTTCGACCTAAAGAGTAGCCTCATCTGATATACTTGGTACATGTTCGATAAAGCAAAAGAGCTGATTGATTCTGCTCAAAAAATCCTTGTCATCCAGGCCGAAAATCCTGATGGCGATTCGCTTGGAAGTGCTCTTGCCCTTGAAGAAATTCTCGGCGACTTAGGTAAGGCTATATCGCTCTACTGCGACGTAGAAACGCCTAAATATCTTCGCTATATTAATGGCTGGGACCGTGTATCCCAAGATTTCGATACATCAGTTGATCTTGTAATTATTGTCGATACCAGCAGCGATACATTGATTGGCAAAGCCCTACAGATTCCAGGCGTACGACACTTCCTGGAAACACATCCAGTATTGGTCATCGATCATCATCATGAGACCGAGTCTACGCTGAGCTTTGACCATACTCTCGTTGTCGAAGAAGCAGGGTCAAGCACTGAGGTGATTTATAAAATTGCAGAAAAGCATGGCTGGAAAATTAACAAGCAAGCTGCCGAAGACTTACTTGCTGGATTACTTTCAGACACTTTGGGTCTGTCGACACAAAACGTCGGAGAATCAGCGTATCTCGTTGCGAGTAAGCTTGCTGCACTTGGCGCATCTCCAGCATCAATCGAAGAACGTCGTCGTGAATTTATGAAAAAATCGGCAGAAATACTGAAATACAAAGGTGTTCTTATTGAACGTATTGAATATTACTTAGACGGCAAATTAGCAGTTATTCGCATTCCGTGGGAAGAAATCCAACAATATAGTGATCAATACAACCCAAGTGTTTTGGTTCTCGACGAAATGCGCTTAGTCGAAGGTGTCGAGATTGGTGTCGCCATTAAAACATATCCAGACGGCAAGCTAACGGGTAAATTACGCAGTAATCTGCCGATATCGACGACTATTGCAGGCTTCTTTGGTGGCGGGGGACACCCATACGCATCAGGCTTTCGTGTCTATGAATCTATTGATAAAATAATCCCAGAACTAATTGACGCGACAGATAAAGCCTTAAAGGACCAAGAAAATGCTCAGACTGCATAATACCCTCACAAAAAAAGTCGAAGACTTTACACCAAGACAAGAAGGTAAAGTAAATTTGTTCGTCTGTGGTCCAACCGTCTATGATCTCTCCCACTTAGGACACGCCAAGACTTACGTTCAAATGGACGTACTGGCACGAGTCATTCGCGCAAATGACTATGAGTTGTTTTACCTACAAAATATTACCGACATTGACGATAAGATCATCATCCGATCAGCTGAACGAAATATAGACTGGCAAGAACTACGCGCGTCGTTTCAGGATGAATACATCAAAGATATGACGAGCCTTAACAACACCTCTGTGACTGAATATGCTCGAGCGACTGATTACATTGACGATATCATCAGCCAAGTGACGAGACTCATCGATAACGGGCATGCCTACACAATTAACAATGACGGCATCTATTTTGAAATCTCAACTTTCCCTGAATATGGCAAGTTGTCTGGTCGTAGTGAAGTACAAAAGGATGATGCTAGGACGCGTATTGACGAAAGCGATGATAAGCGCGGCTGGAATGATTTTTGCCTATGGAAGTTCTCTAAACCTGGTGAACCTGTCTGGGATGCGCCATTTGGTGCTGGACGACCTGGTTGGCATATCGAGGATACAGCGATAACTGAACATTTCTTTGGTCCACAGTACGACGTACATGGTGGAGCAGTCGATCTTATTTTTCCCCATCACGAGGCAGAAATCACGCAAATGGAGTCTATATCAGGTAAGATGCCGATGGTTGGCTATTGGGTGCACACAGGTTTCCTCACGATTGATAGCGAGAAAATGGCCAAGAGCGCAGGCAATTTTTATACCATTCGTGAAGTTATCGAAAAGGGTTACGATCCTATAGCGATCCGTTTGTTTATGCTTCAGTCTCACTACCGTTCGCCAATAAACTTTACATTCGAGAACCTTGACGCGGCAAAGAATCGCATGAATAACTGGCGTAATATTGCAGCACTTCGTCACCAGACACACGACACCCTACAGGACGATGACAAGAAGAGTAGCGCTGACAAGTCAGTCTCGCTTTATGCAACCTCACAGGCCCTACTAGAGGCACTGAATGATGATCTTAATACGCCTGCTGGACTTACGATCATTGATGAAGCCTTCTCGAGACTAGTATCGTCCCAACTTCAAGATATACACCAGCATGCATTGACGGAACTGCTCGAGATGATAGATGAGACGCTGGGTATTGAGTTAATAAAATCTACACCCGACATTGATGACGATGCTAAGCGCTTAATATTACAAAGACAACATGCGCGTGATAATCAGGACTGGAAAGAGTCAGATCGTTTGCGCGATGAACTCGTTAGCCTTGGTATTGCAATTCGAGATACACCGCATGGCAGTATCTGGGAATATGTTAACTAAAAGAGTTTAGTTTTCGAGTTTTACGGCTCTCGTAGGTTTTTCACTATCATCGTCAGCTGCATGTCGCTTCTTGTGAGCATCAATATATTCTTCTATTAAGATCTTAACGACACCTGCAATCGGAATTGCAATAATACCACCTACGATACCAAAGACGTACAGCCCAATCGTCACAGAACCAAGGACCGCAAGCGCAGATAAATCAATCTTCTTTGACTGAATGTGTGGCGCAATGAAATTATTTTCAACCTGTTGGTAAATAACAAAGTAGATAACATAAATAATTGCCGCGGGTACACTGTTAAAGGCAAGCAAAAGGGTGATTATAATGCCACCAATCGTCGCACCAAACATTGGGATCAGTGAAAGTACAAAGGCGATCGCCGCAGTTGGCATTGCAAGACTTGCAGGAATAATCGGGAATATAAAACTAAGGACAAACACCATCAAACCAGCAGTTGTGGCATCAATCGCAGATACTGTTAACTGGCCTGTTACATAACCAGTGAATACCCCGTACATGCGTCCAGCGACGTCCTTGTGTTTCATCATGCGTGGCTCGTTACTGTAGACGCTCCAAAATCGCTTGACCCATGATGGCCCCTCAACGAGCATCAAGAAGGTGAGTACGAGGATCAAAATCGTGGCTGTAAAGAAGCTAAAGACAGAGCCAATACCGCTTAAAACATTCTGACCGACACTACCAGCCCATGACGACGCAGTTTGGTTAATAGATTTTACGGCCTGATCAACCTGTGGCTGGAGGTGATACTTAGCGATAAAGTCTTTAAGAGCGTGCACCTGGGTAGTTGCGTGATCAACAATTGTTGGTACGGTTTGAGCAAACTTCGCAGTCTGTTGCACGATTGGAGGAATGACTAAGAAAATAACTGCTCCCAGTAGCACGATAACGACCAGGTATGATATTGCCGTCGCGCCGACGCGGCTTTTACCGGGAAGCCTGCGAGCAATTTTTGATACAGGAATATTAAGTGCTAAGGCAAGGAATAGGGAGATGCCTAAAATAAGTAGTGCGACACGAGCACTATAAATAGCGAGCGCAACCAGCCCAAGACCAACAATAACCAACCAAAATCGAACAAATACGTGTGTATCAATATCAATACGTGTTTTCATGAGGCTAGTATATCATTTTTTTAACTGATATAACTAAATAACAAATTTCAAAATAGTCCTCTCTTTGCTTAAAATTAACTGTGCAGAGGACGGACCTTTGCTCAGCTTGTTTTAAGATTTTAATTCTTCAGTAAGTGTCCACTACGGATAAAAACAATCAATTACTTTGACAAAAATCACTACACAATGTATAGTGTAGATACTATGACTACAGCACAAGCATCTATTGGCTGCGTTGATGCAGCGACAGAAGTACTAGGTGATAAATGGACGCCACAGCTTCTCAGGTTCTTCGTAAACGAAAAGACAGTTCGCTTCTGTCAACTACAAGACCTAACTGCAGGTATTAATCCTCGAACCTTATCAGCTCGCCTCGCACACCTTGAAGAGCAGGGTATTATCGTAAAAAGCGCAACAAACTCATCACGTTGCGAGTATAGCCTAACAGACAAGGGTTACGATCTACTCCCAGTCCTTCAAAATATGCAATCATGGAGTGATAAATACGCCCCGATTGTAGCGTAGATTTCAGTATTCTCTCAGCTTAGAGTTATATTATAGGTATATGAGAGTTTTAATTATCGAAGACGAACACAAAATTGCTGGTGCCCTTAAGAAGGCATTGGAACAGGAAAGCTACGCTGTCGACGTATCCTACGACGGTGACGATGGCTACGCAATGGCAACGACTGAACCATACGATGTCGCAATTATTGACCGTATGATCCCTGGTGAATATGATGGGCTTGCTATCGTAGAAGCAATGCGTGAGGCAAAAATACACACACCAGTCCTATTACTAACCGCAATGAGCAACGTGCGTGATCGCACGAAGGGTCTTGATAGTGGTGCAGATGATTATCTGGTTAAGCCATTTGCTCTCGAAGAGCTACTTGCCCGCGTTCGTGCACTTTTACGTCGCCCAGTTGAACAACAGTCAACACTACTTACTGTTGGTGACCTTACCCTCGATACACTGAGTTATGTCGTTAGGCGAGCAGGGGACGAAATTAGCCTTACCAGCAAAGAGTTTGCACTCCTAGAATACCTGATGCGTAATCCAGGACGACCTATCAGTAAAGATGTGATTATTAGTCACGTATGGGATTATGACTCTGACATTTTGCCAAATACAGTCGAGGTCTATGTTAAATACCTACGAACCAAGATTGATGCTCCTTATAAGACGGATATGATACACACAATCCGTGGCTTTGGTTACAAACTAGAGGCAAAGTAAGATGTTCCAATCGGCAACGATAAAATTGACGGGCTGGTACCTATTGATACTGATGACAATCAGTATCCTTTTTAGTGTGGCTATTTTTGAGATCACTACTACTGAGGTGAGTGCTCGACTCGAGCGGTTTGAACATAACCTACAGATGACATCAGGTATCCCAAAACAACCTGTTGAGGCTCTCAGAACCAATGAAATCAACATGGCTTCTCAAAATATCATCACAGGTCTCCTGACTGCGAACCTTGTCGTTCTCATTCTTGGTGGGGGACTCAGTTATCTATTAGCGCGCCTGACACTTCGTCCTATAAAGGAAATGCACGAAGCCCAGTCGCGTTTTACGAGTGACGCCAGCCACGAGCTACGAACCCCACTTGCCGCAATGAAAACCGAGATTGAGGTGGCTTTACGTGATAAGTCAGCCACCAAAAAAGACCTTGAATTCATTATGAAAAGTAATCTAGAGGAGGTCGACAAATTGACCAACCTTTCACAGATGCTACTCAACCTCTCGCGCCTCGATCACGATAAACTGAAATCGACTGCGGTGAACATTAAGGCTATTACGCAGGACGTCATACGTCGCTACAATGTCTCGCCTGACCGTATACACATAAAATCTGCTCAGAAATCTATCGTCCTAGCGAACGAACCGGCTATTGTCGAGTTAGTATCAATACTTATTGATAACGCACTCAAATACAGCCCGCCTCATTCGTTGGTCCTCATTACACTCTCGACTCACGAGAATCAGGTCTGTTTCGAAATTATTAATACTGGTGATGGAATCGACGAGAAAAAACTACCTTACATATTTGATCGCTTCTACCGTGCAGATACGTCAAGAACAAATCGAGTTGGCTATGGACTTGGTTTATCCTTAGCTAAAAAGATAGTCGAGCTATCACAGGGTGAGTTATCTGTGACAAGTACACCTGGACAATCAACAATTTTCACTGCTTTATTGCCTGCTTTTCAGCCTCACTCAAGCAAAAACTAAGAAACACTATATATAGTGTGCGGTATATAAGCACATAAAATAAGGAGTACTGTCCATATGAACGTTGTAACAAGAGGCATTAAGAATGCTCTAAGAAGCCCGATTCGCAGCGGAGCAATCGTACTGATGCTCGCGATTAGTATTGGACTCGTTTTAGCAATGTTAGTAGCTAGAAGCAGTGTCGAGTCAAAGATAAGCTCAGTCGAAGCGACATCCGGTACGCTCGTAACAGTTAGTCCAGCTGGTGTTAGTGGCTTCGCTGGTGGCGGCAATCCATTAACAAGCACGCAGGTTGCACAGATTGCGGCAACACCACACGTTGCAAGTATCGTGCCATCCCTGAGTGACCAATTAGGAACAAGTGATACAAACCTTGTCTCGTCACTACAGCTCGGAAGCTTCGGCGCAAGACAGCAACGTTTTGATAGTACAAGTACAACGACAGGTTCAGGAAGCTCAACAGTCACAGCGCGTCCAGCGCCAACACCACGCATTAGCGTAACTGGTACGACCGATCCAAACTCCATATCACCAACAGGTGGCACTTTGACAATCTCAAGCGGTAGCACAATTGACGGCTCAAGTTCGAGTGATGTCGCCCTCGTCGGTACAAGCCTCGCAACCAAGAATAATCTTAAGGTTGGAAGTACCTTCACTGCCTATGGCCAGACTACGACGGTTAGCGGTATTTACTCAAGTGGTAATACATTCCTAGATAGTGGTATCATCATGCCTCTTAAGACTGTTCAGACACTGACTACCCAAGCGGGTGCCGTATCAAGTGTCAAAGCAACCGTTGATAGTAGTAACAATGTCAACTCAACAGTCAGTGCACTAAAGACTAGTCTCGGAACAGCAGCAGATATAACCTCAGAGGCAGAGCAAGCAGCGGCAAGTGTCTCGTCACTTCAAAGCATCTCAAGCTTGGCATTAGCCGGTGTGATCGGTGCAACCATTGCAGGCGCAATTATCGTTCTCCTTGCCATGATCATGGTCGTTCGCGAACGACGACGAGAGATCGGAGTTATTAAAGCAATCGGTGGGACAAATGGCAAAGTTATCGCTCAGTTTATGACTGAGGCGCTAACACTCACCGTCATCGGTGCAGTCATCGGTCTCGTACTTGGAGTGCTCGTCAGCGGCCCTATGACAACCTCATTAGTCCAAAGCAGTTCATCGAGTACAACCTCGACGACGACACCTGGAACACGAGGTGGCGGCGGTGGCGGATTCGGCGGTGGTCTTAACCAAATTGGATCAAACCTCACACAGGTATCCGCAGCAGTCACACCACAAACGTTCCTCATCGCTGGCGGACTAACTCTACTGATCGCAATCATTGGTAGTGCCGTCCCAGCCTGGTTCATCGCACGCGTTCGCCCTGCAGAAGTATTAAGGACAGAATAGGAGTTATATTATGTTAGCAGTTAAAAACCTCACCAAGTCATTCAATAGCCCAAGTGGCAAAGTAACAGCCTTAAGCAACGTTACCCTCAGTGTTAAAACAGGCGAGTTTGCCAGTATCATCGGTAAGTCAGGAAGCGGTAAAAGCACCCTACTGAGCATGCTTGGTGCGCTCGACGTCCCGACAAGCGGTAGTATTGACGTCGATGATGTCGACATCGCCAAGCTTTCAGCGCACAAGCAAACAGCCTACCGTGCAAATCAAATCGGCTTCGTGTTTCAGCACTACAATCTCATACCAAACCTATCTGCCTTGCAGAACGTCATGCTCGCACTCGAGTTCGGTGGGACGCCAGCACGAATTCGTAAGGTGAGAGCAGAACAGTTACTAAACGACGTAGGCATTGATACAGATCAGCAGATGCGTAAGCCTTCAAGACTGAGTGGTGGACAGCAGCAGCGTGTCGCAATCGCCCGGGCACTTGCTAACCATCCTGCGATCATCCTCGCTGATGAACCGACGGGTAACCTCGATAGTGAGACTGGTCAAAAGATATTCGACCTCCTACACGACTTGTCGCGCAGCGAGAACACCACAATCATCGCCGTAACGCACGATATGGATATTGCTGGCAAAACTGATAAAACCTTTATTTTAAAGGATGGAAAAATTACAACAAAATAATACTTATGTTTCAGTAATCCCTCAGGATAGAGGGCCATACTGAGACCAGTAGCACCAGCTACAACGAACATAAGTATACGAAAAGGAGGATTCAATATGAACACCACCGCCACCAAAGAAAAAACACTTCTACTTAGTAAGCGAGGTATGAAGGAGCTCAAACGTTCAATTGCCAGCCTGACACACGACCGCCAAAAAGCAATTCAAGAACTCCACGAGCTAGATAAAATGAGTGACCGTGACACGCGTTTGAACCACCTAGAAAAACTCGCACGTCTCGACATTATCGAGTCACAGCTGCAAGATAAACAACTTGCGCTAAAGTCGGCTAGGTTAATCCCTACGAGGCGTGCACGTATGCAAGTAGCGATCGGCTCTGTGGTTGATCTTATCGACACACAGGGACGTATGTTCCGCTACATGCTCGTTGATAGCATCGAAGCAAATCCTAGTGATGGACGCATCTCAATTGCAAGTCCTTTAGGTCAAAACCTGCTCGGTAAAACAGTCCGTGACGTTGTCGAATGGTCGGCTGGCGTAAGAGCAAACCGCCTACAACTCATTAGTATCTCGTAGCGTTCATTTACCCTATGAGCCTATGCTATAGTAAAAGTATATGAAGCACTTAATAGACTCACAGGATCTTGACCCGGAACTCATTGGTTCATTATTTAGTCGAGCGGATGAACTCGAAAAAAAGCCCGAGAATACGCTTGAAGGTAAGATTATGGCTTCGTTATTCTACGAGCCAAGTACCAGAACGAGGTTCTCGTTCGAGTCTGCCATGCTTCGCCTTGGTGGAAGCGTTATAACGACCGAGAACGCTAAAGAGTTTTCATCAGCTGCCAAGGGCGAAACGATCGAAGACACCATTAAGGTCATTAACTTTTACAGTGACGTTATCGTCCTAAGACACTACGAAGAAGGCACTGCAGCGAAAGCAGCTGCAGTATCTGATATTCCTGTCGTTAACGCTGGCGACGGGCCTGGACAACACCCAACCCAAGCTCTGCTTGATCTGTATACGGTTCAAAAAGAGCACGGCCAGGTTGATGGAGTTAGTATTGCAATGGTTGGTGACCTTAAACACGGTCGCACAATTCGGTCACTTTCGTATCTACTCGGCAAATATACAGATGTGACAATTTATTTTGTCGCACCAAAAGCACTCGAAGTTGGTCAGGATATCAAGGACTATCTCGACAAGCACAACGTAACCTATCACGAGACTGATGATCTTTCGTCAGTTGTCGGTATTGTTGACGTTATTTACCAAACTCGTATCCAAAAAGAACGCTTTGCGACCGAAGAAGAATACAAAAAATATAAAGGCTATTATCAAATCGACCTTGAGATGACAGGAAAAATGAAACCAAATGCCATTATTATGCATCCTTTGCCTCGAGTAGATGAGATATTGACTGAAGTCGATTCGTCGCCTAAGGCTGTTTATTTCAAGCAGGCTAAGTACGGCGTGCTGGTCAGAATGGCACTCCTCGAGCATCTTCTACGCTAGACGTTACCTCTACGATAGCTTATTATTGTAGTAACGTTCAAAACTTTGGAGGATACCGAGATCGCACAACTTAAATCAGCACATGAGCATGCCTCGGGCTTTACCGACAAACAAAAGAAAATCGCACTAACAGTAGTCGCAGCCGCTTTTATCATGGATCTTTTAGATTCAACGATTGTTAATATCGCAATTCCCGCAATTCAAACCAACCTTCATGCTAGTTTCGCCTCAATTCAGTGGCTCGTTGCCGGTTACTTACTCGCATTTGCAACATTCCTGATTACCGGTGGACGCATGGGTGATGTCTTTGGCTATAAAAAAATATTCATGATCGGTGTCGGTGGATTTACCGTCGCCTCACTCCTGAGTGGTCTTGCATGGAGCCCTGAAATCTTAATATTCACTCGTGTACTTCAGGGTGCATCTGCCGCAATGATGGTTCCTCAAGTCATGTCAATGATGCAGATTATGTATAAACCAAGTGAACGTGGAGCAATTAATGGTTTATTTGGCGCGCTCGGTGGGCTATCAGCGTCACTTGGACCTGTTATTGGTGGTTTATTGATCCAAGCTAATCTTTTCGGCCTTGACTGGCGCCCAATCTTTTTTATCAACGTACCAGTCGGTATTGTGGCGTTAATTTTGGCCTCGCGATTCCTTCCAGAAGGTAAATCTCCGCATCCGCTCAAGCTTGATGTGATCGGCACCGTCCTTGTTGTTTTGACACTCAGCCTGCTTGTGTATCCATTGATTCAAGGCCGAGAGCTCAACTGGCCAACCTGGACCTTTGTTATGCTGGCCTCAGCTATTCCAGTATTCCTGATATTTATCTGGTCACAACGTCGCAAGGACCGCAAAGACGGTTCAGCCCTAGTCCAACCATCACTATTTAGGGTGAAGTCATTTGGATCAGGACTAACTATCAACCTCATTTTTCAGATTGCGATGTCCGGATTTTTCCTAACTTTTGGTCTATTCACCCAGATCGGACTTGGTTTTAGCGCGATTCACGCAGCCGTAACCGGGCTACCTCTCGCGGTCGGCATTACCTTTACAATGGTTGTATTCGGTCATAGCCTTATTCCAAAGCTCGGTAGGCGAGCTATTATGATTGGTGCTGGTGGTATGGCTACAGGCCTCGCTGTGCTCATATGGTTGATCTTTGCAATCGGAGTCGACATCAATAGCTGGCAAATTGCCCCTGGACTATTCATTGCTGGTATCGGCATGGGATTCTTGTTCGGCGCACTCTATACAGCAGTCCTCAACGGAGTTGATACCAAGCACGCCGGTTCAGCCTCAGGTACGCTCAATGCGGTTCAGCAGGTAGGCGGAGCTATCGGTATCGCTATCATCGGCGTCATTTACTTCGGTCAATTGTCATCGGGAAGTGCGGTTCACTTCGACGCTGTTAAACCTCAGATTCAATCACAACTAGCGGCTGCTCACGTGCCAGCTGCCACCCAAACCGCAATAATAGATGGTACCAAGACGTGTTTTGTTGATCGTTCTCAGGAAAAAGATTCGACTGTCGTTCCGGCTAGCTGTAAAGTACTCTCAAATAGCCCTCAGACTTCGAGCCAGCTCACGACGATTATTACTAATGGCGTCAGGAAAGCGAATGCGATTAACTTCCAATATGCCTTTAGGTGGGCAATTGTCTTTGAGGTAATTATTATCGCAGCGACCATCTGTCTCAGCTTCTTGCTTCCGAAAAAGTTTCATCATGACGATACGGTTATGGGGGCGTAAATGAAATACGTCTACGCTACCGACACCGAATCAGTCATCAGCTATCTTGCCGATACCATAAGCAGCCACCTTGCAGCAGGTGAGAAAGTCCTCTGGATATTATCAGGTGGATCTGGCGGTAAAGTCTGTGCTGAGGTCTCAAAACGACTTACAGGTGATCTGTCTAACCTCATTACAACACTTAGCGATGAACGATATCTCCCCCTTGGTGATCCTGATGAGAATTGGCAGCAACTACTCGATTTTGGATTTAGTGTACCTGGTGCATTAACCTATCGACCAATAGAGAATAAAGACCGTGCATCAACGACAACCGACTTAGGTGAATGGCTCAAGGAACAGTTTCCGCGAGCTGATTACAAGATAGGAGTATTTGGCATAGGGACGGATGGCCACACGGCTGGCCTAAAGCCTGGTACGCCCGCAGTTGACGCAACCGGCTGGACAACCGCTTTAACCGGTAGTGACTTTGAACGAATCACAATGACATTTGAGGCGATTAAACAGCTTGACGAGATCGTTGTTCAGGCAATGGGCACAGATAAAACGGCTATCCTTTATTCGCTTTTACACGAAGATATTGAGATTAAGACTCAACCAGCCCAAGTATTAAAATCAGTCACCAAAAGCACACTATTTACAGATTATAAGGAGGAATAAACATGAAAATTGCAATTTCAGGACTTGGACGTATGGGTGGCCAGATTGCCCAAAAACTAGCAGAAGGTAACCATGAAGTCATCGCTCACAATCGTAGCCGTGCTCCCATCGACGAAGCCGTTACGCACGGTGCAATCGCAGCCTACGAAAAAGCTGACGTTGTGGCAGTATTTGATGGCCAACCAGTTACTTTATGGATCATGATTCCTGCTGATGTTATCGAGAGCGAACTTGACGCATGGCTTGAAGTCCTACCAACAGGCAGTACGATCATTGACGGTGGTAACAGCGACTATCGTGGTGATAAAGCCCGCGCTGACAAAGTCGCCGCTAAGGGTAGCATACTGCTTGATATCGGCACCAGTGGTGGCGTGTGGGGCTATGAAAACGGCTTTTCGATGATGGTCGGTGGTGATCAATCCGCGTACGAGGCCATTTCTAGCGCCCTAGACACACTTTCGACCCCTCGCGGTGGCCATCAGCACTTTAGTACCAGCGGTAGCGGGCACTACGTTAAAATGGTTCACAATGCAATCGAATATGGCATGATGGAAAGCCTCGCTGAGGGGTATCGCATGCTCAAGGAAGGCCCTTACAGCGATATTGATCTCGCGAAAGCAGGGGATATCTGGCAGCAAAGTAGCGTGGTAACTTCATGGCTTAATGACCTAACACGTCAGGCCCTACACGAGAACCCAACGCTCGATGGTATCGAAGGGGTTGTTGCTGAATCAGGTGAAGCTCGCTGGACACTTGAAACGGCTAAGGAGCTTGGTATTCCGCTACCTGCAATCCAAACATCCTTCGACGTACGTTTAGCCTCACAAAAGGGTGATATAAACTTCGCTACCAAACTACTTGCTGCCATGCGCAACAAGTTCGGTGGCCACAACATTGACGGCAAACAGTAAATATATTCTGCCAAGGTCCGTCCTCTGCAACTAAAAGAACCCTCTGGCGAGGGTTCTTTTGACGACAGTTTATCTGCGGGTGACGTTCGGTGGGGTAGCACCCGACCAACTAGAACTCTTAAGCGGTAATACTTAAGAGCGTCCAGTTACCTCCACGGTTGTCACTACGAAGGCGGAAGTTAGCGCGGCCATCTGATAGCGTCAGGATTTCTGCAATGCGTCCGCCGTGGCGTACCAGGCAGCGAAGACCTGCGTCCAGAAAGTCATAAGTTGCACCTTCGTATACCATGCGACGTGGGTAGGCTGCGAGGTCCTTCTTAAAACCCATTACTGGTACGATGACTAGTTCGTTTATTTCTGTTCGGTTCATGATCTGTATCCTCCAAGAGATTGTATTTTTATATAGGTAAACGCAAAAATGCCGACACGAGGTGATTGGTCGACGAACGGATTTAGGAGGAAGTGATTCAGAGAGGAAAACAAGCCGTTCGAATGTTTTCTGTTTACTGAATTACTGTTTGAGATTGTACGATCAACAGGGGCGCTTGGGAGTAAATGACTACCAGTGTGCATATCGTCGCTGATTTGAAGTAGAGTGACTTCTCGCATAAATCTGTAGGTGAAAAGGTGTTTTGTGCCAGTACCTACATGACTGTAATTAGTATACACCCGTGGATAGAATCGGTGTCAATACGTAACCTTTATTACCATACATAAGCTTTACAAAAAGGTCTATTTGTGGTAAAATGAGTGAGTTAGTGCGATGCACGTGGAGCCAAGGGGCCCCTGGCTCCACTACGTACATCTCACAACTCACTACAAGTAACAAAGCGAAGGCCAATTGGCACTCGTTCGATTCCAGATTCCCAAGGAGGGAATAAAATGAAAAGCAAGCGAGGACGCCGCAAGGCGTCCGTATTCGCGGCCACAGCACTCGCAGTTGTGCTTGGCTGGCTCGTTTCATTAGTTCTGGTCGTGTCACCGGCCTCGGCCGACGACACAACCCCGCCCACGGACACGCCAACCAGCGTTGTCTCCACATCGGACCCGACGCAGTCCGCTACGCCAACCGACGGATCAACAACGGCACCGGTCATCCCGGCGCCTGATCCAACACCTCCGCCAGTTCCGGCACCCGTATTCGCAGCGGCCATGGCTACCGTCTCGAGTGATGGCAACGAGGACTCGTCGCAGATCACGTTCTGTCATGCAGATGGCAAGAGCGGGAACTACAACAAGCTCACGACCAGCACCGCGGCGTTCTACCAGGCCGGTCACATCGACCACTCGGGAGACATATTCCCGGCTGGCTCGATCGTCAAGAAGGGCGTCACCCACTCGTGGGATGCGCAGGGCGATCAGTCGCTCCTCGCGTACCCCGATTGCGTGAAGCCCATCGTGGTCATCCAGACCTACGACGCAACGCTGTGGCAGACCGACGCGTACAACGTGAAGTACCCGCAGACGAAGGTCTCCGTCACGAACGAGACAACAATCACGCTTCCCACGATTCCCACAACCTGTGGGACCTCGTGGCAGGGTGACGTCTACATTCACGGGACTGCAGAGAGCACCTGGCTTACAGGTACCACTTCTCTCGCAGGACCGGACGGAGCACAAGACGGCTCGTACCTGGCACCGGGTGGAAACGGCGTCGCTTACATCTACGTCGTCAACGACCCGTGCCCGCCACCACCGCCGCCTGCTGGTATCACCTGCACGGTGAACGGACCTGCGTACACCGAGTCCGGGGATCACACTCCGACTCAAATCGCAGCTGGCGTGGACTACCGTTCGTACCATGACGGTCACGCCACAGGCACGGTCATTCCGGTCAGCGGCAACGCTCAAGGAGTCGTGAGTCTCTCGTTCACCGACACGAATGTCGTCGGCAATGGGATGTTCTCACGATTGATCTTCAACCTGTCGGCTGACGGTGGACCTAGCTATGCTTCGTTCTCCGTTTCACCGGGCAACACCATCGACCAGAACTCGGTCGCGGGTGTTGGCTCGAACAGCCACGTGCTTGGCCTCACGATTGCGCAGGTGGCTACGGCCTACCCGCACAACACGTACACAGGCTACGCATTCCAGACAGGTTCGTCGTACCCCGGTAACGGTGGTCCGACGTCTGACGGCGCGACACTCACCGGATACGCAGGCGACTGCGGTACGGTTAGCTATGTCGCGCCAGAGGCAACCTTCCCTGACGGAAGCCAGACCTGCAACACGTACACGTTGCCGACCCTGGAGTCCTACGAGAAGTACCCGCTCGAGTCCGACGGCATCACGCGCTACACGGCGGGAACCCACCCGCTCGTTGGCACGGTAACAGTAGTGGCCCACACGCTGGCGAGTGACATTACTCACCAGCAGGGAAGCCACACGTACACGTTCACGTCGTACGACTGCCCGTTGACGCCGGTAACTCCGGTCACCCCGCAGGCAACCTGCAACACCGACACGAACACGCCGAACCCGGCGTTGACGTTCTCGGAGATTCAGGCTGACCAGCCGACCGGTGTCCACACCACGGACAACGGCGACGGGACGGTCTCGTTCTCGGCTGAGGATGGCTACGTGCTTACGGATGGGTCGGCGACGACCTACTCGCTTGCAGCGTTGTCTGATCTAGTTTGTGCAACAAGTGGCGCGGACTCGTCGTCCAGCGTCAGTGTGGCTGCAAAGTGCGGCGTGACGGGAGTTGCTACGGTGACCCCCATTAACGCCCACTTCACAGTCGACGCACCGCTCGACCAGTCCGTCGGCACTCACGATGTCAGCCTCACGGCCGACACCGGGTTTAAGTTCGATAACGGATCCGACCTTGGATCTCTGACTCGGATCGTGACCTACACCATCCCGGCTGCAACCATCTGCATCGCTGGCCTCGCCTTCACCGGTGGGACCATCGCATGGGGTGGTCTCGGCATCGCGGGCGGAGCGCTCATCCTCGGAATCGCACTCCTGCTCATCCGTGGTCGCAGCCGCAAGACGTCCATCGTTGACTAAGTTGTTGTAGTGAGTCAAGTGGTAAGACCTTAGGTCTAACCATACCAAATCGCCGCTGGACGTTTCCAGCAAACCGCGCCCTGTTGAGCTTGAACGAGTCATGATCCAGGGAAGAGAGATTCTCTAAGAAAGAGAGAATCTAGGGCTCCGTCGATTCGACGGAGCCCTTCTCATATCCAGAAATACTTAGTTTCTACTTCGGAACGTATTCTTGCCAATATTTTGGCTGGACATCTTTAAGTTCTGGATCCGTTAGACAGCGAAGAAGTAGTCGGCCAGTTTCAGGATTCGTCATAAGAGGCAGGTGATTGTCGATGGCCAGTCGGCGAATCGTCGCGCCATCTGTAGAAGTGTCTTGCGGGGTTGGCACATTAATAACCAGGTCAAACTTCTTACCCAGAAGTGCAGAATGAACCGATGGCTCCTTGTGATCTGATATCTTGTATAGTTTGGTGGTCTTCACGTCATGTGACTTAAGATAATCATGTGTCCCTTCGGTCGTATAGATAGTCCAGCCGTCAGCCACAAGCAGCGCTGCTTCCTCTACAAATTTATGCTTCTGCTGAGTCGGAATACTGAGGAATAAGTGTTTACCAGTGATTTTTTGATCTGTTGCTAGCCATGATGCATAGAATGCCTCTTCGAGGTTATCTCCGAAGCAAGCGACTTCACCGGTTGACGCCATCTCGACACCAGCGACAGGGTCAGCCCCCTTGAGTCGATTATATGAGAACTGGGGGTTCTTGACACCAACGTGGTCAAGTTCAAGCGTCTGATAGACCATGTCATTCTTGATACCAAGGATTGCATCGGTCGCGATGGCGATAAAGTTATGCCCAGATACTTTCGATACAAAGGGGAACGACCTCGAGGCACGCACATTCGTCTCGATGACCTTTAGCTCGTTATCCTTGGCGAGGAACTGGATATTGAATGGACCAGTGATGTCCAGATTCTTGACGACAGCCTTAGCGATATTCTTGGCTTGACGAACAGTTTCTAGATACAGTTTCTGCGCCGGATAGACTACTGTTGCGTCACCTGAGTGAACACCGGCATTTTCGATGTGTTCAGAGATCGCATAGATGACTAATTTACCGTTTTGGGCGACACCGTCAATCTCGAGTTCCTTAGCATTCAAGATAAATCGAGAGATGACAACTGGATGGTCAGGTGACAACTTGGCCGCTTCACCAAGATACGTCTCGAGCTCCTTTTCGTCCTGCACGACATTCATCGCACCACCTGAGAGGACGTATGAAGGCCTAATCAACAGTGGGTAGCCAACGTCGAGACCAAACTTCTTGGCAGCCTTTAGCGTGGTAACTTCTTGCCACTCTGGCTGATCAATACCAAGACGATTAAGCATCGCAGAAAACTTCTGACGATCCTCGGCGTTATCAATTTGCTCGGCAGATGTGCCAAGAATGTTGTATTGAGCTTGAGCAAGAGGTAGAGCGAGGTTATTGGCAATCTGACCACCAACCGAGACGATAATACCGTGTGCTTGCTCAAAGTCAGCAATGTCCTGGATTCGCTCGAGAGTTAACTCATCAAAGTAAAGTCGGTCTGAGCGGTCAAAGTCAGTCGAGACAGTTTCAGGATTTGAGTTGATCATAATCGTCTTGTAGCCGCGTTTGTTCAGGGTCTTAGCAGTGTTAACCGCAGACCAGTCAAACTCAACGGATGATCCGATACAGTATGGCCCAGATCCAATAATCGCGATTGCTTTCTTACCAAGTGGCTTAATATCGTTTACGTTACCGTGATAGGTAACATACAGATAGTTTGTTTCGGCATCGAACTCACCAGCCAGCGTGTCGATTTGCTTCACGACGGGTATAATTCCCATCTTGAGTCGAGTTTTACGAACAAGGTGCTCAGTGGTATCAATTAATTTCGCGATAGTCTTATCCGAGAAGCCTTTTTGCTTGGCTGTGTGGAGCAACTCACTTTTAAGTGGCTCAGTTTGGAGCTGTCTTTTAGTTGCCTCGATGTCAGCAAGGTGTTTGAGAAACCAAGGGTCAATATATGACTGTTTGTGAATCTCTTCAACGCTCACGCCCTTCGCGAGAACATCAGCGATTGCAAACAGACGACGATCAGTCGCGAATTTGATTTCATCCATCGGATTCTCGATTTCGTATGGATGATCTGTAAAGCCATTTGCACCAATATTGAGCGAACGAATAGCCTTCTGCAAGGCCTCAGGGAACGATCGTCCGAGTGCCATCACTTCACCGACACTTTTCATTTCTGAGCCAATGTGGTGATCGCTAGCCTTAAGCTTTGATAGATCCCATCGAGGCATTTTAACCGCGATATAATCAAGCGCTGGCTCAAAGAATGCTGTCGTTGTGCCTGTTACCGCATTCTTAATTTCGTGTAGTCGTTTTCCAAGCATCAGTTTAGACGCGACGAAGGCGAGGGGATAGCCAGTTGCCTTAGAGGCAAGCGCACTCGAACGTGAGAGGCGAGCATTAACCTCGATAACGCGATAATCACCATCAGCTGGATTAAGGGCGTACTGAATATTACATTCACCGATAATACCGAGGTGATTAATCGTCTTAATCGCAACTTCGCGGAGGCGATGGTATTCTTCATTCGTGAGGGTCTGGGATGGTGCGACCACGATACTCTCACCGGTGTGAACACCCATTGGATCAAAGTTTTCCATGTTACAGACAGTAATCGTGTTGCCGTCGATATCACGAACGACTTCGTACTCAACCTCTTTCCAGCCTGTTAAGTATTCTTCGATAAGAACCTGTGAAACGTTATTAAAGACTTCAGCAAGTTTAGCCTCAAGATCTTTTTCGTTCGTCACAAGCCCAGAACCAAGTCCACCAAGGCTATAGCCAGAACGCATCATAATTGGGTAGCCGATCGTTCGAGCGGCTTCGAGCGCTTCTTTAACACTGTAGGTTGCAAGGCTGCGGGCAGTGTGAACATCAATTTCTGCCAACTTGTTCTTAAAGATATCGCGATCTTCGGTTGCCTTAATAACAGATACCGGAGTACCTAATACCTGAATACCAAGCCGTTTGAATACGCCGGCATCATGCAGATCCAGTCCCAGGTTCAATGCCGTTTGGCCACCAAAACTGAGTGCGACCGCGTCAGGTTTTTCGCGCTCGAGAATCTTTGTAACTGTCTCAATGTTAAGCGGCTGGAAGTAGACGCGATCAGCCATATCGTCATCAGTCTGAACGGTTGCGATGTTTGGGTTAATCAGAACGGTAAAGATTTTTTCTTGTTTGAATGATTTAATCGCCTGTGAGCCAGAATAGTCGAACTCGCCAGCCTGCCCGATACGAAGACCGCCTGATCCTAGGATAACTACTTTTTTAATGTTCATAATTTACCTCTAAATTTCTCAAACAGCCATGCCGTATCTGTTGGACCAGGCGTTGCCTCTGGGTGGAACTGTACCGAGAAGAAAGGCTTTGATACATGTTCGATTCCCTCGACTGAGTTATCGTTGAGGTTCTTAAAAGAGACTTTCCAGCCCTTTGGAAGGGTTTCACTGTCGATTGCGTAGCCATGATTCTGACTAGTGATATAGCCCTTGTTTGTTTCAATCTCAAGACAAGGCTGATTATGACCGCGGTGGCCGTACTTTAATTTGTACGTCTTGGCACCAGCAGCGAGAGCCATGATTTGTGTACCAAGACAGATACCAAAGACTGGGCGACCGAGCTCAAGTGCTTTGCGAGCGTTTTCAATTGTCGGTACATAATCTGTTGGGTCGCCAGGACCATTAGAAAGCATGACACCGTCATAATCTTCATCTGTATAGTCGTAGTCGTAAGGAACACGCTTCACTTCGAGACCCTCGGCAACGAGTGAGCGAACGATATTTTCTTTGGCGCCACAATCAACCAAGATAACTTTTTTCTTACCGCCCTTGTTATACGTGACTGGAGCATCAATCGAAACGAATTTTTGTTCAAGTTTAATATCAGTCGTCTTGATAGGGCTATCGGAGATCGCACCGCCCATTGTACCGCGAGTTCGAAGATATTTGGTCAGTGCCCGCGTATCAACGTCAGTCATAATTGGAATATTCTGTGAGTGTAACCATTCGATTAATGAACGGTCGGATTTCGTGTGGCTCCAGCCTTCGGCGGCTTCACTAACAATAACGCCCGCAACTTGGATTTTGCCTGATTCTGTCGCATTGATATCAACGCCGTAGTTGCCGATAAGGGGGAAGGTGAATACCAAGATCTGGTTGGAATACGATGGGTCAGTAAGTGACTCAGGATAGCCGGTCATACCAGTATTAAAGACAACTTCGCCACTAAAGGCTCCGGTCTGCCAATCAGGCGCAAGTCCACCGAAGGTCGTACCGTCAGATAAGTACAATTTTGAGTTTTTGCTTACAAAAAAATCGCCCCCATTGGAGCGATTTCCGTGCGTAGATTTGCTAGTTGTGATTGGCAACTTTGACATATTCAAATAGTAGTCTAGCAAATATCACGAGCCAGCACAAGTGTTTTGTTGAACACAGGGTGACTTGCATTTACTCCTTCATAAAAGTTAGAATAGGGTAATTAACCAGGGAGACATACGTGAGCGAACGATCAGCACTCATCATTGGAAACGGAGGCAGAGAACATGCGTTTGCCAAAACACTCGGCGACAACGTAACTATTTACGTTGCACCAGGTAATGCCGGCACAGGCCTCATGTCAAATGTTACGAATGTCGTGGTTGATGATCCCGCGACGTTTGTAACCGAGCACAGCATTGATGTCACTATTATTGGCCCTGAGGCACCGCTGGTTGCTGGTGTAAGTGACAATCTACGATCGGCTGATGTAACTGTCGTTGGGCCTAGTCAGTTTGCCGCACAACTTGAATCAAGTAAAAGCTTCGCTTGTAACTTTATGGACAAGCACGGCATTGCCTACCCAAAGAGCACGACAGTTCACAACCTAGATCAGTACAACGCTATTACTGATGACGCAACAACTATTGTTATCAAGGCAGATGGTCTTGCAGGTGGTAAGGGCGTCGTACTACCTGAATCAAATGCGGTAGCGACTGCTACCCTCGAAGCAATGTTCGACGGAGCCTACGACGGCGCGGGCAAAAATGGTGTCGTTATTCAAGAACGACTAAGTGGTCCTGAGGTATCCGCCTTTGCGCTGACCGATGGAACCGATTTTGTCCTATTACCATTCGCCCAAGACCATAAACGCCTCAAGGACGGTGACAAAGGACCAAATACTGGCGGTATGGGCGCCTATGCACCAGTACCAGAGTCGATCGTCAGTCCCGCACAATACGAAAAGATCAAAGATATTGCCAAAAAGACCGTTGATGGCATGAAAGCCGACGGTCACCCATACCAGGGGATCCTCTACATTGGTGTCATGCTTGCCCAGGAGCGTGGCGGTGATCCTGTCGTTATTGAATATAACGCGCGATTTGGTGATCCAGAGGCCGAGGTAGTGCTGACTATCCTGGCCGAGGCTGGCGTTGATGTCTATGAATTACTCAAATCTACCGATAGTAAACTCAACGGTGAACTCCTTGAGGGATTAAATCTTACTCAATCGGCCCTCACTATTTGTTTTGCATCCGCTGGTTATCCTGAGTCATCACATAAGGGTGATGAGATTCTTGGTCTTGATACAGAATTTCCTGATGGTGTCTTTGTCCATCATGCGGCAACGACCCTTAATAATGACGGCGACGTTGTCACAAACGGTGGACGAGTCCTCTATGTGACATCGGTTGCTGACACAATTGATGAGGCAGCCACAAACGCCTACAGCGTTATTGGTGATAACGGAGTTCATTTCGAGGGTATGCAGTACCGCACTGATATTGGCAAGCAAGCGAGAACAACGTAGTGTCTGATCGTCCCAAGATCGCAATTCTGGCATCAGGTAGTGGCACGACCGCAGAGGCACTGATTCATGCCACACAAAGCGGGGTCCTGGATGCTGATGTTCGTCTCGTTATTACAAACAAAGAAGATGCAGGTATTTTGCAGAAAATTGAGCGCTTTAACAGACAAGATCTCGATATTAAGGTACTCGTCATTAATGGCCAGACTCATCCAGGCGATACAGGACGCGGCGAACAAACACCTGCTGAGGCACAGGCCATTTACGACGCAGTCAAGGAATATGACATTGATTTAATCTTGCTCCTTGGATACTTACGAAAAGTTATGCCACCACTGCTGGATCTACAAATCCTCAACACTCACCCTGGATTACTGCCAATTACTCGTGGACTTCACGGTGAGGGAGTGCAGCAATTCGTCCTCGAGAATCATCACGAATTCACCGGCCAAACCTTACACGAAGTTATAGCGGAATACGACTCAGGCCGCATCGTCGCCGAGCACAAACTACCTGTCATGTCCTGGGATACCGTCGAATCACTCAACGCCACGGTACAAATCATGGAAAAAGCTTACATTGGCGTTGAAGTCGACGCCTATCTTAAATCTTTATAGTTAAATTGCTTTATATATCTATTTGTGATATAATATAGATATGATTGAATCGGAAGGATACTCTTTTAAGTCTCATAATCTTAGTGATTTACAGATAGGTTCTTTAGATATGGGTGTACCACTCCATAAGAAAATTGTGCAATTAAATGCACTTAGAGAACACAGAGAAGACAAAACAAGACTGGACGTTGATATTAGCGAATCAATGATTGTCATTAAGAGGCAGGATGATGAGCCTCTACAAGTTCAATATCGAGGTCCTGGAGTTAATACAGATAAACGCGTCAAAGTATTCAAAAAACCTATAAGTGATCTAGTCCTTATTAGAGGCCGTTCCAAAAACGAATGGATTAGTGCAGAGAAGGATGTATCAATTAATAATGATGTAGCCTTTGACAATTTCTTGTATCAGGTATCACTTGTTGCGGGATGGAAGCAAGCACCCGAGCTCGACGACGACATAGTTCAGTAGCCTGAATCTACTTTATTTATAGTTCTGCGCGATGCGACGGGCTTTTTCGGCTGCGCGGCCGATGTAGTATTTCTCTGGCTCTGAGATAATTTGCTTTTCATTATCGGTGAACTTGTTCCAGTATTCTAGGGCTTCAGCATCTGCCGTAATCACCTCAACAAGTGGCGTGTTACTTTCCATCGCAGAGTGGGCGAGGGCTTTTGATTTCTCGTGTGCGGTCGTATGACCGTACTTTTCAAATAACAGATAAAGTGGCTCAGCTGCAATCGCACCACCAGTTAATTTGAGGTTGCGCTGCATGTTTTCTTCATCGACTTCGAGCTTATTCATAATAGTATTGAGGCGAGTTGCCATTGCAACGACTGATGCAGGGATAATCACGTAGAATCGAGACGATGCAGAGTCAGTCAAGTCGCGTTGGTGTTCGCTACTGATGTTTAAGCGCGCGTTAATCGTCTGCGCGGTAACTTGCTTCCACATACTAACAACATTCTCAAAATTCCATGGATTACGCTTGTGAGCCATGGTTGATGAACCGGTTTGACCTGGTTCGAAGCGTTCACGAACTTCGCCAATTTCGGTACGTTGTAGGTGACGCATGTCATGTGCAAGATTCGACATGATTCCAGCGGCAAGGCTGAGCTCATCGAGCAGTCGCACGACGTTTTCAGCAGGAATAATCTGCGTAGAGTATGGTGCAACTTTGAGACCAAGGCTGGTCACAATCTTTTCCTCAAATTCCTCAGGATTATCAATAAAGACACTCAGCGCATTATATGATCCAACTGCACCAGAGAATTTACCAAATAGATTGTCGGTCGATTTTTGAATAATCTCGAGACTTTGACCAAGGCGACTGACATATTCTGCAATCGCAAAACCAAAGGTAATTGGCACCGCATGCTGACCATGAGTACGACCAACCTGGACAGTGTCGGCGTATTTCTCACTCATCTCAGCGAGACTACGAAGGAGTGTTGTAAGACGTGGAATAACAACATTCGTCATGGCGTCTTTCATCTGTAATGAGCTAGCTGTACCAATCACGTCATGAGAAGTTGCGCCGAAGTGAACGTATGGCTGAGCGTCTTCTGACAACTTTGACTTAATGACGTTTACGAGTGCCTTGATATCATGACGAGTCGTTTTTTCCTCGGCGTAGACTTCCTCTGTAGTTACCTTCGATGCGGCAATTGCGATTTCGTCAGCAATTTCCTGAGAACATACACCGTAATCTGCGAGCGTATTCGCAAGTGCAGCCTCGACATAAGCCTGGTAGGCAACGCGACTACGTTCTGATAGGTAGTGACCAATTTCGATATCATAGTAGCGATTATCGAGTGGATCAATCGAGTCATAATTACGAGCGTCTGAGGTTTCGGGTAATACGATTGGTGCAAGTTGTTTCATTTATAAGCCTTTCAGTGCATTGGTGACGTTGGTTTTAATTCGTTCGATTGGATCAATATCAGTACTTGGTCGTTCAAATGTCTGGCCGCTGAGCTGTTCAAATAACTCAATGTAACGATCAGATGTTTGCGTGACGAACTCATCGGTCATTTCAGGAATCGTTTCACCGGTCTGTCCGCTGAAGTTTCGCTCCATTAACCATTCACGAACAAATTCCTTTGATAGATGACGTGGTTGTTCCTGGGTGCGATCAGCAAGATATGCATCATAAGTATCCCCGTAAAAATAACGTGATGAATCAGGTGTGTGGATCTCATCAATGACATAAATCTCGCCGTGAGCATTCTTACCAAACTCATACTTAGTATCCATTAGGACTAGTCCGCGTTCACGCGCGAGTTCTTGGCCGCGAGCAAATAACTGTAAGGCATAATCAGACAACTTTACAAATTCATCCGTAGTCGCAAGACCAGTCTCAATAATCTTCTCGGCTGAAATATCCTCGTCATGGCCCGCATCAGCCTTGGTTGATGGTGTAATAATCGGGCTAGGGAACATGTCGTATTCCTGCAGGCCATCGGGCATTGCAACTCCACAGAGCTCACGCTTACCATCATTATATTCACGCGCAGCGTGGCCAACCAAACCACCACGAACAACCATTTCGATTTTGTATGGCTCTAATTTGTGACCAATACTGACGCTTGGATCAGGCACACTAATTAACCAATTAGGCAAAATGTCCGTTGTTTTATTCAGAAAGTATTCGGCAAGTTGGTTGAGCACTTGACCCTTAAATGGAATTGGACGGGGGAGAATAACGTCAAAAGCAGAAATACGATCTGTTGCTACGGCGACAAGAATGTCATCATTAATTGTGTAGACGTCACGAACCTTGCCGTGATACACCTTTGTTTGTTCTGGAAATTCAAAATCAGTCGTGCTGATAGCATTTGTAGTCATTACCTTCATTTTACCATTTAGCGTATCAGATAAAAATACCCTGTTGAACTGTTCTGTTTACGGAGATAATAGGCTACAATAAGTGGCATGGAGTCTCAAAAGACTATTGGAATTATCGGAGGTGGCCAGTTGGGACGAATGCTGACCCTTGCCGCATTACCACTTGGCTTTCGCGTGGTCGTGGTTAATCCGACACCTGGGAGCCCTGCAGCCCAGGTCGGTGCTGAGGAAATCGTCGGTGATCTGTACGATTCCGTCGCACTTCATGAACTTGCCGAAAAATCGGACTTTATTACGATTGAGATCGAACACTTGGATGTAAATGAATTGCAACAAATCGAACGACTTGGTAAACCTGTCAATCCATCACCTGAAATTATCCGCATCATTCAGGACAAGTTATTCCAGAAAGAATTCCTTGATAGCGCAGGCATTCCTGTTGCGCCATTTGTCGGTATCGAGTCAGAAAAAGATGCCCGTGCAGCACTGAAGCAATTCGACGGTAAGATGCTCATCAAAACTCGCCTGGGTGCCTACGACGGCCGTGGCAATATGGTTGTGGAGTCTGATGAAGATATCAAAAAAGCGTTTGAGCAATTTGCTGGCACACCCCTGTATGCTGAACAATTCATTCCATTTGAAAAAGAACTAGCCGTTATGGTCGCTCGTAGTATGAATGATGATATTGCGCTCTATCCACTCGTGCAGACTATCCATGAACGTAATATTTGTATTGAAGTATTAGCACCTGCACCCGTCAGTAACGACATCCACAAGAAGGCACTCGATATTGCTAATTCTGTCGCAGAACTACTTCAAGGTGCTGGCACATTCGGTATTGAGATGTTCCTGACTAAGTCTGGCAAAATCCTCATCAATGAAATCGCACCACGTGTCCATAATTCTGGTCACTACACGACCGAGGCTTCGCGAACATCGCAATTTGAACAGCACATTCGTGCGATTAGTGGTCTGCCTTTAGGCGATACTAGCATGGTCGTCCCCGCAGCCGTTATGATCAATATACTAGGTGAGCGTGACGGTCCAACAATCCTTGAAGGCCTGAATGAAGCACTATCGATCCCTGAAACAAGCGTTCATCTGTATGGCAAGTCACCAACCAAGATTGACCGCAAAATGGGCCACATAACATCAACTGGCAAAACAATTGAAGAGGCGCGTGAGCGTGCCCGAGCCGCACGAAAGGCAATTTCGATATAATGGAGGACAGCGTGAATACAGATATTTTAGTTGGTATTATTATGGGATCTGATTCTGACTTAGACATCATGAGCCAGGCAGCAAAAACTTTAGATGAATTCGGCGTCGCAAACGAAGTACATATTATCTCCGCACACCGCACACCAGATGTAATGAGCGACTACGGGGCGACTGCCAAAGAGCGTGGGCTGAAACTTATTATCGCTGGAGCTGGTGGATCCGCACACCTGCCTGGAATGACCGCATCACATACGCCAATTCCTGTAATTGCCGTTCCAATTAAGCGCGAAAATCACGGACACGAAGCATTTTGGTCGAACATTAAAATGCCCCCCGGAATCGCCCTTGCGACGATGCCAGAAAATGGTGCAAAAAATGCCGCCTTACTTGCTATCGAAATTCTTGCTTTGAATGACGAATCACTTGCAGCAAAATATGATGAATTTCGTAAAAATCAGTCACAAGCAGTCTATGATATTGATGATGAACTACAAACTAAAGGCTGGCAGAAGTACTTAGAAGAAAAATAAAAGTATGCCTAGGCCTGACCTGCGAACCCCTGATTCGTTTGAGCATTCCCAATTAGCGATAGCCGACTTTGATGGCACTGCTGCACAAACATTTGAGCAGTCACCAGCTGGTATTGATGTACGCATCGCCTATGAGGCCGCTGTCGAATTTGTTTTTGGTCAGGATGGCTTAGAAAAATATGAAGAAGCTGGCGGCCTACAAAATCGTGCACCGATTGAAGTTGTTCAAAGCCTAGCACCAGAAGCAAGCTCTGACCAAGTCAAGCAACTCACCGAACAATTGGTACGCGTAAAGCTAGATGTACTTTTAGCAGAGGTCGGAACACATTTTAGCGAAGGTGGTACATGGCCACGATCGATGCCAGGATATTTAGAATTCCTAAAAGAGCTTGAGGCCGCACGAGAAAACGGGCAACCTATTGATGATTTAATTTTATCCTCAGGCCATATGCCGTTTATCGAAAAAACGTTCGATTCATGGGAGGCGACACTGCCTGATCACATTATCGCCGAGGAAACATTGAAGGAATTAAAGCTCGGTCACATATATAAACCTTCGCCTGTTCTTATGGACTTAGCTGAAGGTTTATGGCGCCAAAATTACGGCCTCAATCGAAAAATTCCTGTGGGTACAAATGATCGGTCTCGAATAAAATACATTGGCGATAGTGAAATTATGGATGGTGGCCTCGCATTCAACAGTGGCGTTGACTTTAGCCTTATCAGCCAAAAAAATTCTGCCGAAGCCTGGAAAAAGTTCGGCAAAAGTCTCGATCTTGGAAGAATCGGCCTTAACGAAAGTCACCATGACAAATAATAACTGGTATGTCATTACTGGTGGTCCATCGGTTGGCAAAACGAGCCTGCTCAGCGAGCTTGCGAAATTAGGCTACGATGTCGTACCTGAAGCGGCACGAACTGTCATTGATGAAGGACTCGAACATGGTATGAGTTTGTCGACGATTCGTGCTGATGAGAAAAAATTTCAAGAAGAAGTCGCTGTACGTAAACAACATATCGAAGCTGCACGTGATCCGAAAAGGCTAACTTTTTTTGATCGAGGTATGCAGGACACAGTCGCATATATGCAGTACTATGACTTCGTTATAAATCCTGAAATTGAAAAAATGATGAAAACTTCGTCGTACAAAAAGGTATTCTTACTTGAGCCTCTTGCAGCCTACAAAGCAGATTATGCTCGGACAGAAGACAAAACATTCATGAAAGAAGTCCATGATTTGTTACTAGAAGCTTATACGAATGCAGGGATGAACCCAATTTTAGTCCCTGATATTGGAATCAAAGAGCGTCTTAAAATTATCCTAAACGAAATTAATTCTACAGACCAGTAGCCATATAGGTAGGTAAGTAGTCACCAAAATGTTCTGTTTTAAAGCGACGCGCTTGTAGTAAACCCATACTTACGAGTTTAGAAACATTGACCGAAATACGCGCTTCTCTATCTTCGATTCGTTCATCCAAAGAATCGGGAACAAGTCGTTCTGCCATAAATCTGATTGTCATAACAAAACCTGGATCTGTTACTAAGGCCTCTTGAAGCTCAGCAAAGAACAAACTAAGATTCGGATCCGTCTCTAATTGCTCCATCAACTCTTTACGAGTTTTGAATTGGCCCACTGGTTCAGCTTCGGTCATTGGCCATACTTCTCCTTAGGTACATCATACCCCCAAATTAACTTATGACAAGTTGTTTCTAAAGGTAGACGTACACCTTATATATTGTTACGATAGATGTAGATGAAGAGGCTAAATAGTAGACCGCAAGTAGGATGGGAGCAAGCCTAATGACAGACACGAATAATAGCTATGCCGAGTCGGGTGTCGACTACAGCGCCATGGACCCAATTAAAGTCTTGGCTCAAAAAAGAGCTGCTCAAACAGCGGACAATTTATCATCTTTTAATGCCAGCGAAGTACTTGCGAGTCGCGGTGAATCAGCCTACGTCTGGGAAGAAGTAGATTCATATCGCTCACTTGTTATTGAAGGCCTTGGTACTAAGAATCTTGTTGCGGATGCGATGCGCGCATTTGGAGAAAAGACATACTACGATTCAATCGCCCAAGACACAGTTGCAATGGTCGTCAATGACCTAATTGTTGTCGGCGCATTACCACAAGTCGTGAATGCGTATTTTGCAATTGGCGATTCTAATTGGATGAAGGACGAACAGCGTGCTAGTGACCTGATCAATGGTTGGGCCAATGCCTGCGATTTATCTGGTGCAACGTGGGGTGGTGGCGAGACGCCAACTCTTAAGGGGATCATTAATCCTGAGACAATCGATCTTGGTGGATCTGCAGTTGGTATTATTGCCGATAAAAAGAACTTAGTGCTCGGTGACAAGTTACAGGCTGGCGACAGCATCGTCCTAATCACAAGTAGTGGTATTCACGCTAATGGTCTGACTCTCGCACGAAAAATAGGTGGCGAGCAAACCGAAGGTTTTGCCACAAAGCTCAGCGATGGTCGAATGTACGGTGAAGCGTTACTTACTCCAACACCAATCTATGTCCCTATCGTTCGCGCGCTCCAAGAGGTCAACATTGATGTTCACTACATGGTTAATATTACTGGTCACGGTTGGCGCAAGCTTATGCGTGCAACCAAAGATCTTAGCTACGTTATTGATACAGTCCCTGATGTACCAACTGAATTGTTATTCATCCAGGAACAAGCCGGAATTAATGACCAAGAAATGTATGGCAACTTTAATATGGGCGCAGGCTTCGCTATTTACGTTTCAGAATCAGACGCACAAAAAGTTGTTGATGCCGCAACTACCAAAGGCTTCGCTGCGCTTATCGCAGGTAAAGTTGAAGACGGACCAAAGCAAGTCACCATCAAGCCTAAAAACATCACATTCACCGGCGATACCTTGGAGGTTCGCTAAATGTTAACGCTCCGAGGAAGTCGTGCACTCAGCAAGTTCCGTCAGACACGACTGCTCAAAACTCTTCAGGGAATCGATGAATCAATTACAAACGTTCAGGCTCAATACATTCATTTCGTTGATACAAAAGCCACGCTATCCAACGAGCAAGCAGGACAGCTGAATCAATTACTATCTTATGGCGAAACGTCCGCCGATCTTAGTGCTGGTGAATTGTTTTTGATCGTCCCACGAATTGGCACAATATCCCCATGGTCATCAAAGGCAACAGACATCGTCCATAACGCAGGACTCACCGATATTGATAGAGTTGAACGTGGTATTGCATACTTTGTGTCGAGCAAAACACCAATTAGTCACAAATTAATTAGTGCACTACTACATGATCGTATGACCGAAACTGTGCTGAGCCAATTCGATGAAGCATCGGCATTATTTAACGAAGTAAAGCCTCGCTCTGTTATTGAGATTGATATTATTTCTGGCGGCAAGGAAGCTTTGATCACGGCTAATTCTGAACTTGGTCTTGCGATTGCTGAGGATGAAATAGAATATCTCTACGATGCTTATAACGAATTGCAGCGTAACCCAACTGATATGGAATTAATGATGTTCGCTCAGGTTAATAGTGAACATTGTCGCCACAAAATTTTTAACGCCGACTGGACGATCGACGGACATGCTGCAGGTAAAAGCTTATTCAAAATGATCAAAAACACCTACGAACATTACAGCAAGGATGTGTTATCTGCATATTCTGATAATGCGGCAGTCCTGCGTGGTAATACATCAGAGCGCTTTTTTGCTGATCCTGCAGATAATGTCTACCGTGCTCACAATGAACCAGTTCATTTAGTTATTAAGGTTGAGACTCATAACCATCCGACAGCAATCGCGCCCGCTCAAGGTGCTGCAACTGGGGCTGGTGGTGAAATTCGCGACGAAGGTGCGACCGGTCGGGGGGCAAAGCCAAAGATGGGCCTCGCTGGTTATACTGTATCGAACCTCATGATCCCAAAGGCCACGCAGCCATGGGAATCAACCGGCGGAAAACCAAGCCGTATCACATCGGCACTTGATATTATGATCGAAGCACCAGTCGGAGCCGCAAGTTTTGCTAATGAGTTTGGTCGACCTAATCTAACAGGATACTTCAGAACATACGAACAATCACTACCACCACTTGACCCACATACTGTTTGGGGCTATCACAAGCCAATCATGATTGCTGGAGGCCTTGGCAATATCCGCGATGAACATGTCCTCAAGGAAACACTTCCGGCCGGTACGCAGATTATCGTACTGGGTGGCCCCTCAATGCTGATTGGACTTGGCGGTGGAGCTGCATCAAGTATGCAAACAGGATCAAGCAAAGAAGATCTCGACTTTGCATCGGTCCAACGAGGTAATGGTGAGATTGAGCGACGCGTGCAAGAAGTCATCGACAGGTGCTGGGCAATGGGCGATAGCAATCCAATCATCTCTATCCACGATGTTGGTGCTGGTGGTGTATCGAATGCTCTGCCAGAGCTCGTTCACGATTCAGGTGTAGGCGCTGTATTTGAACTACGTAAGATTCCAAGCGCTGATCCAGGATTATCACCGATGGAAATCTGGTGTAACGAGGCCCAAGAGCGTTACGTACTTGGTATTGCAAACAAAGAGCTAAAAGCTTTCGAAAAGATCTGTGAACGTGAGCGTTGCCCGTATTCAGTTGTTGGTGAGACGACGACAGAAGAACAACTTGTCGTTACCGATTCACTACTCGGTGGTAGCCCAGTTGATTTACCATTATCAGTTTTGTTTGGTAAACCACCTAAGATGGCTCGCACGATTAAACGCAAGGCTTCAAAACTACCTGTATTTGACGATAGCCAAATCGACCTCGATGATGCAGTTAAACGAGTCTTACATCTACCTGCCGTTGGGAGCAAAAAATTCCTGATTACGATTGGTGATCGCACCATCGGCGGAATGGTTGTGCGTGATCAAATGGTTGGCAAATGGCAAATTCCCGTTAGTGATGTTGCGGTAACTTCGAGTTCATTTAGCGGAACAACCGGTGAGGCTATGTCAATGGGTGAGCGAACACCACTTGCGCTCATCGACTCAGCTGCATCAGCCCGCATTGCAGTAGGTGAGGCAATTACCAACATTGCAGCAGCTTCGATTAAGAATTTGTCAGACATTAAATTATCAGCTAACTGGATGGCTGCTGCAGGATACGAATCCGAGGACGAACGATTATATGATGCGGTTAAAGCTGTCGGTGAAGATTTCTGTCCGCCAATTGGCCTAACGATTCCTGTCGGTAAAGATTCACTTAGTATGCGTACCGTATGGCAAGATGGCGACATAGCTAAAAGTGTGACGTCTCCTTTGTCGGTTATTATTACCGCATTTAGCCCTGTCGATCATATAAAACGAACACTAACACCAGATTTAAAGTCAGGCGATAGCGAACTAATTCTTATTGACCTGGGACTTGGTGAAAATCGCTTAGGCGGTTCAGCACTTGCGCAGGTGTATAACCAGATTGGCAATCAGACCCCTGATATTGCGCCTGAACTACTCAAAAGCTTCTTCGACACCATTCAAAGCCTCAACAAAGATGGCAAACTTCTTGCGTACCATGACCGCTCAGATGGCGGCCTCTTCACAACCGTATCAGAAATGATCTTCGCAGGACGTCGTGGCGCAGAGTTAGATCTTACAAAATTACCTGGTAGCACACTCGACAAACTCTTCAACGAAGAGCTCGGTGCCGTTATACAAGTTGGCGCTGACGATATCGAGGAAGTGCAAGCGAGACTTACTGAGACCATTGGTAAATGTGTATATCGTCTTGGTAAAGTCACCGACGTGCAAGAGCTAGTTATTGAGGACAGTGGGTCTGAAGTGTATCGAAACTCTCGCTCAGTTCTGGAAACTTGGTGGGCAAGTACTAGTTATGAAATTCAGTCACTCCGTGATAATGCCAAAAGCGCCAAGCAAGAATTCGATGCAATCATGGATGACCAAGACCCTGGCTTAATTGCCGAGGCAACTTTTGCGGTTACAAAAAAGAGTTATCAGACAAAGCCAAAGATCGCAATTTTTCGCGAACAAGGCGTCAATGGTCAAGTTGAAATGGCCGCAGCATTTGATAAGGCGGGATTTACCAGTGTTGATGTTCATATTCAGGATTTACTGGACGGTAAAGTACACCTCAAGGACTTCGTAGGTCTCGTTGCCTGCGGTGGATTCTCATATGGAGATGTCCTTGGAGCAGGCGAGGGCTGGGCAAAGACAATTTTATTCCACGACAAATTACGTAAACAATTTAGTGCGTTCTTCATGCGCAAAGATACATTTAGTCTCGGCGTTTGTAACGGCTGCCAAATGTTATCAAGCCTAAAGGAACTTATTCCAGGAACAGAACTATGGCCACGATTCCTAAAGAATGCTTCCGAACAATTTGAGGCTCGACTTGTTAACGTACGCATTAACGAATCACCATCAATTTTCTTCAAAGACATGGCAGGTTCAATTCTGCCTGTGCCAGTTGCGCACGGCGAGGGTCGGGCAGTATTTGCTAACGATGATGCTATGCAACAGGCGCTACAAGACGAACTCGTTCCTTGGCAGTTTGTTGATGGTCAAGAAACAGTCAGCGAAAGCTATCCACGTAATCCAAATGGCTCACCCCTTGGCATTACGGCGCTTACAACACCCGATGGTCGCTCTACAATTGTGATGCCACACCCAGAGCGTGTCTTCCTGACGCAGCAGTTATCATGGCATCCAGAAGACTTCGGAGAAAATAGCCCATGGTTCAAGATGTTCCAAAACGCCCGCGAATGGATCGAGGATAATTCCCTACAAGTCTAACAGTCGTCCGCCGTCTTTGACGAAATTTGCTACCTTATAAAAATCAGCAATAATCACATCAGCCTCCGATAAATCTTGGTCGTTTTCAGGCATACCGGCAAAGCCAATACATTTCATACCCGCACTTTTAGCTGCGCGAACGCCGAAGGTAGCGTCTTCAATTACCACACAATCTTTAGGATCGACACCTAATTTTTTAGCAGCGAGCTGGTAACAATCTGGTGCTGGTTTACCATGTTCTACGTCATCACCCGATACAACAACTTCGAAAATATCTGTAAGTTGAAGTTTATCGAGGAAGAAAGCAATCCGCTTTGGGTTTGCAGATGATGCAAGACCTATGCGGTAATGAGCATTCTGAAGAGACGTTAGTAATTCTCGAACTCCATCGATAATCGGAATTTCCTCAAGCGTATCAAGAAATTCCATATAGCGTTTACGTCCTCGCTCTACGAGGTATGTAATCTCATGTTCTAACTCGTACTCAGCCCTCAATATCTCCCACGTTGCATACGTTGTTAGACCACGACGAGGTTGGAATGGTTTATTTTCAAGATCGGCGCCTAGTTCAACGAGATGTGCCTTCATGTGCGCATCATTGAGAGGCTCACTATCGACGATCACACCATCCATATCAAAAATAATCGCTTCCATATAATCAGTATAGCAAGCTAGCGAATAATAATCTGATCCGGGTCGGGGCCAACACCTAAAACTGCAACTTTTACGTCAAGTTTTTTCTCAATAAATTCAACATACTCTTTAGCCTCTTTTGGTAAGTCGCCAAAATTTCGGATACCCTGAATATCATCTGTCCATGCTGGTAGTGACTCATAGATTGGTGTGGACTGTTCAATTGCAATTGCAGAATCAGGCGCAATTTCAATGCGTTGACCATCTTTTTCATAGGCAACACAAATCTTAATAGTGTCACCATAACGGGGGACCCAATCAACTTTTGACAAGATAACCTCATTTGTACCATTAATCAAATTTGCGCGTCGAATTTGCGGCAAGTCAAGATAGCCAAGACGACGCTTGCGCCCTGTTGTTGTGCCATATTCAGCATCAACTGTTGTCATATCACCATGAAGTTTCGCAAGTTCAGCTTCGTCAGTAACTTCTGTTATGTATGGGCCGCCGCCAACATGTGATTGGACAGCCTTCGCAACACCAGTAACTTTACCGATGAACGATGGTGCAATGCCGAGCCCTGAGGCAACACCGCCAGATGTCGTCGAGGTGGATGTCGTGTATGGATACATACCGTGATCAATATCGAGTAGGAATGCTTGTGCACCTTCAGCGAGAACACGTGCAGGTTTTTCTGCACGAAGCGCGTCGTTAACATAGACAACCGTATCAGTCACAAAATCAGCTAAATGCTTTGTGCTATCAACATATTCATCAGCAATCTTTCGTTCATCGATTGCAGGTAAGCCGGCGATAGCGCGTTGTGGTTTCTGGACCATCAATGCATCATATATTGCAGTCTTAAGGCCTTCAGGATCATTTTTAAGCATCTCCGCGCGAACGCCAATACGAAGTGCCTTGGCTGCTGATACCTGAGCAATACCGGATTTAGTACTACCTTGGCGTGCTTCGCCAGCTTCACGAATCTCGTCATCGTAAATATGACTCGGAATAATAAGATGTGCGCTTGAGCTAATTTTCAAATTATCAAGCGTAACGGTAATACCCTTAGCCTCTATGCTCGCGATCTCTTCGACAAGTTTTTCAAGGTTAACGAGCGTGCCATTGCCAATGATATTAACGACACCAGCGTGAGCGATACCAGAGGGGACTAAGTGAAGTTTGAGTACGTCGCCATTTGCGAGAACGACCGTGTGTCCTGCATTATTACCACCATTAAAACGAGCAATAATATCATAATCTTTTGCTGCAATATCAACAAAGCGACCCTTACCTTCGTCGCCGCGCTGAAGTCCAACAATTACGTCTACTGCCATATACTACCTCTAGCATACAAGAGATGGGAGACCCAGACAACACTTTACTTAATGTTAGCGGACTTTCCTGATATACTTATCCATGGCAAAGTCCACGGACTGAGAGAATAAGAGTATCAGGTAACAAAGAGAGGTGAGATTCCCCCGCATGAGCACGCAAAAAAACGCATTATTATCCGTGTACGACAAAACTGGCATTGTAGAATTTGCTCAGTCACTCGTAAAACTTAATTGGAATATTTATTCATCAGGTGGAACTGCCAAGGCAATCGCCGACGCAGGGCTTCCTGTAACAGACGTTGCGACACTTGTTGGCGGCAGCGCAATCCTTGGCCATCGTGTTGTGACATTATCACGTGAGATTCATGCTGGACTCTTGGCTCGTTATATTAAAGAGGACGAAGATGAAATGGCGTCTCTAGGCCTACCATACATTGATCTTGTTTGCTTTAACCTATACCCACTTGCAGAGGAAATCGCAAAACCCGAGGCAACATCTGAATCAGTCATTGAGAAAACTGACATTGGTGGCCCGGCTGCCCTTAACTCTGGCGCAAAAGGTGAGCGCATCGTTATTGGTGACCCATCTGATTACCAACCTGTTATCGAATGGCTAAATGCCGGTAGTCCAGACAAAGAGGCATTCGTTAAAGATCTCGCAGCAAAAGCTTACTTTACAACTTCGAAGTATTATTTACCTGCAGCTAAGTATCATTCAGATGCAAAGTATGAAGGGATGCTCGGTGAGCGCGTTGAGCACTTGAAATACGGCGAAAGCCCATACCTCGCACCGGCCGCACACTACAAAGTTGGCGATGATACAGATCCATTAGCGCTTCATAATTTCACATTAGTCGAGGGCGATGCACGAAGCTTTATCGGCCTGACCGATGCAGACTGTCTCTTGCAGGGGCTAACGCATATTGCCGCTGGCTTTGAACTTAATTTTGGTAAAGTCCCCTTAATGGCAATGGGAGTTAAACACGGTAATGCCTGTGGTGCAGCCATTGGCGATGATCCAATCAAGGTTATCAAAGAAATGATTGCAGGTGATAAACGTGCACTATTTGGTGGTGTTATTATGACAAACTTCCCAATTACAAAGGCCGTTGCGAAAGCTATGACAGAGCTAGAGGAAGGCGATCCGCCACGACTATTTGATGGTGTCTTCGCACCCGAGTTCGAAGATGGCGTACCAGAGATGCTGCAGCGCAAACAAGGGAAGTGTCGTTTGATGGCAAACCCAGCACTCGCCACTTTGACGATTGATTCACTCGACCACACGACACGTCGTAGGCAAATTCGTGGAGGGTATCTTACTCAGCCAAACTACACATTCGTCCTTGACCTTTCAAAATCTGATATACACGGCGAGCCAATTAGTGAAACAGAAAAACAAGATATGGTCATGGCCTGGGCAATTGGTTGTATCAGTAATAGCAACACTATTACGCTCATTAATCATGGTCAGCTTATCGGTAATGGCGTCGGTCAACAAGATCGAGTTGGTGCCGCTGAACTTGCTGTTAAACGAGCTCGAGATGCTGGTCACATTATCAAAGGATCTATGGCATGGAGCGATAGTTTCTTTCCAGCACCTGATGGTCCAGAGGTACTTGCTAAGGCGGGCGTAAAGGCAATATTTGCTAGCAGCGGGTCGCTAAAAGATCAACTGACAATTGATATGTGTGAAAAAATGGGCGTTACGCTCGTCATGCAACCAGACAGCGAAGTAAGAGGCTTCGCAAAACACTAATGTCGAAAATCTATTTGAAGGATTTAGTAATCGATGCCAAGCATGGTGTCTATGATCACGAAAAAGTTACCGAACAACGATTCAAGATTGACCTGACGCTTGAAGTTGATAACGAACTAGCGTTTGAATCTGATAATGTTAGTGACACAATCGACTACGCCTATGTCAGACAAACGGTTATTAATACCGTACAAACGACGAGCTTTAGTTTGATCGAACGTCTTGCTCAGGAGATTGCTGATCAAATCTTAACTGACAAACGAATCCTAGAAGCAACAATTGCAATTTACAAATTAGATGCCTTCGAAACTGGTATACCTGGCGTAGAGATTACCTGTACGCAAACTGAATCTTAGAGATCTAAAAATGCAGCGGCTTTTTGAATCGTCTCGTCGTATTCGTCAGCTTGTTTTGAGTCATAGACAATTCCGCCTCCAACTGATAAATATATATCGTCATCTTTTTTGATCATCGTACGAATTGCGATATTACTATCAAGCTCACCAGTCGGCTGAATCACAAAAATAGATCCTGTATAAATTCCGCGTCTCATTAGCTCAACTTCATCAATTATTTCCATAGCTCGTTTCTTGGGACACCCGGTAATTGAGCCTCCCGGCATCAGCGATACAAGCGCAGCGATTGGGCTAATATCAGTTCGCAGCTGACCCCGAATTGTTGAATGCGCATGCCACAAAGTTGGGTAGCTAGTGAGTATGCGTTCCTCACTAACAACCACAGATCCAACATTACTAATCACACCTAGGTCGTTACGCATCAGGTCCGTTATCATGTTCAGCTCGGCCATATCTTTTGGATTTGTCTCTAGATCTAATCGTAGTGCCTCATCCTGAGCAGGGTTAGCGCCCCTGGGTCTGGTACCCTTAATAGGTGAGGTTTCAATATTCCTGTCGGCTATTCGGATAAATCGTTCTGGTGAAGCACTAATAATTTCAAAACCAGTACCGCCAATATAGCTCTGAAAATTGGCGTGACTACTTAACGAAACCTTACGATAAATATCGAGTCCATGCACGCGGGTCGTACCCTCAAGTCGATGAGCGAGGTTCACCTGATAGATATCTCCAGCCTCAATGTAGTCATGAACTTTTTGGTATGCTGCATTATAAGACTCACGAGACCACGATGCGCTCGGGGCTTTGCTATAAAGTTCGGCTGATAACGTACGTGGAATACGTTTCATAATATTTTTGACTTCATCACTAAACGAATCACTCTTTTCGTGCAATGTCGAGCCGTGTTTATTAAACGTTATCCAATTATCAAAACTCAAAACATACAAGAGCGGCGTCTGTAAATCGTCATTAGTCGAAAGTGCAACATCGTGGAGAATACAGCCTAAATCGTATGACAAATAGCCAATCGAGAGTCTGCCTGCCTTTTGTTGTTTTTCAGCAAAATCTTCTAGGAGTGAAGTTGGATCACTCGTCGCATCTGATGTAACTTGAAAAATCTCCACTGGGCTCCAAGCAACCGTCGGTGTCCAACCGTCTGACGTGGCACTACTTAGTACACTGATGTTTTTTTCTGAATCCTCAAGACGCGCGAGTAGATCGTCTAAAGCAAGCGCCTTAAGATCTACTGACATGCCAAAAAATTCCTCATTATTATTTCTCCATGTTCAGTCATGAACGACTCGGGATGAAACTGCACACCAAATAGGGGATAGATATTATGTTGAATACCCATGATAGTTTTATCATCCGACCATGCCGTAAGTGAAAAATCTTTGGGTACTTTGTCGATCATCAGGGAATGATAACGGGCAGCTAAGAAAGGGCTAGGAACTCCCTCAAATATACCCTTTGCTATATGTGTGATGTTACTGCTCTTGCCATGTACGATTTCGTTAGCGGCGATCGTATGTACTCCGAACACTTCACTAATACACTGATGGCCTAAGCATACACCCAGAATTGGCATCGTCATATAAAACTCACGAATGACGTCCATACTAATACCACTATCACGTGGTGTTTTAGGTCCTGGCGAAACAACAATATGGCTCGGTTGCACTGTTCGAATCTCATCAATTGTTATTTCGTCGTGTTTGACAACATGTACGTCATAGCCTAAGGATGCAATTTGTTGATACAGGTTATAGGTAAAAGAGTCATAGTTATCAATTAGCAGAATCATACCAAGCCTCGTTTCTCACGTACTAAGTATACAAGACTCTAGCTATACAGAAGGAATTAGTTCTCTAACTGCTGTGATATTTTGTGATGTTTGCTTTCTATCGTTTCTCGGCCATATTTGAGAACATTCGTCATCCAAATCAATTCAATCCAAGCACCTTTTATATATTCGCGGTAGGCTTCATTTTGTAAGACACCTTCATCATTAAACAGTTCTTGAACTTTCGGAAATTGCATATCGGTAAATGTCGCGACAAGTCCCATCTCGCGCACTGTACTAACCAGTGCTTCGATACCCCGAACGCCGCCCCATTGGCTGGATGATACACCACCAAATGCAACTGCTTTATGAATATAATTCTTAAGCTCACTATCAAGCATTCGTTTTAATGACCCTGGAAAGCTGTGATTATATTCGGGTGATACAATAAAAAATCCATCTGCTCGCTGGGTGATTGCACTGTAGCGAGGATCTTTGCCTTCAGGGTCGTTACCATCTCCTGGAAAGTTAAAGTCCTTCGGATCGATGACTTCAGTTTCAATTTCCGCAAAAGTGCTGCCAACTTCTGCGACGAGACGAGCGGCATAAATGCTTTTTCGTTGTTCTCTGGTTGTTCCTGCAAGTACCGAAATATATAGTTTTGCCATAAGCATCTCCCTTTACTCTAGTATAGCAATGTTTGAAAAACGTACTACACTAATAGTAATAAGGAGTTATAGCTATGAACAAAGCTTACAATAGTCGAACGCTGCGTTTTATACGTCGAAAGGCTAATTCATTTGTTTCAAAACGTCTTGAAGTTAGAACGCTTACAGGTTTTGCTGCGGTTGCAATTGCAATACTCATGCTGACAGAATTTTTAGTCAAGATTGCAATGGGCACGCGACCATCGCTTGGTGACAGTGTCGCATTATCAGAGTTCATTACGAATAACGCGACTCAAACGCTCGCAATTATCATTATTGATACACTCCTGATGAGCTGTTTAATTATTTTCTTTGCAGGCTTTAGACAGCTAATTATCCGCTCAAAGAGAGATTTGAATTGGATTACCGACCTAGCATTCGGGGCTGGACTTGTCTTTGTCGCCGTTACACTCGTTGGTGATGCCATGGACGCGGGTGCAGCTCTTGATACAGTAAGTAACTATGCTGCAAATCCGTCGGTCTTACGCGCTCTTACAGAAGGCCACATGCTACTATTCGGGTCTATTGGCTGTATTCTCACAGCGCTTGTTACTGCGACTTTTGCCTATACGACATTCGCTTCAAGCGCAGTCCCAAAATGGACAGGCTGGGTAGGATACGCGGTTGCAGTGCTCAATCTTTTATCTGTGCTGACAGTATTCGGTGGCACAAGTGCAACATCATTCTTTTCCGCCGGAGGAGCTGGTGTTACCTTACTCGCTACATTTCCTTTTTTAAGCTGGGTAATCGTCGTAGGGATTGTGACAATTCGAAAACAATCCTGATTACGAGCTTATGACATGTCGTAGCAAGAATAATATTTGCTGATAATGCATAAAATAAAACCAAATATTAAAAACAATTAGTAACGGAAATACTACCCATAACTCAACCCAGGTATCTGTGGTAATTCGCCATGCTCTAACTGGAGGAAAGCCAAATTTAATTGGGATCGGCAGTAGCCACGGCACACCTTCCTTAGTAAACGTATCCATGACTAAATGAGAAAGCATACCAATCATAAAGCTCCACCATACAATGTCTATATTTACAGAGCTCATAATCGGCTGCAAGAAAGTTAAAAGTAGGTGAGTCAAAAAACCAAATAGTGCTAGGCCAAGAATTGAGTGTGTAAAAAATCTATGTCCCCCAAGGAGATGCCCGAAAACTTTGCCAAAATATTTGCCAATTGGAAGGTTTTTCCATAGCGGAGCCGTCGGCTGATCTATGTCCGGTGTAACACCACCAATAAGATTCGCAAGTACTGCGATAATGATAGTCGCGAGGCTCATAGATTGAGCCGGCATCAACACGAATACGACACCAAGTGCAGTTATCGCAGCAAGATCATGTGTTCGAGCAATCATATTACCAGAGTTCTTCCTTAGAAACAGAAAATAGTCTCGCCATCACATACTGCAATATAAAGAATAATGAGGTAAGTATCGCCAACAAAATGCTCAAATATATAGAAACGCTGAAATCGAGCGTTTGATTAACCGTAAATTGTGAACAAAACGATATAACGAGTGGTGCAATAATAATCAGTATTTTAATAGCTATCGTCATCTTAAATACAATCTTTTTACGATTTTGCTTTGTTTCTGGTAAATGTTGGATGCGCATCACGACAGGTACTGAGGCTTCAGTAACCTCATGAACAATCGTTTTACTAGTCTTGGCAACCGTCGAGGGAATTTTTACAAACACATATATAGCCAGAGCGACGACCGCGAGCGTGAAGATTACTCCGATAATCATAAGTGGTGTATTAGTGGCAAGATCAATAACAACCGGAATAGGTTTTGCGGGTTTCATATCTACTGGCGTAAATGAAGTTAGCGTTGTCTTAATGAAGCTCGAATAAATAATAATAGTCAGCAACCATTGAAGACTGCAGAAGAAATAACCAACACCACCAAAAAAATTAGTGATGTTTCTTTTTGTTTTGGATTTAACTGGCATAAATCAACAATACTAGAAGGCGGCGGTATTAACAATGTAGAGGGTAGGTTATTACCTGAAGGCGTGCTATGATAACAGATATAAAGATTGGACGAAACAAATTATGGCCAAACACAAGAACTGGCACGGTGCATCAAGAAAGCGTATTTTAAAGAAAAAGCTTAAATCACAGATGAATAAATAAAGTCCTAACTAGGACTTTATTTATTTGCCTTGTTACTGTGAAGTAACAGTAAAACTCGCGCCGTCATTTCCAATGACCGATGGTACTGCAATCGGGGTTCCAGCTTGATTTACCATCGTAATTTTCGAGGCGCCGACACCACTTAGGTTAACAGACGTTCCGTTGTTGGTTGTCAGACTCCCTGCAAAGTTAACCGAGCCGAACGTATCAAAAGGAACTTGCGTACCGTTAGCATAGAACGGGTCTTCTTCGATCCACTCAGCAGAAGAGAGGCTTGATGAGTAAGCAACTACTTTTGTAAACGTTTGTGTATTCGTCAAATCCGTAATCACAATTGTCCATTGTCCATTTGCATCACTAAGAGATGCCTGCATTGAGTCACCTGGTTGAACGATCATCGTTAGTATTGGACTAGCAACAGCTGGTAATAGTTCATAGAATGCTGACGTCGTGACAGCTCCGCTCGCGCTAACCGTGTTGTCAGTTCCAACCTGAATAAGATCGGCCGTACTAACACCGCCGATACCGATCCACGCAGCATCAGAGGTCGTAGAGGTACCGTTACCTGTCGGTCGAGCAACTGTCCAAGTACCTGAAATTGACGTAAAACTACCTGTTGTTGCTAAATAACCAGACCAGTTGGTCGATGTATAGCTTGTTGTACTACCTGAATTATTAGTTGTGGTCGTTGATGGCGCTGGAGCAAGGCTTGTAACATCACTAGAAGGCGCAGGGACAACAATAGGAGTTGGAGTTGGAATAGGCGCGGGAGACGTCGTGACTTTAGTCTGTGTAACCGTCGTCGTTGGTGTTGGTTTTGTCGTTGTTTTCGTGACAGGCGCTGTAGTCGTTGGAGTAGTGACGACAGTTTTTGGCTGACTAAGACCTACTTTTGTAACACCAACAACTGCACCTGGATGGATAATATTTGCTACATACGCAGAAACAGATGTACCAATATAGATACCAAATACAATCGTGACGATAGACACGATTATCTGTAAAAGCCTGATTGTTTTGATGTTTGTTTTTATATGATCACTCGTTCTTTGACTATTTAATATTCAAAGTTTAACGTTATCTTTGTACGACTCCACTCTACCAAAAAAGCACTCGTATCACAATGTTAAACGAGAAGCTGGATGAGCTCCAGAACATCATTGACTCCACGAATTTGGAAGCGTGCGTTAGTATGATCTGTTCCTACATTAATCGTATAGGCGTCCGTTGGCATCGCGAGGAACATATCCTCGTCCGTATAGTCATCACCAACTGCCAAAATAAAATCCCATTGATTCTTTGCGGCGAGTCCTGCGACAGCTACGCCCTTATTCATACGCTTTGATTTGACTTCAATAATTTTCTGACCTTCGTAAACTCCAATATCGTCAGTATCTAGTGCGCTTCGTAGTTTTGTCTTGAGCGCTTCCTTGCGAACGTAGGCAAGGTTAGGTTGTACTCGTCTATAGTGCCATACGAATGAAAAATCTTTTTCCTCGAGCTCTGAACCCGGTGTTCGAGCAACAAATTCCTTTAGTATTGGTTTGACACTTTTTTTCCAGTCAACGACATTTTGAATAAGTTTTGTCCATTTTCCTTCATCAAATACCCAGCCGCCATGTTCAGCAATGAGGCCTATGTCTCTATTTCTGAAATATTTCCGTAGAGTGCTTTTTTTGCGCCCACTGATGATAATGACCTTATTCTGTTTATCCTGGGATAAAACTTTTAGTAGTTTTTTTAATTTAATACTTGGCTCAGATCGATCCTCGTGTGGTGAATCTGCAAAATTCTTTAGAGTACCATCATAATCTAGCAGGATTAATCGCTTCGTAGATTTTTTATAATCATCATACAAAACTCTCTCTTGTTGCTGATTGAGCCACTTGGCATTTGTATCTCGTTTCTTTACTGAATCAGATAATTCCTTTACAAAATCCTGTGCCCATTTCTCAATCGTGTACTGAGACACTCGGGCCTGCATTTTTTTCATACGTGCTCGTTGAGCCGACTCACGCATTGTAAGCCCTTCATAGATTGCGTCCGCAACTTGTGAGGTATTGTTTGGGTTAACGAGCAGTGCATCCGTTAGCTCTATCGCAGCACCCGCCATGTCACTGAGAACTAGTACACCATTATGGCTGTGGCGCGCTGCAACATATTCCTTAGCAACCAAATTCATACCATCACGAAGTGGCGTCACAAGCATCACATCAGCACGAGCGTATAGGGCGCATAGTTCATCAAATGGTAACGGCTGATAACGATAGGTGATAGGTGACCAATCGATTGTAGAGAATCTACCGTTAATACGGCTGACTTTTTGCTCAATCGTCGACCGTAATTCTTGGTATGCATTTACATCCCCACGCGAAGGTACAGCGACTATCACTAGGACTGCTCGACGCAGAAAATCAGGGTGTCGATCAAGGAATAGCTCAAAAGCATCAAGTCGCTCTGGGATACCCTTCGTATAGTCAGCGCGATCAACGGATAGAATAACCTGGGTTTTAGCTCTAAATAAATCAAAAGTCCGCTGGATCGAACTCACCTTGCGGTTATATGAACCACGTGCGAACTTCTTGTAATCAATTCCAATAGGGAAGGCGTCCGTTTGAATGAGACGATTGTCTAATTTTATTGTCCCTAGTGAATTCTCGTAACCCAAGATTTTTAAGGTGCTTGCGAGGAAGTAGTGGACATAGTCATACGTGTGAAAACCGATGAGGCTCGCCCCTAACACGCCTTCTAGAAGTGCCTCTCGCTCTGGAATTAAACGAAAGATTTCGGACGTTGGAAAAGGTGTGTGCAAAAAGAAACCAATAGTAAGATCCTTATTAATGTCCCGAAGCATCTTTGGAACAAGCATCAGTTGGTAATCGTGTATCCATATCTTGGCATTCGCGGTCGCGAATTTTAAAGCTGTCTTTGCAAATTGCGCATTAACGTCCTGATACGCCTGCCAAAACGATGGATCATACTTTGCTTCTTTGGGGAAATAGTGGAACAGTGGCCAAAGTGTCGAATTACTATAGCCCGAGTAGAATTTGTCGATTTGTTCAGTCTTTAAAAAGACTGGATAACAACCACGTTTTTGTAGCTCAGCCGTGATTTCATTTTTTTCTTTTTGTGTCAGGTTATCAGCAGCAATACCGGGCCAACCAACCCAAACACTATCGGCTGATTTCTTTAATGAGTCGATAGCGGTCGAAAGCCCCCCAGCGCTTGATTCATAGCGCAATTTTCCATCGACTTTAGAGACACTCACAGGAAGACGAGTTGATACAATGATTAATTTATCGTTCATTATGTGCTCAAATCCATAGTGTTAGTTGCTGTACCTATTGTACTCTATTGAGGTCAAAACGGACAGTGAGTCCCCTTAGTCACTCGATCGATCAAGTGTTTGGATATTAGTCTCAGCAGCAGCATTAGCCTTGGCCGGATTGTTAAGATAAGTGACAATGCCGCTCGCAATGCCTGAGGCTTCGTCAGCTAGGCGAGTCGACGTTGAATCAGTTAGTAGACTGTACTCATCACTACTTGTTATGAAGAAACCTTCACTAACCGCAGCGGGCATTGTGGACTCTGACAGAACACCATCCTCAAACTGGGCAATACCATTATCTGTAATATTCAACTTTGAGGCAGTAGCACTCACGATGCTATTTGCGAGTCCCTTGTCGACAGGCTTATAGAATAGATCCATAGCATAGTCGACCGTATCATCATCAAAGAAGTTGTGATGTACAGAGACCATAACAGACGCGTGATGGTCATTACAGTAGGTATACCTGACACGATTGTCCATCGAAACTGAGTTAGATGTACGAGTCATGAAGACTTCATAACCCTGAGCATTTAGAATATCGCGCAGTTTAAGCGCAACCGTAAGATTAATATCACGCTCAGTAATCAAGCCGTCGTTCGAGCTAGCCCCTGGGTCAGCTCCACCGTGACCTGGATCAATACAGACAGTTTGCTTGTGACTATATATAGGCGTGGCTGACTTGTGGTCACCAGCATGTGTAATTTGTGAATTAAACGCAAAGACTCCGGCGATAAATAAGATGAATAGTATGATAGATCGCTTTTTAAAACGACGATGTGTCGTCTCTGTTTTTGAGATGTTGCTTGACTGATAATAAGAGCGCCTGCTAGGTGTATAGTGCGTACGATTCATGTGGTGGAGGTACTTTGTTATGTTTGTTTTTGAATGTTAGCACTTTAATAATATCATAGTAAACCTGAAATGGTTGAGTAAAATGGTACAATAACATGTAAAGAAAATGTGGAATAAACTAAGAAAAAATATCATTTTTAAATATATCATAGCCACTATGGTGGTCGGTCTTATTGCATATCTTGCACTAGTCCCACTGCTAATCAGTACTGCATTCCCACAATATGCGACAGTCAAAAAATACACGAGTATAGAAGTATGTACTGACCTTGCTCCAGGTACGCCATCAAAAGTATTCCTACCAGTCTCATGCATATCTCTCGGCAGTACTAACAAGATCGGATGCGTATACAACAGCCCACGATATGTCACGCCGAGTAGAGCGACATCAGATGAGACAAAGCTGTGTCCATTACTTACTAGCGGTGTCGATGCAACTGGCGCCAAGAACCCCGCACTCGCAGTTCTCCCTGTAAGCGAAAACGCGCTTCGAAATATCCTCACAATATCATTGATTGCAGCAGTAGCTATTCTCTATATATTAGTTCGGGTTATACGACGGCGAATCACCCAGCAAAGTCTTACCATACCCCAAGCTACAACTAAACTCTAAAGAGTATTCTCAGCGCGGCGCAATCGAACGTGTGTGGCGATTGTTGCCATTGAAACGACTGTCAGATAAAACAGACCTGTTAAACAACTCTCAAGAATATGACTTGGGATAGTCACCAAAAGATACGAACCTGTCGCAATTGTCGCGAAAATAAATCCATAACTTACGAGAAGCTTTTTCATTGTTGGTCTTAAGAATGCAAGACTCGCAATAACGATGCTTGTGAGTGCGATGATGACGTGAATAAGAATAACCATAACCTTAGTATACACTATGGCAAGTAGCCACTCACGGCAATCAACAAACACACAGACAGTAGTACAAGAAGAGATGCTCCGAACATTTTTCGAGCCCACTTTATATCATCTAATTTATTGTAAAACTTGATGCCTCGAGACAACCAATAGATCGAAAGCGCTATACTCGCTACGAAATAAACGACCCCAGTATAACCAAAGAATGTTAAAAGGGTTGCGGTAATCGCATACAAAATAGCGAAGATGAGAATCTGTCGCTTGGTGCTCTTCATACCATATTTCACCGACCAAACGGGAAGTTTCGCACTGGCGTAATCTGACATCCGAAACATAGCAATCGCGTAAAAGTGAGGCATTTGCCAAAAGAAGAGGATTAAAAATAAGAGGATTGCGGCCATATCGATATGTCCTGTTAACGCAGTGTATCCGGCGACAGGGGGGAGTGCCCCTGCAACTCCACCTATGATCGTACTAAGCGCTGTGGTTCGCTTAGCGAGGCCGTACACAACGATATACCAAAGATAGGCAATGACGCCAAGCAAAAAGGTAAGTGGGTTAGTCCAAGCGAGAATAATAATAAAGCCTGCTACACCAAGCACACCGCCAAATAGTAGCGCTTTTGGTACACTAATCACTCCGCTCGCGACGTCGCGTTTTGCGGTTCGTTTCATACGCTTATCAATCTTGCGATCAAGAACGTTATTAACAACGCAGGCCGATGCAATAATCAAGGCAATGCCCAAGGCCACGCCTATAAACGCAGTTAATTTGAATGGCGCAATAATTCCACTTGCTGCCAAGAAAAATCCAGCTATACCAGTCAGCGTATTGCTGAGAGTTATGCCGGGTTTAATCAATTGAAAGTACGAACGAGACCGTCGTTCCATTAAATTCCTTCGTTCTGCTTCATGTACAGTAGCATCTGGTCTGGTGTCATACGCGTCATATTGTAATTAAGATTATTCATAATCCAGAGTGTCCCAATAACGATAATCAGTACGATAAGAATTGCGAATGCGAACGTAACGAGCTTCCAGCGGCTACCTCGTCCAATATGAAGGAAAAAGACCGCCTGAGTAACCAATTGAATAACAGCGATAGCGAGAATAACGTACACCAGAGTTGCCATTGGCCAGACATGATTAACAACAATCAAGTAAGCGAGTACGGTCGCAACAATCGACAGGATAAATCCAACGACATACGAAATATAACGAGTCGATGAATCCCTCTGTTCTACATTTATTTTCATGACATGCCCCCGATTAGATAGACAATACTGAAAATAAATATCCATACGATATCAAGGAAATGCCAGAACAGGCCAAATAGCGCAAGGCGATTAAGGTCACTTTGCTTAAAATTAAACCTCCATAATCGAATGATCATCACAATGAGCCACAAAAGACCGATTGCAATATGGAGTCCGTGTGTACCCACAAGTGTAAAGAACGAAGACAGGAAAGCACTTCTATCCCAACCATTACCATCCGCTACAAGATGACTAAACTCAGTTAGTTCTAGTGTCAGGAACGCTGCGCCGAGCGCGAAGGTAATAACCAGCCAAATAAGAGTTTGTTTCTTGAAGCCTCGTGCACTACCTAAGACTGCGAGTCCAATTGTAAAACTACTCGTTAGAAGTATCATCGTCTCAATGAGCACGAATGGCAAATCGAAAAGCTTGGCGCCCGTTGGACCACCGAATGTACTCGTATGAAGTACCGCAAAAGTTGCAAAAAGAGCTGCAAATAGTACACAGTCGGTCATCAGGTAGATCCAAAAGCCCAGTGTTTTCTTGTCTCTCACAGCCACATCATCTGCAATTTGTTTCATGCTATCTGCCTTTTTAATTCTCGCTTGGCAACTTCAGCGGCGGTCAATTTTTCCTCGGTCTCATCATTCGTCAACCTGATAATTAACGTAATAATCACCCCAACGAGTCCGACAATCACAAGCCATATAATATGCCAAATAATTGCCGCACCAAATATCAAAGCGAACAGTCCGACAATAACCCCAGCACCAGTATTTTTAGGCAGCCAGATATCAGTATACTCAGGCTTAACGACATGGTGTCTTCTTTTCATTTCCCAGAATTCGTCACGATGAGTAACCGTCGGTATGACGGTATAGTTATATTCCTGTGGCGGTGAGGCAATTGACCATTCGAGGGTCCGACCATTCCAGGGGTCATTACCGACACGATTTTCGTTGCGTTTTACAATACTAACGATGAGCTGCAGTATTTGAAGACCAACGCCTGCACAAATAATCAGCACGCCAACTCCAGCAACAATAAAGAGACCTTGCCAACCAAGTGATGGGTCATAATGATCAAGTCGGCGAGTAGCTCCCATGAATCCTAGAATGTAGAGTGGAATAAAGGCAAGTAGGAATCCGACGATCCATAACCAGAATGCATACCGACCTAATCTTTCATTAAGCGTAAAGCCTGTGAACTTTGGGAACCAGTAGGCAAATCCCGCAAAGGCACCGAACAATACTCCTCCAACAATCATTGTGTGAAAGTGTGCGACCAAGAATAAACTGTTATGGAATTGGAAGTCGGCTGGTGGCACAGACATCAGCACTCCCGCGAGACCGCCGAGCGTAAATGTCACAATAAAGCCCATAAACCAGAGCATCGGCGTCGTAAATCGTACTCGTCCACGATACATCGTAAAGATCCAGTTAAAGACTTTTACCCCCGTCGGAATTGCAATAACCATAGTCATAATCCCAAAGAATGTGTTGACGTCAGCGCCCGCTCCCATAGTGAAGAAGTGGTGTAGCCAAACTGTAAACGACAGGAAAGTAATGGCCGCAAGGGCAACCACCATAGACTTATAGCCGAACAGTTTTTTACCCGAAAAGGTCGCCACCACCTCAGAAAATATTCCAAACGCTGGAAGTACGAGAATATAGACCTCAGGATGCCCCCATGCCCAAATGAGATTTATATAGAGCATTGGATTGCCACCCGCACCTGAGGTAAAGAAGTGCATTCCCAAAAGCCTATCAAGCGATAGCATCCCGAGCGTTGCGGTCAGAATAGGAAAGGCAAACATAATGAGCGTTGTACTTGCAAGCGCACTCCACACAAAAATCGGCATCATCATAAGTTTCATGCCAGGCGCACGCATTTTAATAATCGTCACAAAGAAGTTGATTCCTGAAAGAAGACTACCGATACCTGCGATTTGAAGGCTCCATATCCAATAGTCGACACCAACACCTGGACTATACTGCAATTCCGAGAGTGGCGGATACGCGAGCCATCCCGCAGTCGAGAACTCACCAACAATGAGTGGCGCATTGATAAGAATCATACCCGCTGCAAACAACCAGAAACTTACTGAGTTAAGAAAGGGGAAGGCAACATCACGTGAGCCAATTTGCGTCGGAATAATCAAATTAAAGATTCCAAAGATTATCCCCATCGCAACAAAGAAAATCATGATTGTGCCATGAGCCGAAAAAATCTGCTGGAAGTGATCGGAGGTAAGAATTCCTGCTGAACCGTCTGTCGCCTGCTGAGTTCGCAGTAGCAGCGCGTCGGCAAGTCCTCGAAGTAACATAATAACAGCGACAATAATATACATCACACCGATTTTCTTCGGATCAAGTGAAGTAATCCAAGTACGCCACAGCCATTTCCACTTCTTAAAATAGGTAAGACCGATAATAACCAAGACCAGAGCAGCAATCATCGCATAGCCTGCGCCCGCCATAATCGGATCGTGCACAAAATCTGAAGGTGTTAATCGGCCAAAAATAATCTGGGAAAGATTGCTAAACATTACATTCCTGATCCAGACATATTCATACTACCCTCGGCATCTGGAGACATATACTTCATTATAACCTCATTATACAGGCTACCGTCGCCCAGCACATACGCCGACTCTGAATTATCATGGCTAGGTTTTGCAAGCCCATCGTAACTACTGCTCGTAAGCGACTGGCTGGCTATTGATGTCTTTTTTGCCCATGTAGCAAAGTCAGATTCATTCATTGAGTTGACCTTAAAATGCATATCAGCAAAGCCGTCTCCGCTAATATTAGCCGATGAGCCCGTGTACGATCCAACCGAATCGGCCATCAAATGAAGTTGTGTCGACATGCCTGACATCGCGTAAACTTGGCCAGCAAGTGCTGGTACCCAAAACGAGTTCATTGGCGCATCGGATGTAATCGTAAAGTTAATTGGCGTATCTTTAGGAATATTAACGTAGTTAAGCGTTGCGATTTTTTGATCAGGATAAATAAATAGCCACTTCCACTGAAGTGAAACAACTTGAATCTGAACTGGTTTTACTGATGAATCAATTGGCTTGAATGGATCCAGTGCATGCGTATAAATACCGGTGATGATAGCTAAAATAAGAATAATGACGCAGGGTAGGCCCCACCAAAGTGCTTCGATACCTTTGTGGCTTGCGAAGTCAGGCTGATACTTCGCCTTGGTGTTACTTGCTCGATATCGCCACGCAATCGAAAACAACATAATAAATACAGGAATGACAACAATAAGCCCTAGACCAACCGTCAGCAGGATCAAATTGCGTTCCTGATCAGCAATCAAACCATGTGGATTAAGTACAGGTATATCCCTACCGTGAGTTACGAACACAAGAACAGTGACAATAATGACAGCGACAAGGCTAGAGAGAATGGCCTGTCCAGCTCGTCTGAAGTTACGTTTTCTATCTTTACGCATATGCTTACTACATGATAGCTTAGTTCGGTTATATTGCACAAACATCAAACACTAGTCTGGCTTGATTATTAACTCTGTTAGCCCTATTATACGTTTATAGGACAAAACATAAACAGGATCATTTTATGCAAATAACCATTGTTGGTGGTGGCTTCGGAGGTGTTAAAGCAGCTCTTCATTTGTCCAAGGACAAGAAATCCCAGATTACACTCATCAGCGACAAGCCTGATTTTCAATATTACCCAGCACTTTACGGTACAGCGACGGGATATAGCCATTTGCAGTCATGGGTTCCACTGGGTGAAATCTTCGCTGGTCGGGATAACGTTACAATTATCATTGATTCTATAGCAAAAATAAGTAAGGCAGAGCAGACGATTACCGGTACATCGGGCACGCTGTATTCCTACCACACGCTCATCCTTGCGCTCGGATCAATCACAACATACTTCGGCATCGAAGGTCTTGACCAATACGCATATGGCATTAAATCCGCTGATGAGATAGCTGAGCTCAAACAACATTTACTGGAAGAATTTTCTCGTCCAAATGCCGCTGATAAAAACTTCTTGATTGTCGGTGCTGGACCAACGGGAGTTGAATTATCATCCGCACTCGGTTCATACCTCAAGCACCTCAAAAAACACTACAACAAACCTGAGCCAAAAATTAACATCACACTTATTGAGGCTGCGCCACGAGTCCTACCGAGAATGTCCGAAGAGGCGAGTAGGCTTGTTACGGCACGTCTAAAAAGTCTTGGTGTCCACGTTGAGCTTGGTAAAAAAGTTGAATCAGAGACAGCCGATAGTCTGATCGTAAGCGGCAAACCAATTAAAAGCCACACTGTTATCTGGACGTCCGGTGTTGCAAACAATCCTTTCTTTGCGGCCAACGGCGATCAATTTACATTTGCTAAGAACGGCAAAGTACTCGTCGATAATTATTTACGCGCTGATCACAATATCTACATAATTGGCGATAATGCTGCGACACAATTTAGCGGACTCGCTCAAACAGCACTACGTGATGGCGTTTTTGTTGCACGACATATCCTTAAAAAATCTAAAGCAAAATACATCGCTAAAATGCCTCCCGTTGTTGTACCTGTCGGAGAGAAGTGGGCAGTCTTTGAATACAAAAAGCTGCGCTTCGCTGGCCTCATCGGCTCACTCATCCGCCGTGCTGCCGACTTTGTTGGTTATAGTGACATTCTACCATTTGGTCAGGCTCTCGGCGTCTGGCATGCGCAGACAATCAAAGAAGATGATTCTTACATTGCCGAAAACGTACACAAGAAGTAAAAAGAGTCTCACTGGGTTATTATAGGAACATGAAGATTGTTAATTTGTCCAAAAATGTTTCCGTACTGCAGCAATACCTCCACGAAATTCGTGATACAAATATACAAAAAGATCGTAAGCGATTTGTACAAAATCTTGAGCGCATTGGCGCAATTTCGGCCTATGAAATTAGTAAAGAACTAGCTTATTCTAAAAATCAGGCGCATACACCGCTCACTACTGCAGAGACTAACGTACTGGCTGTACAACCCGTTATCGCGACCATCATTCGCGCTGGACTACCTCCATATACTGGGTTCCTCCAGATATTTGACGATGCCGATAGTGCATTTATAGCCGCACACCGCCAACTAAACAAAGTGGGCGTCATGGAGAGCGTTATAGGTTACTCATCATCACCAAATCTTAACGGTCGACCACTCATTATTGCTGATACGATGATTGCGACCGGCACAACAATCGTTGATATATATAATAAACTCCTCGAATATGGCCAGCCTACGCAGGTATTTGTCAGTGGCGTTATTGTCAGCCAGCCAGCCGTCGATTTTCTACAGAAAAACATTCCAAACATTACACTATATACTGCAACAATTGATCCTGAACTTAACGAACAATTCTTTATTGTGCCAGGACTCGGTGATGCAGGTGATATCAGCTACGGCGAAAAGTTCGAAAAATCGTAAAGCACGCTATAGTAATGATATGGATAAGCATCAACGACTCGTCATTGTCATTAGCATCCTTGCGTCATTCGTCGCATTTCTTGATGGATCAGTCGTCAATGTTGCGCTACCTGCAATTAGTCATGAACTAGGCGGCGGACTGCTCATTCAACAGTGGGTGAGTGACGCCTACTTAATTACACTAGGTACACTGATCTTGGCAGCTGGATCACTATCGGACATTTTCGGACGAAGAAAAATCCTTACTGTGGGTCTTTATGGATTTTTATTGACCTCGCTCCTATGTGCGATTTCGCCAAGTGGAGAATTCCTCGTTATTAGCCGCGCGCTTCAAGGTATTTCAGGTGCCTTATTAGTACCAAGTTCGCTAGCTCTTATTATTAGCGTCTTTAGCGGAGCAGCGCAGGCAAAAGCAATTGGTACATGGACCGCATGGACAGGAATTGCCTTTATTATTGGACCGCTTGTTGGTGGTTTGATGGTCGACTTATTATCGTGGCGTTTGGTCTTTGCAATTAATATTATTCCAATTATTGTCGCACTTTGGTTAATGCGATCGCTCCATCTAAAGGATGAGCTTAGCACACGTAAGAAGGTTGATACTGTAGGTATTATCCTTGGTGCAATTGGGCTTGGTGGCATCGTCTATGCACTTATCGAGCAAGCTAATTATAGATGGAGCAGTCCACTTATTTACGGAACTTTTGCAATCGGACTTGTGGCGCTCGCGACGTTTATTTGGCATGAAAGTCGAACCAAACAACCTATGTTACCGCTCGAGTTATTCCATACACGTAACTTTAGTGTTGGTAACGTCGCAACATTCTTTATCTATGGGGCACTGGCGCTACAAGGTTTTGTATTGGTTATTTTCCTCCAGCAGACAGCAGGTTACCCTGCAACGCTCGCTGGGCTTACAACGATTCCACTGACAATCATTATGTTCTTTTTATCATCGAGATTCGGCGCACTATCTGGCAAATATGGTCCTCGTTTATTCATGGGGCTTGGTCCAATTATTTCAGGGATCGGTGTAATACTCCTGCTCCGCGTTAATGTACCTGCAAATTATTGGACCGAATTATTGCCGGGAATTGTCGTCTTTGGGCTAGGTCTCTCAATGACCGTTGCACCACTGACATCAGCAATTCTTGGTTCCATCAAAGCATCACAGGCAGGCATCGGTTCAGCAGTGAATAATGCGGTTGCCAGGATCGCGGGGCTTTTGTCCGTTGCGGTTATTGGTGTCTTTATTGGCACACAAATGACACTTAATGGCTTCCACGAAGGCATAGTCATATGCGCAATATTACTCGTCGCTGGCGGCACTGTTTCAGCAATTGGTATTCAGAATAATCTTTCTAAGAGCCAAAAATAGAAGCCTTAGCTTGATTGAGCCATACTCCACGTTGTCCATATACCTGTCCTTAGACGACGTGGCTGCTGTAAGGACGTAACGATCTGAAAAGCGACATCAACTGGGCTCATGTACTCATCAAGTGCTGGATCACCCTCAGTGCGCCCAGCTCCAATAGCAAATTCCGTCTTTGTCCCAGCAGGGCATATTGTGGTTACTCGTACTCCTTCAGGTGACAACTCGCGATCAATTGCACCCGACAAACCGACCTGAGCAAATTTAGTACCAGCGTAGACCGCTTCGTTTGCACCACCACGAAAACCAGCAACGCTCGAAACAATAACAATATCGCCGCCATGGGATTTACGGAATTCTGGTATGGCTGCTCGAACCGTGAAGACTGTTCCTAGGAAATTAACATTAATCATATTAATTAAGTCTTCATCTGTGTTGTCAGCGATACCACCATAATAACCAATACCTGCATTAGCAACGATACTGTCTAACTTGCCGAATGTACTAACTGCCTTTGCAACTAAGTCTTTATTATCTGCTGATTTAGTAACATCCATTTTAACTGCCACCGCATTATCAGAACCGAGTTCGCTCACTAGATCTTCTAATCGATCGAGCCGCCGAGCGCCCAGTACAACCTTTGCGCCTGATTCAACCAACAGTCGAGCTGTTTCTCTCCCAATTCCAGAGCTTGCACCTGTAATTGCAACCACTGTTCCTTTTAATGAACGATTTTCCGCTGTCATATAAATCTCCCTACCTTATGATACTAGTATGATAGATTGAGTTACTTGTGTAAACCTATCCTTCGCAGAACGGAGTATAGAATATCATTCACACCAGGCATATAATATAAGTAGAGCATATTCGCACATTTAATTACTTAGGTTAGGAGGTGTTATGAATAAAACTATTGGGTTCGTAGGTACGGGGACCATGGGCAGCCGAATGATTGATCGCCTATTAGATAATAAACATAAGGTCATTGTCTATAACAGAAACAAAGACCAGACTAAACCGTTAGTTAAAAGGGGAGCGGACACAAGCGATAGTATCCAAGAACTAGTAAAAGCTGCGGATTTTATATGTATATCGGTACCTGACGATAGTGCAATTAAGGACGTAGTGACTCAGGCCATGTCCGCTGATTGTACTGGCAAAGTATTTATTAGTCTTAGCACTATATCACCTGATATGGCCATAGAGCTTTCTGAAATGATAACAAAAAATAATGGTTACTTTTTGGATGCTCCTGTTTCAGGAAGTGCGCCTCAAGTTGAGACTGCACAATTAATAATATTTGTTGGAGGAGATGAAACAAAGTTTAAAGCTGCAAAATCAATCTTTAGTTCTATAAGCAAAGAAACTTATTATATGGGTCGCGCTGGAAATGGCTCACGCATGAAATTGGTTGTAAATACCCTGCTAGGACTAGGTGTCCAAGCGCTGGCCGAGTCACTAACGTTAGGTGAAAGAATGGGCCTTAGTAAAAATAAATTAATAGAAGTTCTTAATAATACAGCGGTGGTATCACCCTCACAAAAAGTAAAAATGCAAAATGCTCTCACTAATAATTATGACGTCGCATTCTCTCTTGCGAACATGTATAAAGATTTTGGGCTTATATTAGATCAGGCACGTCGGACGTTTACACCTATGCCAGCTACTGCAGCTTCTTCGCAGATTGCTGCTGTCGGCATGTCGCGAAAACTAGACAAAGACTTTTCAATAGTTATTCAACTACTAGAGGAAAGTAGTAGAAATGAGAAAAAATGAAGCTCCCATCTCTTCTATACAATAAAGAATACGGGCCGCTTCCAACTTTACTGCTTGGCTTAACGGCCGTTACGGGTATAGTTGATGCGGTAAGTATTCTCAGTTTAGGGAGAGTATTTGTAGCGAATATGACAGGAAACATTGTGTTTATAGGTTTAGCGATAGCACATGCACCAGGCTTTTCGCTTATTTCTTCACTATTCGCATTGGTGGGATTCCTTATAGGTGCAGGTATTGGCGGAAGGCTCATTGGTAAATACATTAAAGACAGAGGTAAGTTATTTGCTGCCTCATGCATCACCGAGTTTGTGTTTATTGTCGCTGCATTAATAATTGGGTTAAGTTTAGGTAATCCCACGATTGGCGCTAGCGTTTATAGCTTGTCAATTCTACTAGCAATTATGATGGGTGTTCAAAATGCAGTCGTGCGCAAGCTTGCCGTTCCTGATATGACTACGACAGTTTTAACGATGACGCTCACGGGCATTGCAGCAGATATTAGACAAAGTGGCTGGCGTTCAACCCAGCTAGCAAGACGAATCGTCGTCGTACTAGTGATGTTAATCGGTGCTTTAGTTGGTGCTGAATTAGTCTTAAATAATAGTGCGGCATCAGCCCTTATCCTTACCGCAGTAATTATACTTTTGGTATTAATAGGGGCACTGGCAGGAGCTCGTAAACCAGGAAAGTGGCGAACAGCGAACTAATTACCAACCAGCATTCTTGGCAAGTTGTATCGCATAACTCCAGTATGGGGTTCCTGGGCTCGGGCCACCATTGACAGGACCGTCAGACTCCCAGGGTATCTTGATCCATAACAACGCATCAATGCGAGCATTATCTATTTTCGTTGTTGGCAAATCACCAAGCGAGGCAAAAGAAGGGTTAAACTGAGCGCCGCTCACATTATGATTGCCGCCACTTCTTGAAGTATCAATGACATAGTGTTTGTTACCAACAAGTTTTGATATTTGGTCACCATAAGAAATATTTTGAGCAGTTGAAGTGAAGTAGGAAATATTAAGACTAAAGCCATCTGCCTGAGCAATATTAGCAGCCTCGAGACGCTGGGATATAGTTGTAGCACTTTGCCATGTTGGATTGCCAGCATCAATATATACAGACGCGTGGGGTAGGGCTTTGATAATTGTTACCGCCTGCGCGATTGCTTGATAACGCTGAGATTGACCGTCACTTGAAAGACAATCAGCACCAGCAAGCGCATCTGGCTCTAGTATAACAACCGCGCTGCGACCACCAATGCCCGCTGCAGCTTGCTTGATCCATTGAATATATGCAGAAACACTAGGTGCTCCTGTCGCAGAATATCCACCACAATCACGATTAGGAATGTTATAAAGCGCAACCACTGGTATTGTGCCCGTGGCAGTAGCTGACGAGACATAGGTATTAATTGACTCGGTGACATTGCTATCCCAATCTCCAAACCATTGTGCGACGGGTACTTGCCCCATACGAGCGATATATTGTACATCTGGTAGGGACGGATTAGCCGACGCATACTGCGATGCACTATTATTTGGATTAACGAAAAGTGACATATTCGTCCAGGAAAGTTTTGCTGGTATAGAACCAGATGTACTACTTTCTGACTGCGTATTCGAGCTTGTTACTGTATTTAGATTAGTTTTTTGGGTCGAAGCATCAATTTTAAGTGCGTTCGACACACTTGCAGTAAGGTCTTTAGAATGAGGGTTACGAGGTGCCATCACATAAGCATTTCCATCGATGATAAAGAAGAAATAGGACGACGATACAGTAGAAACAAGAAAAAACAAGACAATAGCAATCTTACGAAGTCGCGAGAACCATGTAAGACGATGCGGGTACTTTCTGCGTAGCCACCAATACGTAGGAAATCTTTGCCGCGGATATTTCACTACCTTTCCCTCAGCATTAGCATTATTTTACCATATTTTGGCATATAATTGCAAATAATCGTTGACTATTAGTGTATAAAGTAGTATAATAATACGTGAAAAGAAATTATATAAATCGAGGGTCTCTGTGCCCTCGATTTTTTATTTACGTGAGGAGAAGTATGAAACGACGTGATTATCCTATTGTTGGATTAGTAGCATCCAAAAACCCTGTTAATGCATTGGTTTTGACGGTCGAATCACTATTCAAAGGTGGTGCTATTCGCGTTATCGTTGTTAATGACGGCTCAGACGATGCAAGCTCAGTACGCATTTTCAAGAAAGTTGAAAAAATAGGCGGCGAAGTCATTCATCTCTCTAAAAACGTTGGCAAAGCCAATGCTCTCAAAGAAGGTTTTAAGAGAATTCCTGCTCACAGCGTTATTATTCAAACAGATGATGACAGTTTGAGCGGTGATTTACAAAAACCGGCTGAAATCATCCGTAGCCGCAGAGCAGATATTGTTGATATTCGTGTCGAAGCTGCTCGTACAAAAACTCTCATCGGTCAAGAACAAGAAATCTCATACTGGCTCATGAACGCATTTATCAAACGTGTTCAAGATCGCCTTAATGCACGCCTATGGCTATCTGGTTGCTCACTTATGTATAGTCACATGGCAGGTATGGAACTAATTATGAGACAGGCGCAAACTATCACCGAGGATACTGAAGGGTTATTTCGCGCTCGCCAGAAAGGATTTGTCGTTAAATACTGTGCTGACAAATCGAGTGCTTTTATGACAATGGCTCCAGAGGATTTCAAAGGTCTGCATAAACAATGGCAACGATGGGCGACTGGTAACGCGCAAGTTATGGCAATTTATGGGCTAGGTGGTGGTAGTACTCATATTGCAATCGTCAACTTGTTTTTCTGGTTCTACTTGCTCGTGTGGCCAGCAATACCATTCATCTTGAATGGATTAGTCTCAACACTGTTTTGGTGGTTCGTCAGTAGCATCCTTATTGGCATTGTCGCAGCACTGAGACTAAACCGAGGGTATCTTGCGTTAGTCGGTATTGTATTTCCTATCATTGGCGTACTATGGACTTACCATGCAGTTGAAGGTTTTTGGCTCGCTTACCGACGTACAAAACAAGGCCAGTTCAATCTGACCTGGATATCTCCAAAGCGTACACTTACAATTGACGCTTAGAAAGCTTTGTGTGCAATTCTTGTTATCTTCTAGTTGCTACTAGCGAGGGGCGTATAGCTGATTGACTTGATCTGATACTGCCATGGAGCAGAGGCGTCGTCCACGCCGTATTTACCTGCCCATACTCCGCCGATAGATAGATTCAATATGAGGTAATATGGTTGGTCAAATGGCCATTCGAGTGGATCATCCGATGTCTTATCACGACGAGCATAAACGACTCCGTCAATTGTGAACTCAACCGAATTAGGTGTCTTGATAATGCCGTAACGATGAAATTCATCATACGGGTTGGTAATAAAACCTGGTGTATATTCAGCAGTACGGGCAAGTGAATTGTAACTATGGCTAGCGGGTATATTCTCACCAGTCAGATAGCCAACTGACTCGAGAAAGTCCAATTCACCGTTCAAAGTCCATATTCGAGTCTGATCAGTTGCATCCTTGAAATCCGCAGCATTATAACGAGGATTAGCTGGCATAAGCCATGCCGCTGGCCATGTACCAACTCCTCGTGGTAATTTTGCGTCGATCTCTAACGTACCGTAAATAAAGCTAAATGACCCATTTGTATCAACACGGCCCGACGTATAGGCTTTGCCGTCCTTTTGTTCTTTTTGCGCCTCTAGTATGAGTGTGCCGTTTTCAACGCGGACATTGTTAGTCCTATTCGTAAAGGTCTCTAGCTCATTATTATAATCAGCTTTTGTTGAGCTATTTTCAATATTCCATATTTTTGGATCGAGAGAACCAACTGATTGTTTTGAAAAGTCATATACCCACGGTTTAGTCGAATCAATGATAGTTCTCTTCGTTGTAGTAGTCGCGATAAAATTGACCACAGATGACGCACCACTCAATATACCCGTTGGTTTTAATGTGAAACCAGTTAGATACATAATGGCCCCAAATAGCACTGTTGCAAAGACAACGCCTGCGCCAAATTGCCAGCTATTTGCAGTAGATTTTTTGATCCACAAACACATCCTTTTCAAAGATTTAGCAATATAGCGTAAACTACGAACGAGACGTTTTGCGTAGGGAACAGGACTAAAGTTGTTCGCGTATAATGAGCGCATTATTGCAACGTAAATTACACCAACTAAGATGGCATAGATAGGGTTCAGCGTCGCAATATACTCAAAATTAAACATTGAGTATATATTAGCACATTTTGTATAATTTGTAAATACCTACAAAGGGTTGTAGCTAGAGTTGACTATTGATTTCAGTTAAAGCTTGATTCGTTGTTTTGACTGGAATACCCGAATTTTTAACAATTTGTAGTTCTGCATCCAAGTTAGCGGTGCTTACCGTGTAGTCATCAAAAACACCAGTAGGGTTGACGTTATGGTAGACGATAACAAGCCATGCATTTTCGGCAGAAGCATTAGCAACCCAATCTGCAACATCGGCAGGTGTGGTACTCGTGGTAATGTTCTGGACAAGAATATCGTATGGGTCAAAGTTGTCTTTCGTATTGTAGCCCTCATTGACAGAACGGTGCGATTGATAGTACTGCTGTATTGCCGCGATCACTGTGTCGTTATACGAACCATAGGGACTTGCAAAATCGGCCGCGACACTACTACCGAAGAGTTGACGTAGCGTAGTCTGTGAATCGGCTAATTCAGAGGTCAGCTGCGCACTTGTGAGTGTCGTTAGATCGGGGTGAGATACAGTATGTGATCCAATCTCACTTCCTGCTGCTTGAAATGCTTGCGCCTGAGCGGTAGTCATATACGATGGCTGATTGAGGTAACCAGAAATAAGGTACTGTGTAGAAACAAATCCGTACTTTTGTAATAGTGGTAATCCATAGTTATAAATAGATGACCAGCCATCATCGAACGTCAGGCTTATCATGGGCTCATTAAATCCGATTGGAGTGTATGGGGTAATAGAGGCATCATCTGTTTGTAGCCAACCATTACTATTGATCAGAAAGAATATACTTAACGCTACAGCGTCTGACGGGACCTCAAACGTGCTGCTATACTGCTGCCATGCGCTGCTGGTCGTCTCTCCTCCAGTGTGCAGAATAGACAGATCAAAATAATGACTTACACCCTGAGCATCTAGATAGGTAGCCACCGCTGATGGGCTTGTGTTAGTTTTGTACCATACAGAATATTTATATTGAGAGCCTGGCGTCAGAGTAGTTATCGGAGCAAAGTACCATTTTGCATCACCACTCGCATAGTTACTAATGGTTACTTTAGTACTGCGACTACCAGTGTGTGCATCGCCGTTGACATAGCTAAAGGCTGCGGTATTTGTACCCCAGTTATCTTTATTCCATCCTGTTGGGCCTGTACTATTACCAGATTCAACGGAACTGTTGGGTATATAGTTTGTGACAGGTGGTGTTGTCACGGTGCCCGTCACTGTGAGCGAGGTATCATCAATGTCAAGAACACCAACCGTATTGAGCAAATGGTAAATTGTTATAGCTTGGATACCAGCGGGGATGGTAATAGTATCGCTATACGCAGTCCAGCTAGTCGCCACAGGTGCCGTCGTAAGGTCTTGGTAACTATCGACACCGTTTGTATTTGTGAGTGCCGCCACAATTAGCGTCGGAACACCGGATTTATAGTAGTCACTGTATGTGTAAGTCGACCCTGGAACCACTGCTACAGGTGTCGCGTACCACTTGGTATCACCACTTGTGTAGTTTGAGATTTTCGCTTCTATACTACGATTACCCGTATGGGCACCGCCGGTCACATAGCTAAGTGTTGCAGTATTTGTACCCCAACCGCCACGGTTCCAACTTGCGGGATCGGTACCATTTGCTGTTTCGAAAGAGCTATTCGCAATAAGATTTGCTGGATCAGATGGGGGAGTAGTCTGTGTACTAGGCGTTAGACTAAAGTCATCTGTTAGCAACGTACCGTTTGAATAAATAATATGAAAGATAGAAACACTTACAACGCCAACAGGTACAGTAAAGGTAGTCGAGGTCTGTTGCCATGAGCTACTTGGTGAGATCGTTTGTAGATACACGAAGCTCATTGCGCCAGAGGTACTAACAAATGCAGCGTCAAGTTCAGTTGGTACATTGGATTGATTATAGTCAGAATAGGTGTAACTTTGACCTGTGGTAACAGGTACTTGATCTGCTATCCATTTTGCGTCTCCGCTTGCATACTTACTGACCGTCACGGATAGTGCGTAACTACCAGTATGACCCGCAACCTCGCTGAAGGTAGGTGTATTTGAGCCCCAACTATTTGTCTGGAAGTTAGCAGGCATGTTACCAGACTGTGATTCCACTGATGGATTTGCGATGAGATTAGTCGTAGCCGCACTGACTCGCGGACTAACCATCAACAGAGACAGCGACAATACTATGCTCAGAAATATGTAGATAGCTTTTTTCATAATAATTCTAGTTTAGAGTTATTTTAAGCTTAAAATGACAATAAGTCAATGATATTTGTTAATAGGTAAGTATAAGCTTTTTGGACATCTTCTAGGGAAGGCTCGTATGACCTAAAGAATAATCAGAGTCCCAAATTTTTAACCATTGTTGTATCAACGCACATCACAGCTGTACTGTTTCCGATATTATCAAGTAGCCGTTTTTTAACCAGTTTACCGCTACAGGTAAAATCAACTGAACTTCCGGTATCTTCAACGTACTTTACATTATAATAATTCAACAAAAATTGGTTTCCCTCAGATTGCGAAAAGTTTACCTTGATAGGCGCATTCTTTGTCTCATCAGCAAGTTTATGGAGGTAACCACTTAGTTCGGCAGCGCTAGATGCATTGAAATTGAAATCTTTATTAAAGATCATAGCTGTATTAATAAAGGCAATGGCTAGTATAAGCACACTTAAAACAGTGATTGCGGTATGTTTAAAGCGCCAGGCAATCCAAAGCATGATAGGAATAATAAGCCAAAGCTGCGGAATATAACGTGCGACATTGTTCAGTGGGTTTATTATGCAGGTGATTAGAACTATAGCTAAGCCTGCGACTGCGATAACTATGTCTCTCCAATTTGCTTGAATAGTTTTCCTTAAAAATATCATGAGTCCAGCCATCAAAACGAGTAGTGTAATTATTCCACTAAACAAAACACCGAAGCCGCCCTCTTTTGGTCCTAGATAGATAAAGGAGTTTAGCTCGCTCTGTGAGAATATGAATGGCACTCTCATTTTTGCCGCGTCCTGAGGTGCGCTGAAATTGCCATTTGGTTCAAAGAAAATTGAACGTACAAATAGGTCTAGTTGATTGTCGTGTACATAATTACTCGGCCTATTCTCCGAGAAATCATAGGCTACACTATCGACCTGAGCGTTTACATATATAGGGTAAAGCACGCTTTTATGATTCTCATAGTTCGTCACATATGGATGATAGCCAAAGAGTAACACTCCAACCACAATTGATGCCAGGAATAATCCGCACGCCTGAAAGAATAATTTATATTTCTTTTTCCATAGTATGACTAAGCAAATAAAGCCGATGAATACCCCCAAGTAGGCGATACTTGTCAGCTTATTGTTGATTATCATGATTGTTGTAATGAAAATGCCCGCATAGGTTATATAGCGATGTGTTCGCATATACATCAACACGCCAAGACTAAACAATATAAGCATCAATGAATAGAATTGTGAGTCGAGTCCAAACGTAAATATTTGCATAACATTAACAGGGTTAAACACGGCAATTGTAATTAACAAAGCCGCAAGCCACTTAGAAACTTTTAGTTTAAGAAGCGCAATAAAGCCAAGTATCCATGAGATGAGGATGAGGATGAACGTGATTGCCTTACCCATTTCAACATTCCCCGTGACCTTGTATATATTATTAACAACTATGTCATTCGCATTTGGATATGCATCAATCCATAACTTGTTCTCCGACTTAAAACCCTTTAAACCATCAATATTCTGCGTTAACGGATTCCAGCCTTTATCAAGGGCGGCTATAGTTGCCTGATGATAGCCTTGTCCGTCATAGCTGAGGTCTGTAAAAAATGACGAAACTATTAAAGATGCTGTAATCACGACAGCTGTAAGAGCAAATATAATCCCCGACAGGACAAGATAGTCTTTTTTGATATAAATTTTAGAGGCTAACAGTACAAACAAAGCAGTAAGAGCACCAGACACCCAAAACTGTATCTGTGTTATTGGCATATGTATTAGGTACGTCAGTATGGATAGTGCAAAGTTACTAAATAGAAAAAACAGCAAAGACATGGCAAATATCAACATAAAATCTGTTGGATTTGTCTGTACTATTTTTTTTGTTAATCTTTTATTTATAGCTTTATCTCAATAAAATAAATTCTTCATCTTAATATTATCACGACTGTGTTGAAATTATAATCATCAATCTAGTTTATTAAGTTATCTATTATTCGCCGAGTATGGAGATCTAAAACCTCTTGAATATTCGAAGAATGGTATTCCAGGTTCGAGACGATATTCCTTTACTTAGTTCTTTTTCAAGCCATGTCATGAGATCAGGCGTCTTAACGATCGTATTGTCAGTTACTGTAAACAACGTGTCATCAACTATCTGAATTAATTGGTAGGGTTTACCTGGTGGTTGATAGGGGAGCTCAAAGTGTAACTTCGTAGGTTTTTTCGTGAACGTGACAAGTAGATATGAGGTAGGGCCGTGTATCCTATTTCCGAAAGGATTTGCCGTAATTAGTCTCTGTAGCTGCAATGCGCTCCGCACAATCACCGTTGTGCTGAAGCCTAGTCTTAATAATATTGTTTGTTCGACTTCAGTCTCTATCCCAAGAATATCTGTTCTGTCGGTCTCAAAAATGATATTTCCGCTGGCAATAACTGATTGAACGTTGTTAAAACCTATTTCATCAAATACGGCACATAGCTTGTCGTTTCGCATATTTGGATTACCTGGACCAATCCCACGAAGAAACGCAACATACTTTTTCATTAATTTGATTGTATCAAAATAACCTAACGTGAGTCGATTTCGTGGCTTGTTTCACTGCGCAATTTCATCCAAATTTTTCCTAATTGGTTTTGGCCTTCATGGTCTTGGCCCCAGCCCCAGAAGCCATCTTCATCGTTCATCTCTACAATATATTTATCCCCTGATTCTGTCAGTGTTTTTTGTATGAATGGATGTTGATCAAGCTTACATCGAATAATTTCTTCCATAAAAGAAAGTCTTTTATCTTTCCATAAAGGATCATCTTGATCATTATTTGCATTTGCGAAGTCCGATGCCTCACGTGGCGATCGGCAGTCACGTACTTTTTCTGCTAGCAATGGGTTTGTATCTATAAAGTGGGCGGCTTGATAAGCATGTTCGGTTGTTGGATATAGTTTTCCTCGCCACTGCGTTTGAAAAGGTGCGAAATTATCAAACACGTACCAACCCTCTAGAAAAAACCCAGCAATCTCACCTTTGTTCATTGCCTAAGTATAACAAAACAAAAACGCCTTGAGATTCAAAGCGTTTTTGCATGGCTGGGGAGGAGGGGAGTTGTCGAAACTCTCAACCTGCAGGACAAGGCACAGATCGAGCAGGATATTATTGATATACGAATCCTGCTAAATGGAGAGACTAACGGTAACTAACTATTCTCGGCAAATATGCCCGAAGTTTTTCGGCGTAAGGCGCACGCAACTCAGGATCCGAAAATGCCGCATCATCGTGATTATGGTAGAGCTTATCTTCACTATAACTTAGACAAACGTGAGCCTGAAAGTGCCAGATGTCTTGATCGCCGGCACGTTCATTATGTTAGCGAATAGATGTACCTCGCAGTCATATGTACTACGAATGGCCATAGCGACCTTTTTAACAGAATACGGAATAGCGGTCTTCTTGCTCAGCTGCAACGCTTTGCTCAGCGTGCCTAATCTATTGTTGCTCCAGCAGTAACATTAATGATTGTTCCTGTCATGGATCGTGCCTTGTCTGAGGCGAGGAACGCTGCGATTTCTGCAACTTCAGAAAGCGTCGGTAGGTGCTTCGTCATGGTTCCCTGTGCCATCGAATCCATAAATGCCTCAATGGACATGTTGGAGGCATTCGCCATCGGTTGAAATACGTCCTTTATATACGAGCCTGCCGCAGGGGCGTCGCTCATGGCGTGGGGTCGTATGCCAATAACACGGATGTTGTTTGGACCCAATTCGGCCGCAAGGATGCGTGTGAATACTTCCTTGCCGGCGCTCGATACGGCGTGTCCCAGGATGCCGCCGATAGCTAATTTTGCTCCAGGTTCGGACATGTTTATGATGACGCCCTGCCGGCTTTCGCCCATATGTCGGGATACGGCCTTGCTCGTGTTGAACTGCGCTTTTAGGAATCCGTCGACGGGATGAATAAACTCTTCCCAGGTCAAGTCAGCTAGTTGTGTTCCCTGGTTATGCATAACGCTGACCGTGTTGAAAGCGATGTCAATGCCGCCTGTTTTTGCGGCTACAGCATCAGCATGTCTATTAACTGCCTGAAGGTCAAAAATATCGACTACGGCGGTTTCGACTTGACCACCTGCTGCGGTAATTTCTGCTGTTACTTTGTCGAGTTTCGCTTGCGTGCGATCAACCAAGAACACAAATGCACCTTCTCGTGCAAATATGCGCGCAGCTGTACTGCCAAGTGCTCCGCCTCCACCATAAATAATTGCAGTCTTGTCAATTAGCATCGTATTCTCCTCATCGCTTTATACTTGTATTTAGTTGTGATCGTAGCGTAGCTGAATTTATCGCATAATGCAACTATTTGGTTGCATAACTTGTGTGCGCGTAGTATGATAACTTTAAAGAATGTAAAAGAAAGAGTAGGGGAAACGATGCAAGATATTATTACAAAGGAAATTACTGTTAAAGCGCCAAAAGAACGAGTATATCAGGCAATCACCGATCCTAAACAGATCACAAAATGGTTTCCTGACGAAATTGAGGGCATGCTAGAGGTTGGACAGCAGTCTATCGTTACGTTTAACGGATACGGCAAAAGCTCGCTGCTGGTGATAGATGCGAACCCTTTTGACTATTTTGCCTATCGCTGGATCCCGGGTGGCTCAAGTATCATTGATGACCTTACGACTGTCCAGACGACACTGGTTGAATTTCATCTCACCGAGCAAAACGGCAGAACGAAAGTTGTCTTGACCGAGTCTGGATTTGCAACACTTCCAGCTGATGTAGCCGCAAAAAGCTTCAGTGATAACTCGGGCGGTTGGGACCAGATGATGAGCCGACTAGAAAAGATGTTAAGCCAAGACTAATGCTGGCTGTTCAACGTCTTCATGCGCTTGGGAATCCCACTCGGATTGAGATAGTCCGACGTCTTGCAACAGGTGCTGACTATACGATAACGACAGTTTCCCAAGGGCTAGAGACGAGTCGTCAGGCAGTGAGAAAACACCTTCAGATATTAGCCAATGCTCGTATCGTGACGCTACAGGCAAAAGGAAGAGATACTACTGTTAAATTAGAGCGACGTGCACTGGAAGAAACCAAGGTGTTTATTGTTGAGCTTGAATTGCAGTGGGAAAAGCGGCTCGAAGCGCTGCGTGACTTTGTAGATAGTGAGTAGAGACTTGTCCGTCTAGTTTATCTCGCCGAAAACCCGCGTCTTTTCACCACCCTCGCGACCTTAAGTGGGCTTGAACCGAAACAACACGCCGATAGTCGCACTGGAATATGGGTTAGTCCAACTTAGGTATACAGGGCGTACTTTATTCTTCAAAGTTCTATTCCAGACCCTCTAGCGAAAGAATGGAAGTAATTGTCGAAGAAAAAATGCCGAAAGCTCAAAAGAATTTTCGGCATTTTCCGTGGCTGGGATGGAGGGATTCGAACCCCCGAATGCTGGTACCAGAAACCAGTGCCTTACCACTTGGCGACATCCCAATATAAGTTGTGTATGTACTTTACGCTATGAGATATAGATGTGTAATGGTTTCTGGTTAACCTATTATATCTTGCTGTGACAAGCACAGCGGCCAGTGTCTTACCACTTGGCTCTCGTCTCAATAGCTTGCATATTATAGCGTAAATGGACGTTAAGCTCAATCTTAACATTGAAAATATTATATTTATATGGTATAATAGAGTCTTCAAGTACCCCTGGTGCAGCGTAAGCCCGGCCGGGGTGGAACGATGTACCTCTCGACAGAGGAGAGCACACATGAGAACGTCAGGCATCAAACTGCTTGAGGAGCTTCAGAAGGAGCAGCTCAAGCTGGACAGCGACTCGGACAAGAAGAACCAGCGGCGACGCCGTGTCTTCAAGTCCTGGTTCAAGCGCAACCTATGGGGGCGTTATACAACCCACACGGTGAAGATGGAGCTGCAGCCGCCGATCGTCAACTGGCTTCCTACCAAGAAGCTGGATGACACCTACCGCGGCAGCCTCAAGGACACGGAAACCTCTACGAAGGGCGATCATGGCTACGGCCCTGACACGCGCCTGAAGTGGTCGGCTGTGGTGTTTCGCACTGCACTGGCCATCATCGTGGAGAGCCGCGAACTCAATGCGCAGCTACTGAGCGGCCAACCGCTCGACATGCACCTGGTGAGCGACCTGGTCAGGCAACTGATCAACGAAGCCCTCGAGGAATTGATCGTACAGCACGAACCGAGCAGCACGCGCGGTCTCGTCTGTAACATCAAGTTCCCGAAGGGGCTTCTCGCAACCGCGACCCTGGAGCAGTTGAAAGAGGCGGATGTAACCATTACATTCGTCAGCGTCAACCGCACGATCTAGCTACCAGGCTCTGGGGACACGAGGCGCTCTCGTGAGCTCCTCCTCTGTCCCTATCCTTGAGCTATCAAATCATTTGATGGTTGAAGGATAGATTTTCTCAAATATATTACGAAGACTAGTTACCGGTTGTACTCGAGCTACCGCCACCAAAACTTGGATTAACCTCAATTGTTGTCGCAGTCGTCGTGTCACTCGTGCTGGTTTGAACCAGTACAGTAGCGCCAACGGTAATATCTGTTGTTGTAACAGTTGCGCCGTTGTCGGTAACTGTCGTACCAGACCCTATAGTGTAGGTTGTATCTGATGTGGTCGTTGTGCCGCGAGATCTCGGCGTAATTGTAATGCTCGTAGGACTAACCGCAGTAACTGTACCAACACCGCCAGAGCCGAAACGAGAAGCAAAACCACCGCCCCCGCCTGCGCCAGGTGCTCCATTTGCTGCTGCAGCGGTAGTGCCACTCTGGGCTTTTTGAAACGATATTCCGCTATAAAAGCCACCAACTCCTACGACAACGACAACGATAGCAAAAATAATATAGATTGTGGATTTGTTCGATTTATTCATTTAGTCATCATATGCGAATTAGCTGACAAGTTGCTTAAAGCCAAAACTAGTGTCAAAAATGGTACAATATAGGGATGAGCAAAAAAGTCCTACCGATAGTAAATGTCACATTAGACAAGATTGTTGGTGGCGGCCAAACACTTGGCACACTTGAGGGTGGGCGAAAATTATTCGTATGGGGTGGCCTTCCTAACGAAAACGTCGAAGTACAGATGACAAAAAAGAAATCGAACCTTGCGGAAGGTGTCGTCGTTGAAGTGCTAACACCGAGTAGCGAGCGAGTCCTCCCCCGAGACGAAGAAAGTTATCTCTCGACAAGTCCATGGCAGATCATGACGTTCGAGGCTGAACAACATTACAAATCAGCACTTATCGAAGAAGCCTTTGAACTTCACGACATCGTCCTTCCTGAGGCAATCGAAGTATATAGCGATGACAAACAATACGAATACCGTAATAAATTAGAGTTTAGTTGGTACTGGGACAAGGAAAGTGAGCACCTAGATCTCGCATTTTACCGTCGTGGAACGCACGGCAAAATTCCGGTTGAGGGTAGTAGCCTCGCACATCCTAGCATCAACCAAGCAGCTACTGCGATGAGAGATTTACTTCGTAGTAAGCCTGATATTCGTGCCTTTATGTTAAAGACTTTGCTTGTACGTTGTGATAGCTCTGGCAATGTAGCCCTGCAACTGTACGTCAAAGATCAAGCATTCGTGCAACTTACAGGCTCGGAATTAGAACTTCTCAAGGAAAATGGTAATATCATCGGTTTTGAGCTAATTTTTAGCAACCCTAAAAGTCCGGCAAGTGTCATTACTGAACGTTTGCAATCATGGGGAACAACAACCTTAACTGATAAAATCCTCAATGTATCGTTTGACTATGCAGTTGAGGGCTTCTTTCAGATTAATATACCTGTCTACGAGCAGGCCCTGCGTGATATGAAACAGTGGGTGAGTGCCGGTACACCAACTGTTGATTTATACAGTGGAGTTGGCACGATTGGTCTCACTATTGGTGGTGAAGACGTCACAATGGTAGAGATTAATGAACATGCTGTTAGGGAAATGAAGCGTAATATTACTGCACTCGACCGCGAAAAGGCAGTCAAGGCGATCCTTGCACCGAGCGAAGGTGCCCTTGAATATATCACAACCGATAAGACAATTATTGTCGACCCGCCTCGTGCTGGCCTCCACGAAGACGTTATTACAAAACTGTTAGAAGCTAAGCCAAGCCGTATCATTTACTTATCCTGTAATCCGGTCACACAAGCACGTGACGTCGCGAGACTTGCTGAAATCTACGGTGTTAAATCGCATCGTGGCTATAATTTCTTTCCAAGAACTCCACACATTGAACATCTGGTCATACTAGACCTACGTTCATCAAAATAAATTAGTACTTAAACCTTTACATGTTTGATACAATATAAGCATGAGAAGAATCCCTCGTGGTTTTACTATCGTCGAGCTTTTGGTGGTTGTTGCAGTTATTGGTATATTAGCTACCATTACGCTTATTGGTTTCAACCGCTACCAGGCAGATACTCGAGACAGCGAACGAAGTTCAGAGGCAACAATTATCTCTGAAGCTCTTGAAAAATACTACGATCAAAATGGTGAATATCCTGGATGTAGTGCAATGACGACTACAGGAACAATGGTCGCAGCTACACTCGGTAACATCGATCCAAAGACTCTGATAACACCTCAGGCTAATTCAGGTCAAACGAACTCAATCAATTTCTGCACAGATATAACAACGAGTACCGCCGGTGATAACTTCGCGTACGTTGGAGATGGTAGTAATACATGTTTGATTGCAACGGGTACGAGCAGTGCCTGTCTCCAATTCAAGCTAGAGTATAAACAAGAGAGCACTGGTACGATCCAGTCGGTTAGTAGTCGCCGTACAACCAACATTCTAACTTCTGGAGATATTGCCAACCTCAGTGCATCACCATATAGTTTCTCTAAAATAAACCTCAGCTGGACAGCCGTTGGTGGGGCAGTATCTTATAATGTCAGATACGCGACGAACTCCTCAATGACTAGCCCGACAAACTTCACCCCTGTGCCAACAACAAATGCAGCTCTTGTGACAGGTTTGAGTCTTGGCACTCAATACTGGCTCCAAGTACAACCTGTCAGTAGTGCCGGAACAACAGGCAACTGGTCCAATACCGCTACAGCGACGACATACACATTAGATACTCCAGATGGGACAGTTATTGATGACCCGTCCTTACCCGCATCACAGCTAAAACTAACCTGGCCAGCAATTACAAACGCCACTAGCTATACAGTTATCTATAACTCAACAGGTGCAGTCGATGGTAGCGGTGTGTTATCATCTCCGACAACGGTGGCTGGTGCAACTAGTCCATACCTATTATCTGGACTAGCCGCAGGATCAACTCGATATTTCCAGATTAAGGCAAATGCAACCGGTTACTCTAGTGGATACTCGAGTACTGATACCGCAACGACCCAAGTTCCTGTACCGACAGGACTTACGTGTACTCCAAACTCTCAATCGCAAATTACTGCCAGCTGGACAGCCGTTGGCGTGGCAACAAGTTACACGGTGCAGTATGACAATAACAGCGGATTTACAAGTCCTGCGCAAATAACTGGCGTCACTGCTACAAGTCAAGCAATTACAGGTCTAAGTGCAGGAACAACGTATTATTGTCGAGTGTATGCCTTGGTCGGTGCAACCTCTAGTGCCGCTTCGGCTTCAGATAGTGCACTAACATCTGTCAATAACCCAACTGGAGTAGGATTTTCTGGCTGTACCGCTAATGCAGGAAGTCAAACAGCAACCATTGCAGGGCACAACTGGATCGGTTCAAATGCTAATGGCGACAGCGGAACGTACTATGCCGCCCACTGTACCACCGCCGGAGGGTGCAGTGGCGGAGCGACCTACCAGGTCTATATAACCGGCTGGTATGGCTCAAATGTTCAGCAGACCTCGGAAGGCTGGACGAGCCCTGACACGTTCTACTTCATTAACGGCCGTAGTGCCTATCTCATATATATGCAATTTTATGGACGATGCGACGCCAATGGTAATCTTTCGGGACAGGTTAATGGCGGAACGACAGGAGGAATGTAAAAATGGCAGAAAGTTTGTATGTGCAGCCTAAAAGAAAGGTGTCAAAAAAACTACTTATCATTATTGTTAGCATTGTCGTCATAATCATTGCCGCAGGAACTGTTGTTGGCCTAAATATATATTTAAAACCTTCAACAAAACAAGCCACGGCACCTACCGCCAAGACGGATACCTTACCTGATTTATCTAAAGACTACGGTGCTTGTTCACTTCTTACCAAGGCTCAAATTACGTCGGCACTTGGTAAGATTGCAGACACTCTTCAAGACCCAGTTAATAATGGTATTGTAGGAGTCGTCTTAGTAGGTAGCAGTCTTAGTAACTTTTCTGCCGACGCGCAGTCCTGTCTGTATCACTTTGCGCCTGTTAGTAAATCCGCAACGTATACAAACGATAATGGGCTGACCGTGCAATTAACAAAATTCGGCAACAGCGAAAGTACCGCAGCGTACCAGAAGCAAATTACAACGAATCCAGGTGCAGCGACCGTTAATGGTTTAGGTAACTCCGCGTTCTACACGCAAAGTGCTGCTGGTGATGCCCAAACGTACTATACATTGCAGGTGTTTAAGAGTAATGCTCTCTACGAATATACGCTACACCTCCCTGCAGACACTAGTACTGATAGCAGTACGGCTCAAAAAGCACTTACTACTCTTGCTCAAGATTAACTGGTACGAATTCGTCGATAACTAAATTTAGTGACTGGACGCCAGCTACCACTCGCATCACTATCAAATCCATAGACATGACCGTCTTTAATTTCGGTAATTAAAACGAGGGCTGGATTATATGGAGCAAGTGTTCGATAAAACAGGATATCGTCGTCACTTACATGACTTCGTCCTGGAAAGACATCATGAAATTTCGATTTTCCCACTTCGTCAAAATAATTAGGTCGACCCTTAGGAGGGAAGTATACATCTGCCTTAAGCCCCATGCGGGCGACAAGCTTTTTGACATCACCAAGTAGTAATTTAGATTGACCGCCAATATACACATAGAGTTGCTTCTTTGTCGTTAAGAACAATGTGGCATGTGCCGTTCGGCTGACAGGTGACTTTAATAAAATAACCTGCCTAACATCTGCATCGATGCCAAACTTTTCTTTAATCGTGCGCTCTAACGCCAAATCCTGATATAGTGCGTCAATCATACTTCCCTGTATTATACACTTTTTTCGCTTATTACATCATATGTTGAGCCACTCGGCGATAGTATCCTTAAATAGAGTGAACATATATAATAGAAGCAATGGATTTTTCAAAGAGATACGAAACTCTTAACGCAGCGCAAAAACAAGCCGTCGATCACGTAGATGGCCCTGTTATGGTAATTGCCGGGCCTGGAACGGGCAAGACTGAGCTACTCAGTATTCGTGTGGCCCGTATCATCCAAACGACTGACACGCTACCTGAGAATATATTATGTTTAACATTTACCGATAGCGGCGCCAATGCCATACGTGAACGTTTGGTTGGCATTATAGGGAAAGATGCCTATAAAGTCGCAATCCATACCTTCCATAGTTTTGGTACGGAAGTCATCAACCAAAATGCACAGTTTTTTTATGAAGGCGCGCACTTTCGCCCCGCCGATGATCTCAGCCGCTACGAAATTATTCATAGTATTTTTGAGGGGCTTGGTCACAATAATATTTTAAATAAAAAAATGAATGGTGATTATACCTACCTTCGCGAGAGCTTAAAGGTTATTTCAGAGCTTAAGAAAAGCGGGCTCACCAGTGATGAGCTGCTCGAGGTTCTCGACGCTAATGATGGGACCATCGAAAAGACAGAACAATTACTTGCCCCAATTTTTGCTTCCAAAATCAGTAAGACAACCGCCGATACCATTTCTGCACATATTGATGCTATCAAATCTAGTTCCGCTGCTATCGCTCTACCAGGGGCAGTACCGCTCGGGAACATTATCGCCGATTCACTCGAAGAAGCCGTATCAACTGCGACAAGTGATAACTCAACAAAGCCCGTAACTGCCTGGCGCAATAAATGGATGCAAAAAAACGAACGTGGTGATTTTGTTATGAAGTCTCGAGACCGTCAAGTAAAGTTACGCGCCGTTAGCTCAATTTACGAACAGTACCTAGCTCGTATGCAAGAGGCTGAACTCTATGACTTTGATGATATGATTTTGCGTGTTGTACATGGCATGGAGATCTTTGATGAACTGCGTTTTAATTTGCAAGAAAAATATCAGTATATTATGGTTGACGAGTTCCAAGACACCAACATGGCCCAGATGCGAATTGTCCATAATCTCACTAACAACATTGCTCACGGCGACACACCAAACATCATGGTAGTAGGGGATGATGACCAAGCAATCTACAGTTTCCAAGGTGCAGATATTAGTAACATCATCGATTTTCGCACTAACTACCCTAAGACAGAAATTATTGCGCTAACTGATAACTATCGATCGGGAGAGTCCATTCTCGAGCAGGCTCGGACAATAATCACACAAGGATCAGAGCGACTTGAAAATCACATTGATGAGTTAAATAAGAACCTCGCACCCAAGACAAAATCTGGACCTGGTAGTGTGTCATTATACGAGGCTGCAACAAATAGTGATGAACGAGCATTTCTGATTGATAGCATACAGACAGCTATCAAGTCTGGCAAAAATCCGTCAGATATTGCCGTCTTAACCAGGAAACATAGAGAAATCGAAAAACTCTTGCCATACTTTGTACGTGCGAATATACCCGTTAGTTACGATCGTCGCGACAATGTATTAGATTTACCTCCAATTATTTTAGTTGAACAGCTAGCGCGCATTTTGATTGGACTATATCTGGGTCAACACCAGGATGTGAATGCACTGCTGCCACAATTACTTGCACATCCTGCATGGGGGATTGAACCGCTCAGTCTGTGGCAACTAAGTCTTAAGGCGGCAACAAACCGGTCTAGCTGGCTTGATGAGATGGCGTTAGAACCTACCTTTGTGCCACTGCATGCATGGTTAATTACGACGGCCTTGTCAATCCCGCACACGCCACTTGAGACGATCCTTGATATAGTCATAGGTAAGACAAGAAACTCTGAGATAGGCTACATCAGCCCACTTTACGAATATTTCTTTGACGAGAAACTTCTCAATAAAAATCCTGACGAGTATGTTCGCTACTTAGAAGCTCTACGTGTTATCCGCACAAAGCTGCGTGATTATCATCCGATTGAGATACCAACACTGTTAACATTTATCGAATTCATCGATTTGCATCGAAGTATTGGCAGCGGCATCACAAGTATTCATTCGTTTACGCCAGATGCTGATGCGGTTCATTTGATGACCGCACACTCGTCCAAGGGCCTTGAGTTTGATTCAGTATATATCACTGGTGCAATAGATAGTGTCTGGGGTGAGCGCGTTCGCAGTCGCAGCAATCTCATTGGATACCCCGAGAACCTTCCACTATCACCAGTCGGTGATACAAGTGACGAGCGATTACGACTCTTCTACGTTGCCATTACACGTGCGAAAAATAATCTATCTATTAGCTACAGCCTCACTGACGATAGCGCTAAAGCAACAGCCCGTGCGGCCTTTTTGATTGATGGTGACGTGAACGTCGAACCTATTAGTGGAGACCACACAGCCAAGCAAATAATAGAAGCAGTCGAAGTACTTTGGTACGAGCCACTCATCCAACCGACATCTGCTAGCCTAAAAGATTTATTGGCATCACAATTATCTCATTACCAACTAAGTGTTACGCATCTTACAAACTTTTTAGACATAACCCGCGGTGGCCCGCAGACATTCCTATTACAAAATCTGCTTCGTTTCCCACAAGCAATGAGTCCAGCCGCAAGCTACGGCTCAGCGATCCACCAAACATTGCAACGCGCACATACATACCTTGCATCTCACGGTGAGCGTCAACCAGTCGAAGATGTCCTTCATAATTTTGAGACGGCCCTCGAAAGCAAACACCTAGCACCAAATGATTACGAAAATTACTTACAAAAGGGTAGTGATAATCTCCAAGTATTTTTGACTGAGCATTATGGAACATTTAACAAAAACCAAAAGGTAGAGCTCGACTTTGCAGGACAACACGTTATCGTCGGTGACGCACATCTTACTGGTAAGTTAGACCTTGTTGATATTAGTGCCAAAACCATGATAGTGAGTGACTACAAGACAGGTAAACCGTCACGTAGCTGGGTCGGGAAAACTGATTATGAAAAAATCAAGCTCCATAAATATAAGACTCAGTTGATGTTTTACAAGCTGCTCGTCGAACACTCGCGCGACTGGGGAAGTTATAAAGTTGAAAGTGGCGTTTTGCAATATGTTGAACCAACCATAACAGGTGACGTTATTGCGCTCGACACAGGCTTTAGCCGTGAGGAACAAGAACGTCTCGTACAACTTATAGGTATTGTATGGCAACGAATCATAACACTTGAACTTCCAGACATTTCAAAATACGAACAGTCACTAAAAGGCATCCTTGCCTTTGAACAAGATTTGATTGATAATGCTATATGATGAAAAACTTTTGGACAGACCTGCCTAGGCCTTTTTTTGTATTAGCACCAATGGAAGCAGTAACAGATGTTGTTTTTCGACATGTCGTGAAGACTGCCGGTCGACCAGATGTTTTCTTTACTGAATTTACAAGCACTGCAGGATACTGTAGTCCCAAAGGCAAACATAGCACCGCAGGACGACTGGCTTTTACAGACGATGAACAACCAATGGTAGCGCAAATCTGGGGCAATAATCCAGATCAATTCCGTCAAATGGCACATGGATTAAAAGATATGGGCTATAGCGGTATCGATATCAATACAGGATGCCCTGATAAGTCTGTCGTACGGCAAGGCAGTGGCAGTGGTCTTATCGGCAACTATAAATTAATGGCAGAATTAATTAGCGCAACTAAGGAAGCGGGTTTACCCGTGAGCGTAAAGGCGCGCTTAGGTGCATTAAAGGTTGAGGAGTGGCAAGACTGGTTAGGATTCTTATTACAGCAGGACCTTGCAAACCTGACCATTCACCTTCGTACGCGCAAAGAAATGAGTAAAGTTGATGCACATTTCGAATTAATTCCTGAGATAAAAAAACTTCGCGATGAAATTGCCCCACAAACACTACTAACCATTAATGGCGATATCCGCGATCGCGAGCATGGTGAAGAACTAGTCAAACAATACGGTGTTGATGGTGTAATGATCGGACGCGGAATTTTCCATAATCCATTTGCGTTCGAAAAGGTAAAACAGGAACACACCAAGGAAGAGCTTCTTGAGCTACTGAACCTGCAACTAGATCTTCATGACAAGTACTCAAGTGAACTTGAGCCACGTAAGTTTGATCCGCTCAAGCGTTTCTTCAAGATTTATATTCGAAGTTTTGACGGCGCAAGTGAACTGCGCGAACAATTAATGCATACAAAAAACACTGCCGAAGTTCGTGCAGTGCTAACATCAATTTAACCAAGAGAAGCCTGTGCGGTGGCCGAGGGTTCTAGCCCCGACCACCACACAGTATGCGCTCACTCAGACTTCTTAAAGACGTCCAGGATAGCCTGGCCAATCTTGCGACTGATCGTCGCCTTTTTGCCAGCACGCTGCTGTCCACTCATTTCCTGAACGCGAGTCACCACCAACTCAGCGATCTCGTACGGCTTGAGCTTCTTCAGTACACTGTAGGCAATTGGATCACCGAAGTGAACCTCGACCATCTTGTCCGCGGGATAGACGTGCGCAACTGGAACAACGATCGCCCTTGTCGCCTGAGCGACGCGAGCAAACGAAGTATGAGCGTCGTAGAGTAATCCGTCGGGTGAGCGCGTGCCTTCAAAGTGCCAGCCAGCAGCGTCGCCGTGGACCAACACATTGGACACCTGCTCAAGAGCGTCACCAGCTTTACCGCCACTCCGATCCGTCGAAATCTGGCCGATTAGCAGGAAGCCGATGGTCATGAGTATACCCGTCAGACTACCCTTGTTGAAGTACTCGCTTTTGGCGAGAAACGACAACTGTCGCCGAGCCGTCAGACCCAGGACGATCGAGTCGTGAAACTCGAGATGATTAGCAGCGTAGATCACAGAGCCGCGCTTCGGAAGCTTCTCAGCACCGAACACGTCAATCCGCCAACCGCTAAAGCGGTAAGCGAGCCAGCAAATCGTCCAGCCTAGTCGATAGGGCACGAACGTTAGTAGGCGATGGCGTAGAAAATACTTCACTGTCGTGCCTTTCTCGTAGAAATCCAAGGAACAAGCCACGGTCAGATTGACCGCGCTTATTCTATGGTAGCGTTAAGCAGAGGTAGTAGCAAACATAAGAATTACTGTCGACGGTGGCGTCGGAGACCGGCAACCTTCAATCGAACAGTGTGGCGATCAACTAATTCATGAGCTCTTTCAAGTTCAACTTGATCTTTGGCCTTATCGCGCATTTCAATTGCGCGTGCAAGCGCCGCTTTAGATTCAGCCTCAACAATATCATCACCATGCTCAGCCTCGTCGACAAGAATACGAACTTTTTTCTGTGATACTTCAACAACACCACCACTAATCGCGAAATATTCTAGATCTTTGTCAGGATCACCTTTTTTAAAACGAACGACAATGACACCAGGGACAGCGACCGACACAAGTGGCTCATGACCAGGAAAAACACCAATCTCACCAGCTACAGTTGGGATGACAATCTCGTAGACTTCCTTATCAAGCTTAACTCCTAGTAGTGTAATGAGCTGCAGCTGCATGACTAATCCTTCTTTTCAGACAATGGACCACCTGCCATGTAGAACCATTCTTCGGGTTTGCTGTCATACTTACCAGCCAAAATATCACCGAAATCACGAATAGTATCTTCGAGTTTAATGTAGACACCCTTATTACCGGTAAACTTCTCAGCGACGAAGAATGGTTGTGACAAGTATCGTTGGATACGACGAGCGCGGCCAACGGTTTGTTTTTGATCATCAGATAGTTCTTCCATACCAAGAATTGCAATGATGTCCTGGAGTTCCTTGTACTGTTGCAGTACACGTTGAACTTCACGCGCGACACGGTAGTGTTCCTCACCAACAATCTCTGGGTCAAGGCTGTTCGAGTTACTATCAAGTACGTCAACAGCAGGGTAGATACCGATTTCAGTTAGCGCACGGTTCATAACGATTGTTGCATCAAGGTGAGCAAAGGTCGTTGCAGGAGCAGGGTCAGTAAAGTCATCGGCCGGTACGTAGACAGCCTGTACAGAGGTAATTGAACCTTTTTTCGTACTTGTAATACGTTCCTGCAAAGCACCCATTTCTTGTTGCAAGTTTGGTTGGTAACCAACCGCAGATGGCAGACGTCCAAGGAGCGCAGATACCTCGGCACCTGCCTGAGTATAACGATAGATGTTATCAATAAAGAGTAGTACGTCTTTACCTTCATCACGAAATGTCTCTGCCATAGCAAGGCCTGAAAGAGCAACACGAAGACGGGCTCCAGGTGGTTCGTTCATCTGTCCAAAGACAAGACTTGTTTTACCGAGTACGCCGGCTTCTTCCATTTCGTAGTAGAGGTCATTACCTTCACGAGTTCGTTCACCAACACCGGCAAAAACAGAATTACCGCTGTGGAATTTTGCAATATTGTTAATCAGTTCAGTAATAAGGACAGTCTTACCAACACCAGCACCAGCAAAGAGTCCGGCTTTACCACCCTTAGTAATAGGGGCGATGAGGTCAACAACCTTGATACCAGTTTCTAGGATTTCAGTCTTGTTTGACTGCTCAGATAGAGCAGGTGGGTCGCGGTGAATTGGCGCACGCTTGCCCTTAGGCTGTGGCTTGCCATCGATTGCATCACCAACAACATTGAACATACGTCCTTGTGTCTCTTCGCCAACTGGCACACTAATTGGTGCACCTGTATTAATCACTTCGTCACCACGACGTAGCCCGTCAGTTGCAGCGAGTGCAATTGCGCGAACAGTTCGCTCATCAAGGTGTTGTGCGACCTCTAATGTCAATGTACCTGTTGATCGCTTAACGTGAAGCGCATCATAGATGGCTGGTAATTTGCCCGCATCGAATTCGACATCGACGACGACACCGACTACTTGTATAATTTTTCCTGTGTTTTCTTTACTCATCATATTCTCCTTTATTCGTTCAGCGCTTCAACGCCACCTGATATTTCTGCTAATTCTTGGGTAATGGCGCCTTGACGTGCCTTATTCATTTCGAGAGTTAAATCATCGACAAGGTCATTCGCATTATCGGTTGCATTTTTCATAGCAACCATTCGCATCATGTATTCACTCGCCCGAGAGTCGAGAAGTGCCTGAAAAATCTGCGCCTCAACCAAGCGATAAGCGACACCATCAAGTACTTCTGCAGTGCTTGGCTCGTACGTAGCATCTGCAGACGTTCCGATTTGTTCTGTTGTATCATCAAGACCCGCAGGCAGTATTCGTTGGACCGTTGGTACCTGCGATACAGTACTGATGAAGTTAGTGTAAATGATGTCAACTGCATCGACGGCACCTGATGTAAACTGGGTACGCGCACTGTCGAGAATCGCACTCAGCTCGCTGCCGTCAGGTCGATCAGGTAGATCTTGATAGACGCCAAGCACCTGTGTATCTTTGATTCGTGCAGCAAACTGTGCAGCTTTACGACCGATTGCAATGGTCGTATTCTTAACACCTGCCTTATCATCCTGCAGCAACTGTTCCGTATAAAGCTTTACGACGTTACTGTTATACGCACCAGCAAGTCCTTTATCCGATGCGATCACAATCAAAAGTCGTGTCTTAACATCACGTTTCTCAAACAGTGGGTGATGAGCAACTGACGTGTGACCGGAGATAGCCGCAAGAAGCTCACGCGCAGCCTGTGTGTACGGTGCTGAAGCCTTGGTGGCATCTTGAGCACGGCGCATCTTACTGGCTGCGACCAATTGCATGGCCTTCGTAATCTGCTTGGTGCTTTTGACCGAGCGAATACGAGACTTTAATACCTGTGTTGATGCCATTTAACTACTTGCCCTCAAATCCCTTGCTGGCACTTTTTGCAGCCTTTTCGATTGCACTCGTCTGAGCTTCACTAGGCTTATCACCCTTGTCGAGCTCTTTCATATCAGCCTTGTTATCAGCCCAAAGACGCGTCAACATAGCTCCTTGAGCATCCTTGATGTTCGCAGCTAGTACTTTATCGAATAGTCCGTTTGTGACTGCATAGATGCTAGCAACTTGCTCCCAAATAGCCGCTGGAGCGTACTGAGGTTGCTTCAAGAGTTCAGTAAGTCGTTGACCGCGCTCGATTTGAGATTTGGTTGCTTCATCAAGATCACTACCGAATTGTGCGAAGCTTGCCAGTTCCCTAAATTGTGAGAGTCCAAGCTTTAGGTGACTACTGACAGATTTAACTGCCTTGGTCTGTGCAGCACCACCAACACGACTCACCGAAAGTCCTGCCGAGATTGCTGGTCGAATACCTTGGTAGAATAAGTCTGTTTCAAGGAAAATCTGACCGTCAGTAATTGAGATTACGTTGGTTGGAATGTAGGCACTAATATCACCAGCCTGAGTCTCAATAATTGGAAGAGCGGTAAGAGATCCGGCACCAAGTTCGTCACTCAGTTTTGCTGAACGCTCAAGTAACCTAGAGTGAAGGTAGAAGACATCTCCAGGAAACGCTTCACGTCCTGGTGGACGACGTAGTAGTAGTGACATCTGACGGTAGGCAACAGCATGCTTGGTCAAATCATCATAAATCATCAACGCATGTTGCTTGTTATCACGGAAGTATTCACCCATGGCAGTCGCAGCATATGGCGCAAGGTAGAGAAGTGAAGCAGGGTCAGATGGACTCGTTGCAACGATGATAGTTTGTTCCATCACGCCCTCAGCCTTAAGGCGATCGATTAATCGAGCGACCTTTGATAGCTTCTGACCAATTGCAACGTATACGTTCACAACACCAGTTTTTTGCTTAGCCTGGTTAATCATTGTGTCGATCGCAAGGGCAGTTTTACCAGTCTGGCGGTCACCAATGATAAGTTCACGCTGACCACGACCAATAGGGAACATCGCATCGATTGACATAATACCAGTCATCAAAGGTTCGTGGACAGACTTACGACCCATGACACCGATTGCTTCTCGCTCAACAAGTCCAAACTGCTTTGTTTTGATTGGGCCACCGCCATCAAGTGGACGACCGAGTGGGTCAACCACACGACCAAGAAGCTCTGGACCAACTGGTACCTGTAAAAGTGTACCCTTCAAGCGGACAGTGTCACCGGCAGAGACTTCGCTATCTCCACCAAGAAGTACCGCACCAATTTCATCTTCCATAAGGTTCAATGCAAATGCCTCGACAACACCATTTGCTGTTTCAATTTGAAGAACTTCGCTGTAGCCAGCGTCGTGAAGACCGTGGACCCATGCAACTCCATCACCAACACGAACAACAACACCAACGCTCTTTAAGCCTTCGGTTGCCTCTAAGTTCGCGATGGCTGCGCGTAAGTCTTGTGATAATTCTGTGACAGATAGTTGGGTCATTTCTTATTCCTCTTTATAATCTATTATTCTTTTACATTTGTTCGTAGTAATGACAGTCGCCTTGCAATGGTCATATCTAATTGCTGACCAGGTAAATCAATCTTGACGCCACCTAGTACAGTCGGGTCTACCAATTCCTGCAATTCGACGTTTTTGGCGTCAGTTTGATCCTTGATAAGCTTGTTGATGGCTGTCTTTGTTGCACTCGTTAGATCGTGAGCAGATGTCACCCAGGCGAGGACTATGCCACGATTTTTTAGTTCGTATTCAATATCACGGACAACAAGTTCAAGCTCTTTGGTACGACGGGTATCAATCAGAAAGGCAGCAAGTTCTTGGATCAACTTTTTGGTCTCGTGACCCTCAGCAATCTGATCCGCAATGTAGTTACTAATCTTACGACGTGATACCCGTATAGCCATGACGTTATTTAACCGCCTTGAGTGAGTCAGTGATTAGCGACTCATCAATCTTGCTACTCACAGCCTTACCGACAACTTTTTCAGTTGCAAGTGCGACGAGCTCAAGTGTTTCGTTGTGAAGAGCTTTTTTAGCCGCGACAACTTCTTTTTGAATCTCACCCTGAGCGTCAGCAACAATTTGTTCCGAACGCTTCTTGGCTTTTTCTTCACTCGCAGATAGGGCAGCAGCAGACTCTAATTTAGCAGTCGCAACGATATCAGCTGCTTCGTCTCGAGCAATTTTTAGTAATTTCTCAACGCGAGCTTCAGCGTCAACTGCAGCCGACTGTGCTTCAGATGCTGCTTTATTGGCAGCTTCAATATTGGCTTGGCGCTCATCAACTGATTTAATCAGCCAAGGATAGACATACTTACCAAGAATGAACACCAATATAAGGAATGCAACGATCTGTAAAATCAGCATCTGCCAGTCAATACCAAGGCTCGTAAAGACGTTCCCGTTGGTTGTTGTCGCGAATTGTGTCAAAGGTTGCACCGAATGTCGCCTAACTGAGGAACTTTGAGATAATTGAGACAATGATACCGATGAAAGCCAATGAGTCGGCAAACACGATCGCCAAGATCATAAGAGTACGGATATCAGGCAACTTCTCTGGGTTACGGCCAAACGCGTTCAGGGCGCCGGCTCCAATAATACCAATACCAACGGCTGCGCCGAGTGCTGGAAGGGCATAGCCCAGTACAAATGCTAATTGATTCATGAATTCTCCTTTTTTATTACCTTAATTATAACATGCTTTTACGCCGGCTCTTCACTGTGCTCACCCCCGTGGCTGACCGCTAATGAGGTGAAAATGAGAACCAACACGAAAAACACATACGCTTGAATAAAGCCGATAAATAGCTCAAAGATCATAAAGAATGGTAGGACAACGGTTGCAGCGTAACTTGCGAGAAGTCCAATAACAATCAGCAAGATCTCACCAGCAAAAGCGTTACCAAACAAACGCAGAGCGAGTGCTAGGCCACGACTAAACTCACCGATAATCTCAAGCGCACCTTCAAATGCGCCGATAGGACTTTTTAACGGATTACGAATATAGCGCTTGATGTTACCGAACACACCAAGATATTTAACTGCGTAGATTTGTACAGTTACTACCGTGATAATTGCCAGCGCCAATGTAAAGTTAAGGTCAGCAGTTACACTACGCAGAATCGGTACGCCAGCTATTTTGATCGTATCGAGGCCAGGTAGAACACTCAGCCAATAATCAAACATAACGACAAAAAATACTGTCATCGCGAGGGGAGTCATCTTGCGCGCTAATTTTTTATCAGGGAGAATATCGTTAATTTGCTTGAGCAGCCCCTCAAATACCCATTGCACCAACCCGACGAAACGATTATAAAAGCCGCGCTTAACAGATAAGGCAGTGTACACGAGTACAATTATTGCAATCAAGCTGCCAGCGATACCACAAAGAAGTGCATTAGTAACTGAAAAGCTACCAATTTTAAAAATCTCTTGAGCGCCAATACTCACTTGCAGATCTAAGGCAGCAAATTGATTCATCGCTGTCTCCTAACGCTACGAATCTGCAAGACAATCAGTAATATACTCAACGCAAAACCGACAATAATCATAATAGTTGTTAGTAATGGGGCAGTATGAAAGGTATTATCGAGCGCAATACCTAGGACTGTTCCACCAATAGTTGGTACAAATGCCCGCCATGTCGTATCGGCAATTGTGAAAAACAATAAAATGGCCGCTCTCGTCATCGTAGGCGGCTGAGTCATCGTCTTCTTGTTTACATGAGGCGACTGAGTCATATCTTTATGTATTTTAACAGGTGCGGAGCCTCCTGTACAGTGACTTAGTTGATTGTTATAACAGGGTTTCGAATTACGATACCAGGACTTGCCCATGAAGTGCTCCCAGCAAACCAGATCTTTAAATATACAACGTTACCCGCAGCAGGGTATGAACAAGCCACGTTAGTTGTCCAGGTGTTTAGTGGCAGTGATTGAGCGCACCCACTAGCCGTACTTCCGGCTGAATTATTTACAGGCGTCGTCCCATCACCAGCATAGTAATTTGCCTGAGTGTAGAAGCCTCCCGCGGGGCTAAAGTTTGTTGCGCTGGTGGTTGGATAAAAATCTGCGCCGTCAAACAACGATTTAGGTTTGTCAATTTGAATAAGAGGCGATGATGCTAATGCACTTGAAGTTGGGAGCGTTATCTGCCCAGTTGTAGAATCATATGTAGCTCCACCACTTAAAGTCCAAGTAGAAAATGCTGGCGATATATTGACACCCCGATTTAACATACCTGGACTCGGCGAAAAGTTATTATCATATGAATATGGGTTCGGATCGACCGAGTTCCAATAATTAGCACCTAGCCACGACGTGTCGGAATGTGTAAGCACCGCACCATCCGATATCCTTACTGCAGAGAAAGAGAAGCCACCTGCATTTGCCGCAACACCTCCATTATATGATGAGACGCCAAAATGATGTGTACCTGTTGGTATAGTGATCGTCGTTGAATAATCTGCACTCCAAGCTGCATTACTAATAATGGAATTACCGTCCATATAGACGATACAGTTGTCGTCACATTGCACGGTGACCCTCACATCTGTATTAGAACCTACGACGACATCATGACCATCTCTAAAGTCTGTCCATTGTGATGCTGGATATGCGCCACCTACGTTATTCGAAGGAGATGCAATGAAGGAGGAAGTAGAATCTCCGGATGATGCAGCCCAACTTGCATCGCTCGCTATAGAAGTACGTACATTGATTGCATTTGTCCATGACGTAGGATCAACATAATAATTAGGTGAAGAGTACTGGACTAAGTTGCCAGCACTCACACGCCACGATGCATCAGTCACCACAATAGGAGTTGAAGTTCCGTTAAGCTTCAGCGACCCCATGAAATCCGATGCATCAGTCACAATACCAGTATTAACTGCCTTTACGGTCAGGGTATGGCAACCAGGAGTCAGATTAAACGATGTAGTGTATGGAGTTGTACTTTGTCGATTAAATACTAACAGACTCTTACCATCTAAATACCAGCTTACTGCATCTCGACTCGCTGTTGTTAGCGTATACGTTCCAGCAGTTGTGACACTAAAATCCTTTCGATAATATTTGGGGCCTGGATTAATTTGATCGCTATCCGCAATACTGAGTGCACGTGCAGTCAGATCAGAGATTATATACGCTGGGTAGCGTACTGTTGCGTTGTTCCAGCCATAAATACTACCTGCCGCGCCCGAACACTGATCAGGTACAACGATTGGTTGCGCAGCTGGCTGGTTATAGGTACGCCAGACTGCGTTATTTGAGGTACGCAGTACCTCAACAAATCCAGAGTTTGGGATAGTCTTAGGCGCGATAGTATTAACAGTAAACGTTCCACCGCTCGTAAATTTGTGAATAGTATTGTTCCCCGATGTCGTTATTGTTCCACCGGTTGCCGATATCAAACCAGTAGGGTAGGAGATAACAACGATACCAGATCCACCATTTCCACCAATAAAATATGAACCATTGTATGATCCGCCACCACCACCACCACCAGTGTTTGCTGCAGCATTACTGCCTGCTGCGTCAGTGTTAGCATTTCCACCTCCGCCTAATCCACCTAGGGTAGGGTTACTAACAGCAGTTGAATTAATTTCGCCACCTGCGCCACCGCCCGCATAATATGTGCTACTGCCTGTTATTGAATTCGCAAGACCAATACCACCGGCTCCTGTACCGGCAGCGTTACCTCCTGCAGCACCGACACCACCAGCGCCACCGCCACCACCATCGTTACCAGTCCATCCACTATTGACGTAGCCAGCGCCACCGTTGTTACCTTGTAAACCATCACCCCCGCCAGGAATATTCCCAGCTGTCGTTATATTTCCACCACCGCCAGAACCGCCACTGCTTCCGGCAACGTTACCATCCTGATGTGAGTTTCCACCACCGCCACCAAGAGCCGTCAGGCCGTTTGAACTAGTATCCAGAATTGATGAATTATTTCCATTCGTACCATCACCTGGGGCGGGACCACCAGAACCACCAGAACCAACTGCTACGGTGTACGCACCAGTGTGAAGTGAAAAACCCGAGCTATAGACATAGGCTCCCGCACCACCGCCTGAGCCGGCTCCCGCACCACCGCCACCTCCGCCAACAACGAGAATAGACGGATCAATTGCAGAGATCGAGCCAATGCTAAAGCTACTCAGTACATTACCGTTACGCGTAACAGAACAGAGCGGGTTAACCGACGAGGTCGTACATGCAACCAGTGGGTTACCATTGCAATCTGTATTAGGCATGAGAGGTTTGGCGTCGCTCCAGCCTGGAACACCACCACTTGCATTCAAGCAAGCCTGTGCGTAGGCAGCGCCGGCGTCCCCAGCAGCCTGCGCAAGTTGATCATAATACTGGGCACTAATAGACGTTCGAATAGCCTCAGTGCTCGATACAGACACTAAAAGAACCGTTAGCATCACAATAGAAGCGATCAAAACCGTGGGTAGAGCAAACCCTCTTTTATTTTTTTGGTTTCCTAGTTGGCGCATCTATTTTTGTTCAACCCCTTTCGCCCCTCAGCGAATTTAATTTTAGTATACCATAACCGAGATGGTAGGATAGTATTTACCTGGCACAAATTTTACTGTATAATGTATAGTGAATAGACAACAACAGAAGGGGAAATACCATGAGTAAAGCGATTAAATCAGGCGGAATTACGATTTACAGCACTAGCTGGTGCGCATTCTGTCACACAGAAATGCAGTGGCTTGATAAACTCGGTATTCCGTACGTTGCCAAGGACGTCGAAGCAGATAAAGAGGCTTACGACGAACTACTCGAAAAGAACGGTGGTAACTACACCGGTGTGCCAGTTACTGATATTGCTGGCGATATCATCCTTGGTTTTGATCGTCCAAAGATCCAAGACGCCATCAAAAAGCACGCGATTCAGCCAGTCGCTGTCTAAGCAGCACCCACTTGTAACACATCTCCACCGAGTGCGTGTCGGAAGTATCCATCGTGACTTACATAGATAACAGCGCCAGCGTATTTGCCGAGCGCTGTTTCTAACTCCTCAATACTTGGAAGATCAAGGTGGTTCGTTGGCTCATCGAGGATTAATAGTTGTGGCTCATTGGCGAGCATAGAGATTAGCTGAAAACGAGCTTTTTGCCCACCAGAAAGCCTCGATACAGGAGTTTTGCCATCGCCCTCAGTAAACAGATAATCACTGAGTAGGTTACGAATTTTAGTCGTTGAGATTGAGAGATTACGATCCAAATACATTTTCTCGATGGCTTCCTCAAGCGACAAATTGAAGTAAGTCGGTGAGACCTCTTGTTCATACACACCAATGCGAACATGTTGATCAAGCGTCAGTTCACCATCAAAACATTTAATTTCGGGCTGTGGAGTAAGACCTTTTAACAAGTATTTAATCAGTGTCGTCTTACCAGCACCGTTACGTCCTCGAAGTTCTAATGATTCACCTTCACGAAGATCAATATTAATACCGTTAAATAGCGGGGCTTCACCGTATCCAAGTGATAGGTCACGAGCCGTCACCAGCACGTGCTTGCTACGAGATTCATCATCCTTCATATTCATGCGAATATTCTTGGCCTTGAACTTATCATATTGCGCCGCAACTTTGTAGTTAAGATTTGCCGCTGATTCCTTATCAATCCAAAAGGTTGGCTTTTCCTTCGCTTGCAGCTCAGCCAGCTCTTTACGTGAAGTCTCCTCAAGACGTTTGAACTTTTGGATTGTTGATGGATTACGTGATTTTTCCTTCAACCTTTGGTAATCAATAACCTTGGCCTTTAAATTCACAATACGCTTCTCAACCATCTCAAAGTCATTCATCTGACTACCGGTACTAACCGCATTTTGCTTCAAGTAAGCATCATAATTACCCTTATAGCTGACACTGTCGCCATCTTTTAGTTCAACAATCCGATCCACTTCACGCAGAACGTCACGATCATGAGTAATCACGAGCATCGCTTCGCGGGCAGTTTTCATCCACTCGATATACTGCGCCTTGGCAATGTAGTCCATATGGTTGGTCGGTTCATCGACCAGTGCCAAATGTGCATCACTATGCATGACCTTAACCACCTCAACCAGACGCTTCTGTCCACCAGATAGAGTAGAGAAGGGACGATGAGCAATACCAGGTAGTTGAAAGTTATCAAGTTCACGTTCAATCTGCTCCTCGATCTGATAAAAGCCCTTATCGTCAAAGCGCATCAAGGCCTGAGTATACTCATCGATCAGTTTCATATCATCACCCATCGTCAGGGGATAGGACTCTATGATATGGCTCAGGTCACTGTACTCTGGAAGACCCTGCAGAACGTATTGAAGAACGGTCGTGTCTCCCATGTCATGGTGTTCTTGCGCCGTCGCAACAATGACCGTTCCTCGTTTATAGATAATGTCGCCGGTAAAATCTTTGTCAGTTCCAGCTAGGACATTAAACAAAGTAGATTTACCAACACCATTACGACCGATCACACCGACTTTTTCACCATCATCGATACTAAACTTAATCCCACTCATTAAGACTTTGGGACCAAAGGATTTTTCAGTAACGGTAATGTCAGCGATCATATCTGTATAATACTACCATTTATAGGGGTGATTTGATAGTCTGCGGACAAAATAAATAATGTTCTTGTATAGAAAACTAAATAGTTGTTTAATACAGACATGGGACACGTTGGGATCATCGAAGCAAGCAAGCGATTTGTCGAAAACGATACACTATCTCGACTCCGAAATCTTAATATACAACCGGGCGCACTTGCGCCCGTTTTTTATTTACCAGGGGCAGAGCCGGTCTCTATATCATCTCAACCCAACAATGTTATCGATAAAACAAACCTGTTTAGATCACATGGAAGAATCGACGACGGACTAGCCAAACAAGGGTTACTCCTCACAATACGATCCATGCCACCTACTGAAGATTCATATAGTCCTCTTGAAGAAATGTCTGACGATATAGAACTCCGAATTGATAAGATCGCGTCAAGTATGTATGATGCATTAGATCAACAAGGATACAACCGCGAAGCAGATTTTCTCTTTGGCATCTGCAAACATATAGCTGAGAGTGGAGGATCTGATGCGGAAATTGGACATACTGCATTTGAGTACATCAAACAGTTTCCAGAAGTGCAAGCAGTAATTGAACTGCAAGCAGCAGCTGACGACATTAAATTTCGAAAATCACCGTAACAACACATCCACGGAGTGTTAGGCTATACTAAATTGTAATGACGGCGACAAAAAAAACTATCATCATGATCCACGGCTTTCGTGGAACACATCACGGACTGCAACTTATAGCGGAGCAATTACCTGAATACAACCTGACGATTCCTGATCTTCCGGGTTTTGCGGAAGGCGAGTCACTTCCATCCTATGATCTGGATGCCTATGTCTTGTGGTTACATAACCTTATAGAACGCCAGAATCTAAAAAAACCACCTATCCTATTGGGGCATTCATTCGGCAGTATCATAACCGCTGCCTATGCCGCCAAATACCCGAAGACAATTGAAAAGTTGATCCTCGTCAATCCCATTGGTGCACCGGCACTTGAGGGACCACGTGCTGTGCTCACGCAACTAGCATTATTCTATTACTGGGTCGGACGCAAACTCCCGACTCGTATTGCCAATAAATGGCTCGCCGCTAAGCCAGTCGTTGTTATCGTCACGCTCTCAATGACCAAAACCAAAGACAAGGCAGTACGCGCGTATATTCATAACCAACATTTCCGTTATTTTAGCCTCTTCCATGACAAGAAATCACTTTCAGAGTCATTTACCACATCTGTTAGCCACAACGTTCGTGAGACGGCTGGCGATATTAGCGTTCCAACCCTCCTAATTGTCGGGGCCAATGATGACATCACACCGCTTCACAAACAAAAAGAGCTTGTTGAAATGTTTTCTGACGGCAAGTTGCATGTGATCAAAAAAGTAGGGCATTTAACTCACTACGAAACACCAGACCAAGTAGCAGATGCAATTAAGAATTTTACTAATCGTAAATAGCAATCTGAGTTTATAATCTTCACGAAACAGGCTAAAAGCGTAACGCGAGCAGTGTTACACTTTAGTGAACACTGCGGAAGTGGTCGGTTGAAGGAAGATTATAAAGTCAGATTAGTGTATAAGATCGGCGTAAATCTTGAGGAACTGATCAAGTGTAAAGTCGAGATCGTTTTCCCGAGCAATACGAAGACTCTCGGCTGAGAATTTCTTTTGCAGTTCCGGGTCAGTGAGGATCTTAGCAATCGCATCACCAATTTGTTCGTCATTATCTTGTTCACACAAAAAGCCATTCTTTTGATCATGACAAAGTTCCTTCAGTGCTCCCGCATCAATTGCAACAACTGGCTTGCCACTAGCCATCGCTTCAAGTGTCGCGATGCTTTGTAGCTCCATAGGAGAAGGCATTGCAAATATTTTTCCAACTTGGTGTAACGGTGCCAAATCTTCCTCAGGTACGCGTCCAGCAAACGTCACGGAATCTTTAATACCAAGGTCTTTTACGAGTGCTTTGAGATTATCCGCATCACTGCCGTCTCCAACAATTAACAGATGCGCTTTGACTGTTTTTAGAGCGCGTGCAAAACCTTTAATGAGTGCCCAGATATGCTTTTCAGCATCAGTTCGCCCCACATAAGTAACGATTGGTATATCGGTAGGAAGATTATACTTCTCGTAGATACTATCTGGTGCTTTTTCGTCTGTAAAGCGACTGAGATCAATACCATTTGAGACAGCTTTCATCGGCACATTCATCTTCTCGGCAACTCTGAACATTCCAATTGCTGATTGCGTTGGCATTGTTACGAAATCAGCCTTGGAATGAAAGCGTCGTCCATAGTCACGGAGCATGTAGTTAATCGGCCTCGCGACTGGGGCAAGCAACTTCAAGTTATCCATCAAGTTTTCTGGCATTGCGTGGTTAGTGCTAACAATCGGAATGCCGACTTTATTACCATATTTCATCGTTGCTTGACCAATCCACATAAGCATTTGGATATGGATAACATCTGGATCAAACTCATCAATAATTTTCTTCACTTCACGCATCGGGGTCAGTGACACTTTAATATTTTGATACAAAGGCATTGGTACCGAAATAGTACGAGTTACAACATAATTACCATCAACTTCCTTGTAGCGTCGACCCGTTTGACTCGGTGCAATAACAAGGACTTCATGACCACGATTGGCTAGGCCCTTAGCGAGATTACGACTAAATGTCGCCACGCCATTGATAACAGGGAAGTAGAGATCCGCAGCAATCAAGATTTTCATATGGCTTAATTATATCACGGCGAGTTTTGGTATATTACTCATGCTACAATAAACTTATTATGAAACTATTTTACGACGCCCGTTACATACGACCAGATTTTCATGACGGCATTAGCCGCTACACAACAGAGCTCGCAAACGCACTCGCCAAACAAACAAAATTAACATTTATCATCAGTGACGAAAAACAATTGGCATTTTTACCAGATAATGCTGAATTCGTAAAGATTCATCCGCCAATCTCACCGCTCGAGCCATTTACCTCTATTATTCTCAATAAGTTTAAACCCGATGTCGTTTTTTCACCTTTATTTAGCATGGGGACTTTTGGTCGCAAGTTCAAACTTATCCTGACGTCACACGATATGATCTATGTACACCATCCCGAACCACCACTTGATATTAGAAACAAGATTGTTCGCGTCGGATGGCGAGCTTTTTATACGACAAATATACCGATGCGTATTACCTTAGACTCTGCAGATATCGTTAATACAGTCAGTGAATCAGCCAAGAAAGAATTCGAAGTAGCCAACCTCACGAAAAGACCAATCATCGTCACACCGAACGCCCCAAGGCATCTCGAAAAACTACTTGATAAGCTTCCTGATATCGGCAAACATGCACCGCGCAATATCGTCTACATGGGTGCATTTATTAGCTACAAAAACGTTGAGACTCTTATAAAAGGCATGAAATACTTACCCGAGTACACATTGCATCTTCTTAGTCATTTACCGCCAGAAGAACGTTACCGAGAACTTGTTGCAATGATTCCCGAGGGAGCCAAAGTTATTTGGCACAAAGGCGTTAGCGATCAAAAATACGCAGAACTACTTGCCGACAATGCAGTCCTTGCAAGCGCTAGCCTCGATGAAGGCTTCGGACTTCCAGTTGTCGAGGCCCACACATTGGGCGTTCCGACCGTCCTAACTGACATGCCAGTTTTCCACGAGGTAGCAGGGGAAAAGGGTGCATTGTTCTTCGACGCACACGATCCTGCTGATTTTGCTCAGAAGATCAAACAGCTCGATGACCGTGAACTTCGCGAATCACTCTCCCGCGAAGGCAAAAAACACGTCAAGCAGTACAGCTGGGACACCTCGGCAACAACACTGCTCACGGCTATTACATCTCTGTTACAATAGACCTATCATGGCAACCAAGAAAAAGCCGATCAAACGTCCATCTGCGATCGTCAACAAGCGAGCGACTTTTGACTATGCGATCGCTTCAAACGAGGAATTAGTCGTTGGTATTGCCTTAACCGGACCCGAAACTCGTGCCGCTCGTGATGGACACATCCAGCTTAAAGGTTCATTTGTCACGGTTCGGGTTGGTGAACTATGGCTCAATAATGCGAGCTTTAGCCTCAAAATTAATGAAAAAAATAAGCCTGGCGCTCGGACGATCGACACCGCTCCGCGTAAACTTCTCGCCAAGCGCAAACAAATCGACGAGTTATACGCCCGCAAACAAACAGGTATGACAATCGTACCCCTCAGACTTCTCACAAAGGGTCGCTATATCAAGGTCGTCATCGCACTTGGTAAAGGTAAAAAGAATTACGACAAACGCGAAACACTCAAACGCCGCGATCAGGAACGCGAAGCCAGTCGCGCGATGAAAAACGTATAGGGTTATAATAAGGATATGAAACTATATTCGTGGAATGTAAATGGGATTCGTGCAGTTCTCAATAAAGGAACTTTTCAATCATTTATCGCTGACCATCAGCCTGATATCTTGTGTTTACAAGAGACTAAGGCCAAGCAAGACCAGGTTGAGATTGATCTGCCTGGCTATGAACAATATTGGAATAGCGCCGACAAGGCAGGCTATAGCGGTACGGCGATTTTTAGTAAAACCAAACCTCTCACCGTCATTAATGGATTCACGGACGATATCGCCAAGAAATATAAACTTGCAGGTGATAGTTACGGTGACCCAAGCAAGGAAGGTCGGGTTATTTCAGCCGAATTTGAGAAGTTTTGGGTTGTAACCGTATATACACCGAACTCAAAGGGTGATCTTTCTCGACTTGAACTCCGTCATAAACAGTGGGACCCAGCCTTCCTAGAACACGTTCAAGACTTAGAAAAAACAAAACCAGTTGTATTCTGCGGAGACCTCAACGTCGCACACAGCGAAATTGACCTTGCCAACCCGAAGGCAAATATTGGTAAACACGGTTTTACCAATGAAGAACGCGAGGGTTTCGATACATTTGAAAAGGCCGACTTCATCGACACATTTCGTGCATCTCATCCCGATACTGCGGACGCCTATACTTGGTGGACACACTGGGCAAACGCTAGGGCTCGTAATATCGGTTGGAGAATTGACTATTGGCTCGCAAGTAAATCTATCGCAGGCATGGTAGTAGACGCAGCTATTCATCCTGACATCCTTGGTTCTGATCACTGTCCCGTTAGTATAGAGCTGAAGGTATGAGCAAAAAATTCGCCGTCTTTGATATCGATGGGACGATCTTTCACTGGCAATTCTTTCACGAACTATTTGATGAGTTGGTTGAAGCAGGCGTTATTGATGCATCAATCGCGCATCCTGTGCTCGAAGACCGCAAAAAATGGCGCCAGGGTAGCTTAGATTGGAGTGTATACGAGACCGGTCTGGTTAAGGCACTTAATGTTGGCATTGTCGGTATCGACAAGCAACTTCTCGAGGAAATATCTGATCGAATTATCACTGTAAAAGGGAAAGTTCTTTACCACTATACCCGTGATCTCCTTCGAGAGTTGCAGTCCCAAGGTTACACGACCATCGTCATTAGCGGCTCCCAACAAACACTCGTTGAACGATTCGCACGTACCTACAAGATCGACATTGCACTCGGCCTCGATTACGAATTTAGTGATGACAAACTCGTCGCGATCAAGCGTGAAATTTACGGCCAAAAAGACACGCTCCTTAAACAAGTTGTTGCCGAACACGGCCTCGATTGGCATGATTCTTACGCAGTGGGGGATACATCGGGCGACGCCGGAATGCTCGAACTCGTCGATAATCCAATTGCATTTAATCCAGACAGTAAACTACTCGCTATCGCCAAGGAAAAGGGTTGGAAAATTGTTGTTGAGCGTAAAAGCATGGCATACACTCTCGAGAAAAATTCAGACGGACTCTACGTTTTATCCTAATCTTCAGTCGAAGTATTAAGAATCGTATGTAATCTCTTCGTTAGCTGATATAGAGCCTGCGTACCGTTTTCTAGTTTGTAATAATGTCTTACGTAGAATAGTTCGACCAGAAGTAGCAAAGGACATAATATCCATGCCAAAATATTCAGCATTGGACCACTTGGATCAGCTGCAAGTGTCAGTGCATACAGCCCGCCGCCTGCAGATAGTATCCATAGGCCTGCAAAAAAGAGCGTCACTATCAGATGAATGAGCCGTTCGTGCTGAAAATCACGCACCCGAATCGTGTGATACTCAAATATACTACGCGCCTCACTGACTAGCCGTGCATGTTCTGCCGCTTTAGCATTCCCTAGGTCTTTTTCAATCAGATTGATACGATGAGTCGTTTGATTCCTGTATTCATCAAGATCTTTATCCATTCATCTATTATACCCCTATGCGCTGGAGTGCTACACTTAAATAATCATGGAGCACCCGTATTGGCACAAACAAACTGCTGGCAACGCCCTATATCCCAATATTGAGTGGAGCAAGCCCGAACAGCGTTCTCAGTCAGGACGCCTCGGTATTATAGGTGGTAATAAGCTTGGCTTTTCGGGCGTAGCCGAAGCTTATGGAATCAGCTCGCAGGCTGGGGTAGGTGAGATACGCGTGCTACTACCCGATGGGCTCAAGAAATCAATTCCACCGATTATGACCGACGTGATTTATGGTGCAACCAACCCGTCAGGCAGCCTTGCCAAGGACTCAATTACCGAGATGAAAGCTCTCGGCGGCTGGGCGACAGCGGTCCTTATGATCGGAGACGCAGGACGTAACAGCGAAACTGCCATTGTATACGAAGATTTTCTACACGATTACTCAGGACCTCTCACTATTACGCGCGATGCCGTTGATCTCATCAAGAACGCTAGCTCTAGCGTCGTAGAACGCCCTGACACGCTACTGGTAGTATCTTTCGCACAGCTCCAAAAACTCTTCCAATTCGTCTATTACCCAAAAGTTTTAACCTTTAGTATGCAACTATCCAGCCTCGTCGAGGCAATTCATAAATTTACGATCACATATCCTATATCGATCACGGTTTTATTCAAGGACCAGCTACTCGTCGCCAGCGGCGGGGAAGTGACGTCCACTCCGTGGGATAACCCGATGGCAATTTGGCGAGGTAATACTGCGGCAAAGGCTGCAGTCTATTGGCTCTGGAATCCAAAAAAGACGCTCGAAAGCGTCACGGCAAGCCTCATATAATCCCCACAACTTCTTTGCTATCTGGTACCGCGAGCCGGACTTGAACCGGCACGTCCTTGCGAACACAAAATTTTGAGTCTTGCGTGTCTACCAATTCCACCATCGCGGCACTAGATATAAAAGAAGCGAGACATAGGCGTTATAGCGGCTCGTACCAATGTATTGTACAATAGAACTGATTAGGAATCTATATACATGAGCCCCGACGAGAACCAAACTACCCCCGCAAATACGCCTGCTGCGCCGCAGCAATCGCCTAGTGACGTACCAGCAAGCCAGGCCGCAGCGGCCAATATCGTCCGCGCTCAAATCGAAAACATCTACAGCCATCCAAGCGATCAGCCAGCAAGTGCTGAGCCAGCCCAGCAGGATAATCCATATGAACGAACACATGAGGATAATCCGCAACCAGTACTCGAACAATGGAAACAATACCATAGCGCATGGCAAACCTACTACCAGAAATATTATGAGGGCTACTACACGCACCACCTTGAACGGGCCAAGCAAACTATCCAGTCACAGCCTACCCCTGTACCAACAACCCGTGAAGCAGTCTTTACACATCAGGCAGAGCAAGAACGACTTGAGAGCACTTCGCAGGATGAAGCATTGTTTGACCTCCGCCAGAAACTATTATCACGTGTCACCGAATCAGCTAAAAAAGTTCGTAAAAGTCGTCACTTCGTACCAATTACCGCAGCCGTTTTGGTTGTGTTGATCTTTGCGTTTTTACAATATAACCAGCTCCTCATTGGAACGGTTATGGCCTACGTCAGCCCTGGTAATATTGATCCTCAGAACATCGTTATTGACCCATCAAGCAATGTCAGTGTTCCTGCTGATCCACTTCTCATCATTCCAAAGATTAACGTTGATGTCCCAGTCCTGTACGACGTGGGGAACGACTATAATTCACAGATGGCGGCGATGGCTAAGGGCGTTGCACAATTTGCAATTCCGGGTGCCAGCAGCCACCCAGGTCAAGTTGGTAACACCGTCTTAGCGGGACACAGTAGTAATGATCTTCTCGATGGCGGTGATTACAAATTTATCTTTGCACAACTCGATAAACTCGAGGTAGGCGATAGCATTTATGTCAATTATCAGAGTATCCGCTATACCTATACGGTTACCAAGAAACAGGTTGTCGAGCCAACTGACGTCAGCGCTTTAGTATACCAAACGACACAGCCAGTTTTGACACTACTAACTTGTACACCAGTCGGGACAGCGCTTCACAGACTTCTCATAACGGCACAGCAAGTCAGTCCAGATCCTACCGCCTCAACTGCAGCCCCAACGACATCTACCAACCAGGCAACAACCGAGATCCCTGGCAGCTCACCAACACTCTTCGAACGACTCTTCGGAGGTTAAATCTCCCTTCGTTCTTATTCTTGAGAAGATCATAAAGCGACTGCAGCCCTATAATTTACGTCGCTAAAACGTGAAATTATAGGCGTGAAAGGCGATCTTCGAGAGGACAAGAGCGAAGGGAGGAGGACTCTTCTAAAGTATCATTTGCACGCGTTGTAGCTGATAGCCTGTCGCAGTCTTGCCGATACTATAGATATACTTGTCATTCTGTGTCAGTGCGATACCCTGAGCAGTCGCTACTGGATTAAGTATCGAGGCATTCGCGCCATCAAATTCGCGCATCACTATACTGCCGTTATAATCCGTCCATGTGTGATTATCATCTAGCCACTTAACAGGAGGAACAGCAACGTTAGTGCTGGTTGTTAATGTGTAGTCGGTAATGCGCTGATGCTCAATATCATAGCTCTCAAAGTCCGCACCTGACTGAACAAGTAGGTAATCGCCCTTAGGGCTAAACGACATACTGTCAACATTCGTAGAAAAGGTGAATGTCGCAAAGGCACTCAGGCTACTACTATCGCTACTTGATGAAGGATAACTACCACTCGTAATATCAACTTGTTTACCCTGAGAAATAGCAACGTAATCCTTATTAAAGTAGTGTGATGTAGCAATATGTATAGGTTCGCCTGTCGTCACAACACTACGTAACACATGTGGAGCATTGTCACCCTCGCGGTACAGCCCCACAACAGTTTTCTTGGCATCATTTGGATCTGTTCCTACATAGGTAATAACATTCGTCTGATAGAGAGAGAAGTTGCTAACGTTGCTGACAAGCGCACGTGATATTGTGCCTGCCGATAGATCAAGCTGCCTGAGGTCAGTCCCTGATAATGCATATAGTATATTGCCGCTCGTACCAGAAAATACTAGCTGAGTAAGGTCTAAATCAAATAGAGTTGTAATATTCTTGGTGGCATTTGGATCCTTGGTATCAACCACAAGCCATTCTTTCTTGTCTCCGTAAGTGTGCTGAATTAACACGTAACGACCACCACTGTCCCATTGGTTTAGTGTAAATGTGTGGACCATACCTGGTGTCGTTGCTTCACTGTAAAAGTTTGCAGGAATCGTAAAGTTGGTTGACTTAATAGTGTCAGAACGCAGGTCAACAATCTGAAATGTCGGTGTCATCGCAGATTGTTGCACAATCATAGTATTACCATCGGTTGTGCCGAGACTGTCATAAATATTAGAGTAAGTAGCGACTGACTTAGCTTTCAGGTTCTTAGGAACAAGTCGTGTATAATTTAGCCACGTCAGCGTGCCTGCCTTTACGTCGAGTGTTTTTTGCCACAGTTCGTAGCCATCTTTTTGCATCGTAAAGGTATGCACACCAGCCAGGACCGTACTCTTGGTCGACGTCTTAGATCCGAGAGCCTTTCCGTCAACTGTTACAGTCGCACCAGATGGGTTTGTATCATATTGCAGTAGTGCACTTTGTTCAATCTTGCCATTATTAGTGTCAACTCTGTATCCAAGAATCAAAAAAATAAGAACGGATACAATTGTCAGAACCGACAAAACCATCGCTGTGTAGGTAATAACGCGCATTACTATTTCTTTTTTCTTTGAAGGTCGACGATACATCGTACTACATATTATACAGCCGCCTGCTGGGAACTGAGTACATTTTTTAACAAATCCTTGCAACTTAGACGTAAGCTTTATACTATAGTGTTATAGCTACGTATCGACGTAACAAACATAACGTACAAATTGCGAGGACATAGTATATGAGTAAAGACAGTATTGTTACCATTAATGGTCAACAATATGACTCCCTAACAGGACTTCCGATTGCGGGAGTACCTACTGATACTCATTCAAAAAAGCCAACTCCTGCTGGTTCAATTCATAATTCGCTGCAAAGGTCCAAGACGTTAATCCGTCGTGTTACCAAAAAGCCGTCACCAATTTCTAATCATCGCCCTAAACATGCAGGACAGACTATGGACATTGCCCGAAGCAGTAAAGTTGCCCGATTTGCCCCGCATCCCGTCGTAACTGCCCCCGCAGCTGTCACATCACGTGATCTGCCTGTTGTTGCATCACACCCCTTACTGTCAAAGACTAACAAGCTTCAAGCCAAGCGTAGTGCAGTCGTAGCCCCAGCACCCAGCAAATCGTCTCAGGATATCAAGAACGATGCGATCACGGCAGCTCTGGCCAAGCCACCCGTCAAGATAGCTCGTAAGCATTTCTTTAACCGACATCCACGAGCAATCACCATTATTGTCGTTTGTATTGTTGTCGCACTCGTTGGTGGCTATCTTACATACGTTAATATGCCCGGACTATCCGTTCGCGTTGCTGCAGCACAGGCAGGTATTAACGCAACCTATCCTCAATATCAGCCTGACGGCTATAGCCTCAATGGTCCAGTCACTTTTAGTAACGGACAAGTGACAATTAATTTCGTCGCCAACACTGGCACCAGTAAGTTCTCAATCAAGCAAGCAAAAAGTACATGGGACTCAACCGCAGTCCTTAATGATATTGTTCTCCCTAAGGCAGGCGAGCAGTACATCACCAACCAAGAACAAGGCTTAACTATCTATACCTACAGTGGCGACGCGGCTTGGGTAAATGGTGGCATACTTTACACAATCGATGGTGATGCACCACTCTCTGGTGATCAGATCCGACAAATTGCAACCAGCATGTAATCCAGCTCAAAATTAAGCAACAGATACCTCTCGATAATATCCTAAAGCGACTGCAGCCCCATAATTTGCATCGCTGATCGTGCACTGATAGGCGCGAAAGGGGATGTTTGAGAGACGGTATCTGGTGATTGTTCCTGACGTTTAGCCCCATAAGTGTTAAAATGATAGCAATATGACAGATGTTCGAACTCGTTTTGCACCCAGCCCAACAGGCTTTTTACATGTTGGTGGTGTTCGTACTGCACTATTTGCATGGCTTGTAGCTAAGCAAGCTAAGGGTCAATTCATTCTGCGTATTGAGGATACTGACCAGGCGCGAGAAGTCGAAGGCTCAGCCGACCATTTAATCTCTAGTTTAAAAGCCCTTGGTATTACCTACGATGAAGGACCAGATATCGGTGGTCCCTACGCTCCATATTTACAGAGTCAACGACTCGATACCTACAAGCCTTGGGCACAAAAGCTAATCGATAGCGGTCGGGCCTACGCTGACCCGTATACCCCAGAGGAAATCCAGGGATTTCGTGATGAGGCTAGGGCAGATAAGCGTGCTTTTTTGTACCGAGACCATCGTCCCGAGAATCCACCAGCCTGGGATGGTACGATGCCGCTTCGTTTCAAATCCGAGCCTAAATCGTATGAGTGGCACGACGAGGTAATGGGTGATCTACATTCTGGACCGGAAGTGATCGATGACATTATCCTCATCAAATCTGATGGTTTCCCGACTTATAATTTCGCACACATTATTGATGACGCCGAGATGAAGATTACCCATGTTATTCGTGGGCAAGAGTTCCTATCAAGCCAACCAAATTATTTGAACATTTACGAGGCGCTAGACCTAGCGTTTCCTATCTTTGCAACAATGCCGCATATCCTTGGTGAATCGGGTAACAAAAAGCTCGGTAAACGTGACGGTGCCAAGGACGTCCTTGATTATCTTCGTGACGGTTATTTGCCTGAGACTATGATCAACTTCATCGCTAGTCTAGGCTGGAACGATGGCACTGAACAAGAAATTTTCTCAACCACAGAACTTATCGAAAAGTTTAGTCTGGCACGCGTTCAACGAAGTGGCGCACGTTTCGATGAACAGCGCCTGCTCTGGATGAACGGTCAACATATTCGCTTGCTGTCACTTGATGATTTGTACGAACGCGTCACAGATTTTTGGCCTGAATCAGCTAAAAAGGTAAGTACTGAGAGTAAAAAACAAGTCCTAATCCTCGTTCAGGACCGCCTCAAGACGCTAGCCGACCTACCGACATTAACTGATTATTTCTTTACCGAGCCAACTCCAAACTGGTCAATGATCACAGATAACAAACAGCTTTCCAAGCTATCAAACGAGGAAATTAATAGTTTTCTATCTCAGACCAAATCAGCCCTCGAAAGTAGTGAATTCGATGCCGAGTCGATTCAAAACACGCTCAATAGTCTCCTCGAGACAACTGGTCAAAAACCTGGCATTTTATTCAGCCTTATCCGTTTAGCTGTCTCATGGGCACCATTTAGCCCAGTACTGAACGAGACGCTATCTGTTCTCGGTAAAGATACCGTATTATCACGTCTCGATTCTGCAATTGAACTCGCTAAATAGCTATTAGTTACAAAGCATAACCGCTCTGTTATAATGACGCTTAAGCTATGGACGAACAAACTAAACTTGGGTTCTGGGGTCATGTGCGCAAACACCGCACATTGATACTATCCATCGCTGGCGTTCTTTTAATTGCTGGCATTACCACTGGTGTTTTTTTGTTAACGTATCACAAACCCGTTCAAGTTAAGACCACTGCAACAGTCAAAGCTGCACCTAAACCTCCAGCCGTTAAATATTATTCACCACTAACTGGTTTACCTGTTGCCGATAAGACCGCAACCACACAGCCCGTTACAGCCGTCATGATCGAGAACAGTCCAGACGCACGTCCACAATCTGGGCTTAAGGACAGCGGAGTAGTCTTCGAGGCAATTGCCGAAGGTGGTATCACGCGCTTTATGGTTCTATACCAACAAGAAAAGCCTGCGCTCCTCGGTCCAGTCCGCAGCATCAGAGTCTACGATGCCGAATGGGTTGCACCATTTAATGCTAGCGTTGCCCACGTTGGTGGTAGTGCAGCAGGACTCGCTGAAATTCGTGACGGGACATATCGCGATATCGATCAATTCTTTAACGCTGCGACCTATTACCGTGCATCTGACCGCTTTGCGCCACATGACGTCTATACGACATCAACACTTTTAGATGCACTCAACGCCAAGAAGGGTTATACGACATCCGTATTCACTGGCTTCTCACGTGTTGACGGCAAGCCAGCCACAACCCCAACAGCCAGCACAATCAATATCACGATCAGTAGTGCGTTATATAACAGCTCATACACGTACGACAAAGTAACCAATACCTACGCGAGGTCTCAGGGTGGTGCGCCACATCTAGACCGTGAGCTAGGACAGATCACGCCAAGTGTCGTTATTGCGATGCGAGTTGATGAGAGTACCGTTCTGCAGGATGGTTACCGTGAACAGATAACCACTATAGGTAGTGGTCCTGCGACAATCTTCCAGAACGGTATAGCAATTGCCGCCACTTGGCACAAGACCGCCAAGACTGCTCAGATTACCTTTACTGACGCAACAACAGGTGCTGATGTTCCGCTCATTCGTGGTCAAACATGGATCGCTGCAGTACCTAATAACGGGGGAGCGGTTACGTGGCAGTAGAGAAGATGCCCCATCTAATTCGTGATTTCTGGCCTGTTTTCCGACGTGGTGCAATGACACGAATTATTTTGTCTCAGATCGTTGTGATTAGCGTAGTCGCAGCCATTCTCATTCTGACGAACACCTTGCCCGTATCCTCTATGGTACTGTGGGGAATCGTCGTCGCTCTATTTATATTAGGAATCCTCCGTGGCCTATTAATTTCGCATTTTAGTGCCCGCCCAGCCAGGGATTTACTCACAGCAATCATCCACGTTGCTGGTGAGCCAACAGACAAGACGTTCCCGAATCCTAACGACAAACGGTACGAGAAAAATGGTTTCAAGATTGCCCTACAGACAATCTATGAACTATCAGGCAAGGCTGAGGAAGGCGTGATACCAGCACCTGATACGACTCAGCCATCAACTGCTATGGCGACAATTACTGCGCCCGCTCCACATGTCAATTCCGATTCACTCAGCTCAGCCCTCGACGCAACAACCTGTGGCTTTGTTGTCCTTAATCACGATCGAACAGTTTCCTATGCCAACAAGGCCGCACCGATTCATATTGATGCCGAGAACGTCACAACTCTCAGTTTGGTCTTTAATGGGCAGGATACGCTCGAATCGTGGCTAAACGATTGCGATGAGCACGCCGTCCATGCTGAGCACATTTGGACACGCATTTCTGATCGTCTGCCCGAGGAAGAGGGTAGGCGCTTCTTTGATATTATCGCTTCATACGACAAGGGTTCATCACACGAAACTGTCCTAACATTAGTTGATCGTACCTCAACCTACGACATTAGCGAGCAGGATCTTGATTTCATCGCCTTTGCAGCCCACGAACTGCGTGGACCGATTACGGTTATCCGTGGCTATCTTGATGTACTAGAGGAAGAATTAGGTGCTGTCTTGCAACCTGATCAGCACGAACTATTTCGTCGACTCACCGTATCTGCCAACCGCTTGTCCGGATACATTAACAACATCCTTAATACCTCGCGTTACGACCGTCGTCATTTAAAGGTTCACCTCGCTGAGGATACGTTAGCTGGCATTTACGACACGATCAAGGACGACATGGAGCTTCGTGCCCACGCACAAAACCGCCTGTTAAGTGTCGCGTTCCCTGCAGACCTTCCAACAATTGCAGCCGATCGCGCCAGCATCAGTGAAGTCCTTGGTAACCTCATCGATAACGCCATCAAATACAGCAACGAAGGTGGCGCAATTAATGTCACTGCTGAGGTCAAGGGCGACTTCGTCGAGGTATCTGTACAGGACCATGGTATCGGTATGCCGGGCAATGTCGTTAGCAACCTGTTCCAGAAGTTCTATCGTTCACACCGTTCGCGCGAGACTGTTGCAGGGACCGGTATTGGCCTCTACATCAGCAAGGGCATTATCGAATCACATGGCGGTAATATTGCCGTTCGTAGCGAGGAAGGTAGGGGATCGACTTTTATCGCCTCACTACCAATTTATTCAACTGTTGCAGCCAAGCTAGCATCAGGTGATAATAGTAACGAAGGCCTCATCGAACACGGCAACGGCTGGATTAAAAATCATTCGATGTATAGGGGATAATGAATGTCAGTAAGTAAAACAGTACTATGTATCGAGGATGACCGCTTTATCGGCGAGATGTACGTTCGTAGTCTGAAAAAAGCTGGCTACGACGTTGACTGGGTTGTTGATGGTAACGATGGCTTGATTACGGCTCGTAACAAGTCCTACGACGTAATTCTACTCGATGTCATGTTACCCGAACGCCGTGGTACTGAGATCCTGGACGCACTCCGTGGCGGGGCAGAGGATTTGATTCCTAATTCCAAGGTTATCGTCCTGACTAACTTCGAGCAGGACGACGCCTCACGTACCCAGATGCAAAAACACGCGGATGCATATCTCATCAAGGCAGAGATCACCCCGAAAAAGCTCATCGAGATTATCCGCCAACTCGACGCGCTTCCACCCCCAGCCTAGACATTACCACTGTTATTTGATAGAGTAGACAAGTTAATTACTGCTTTTGATGGTCCTATCGTCTAACGGTTAGGACACCAGGTTCTCATCCTGGCAATTCGAGTTCGATTCTCGATAGGATCACCACAAATAGTAATTTAAAAATAATGTTCAATTCAATATGAGCATTAGCAATTTCTTGTTATGATAAGGTCATGAAACTCGATATGGCCGAAGAGAAGTTCGAAAAGTTATCTAGTGAGCAAAAGAAAAAGTATGTAGTCAATCTTATTATTGCCGACTCTAAAGCTAAGCCTGTTACTAACAATCAAACACCTGTTGCATACGTGATGGCTGGTATACCCGGTGCTGGTAAAACAGAATTTCTCGATTCTATAGTTGAAGGCCTTGAGACCAAAGGTCAATACGATGAATTTGTTAGGATTGATTTAGATCAAATCGTTACTATATATCCTGGCTATACACCAAAGACATACGCAAAGTTTAGAAGTCAGGGAACGAACGTTCTAGCAAGAAGCGTAGATGTTTTGAGGCGTAAAAAATATAACGTTATGATCGACGGAACATTTTCCGGTACATCCGGAAGCTCGATTCGAAACGTAGAAAAACTACTAGAGGACGGCTATCGCGTTAGCCTTGTTTACATGTACGACAAACCGGAGGTTGCTTGGAGCTATACATTAGCTAGGGAGCAAGTAACAGATAGAGGAATCGATAAAACTGACTTCCTTAACTCTTGTAAAAACATTTCATCTAACCTTAAGGAAGCTATGATAAAATTTAGAGACAATCCGATGTTTTCCATATCGATAGTCAAGCAAAAGGAGCTACGAGACAAAAACTATGATATCGTAACTGGAATTAATGATATTGACAATATAATTAAGGAAGGTTATAATATAGACAACTTAAAGGAAACATTATGAAAAATATTTTCAGAATCTTTGTGAAGAAATCTATAGACACCAAAACTTCTCAAGAAATAATCTTAGAGTTTGTTAATGATACTGAGAATATAAAGAAAGCTGCGGAGGGCTCTATGACAAAGCGATTAGAGCTTATTAAAGAGGCACAGGGTCAGCCAGCTTAGTTCACTAATGTACAATTAGAGTATGGACAGTAATATTGCCCAGGCAGTATACAATCAGGCATTTAAAAACTGGATCAATCCTGAAGTTTTAGCTCGTCAAAAGCGAGGTGAAGTTGAATTACCGTTAAAGATTCATTCTGCGCAAATCCTATTCGGAATTGATGGTTCGCATACTGTTAGAATAAATGAAGAGACTAAGGGTACTTTTACGGCCAAATTAAAAAGAGCTGTCAAAAAAGGAGAACTCTTAACATATAACGATGTGGACGGATTATATCTTCAGCAAGCTCCTGAAGATAAAGGATTTGGATACATTACTGTCGTTGCTGGCGGGGATAATAGATGGTCAGTTAGTTTTAGTTTTGAATATGGCGTGGATAGAATCAAGGAGTACTTATCTCTTGGTGAAGAATATTTAGAAAATGCTAACGATGCCGTAGAAACATCAAAAAGAGTTGCAACTGCACTCGGAATGACCGCAGGGGAGAATCTTGTAAAAGCACGCCTTGCGAGTAGTCCATTAGTAGACGTTTCGATAATGAATGCAAGAAATCACAGCCAAGTTTTTAATAGATTCAAACTTTTTGCAACTGAAGTGAATCTAAAGAAATTAGACAAAGCGTATATAGATGCAGTTGAGTTTTTCAAAGACAATTTTAATACCGTCAGATATAATACTTCTAAAGTTGAAATTCATAAGTCAACGCTCAAAAAGCACCTGGCAGCGTTGGGCAGATTAAAAGCTGATACGCGGAGGATGGTTAATAGTATTGATGTTACATCACTTTCCATGCGTCAAGTTAAAATAAACGAGAAGAATTAACTAACACTGAAAGTACTAAACTCGTCCACTAGGGGCTATGTTGCTTATGTTTACAACATATTCTCTATTCATAAACTTATTTGTGACATTGACTAATCTAATATATATGTTAAGGTGAATTTAGCCATATTTTTGGCGAATTCTCTGCAAGTCTACCGAAAGAAGGCGCCATCGTGTCAACTGAAAGATATGAGCACCTGCTCGAAAGTTTGTCTGAGAGGCACCTAGAAAGTGCCACGCAGGCATGCAACAAGCTCATGCAAGTGAGATTGAGCGAGGGCTGGGAAATAGTCAACGTTATGCATTCGGCTCCCAATCCAGCGGGATATGACTCAGGTTCGGACTTCGTGTTCGTCATCCATATCAAACGCCCGAGTACTTAACTAATGGGAGACCTGCATCGAGAAACAAACTGGTGCTCCGTATATATACGCGGAGCACCAGGCACTACCTAAATCATTAACTATTGATGACTTAGTTAGTGGAATAAGTTCGAAGTTCATCTACTAGAGGTTGCCTAGAACTTTGTTATTATTCGTAATACAATAAGAAGGTAATAAGGAGGGTAGTATGGATCAAAAAATCGTACCTAATTTGTGGTTTGATGGAAACGCTAAGGAAGCCGTCGAGTTTTACGTTGATGTATTTCCAAACAGTGAAGTTGGAGACACTGCATACTATCCACACGAAGGGCTCCTGGACTTTCAAAAGAAACTTGCTGGCGAGCCGTTAAGTATCGAATTTCTATTGAACGGTAATCATTTTACCGCAATAAACGCAGGGCCAGAATTCAAATTTACGGAGGCTATCTCGTTCGTCATTAATTGCGATGATCAAAAGGAAATTGACCATTATTGGTCCAAACTTTCAGCAGTACCAGAGGCTGAACAATGTGGTTGGTGCAAGGACAAATATGGGCTTAGCTGGCAAGTCGTACCAAAGAACATGGGCGATCTGATGAAAAAACCAAACGCGTTTCCAAAGCTACTTGAAATGCACAAAATTGTGATTGCGGATTTCTAAGTATTTAATGAAGATTTTATTTGTCTGTCGGGCGAATGTAGGACGAAGCCAAATGGCTGCCGCATTTTATAACAAGTTCACAGGCACGCACGATGCTGATTCCGCTGGGACCAAAGTCGATGTACCTGGCGAAACTCTGCTGGAACGTTTTAATCGCAACGAACAAACGTATACGCTCGGCATTATGGAGCATGACGGTATTGATATATCAAACAGCAAGCGCACACAATTAACCCAGGATATGCTCGATCATTACGATACAATTATCAACATGTCCGAACTAGAGAATACGCCAGACTGGCTCAGTACTAATCCCAAATATATCTACTGGGAAGTCACTGATCCAGGTGCTAGGAGCCGAGAGGCAACAATCATCGCCAAGGATATTATCAAAGAAAAGGTCAAAGAATTTATTAGCGAATCTAAATGATAAAGACATCTTTTTCATAAAAATGTAAGATAGCTCACAGGATTTACTCCTATAAAAGTTTACTATCGATATAGATCAATTACGATCAAATATATTAGGAAAGGATAGTGAATAATGGATACGACAACTGCGATTAGCTTACTGACAATCAACGTTATAGTACTATCTGTCGTTATTTTGGCGTTACTCGTCATCATAATTGTCTTGATAGTTAAACTGAACATGATTGCCAGTAATATACATCAAGTTAGTGAAAACATGGCGAGTGCTACAGAGTGGCTTTCACCAGTAAAAATATTCAGCCTAATAGGCAACCTGTTTCAATCATTTAGAAAACGTTAATTTATAATAAGGAGAACACATCATGGGAAAGAGTTTAGTAGTTATTACAGCAGCAGTCGCTGGATTTGTCGGAGGAATTTTACTTGCACCAAAAAGCGGTAAAGAAATGCGTCAAGATATCATGCACAAGAAAGATGAAATTCAGGATAAAGCTCAAAGAAGTCTTAATAGTATTAAGAAAAACGCATCAACAATTAAAGATGACGTGAAATCAAGCGTTGATGATGTTAAGGTAATTGCTGCACAACACACAAAGCAGTAGGAAGTGCTTGGCACTACCAACGTCGGATATTAATCTCGTATAATACGATATATGGCACGTAAACGTCAGGATCATACGGCAGCAGAATTTAATCTCGATGTTCTATCGAGTGATACTGATATGTTTCGCTGGTTTTTGCTTTGCTTACTATTTGGTAAGCCTATCCAATCCGGTGTCGCGGTGACAACCTGGAAATTATTTATTGAGGAGAAATTAGATACCCCCTGGGCGATTGTTGAAGCCTCAAGTCGTAAACTAACCAGCGTACTACATAACGGAGGCTACACGCGCTACGAACACGTCACGGCGCATACGCTACAGGTTTGCATGGAACGATTGATTCGTGAATATGAAGGATCACTTTTACTCATGCTCGAAAGTAGTATGAATGAGGATGAATTCTCTAAAAGATTGCAAAAATTATATGGCGTCGGACCTAAAGTAGCCGAGATTTTTACCCGCGAAACCCAAGAGGAATTCGCCCGTAGGGTAGAATAGTAGTGCTAGACAGCCTTACTTAACGGCGACAAGTTCGATATCAAATACTAAATCGCTATTAGGTGGGATGTTTGCTGCAGCACGCGCTGAGCCGTAGGCGAGGGCAGCAGGAATAATTAACCGACGAGTACCACCAATTTTCATGCCAGGAACACCGTTGGTCCAGCCTGCGATAACTTGATCCAGACCGAATGTAATCGCTTCGCCAAAGTCATGGCTACTCTGAAAAATAGTGCCGTCTGAGACTAACGCGCCGGTGTAGTGAGCGGTAATTGTCGCGCCAGTAGGAACCTCTGCGCCATCACCAACAACCGTATCAATGATTTGTAGTTCTGCAACCTTGTCCTTGCCAAGTGGAGTAAAGTTTTCTAATTTTGTGCCTTCGAGTTTTGGGGATTTATTCATATATCTAGTATACATTGATATACTGACGCTATGATTTCATTCATTTATTTTGACCTGGGCGGCGTGGCGGCTGACGACTTTACTGGCAACAACAAATGGCAAGAGCTCGGTGATAAAATGGGGCTTACCGATAAGAATCGTGACGGATTCAAAGAGTTTTGGCAGAAACACGAAGGAAAATTCTGCACGACTGATTACATCGATACGTTCCTGCCTGCCCTCGAAAAGGACCTCGGCATACAATTACCGGCTGGCTTTTCGCTACAACACGAAATAGTTGATCGTTTTTATAGGAACGAACCAATCGTGCCGATTATCGAGGATATGGCGACTAAAACTAGAGTTGGACTACTGACGAACGTTTCCCCTGGAATGTTGGATCTGATCATACAAAAGGGGATTTTACCGGATGTTGAGTGGGACCAAATCGTCGATTCAAGTGTCGAACACGTCATGAAACCTAATCCTCGTATTTTTGAAATTGCCCAAGCGCGCGCTGGTGTACCGACTGATCAAATCCTATTCGTAGACAACAAATTAAGCCACTGCGAAGCCGCCGCGAAGCTCGGCTGGCAAACATTCTATTATAATTCTGCAGATCGCGTAAAATCAGCCCAAGAACTCGCTGAATTTCTACAGACACAACAACTCTCTAAGTAATTAGTTCGATAAAATCGACAAGATATTGCCCGCAGGATCCTTGAACCATGCGATGTCTGGGCCCATATTAGCCGCCTTGCCACGAGCGATACCTTTGTCGTCCTGATGTGAACCTTCGTAGATCTCAAATGTAACACCTGCAGCAATTAATTTATCTGCAGCGTCGTCGATATTTTCAACTGGGAAGTTAAGGATCGTAAACGTCGCAGGTTCGTGGTTGTCCTTGGCATATATTAGGATCGTGCCACCGTTCGCGATATGAAGGGTTAACATACCGTTTTCTTCGGTTAGCTCGAGACCGAGTGTCTCACTATAAAATTTCTTGGCAGCGTCCAGATCATTCACTGAAAAGCCGCTAAATGCGTAATTGTCTTTGAACATAATGTCCTCCTAACTATTAGCTTAAAATGTTGACAGCGCGCGCTACGACGAGCGCAACGGTAACAAGCGAAACAATGGATTGAGCGCCCATCAGCAACTTGCCACGATGGGTGAGCGGTAATGTATCAGTCGGACTAAAGGCAGTTGCATTGGTGACAGAGATATACAGATAGTCAAAGAAAGTCGGCTTCCAACCTGGATCAACCTTAGTGTTTGTTTGCTGCGGAAATAGGAAGTCAGGCACAGCCTCGTGAGTGTTGTCGAGCTCCCAATACCATAGACCAAAGACGATAATATTCGTCAGGTAAATCGCAACGCTCGAAATGAGTAGTTCGTGTCCATCAACCTTGAGTCCGCCAAATAGCGCACTAATAACGAGACCGAGTGAAATTAGATTAACTATAGAGATAATAGCAAGTAGGACGATAGCAAAGAAGCGCTTAGCAGCTGGCTTAAATGGAACGAAAATTAGTAGTATGATCAGTAGTAATTCAAGAGCTGCAATCGCATACTTCATATTAAATGTCAGCTGATTACTGAGTAAAAGCCCGAGGCCAATCGCAGCAAAAATTGCGAGAACAATATGCCAACGAGACTCCTTGCCGTTGATATCTTTGTAGTGAATCTGAGATAGTTGCATAACTGCAATCAGTATAGCCCGCATGTATTGTAAAAACAAACCATAATCGTCATAATAACCTCTAAGCAACCGTCGAAGAAATAGGGGGCACTATTCAACCAGTCGCGTTAACTCGTTTTTGGCATCGCCGTATCTGTGAGGCGACTCTATTAGTGTCGGCTGGTGTTATTTTGCTATATTTTGTTCCGTACTTTAGTAGCAAACCATTATCACAGGCAATCCTGGTTAATGTCCCAGTCCTGATCATCGCCAGCCTAACTGCTGCAATTAGCGTCATAACGTATCTATGGCTACCCAAGAAAACCACTATGCAGGCAGCCTTACTTATTTACTTGCTGTTAAGCGCAACGGCCGCGGGGCTGATCGTTACAACAGGTGGCACAACCTCACCATTTATCGCCCTATGGATGCTCGTCACGGTCTTTGCAGGTGTCTTTGGCGTCTGGGGATTACTACCAATCCTCATTGGTATTTGTACCTTTGTGGCATCCGAATATCTTCATGGTCGTTTCGGTGTCGAGCTAGTTGTCCTCTCAAGTTTCGCAGGCTTACTACCACTAATCGCAAGCTTTATTATTTGGCATAACAAGGGCAAAAGTGAAAGTGATAGCGGAGGCGGAGATAAAGCATACAAAGAGCTCGCAACTGAATTATCACAAGTAGCGTCACAATCAGAGGTCGTTATTAACGCCATCGGTGACGGTGTTATGGCGATCGACCCACAGGGCATAATCCAGCTGATTAACCCCGCAGCGCAGCGCATCCTCGGTTGGGGTAAACAAGATTCCTTGGCACTTAATTACAAGTCAGTCCTGCAGCTCACCAACCTCAAAAATGAACCCCTGGATGCAACCAATGATCCTGTTCAACAGGTATTAAATACTAACCAACAGGTCCGCAATGACGACGTCATGATTATCACTCATAACGGCAAGAAGATCATGGGATCCTTGGTCATTTCGCCAACTGGAGATGTCGGGTCTGGAGCCATTATTGTGTTTCGCGATATTACCAAGGAAAAGGCCGAAGAACGTGAACAAGCCGAATTTATCAGTACTGCGAGCCACGAAATGCGTACACCAGTTGCCTCAATTGAAGGTTTCCTAGGCCTTGCACTTAACGCAAATGTCGCCCAGATCGATGACAAAGCACGCGATTTCATTATGAAGGCGCACGAATCTACCCAGCACTTGGGACGTCTCTTCCAGGACCTTCTAGATGTATCCAAGGCCGAAGATGGTCGCCTAATGAACATGCCAAAGGTTATGGATGTCATTCCATTCGTGCATGACGTCCTGCAGGGTCTCCAACAGAAAGCAACTGATAAAGGCCTCAGGTTGATCTATAAACCACTGCCAGATGATGGTACAAAGCATGTTACTCCTGTTTATACCGCTAACATTGATAATGATCACCTCCGTGAAGTCGTTAATAACTTGACCGAAAATGCCATCAAATACACACCAAAGGGCGAAGTAATCGTCGACGTAACAGGCACCGATGACAAAGTGGTTATTAGCGTCAAGGATAGCGGTATCGGTATTCCAGCCGAGGATATGCCACATCTGTTCCAGAAGTTTTACCGCGTTGATAATGCCGAGACTAACCAGATTGGTGGTACAGGACTCGGCTTGTATTTATGTCGACGTCTAGCTGAGGCGATGGGCGGTCGTATTTGGGCTGAAAGCGAGTATAAAAAGGGAAGTACTTTTTATCTAGAAGTCCCTCGTATTGGTTCCCAGGAAGCAGCCGCACTAAGTGCCGAGCAAGCCCAACAGGCTCAGCGTGAAGCAGCCGATGCCGCCGCACATCCAATTCAGGCTGCAACCTTTGACCCTAATACACCAATCCCTGTCGACCTTCCTAGAACCACGAGTAGCGGTAGCGCACCAGCTATTCAGGCTGCAACAACCGTCCCACGCGGTGAAAGTCTCAGTCGTGAACAAATTGCCGCCCACGTCGCCAAACTACGCGCTATGGCCAAGGAACAAGCCGAGAGTGAAGCGACAGCAAGCCCTGAGCCAACCGCTGAGACCCCTAATTCTGAACCGGCTGTGTCTGAATCTACCCCAGCCACAGAGCCGACACCGCGTTCAGCCAGCATATCTATTCCTGTAAGAGAAGTTGCTGCTGGACCGCCCCAAACATAAGAGGTATAGTATTTTTTTAGGCCCTCGGGTACAATAAGGATAAATTATGACGAAAATTCTATTAGTCGAAGACGACAAAAGCCTACGCGAAATCTATGGCGTCCGTTTAATCGCTGAAGGATACGAAATTATATCCGCTGGTGATGGTGAAGAAGCCCTTGCAATGGCCATCAAAGAACGCCCAACGCTCATCGTTAGTGACGTAATGATGCCAAAGATTAGCGGCTTTGATATGCTCGATATTTTGCGTAGTACAACGGAGACCAAAGACGTAAAGGTTATTATGATGACGGCTCTTTCAAGTGATGACCAGCGTGCCCGTGGCGAAGCCCTCGGTGCTGATCGCTACTTGGTCAAATCGCAGGTAGGAATTGAGGACGTTGTCCGAACCGTTCACGATGTACTCGGTGACGGTGTTGCCACCCCACAATCCGCTGCCCAAGTATTCGGCGGACCAATTGCACCATCTGCTGTCGCTACGCCAGCTCCAGCGCCTGCTACACCTGTTGTGGCTCCTGCACCTGCTCCAATCACGCCAACTCCTGCACCTGTTGCACCAAGCCCTGCAACATTCCCAACACCATCAGTAGCGCCTATTGTTAATACACCACCTGTAGTGCCTACAAGCCCTGTGACCCCGACACCTAGTCCATTCCAATCAGCACCAAATGTATTACCACAACCAACTGCACCATTCTCATCAAACCGTCCTGGTGCTCTTGGTGACCGTGTCATTCATCCATTAAATGACCAGCCTGCGCCAGTTGATATGGGTAATCTTATGAGCCAAGAACTAAATGGTGCTGCCACACCAGTTGCACCGCCTCCACCTCCTGCACCAGATCCAATGGCACCACAGACTCCACCCACACCTCAGGTTTAATATAGTTTCTCATCTGTTATACTGATAACTAATGGATTCCACCAATCAGCCCCTTGAACGACTCAATAAACACCTTGCTTTGCAGTTAGGTGTTTCTCGGCGTGAAGCCGACAACCTAATAGGTGAGGGGAATGTCACAATTAATGGCGTAACTGCGACCCTCGGTGCACGCTTCACGACAGGTGATGCTATCTCTGTTAAGGGTAAGCCTTTGGACGCCAATACTGCGTACCAGTATTTGGCATTTAACAAACCCGTTGGTTACGTCTGTTCACGCAAACAACAGGGTGATAATCCAACTATTTACGAGCTTATTCCGCCCGAATACCACCATCTAAAACCTGTTGGGCGTCTGGATCGCGACAGTAGTGGCATAATTCTGCTCACCAATGATGGCAACTTTGCATTTAATATGACACATCCTAAGTTCGCCAAGACCAAGATCTATAATGTCCGCCTCGAACACGAATTATCACCCCTCCATCAGCAGATGATCAATGATCATGGTATTGCACTAGAGGACGGAAATAGTGTATTGCAGCTTGAACGGATGAACGAAACAGATAGAAAAAGCTGGATTGTCACCATGAGAGAGGGCCGTAATCGCCAAATTCGTCGTACGTTCGGCGCACTCGGTTATACGGTCGCTAAACTACATCGAACAAACTTTGGTAACTATGCACTTGGTGATATAAAGCCCGGTGAATTTTCTATTGTCGATGTTAGTTAGGCTGCTGTACCCTAGAGATGTCATGCACAATAAAGCCCATTCCGTTCAATACTGAACCTTGGGCTGCGTTAAGGCCAATCTTGCCTCTGATTCGAATTTTTGCTGTATCAAGAGACACTTTATATTCATCTCTCGATTCATAGCCCGGCAGTGGTGGTTCAGACGAAATAACATCTAGACGCGGTGCATGGGTTATAGGTTTACGGCCAACGGATAGGTGCAACGTATACATTCGTGGGTCATCCGTATCTAGGTCATCCTCTTCAACAAAAACATTTAACAATGTACCAAGTTGAGTATCGTGAGCGACATGAAACTCTCTCGGCTTGTCACCTGAATTAACCTCTGGAATCGGTGTATGCTCAATCTCACTCATTAGTAATATTTATTCTAATATATTTTCGTATTTTTACAAATTCACATCCGTTACGCTTATGCTCGCAAAAAGGGATTACCTCTGTTATAATTACCTCTAGTTATGGCTTCAAAACTCCCTACAGTTGCGATTATTGGTCAAGCGAACGTCGGTAAGAGTTCGCTTTTTAATCGTTTGGTTCGTTCACAGCAGGCTATCGTTGCCCGTGAAGCAGGCACGACTCGTGACAACGTCCTCGGTAGGGTAGAGTACAAGCACCACCAATTCTGGGTAGTCGATACGGCAGGGCTAAAAGACGCAGCTGACGAATTCGAAGCATCAATTCAAGAGCAAATAACAGAGGCCGCTGAGGCAGCTGATGTCATTCTTGTCGTAGTTGATAGCACCCAGTATGCCAGCGATCAGGACCGCACTGTTGCCAAGAAAGCACTTCGTAGTAAAAAGCCAGTTATGCTACTGGTTAACAAATCAGACCTCAAAGAAAGCCTAAAATCTGACGAATTCAAACGCCTCGGTATCAAGGATATTCTGCGTACCAGTGCAGAACACAGCACCGGTATCGAGGAAGTCCTCGACAAGATCGTTGAGTTAATTCCAGCCAAAAGCGAAGAAGTTCCTGATGATGTTCTGCGGGTTTCACTCATTGGTCGTCCAAATGTCGGCAAAAGTTATCTATTTAACACGCTGGCTGGCAAGCAACAAGCAATCGTTGCTAATATTGCTGGTACGACACGTGATGTCAACCGCATTTCAATCCGTTACGGCGCTCGTGATATCGAATTCCTTGATACTGCTGGTATGCGTAAGCCTGGTAAGCAAGAAGTGGGTATCGAGAAATTCTCAGTCCTACGTACACTACAGGCGATCGAAGAGTCCGATGTCTGTTTCCTTCTTCTGGATGCAAACGAACTGAACACACAACTTGATCAACGCCTCGCAGGTATCATCGACGAAGCAGGTAAAGGTATGGTTATCGTGATTAGCAAGTGGGACAGCGTCGAAGGCAAGGATGCCTACACGCGTGATGATCTTGCGCCAAAGATCGCTAATACTTTCAAATTTACCCCATGGGCACCACTGATTTTTACCAGTAGTGTCACTGGTCAGAACGTAACAAAACTGTTCGATCTCGCGCTTGATATTGATGCACGTCGTCACCAAGAATTAAAGACTCGTCAACTAAATGACCTGTTACAAAAACTTATTCAGCGCCACCCGCCAGCCGGACTCAAGAACACTCATCCAAAGCTTCGCTATATGGTTCAGACCGACGTCGCACCGCCATGGTTCGTTATTTACGGTAGCAATCTAAAGTTCATTCACTGGTCATACAAACGCTATCTCGAGCGTCATTTGCGCGAGACATTCAACTTTGCAGGGACACCGATTCGGTTTAGCTTCCGCGACGAAAAACAGATCAAGGCCAACAAAGCACGTATTGCTGAAGGCAAAGAGCCAGTCACCAAGAAGTACAAAGAAGAACAAGAAAAACTAGCACAACAAAAAATCGCCAAGAAACTTCCGAGCGACGTAAAAGACTAATTGTAAGTGCCGGCCGGCGGAGAGGTGTAAACCTCTCCGCCGAGCCGTGGCTCTGTGATGGCGGACAGCGGGTCAGGGCTTCTTGGGTTGCTCGAGCAGTTCTTGCTCGTGCTGACGCTGAAGACTGATTTTACGCAGTTTTTGATAGAACCTAACCCCTCCATAGACGAGAGCACTAAATCCGATACAAAACACCAGTTGACGTATGTAATACGGCATGTTGTTCGTGACGACCACCAGGCCGAACGTGATGAACCCATACGCCAACGAGAAAACCAGCGCCGGTACAACATCATGGTCAGTGAGACCCTTCTGCGTTACCGTCAAAACCTCCGTACTGATGATCGCACCGATCATCAACAGGAGTGAAGCAATAGCGAGCGCAGTTAACGCCCAATCAGTGGTTGACACGATGACCCCTTCTTATCTACGACCATCGCAGATATCTATATTATAGCATATTTGACTAATATTATCAATGTACTACAATAGGCATAGATGAAAATAATTCTTGCTCAAGGTAATCCAGAGTCAAAGTACGACAATACCCGTCACAATGTCGGGTTCGCGGTTATTGATGAATTTGCTGAGTCTCACAATTTACAATGGAGTGAGAAGTCTAAGTTTTCAGCACTCATCGCCGAGACAACAATCGATGACGAAAAAGTCATCCTCGTCAAACCCACAACCTACTACAACGAGACCGGCCAAAGCGCACGTCGGCTGATTGATTTTTATAGTGTTATGCCGGCACACGATCTGTTAGTTATTCACGATGATCTTGCTTTGCCGTTTGGCACTATCCGCACCCGTGGACAGGGAAGTGATGCTGGTAACAATGGCGTTAAATCTCTCAACAATCATATCGGACCAGACTATCACCGTATCCGAATTGGCATTGCAAATGATCTCCGAGAACGGATGGGGGATATGGATTTTGTACTCGGTAAATTCTCTAGGGATGAATCTGAAGCTCTCGACAAACTCATGCCAGAAATCTTTGGCTTTATTGCAGACTTTATCGAAGGTACGCTTGCCCACGAGACCAAAACACTTTAGCTTGCGACATAGCTAAAATACATGTATAAATATCGAGACGCCTGTCACACCCCCGATCCGAGAGGATAGCACTATGTCATCATCGACCCACTACGAAACACTCGTTCGTGACGACCCTGACCACGCGGCCCTGATCTTCAGGACCGTCAACGACAACCGACGGCACCGTGTATCAGAGTCACTCCAGGCACGCCCGATGTGGGTGTACTGGAACGGAAATATCGAGCGCGACGTGTTCTGTGTTCAAATCCTGACATCGCAGCTCTACGCAACCCCCTGGGGTCTCGCGCTGCAAGGTAAGTATCTGCCCATCCTGTTTGTCGTCGGCAACAACATCAGGTCCTACCAGCGCTATCAGCGCTACGTGGATGAGCTCATAAGCTCCACGCAGGTCTGTGACGCACTCGAGCAGGTCGACAAGATCTAGGGCGAGTGAGACAGACGTCACGGGTGACGCGGAGATTTTCCGCGTCACCCTGACACCCTGAATACAAAATAACTCCACGCAATGTGGAGTTATTATATTTTCTACTAAAAAGGCACCAGGTAAGGGTGGGCATCACCTGGCGCCATTTTACCCTTTAACCCACCCGAGGGCAAGCGTAACGATCTCGATTAAAAAAGCGCAGACATTCGCTGGTTAAAGGGATTAGTATATACGCAATGCTTTTGATGTCATCTAAGTGGAGGGTAGTTACTTCGATAACACATTGCGCATACCCTAACATAAGTTAGAATAGGGGGTATAAGGTACATTTGGTTAATCTCGCAATATAACCAATCGTTCCTGATATTAGCACAGGTTTGACATTATGTCAATAGTTTTTGAAACAAATCACTATGAAAATCAATAGCATATCACCTCAGAAACATAAGTATTTACAGATCATAGGTACTATTGCTAAAGTGCCTAAAAAATTACATTATATTGGTACGTTGCCTGACAATAGAATCCCTACCGTGGCCATTGTTGGCTCTCGTAAACCAACTACCTATGGCAAGGAAGTAACCTATCAATTGGCCTATGATCTAGCGAAAAAGGGCATTATCATACTGAGCGGCCTGGCACTAGGGGTTGACTCAATCGCACACCAAGCGGCACTGGATGCTGGCGGTACAACCATTGCGATCCTACCGACGAGCGTCGATGATATTTACCCACGTACACATATCAACCTCGCAAAACAAATCGTTGCCAGTGGAGGAGCGATCATGAGTGAATACGAGCCAGAAAGTCGAATATATAAAACTAACTTTTTAGAGCGTAATCGCCTTGTTAGTGGCCTAGCCGATGCGGTTATTGTTACAGAAGCCGCAATCCGTAGTGGGACACTATCAACCGTCAATCATGCGCTCGAACAGGGCAGGGAAGTCTTTGCCGTTCCTGGTAATATTACGAGCCCTCTATCTGCTGGATGTAACGCCCTCATCAAACAAGGAGCGACGCCTGTTACGTCTGTCGAAGACATATTAGAAATTATTGCCCCTGATTTATTACAGCCGCAGCAGTCCTTGGCACTTGGCAGCACGCCGCTAGAAACTGAAATCATCAAGCTCATTCAGTCTGGTATTCGTGACGGCGATCAACTCCAAGATGAGTCGCACACAGAAGCAAGCGAATTCTCCCAGGCACTAACCATGCTAGAGATCAATGGCATAATCCGTGCCCTTGGTGGCAATCAATGGACTCTTCGATAGTAAATTGACTTTGTAATGTAAGTATGCTATAATAGTACCTACGCGAGCTCCGGATAGCTCATCATAATCTCAATGTTTGGTGGGTCCGTGGAAGTTCCGCGAGACCTTGGATTTTACAGGAAGGATTACCTTGGTAAAGCATGTATATGTCGCTGACACCCGCATTGAGGTGAGCGTCATGCTCAAGCTCATTCTGGGTGACTTGAAGTTCGATCTCATCCCGCTGAACAACGAGCGACTGATTAGATTCACCGAAAGTGCTCGCACTCGTAGAGTGGATCACGAAACGTTTGTTCGCTTCGAACCAGTTGGTTCGATCCTAGGCAACCACCAGGAGGTGATCATCGCATATCGCTCGCTTGACGGCTCGCTGTTCGGTTATGGTCTCTACAACGAAACCATCAACCTCTGCAAACCGTTCAGACCAGTCGATGTCATCGAAAAGATGGCGCCGGATAAGCGACGATTGCGGATCGAAGAGCGTTGGTCTATGACCCGCATGCTCGAGATCCTCTCGAAATCCCGTCCCTGATCCAAGGCCTCTGGCCGTCCCTTAACGGGGGCGGCTATTGCCATTTTAGGGCTTTTATATTCTGCCAAGGACGGACCTCTGCTCAGTTTATTTTAAGGTTTTAATTATCAATTAACTTTTGGCTTTATACAATACTTCTTACAATACATATACGTAGCAAATTGAGTTCACCACAATGCTCAATATATATTGAGCGCTATGGTGAACTGACAGAGTAATGTCGGCTCGTAAACAACAAGGCGAGGGGAGAAGGTGAGTCGACAATGGCCAACAGCCTTCTTGAGCAAAAGCTCACCAGGCATATGCCTGTCCCCAAGCCCCGAAGTTGTCTAGGCGGTGGCCGCCAACCTGACAGGCTTAGCGTTCGACACATAAGCGACGATCGCTTCGATCTCGTGCGGAGTAAACTCCTTGGTCACGATAATCGAGCGGAGGATGGTCCCACCGAGCCTGAGATTTCCCCGTGCGATGGCGTTGATGCGCTCGTAAACTTCACCACCCAGTAGGGTGCGAAGCTTCTCGACGTACCTGGGTGTTTCCCTGTACGGCGTGAAGGTGATGACGAGTGCGCCGTCGTAAGCGAAGTAGGCGAGAGCCTTGTCGAAGCTGGTCTTGCCCTCGTGAACGACCTTGACGCGTTTGCCAAGTTTTCGACGGATCTCAAACGGCAGGTACTGCTCAATCTCCGTGGCACCGATAGCGAGCGAAACGACCTTGTGGGCCTTGTTCGCGTCATCGATCTTGGAGTTGATAGCACCATCTATTACTAGCTTGATCACTTTGTATGTCCCCATCTGCGCATCTGACCGATTCAGTTGCGCAATCAAACTACTATATATAATAGTCTCATTGCGCAACTGATCATTACTCTGTCAATGTGCAGCCCTCAAGCGTTTTTTGACGCGAAGGCAACGATGCATATCATAGAATAATATATGACACTTTGTCAACTTGTTTACAAATAGAGGCAAGTTGCGTAAACTAAGCCACTGTGTTTAGCTACTATACAAACACAAGTAATATATGAAGAACTTAGTAATCGTCGAATCACCAGCCAAAGCCAAAACTATCGAGAAGTATCTCGGCAGTGATTTTAAGGTGTTATCGAGTGTTGGACACATCCGTTCAATCGCCAAAAAGGTTAAGGGGGGCGGTGAACCGATTGAAGTAAATAACGGCTTTAAGACGACATATGAAATTGATAGTGAAAAGAAAAAAACTGTTGCCGAGCTAAAAAAGGCCGTGAAATCAGCAGAAGTAATTTGGCTCGCAACTGATGAAGACCGCGAAGGGGAGGCGATTGCCTGGCATCTCTGTGAAGTACTGGGTCTAGACCCTGTTAAAACTAATCGTATTGTCTTTCACGAGATCACCAAGGATGCCATTACAGAGGCGATCAAAAAGCCACGTACCGTCGATATGTCTCTCGTTCAGGCACAACAAGCCCGTCAAATCTTAGACCGGATTGTTGGTTTTGAACTTTCGCCAGTCGTCTGGCAAAAAGTCCCAGGTGGTAAGTCTGCTGGTCGCGTCCAGTCACCAGCTGTACGCCTCCTTGTTGAGCGCGAACGAGAAATTGATGCTTTCGCTGGATCTGCGCAGTTTAAAGTAACCGCAGAGTTTACCTCAGCAAGAGGTACGTTAAAGGCTGAACTACCTCAGCGATTTGATCTGGAAACAGAGGCCCAGGCATTTCTTGAATCACTGATTAGTGCGAGCTTTGCCGTGAGCGATGTTACCACTAGCCCTAGTGTCCGTAACCCTGGAGCACCGTTTACAACGAGTACTCTGCAACAAGATGCTAACAGCCGCCTCGGTTTTAGTGCCAGAAGTACCATGTCAGCTGCCCAAAAGCTCTATCAAGAAGGTAAGATCACCTACATGCGTACCGATTCTGTCACGTTATCAGGACAGGCAATCGCTGCAGCAGCCGACTATATTAAGTCAGCCTTTGGGCCTGAGTATAGCCAAGTTCGCACTTTCAAGACAAAAAGCGCCAGTGCCCAGGAAGCCCACGAAGCAATTCGCCCAACCAATATGGCGCTTGAGCATGCGACCAGTAACGAATACGATCAGAAGCTTTACAACTTAATTCGTACACGTACGCTCGCCAGCCAAATGGCTCCTGCAAAACTTGAAAAAACAGTGGTCACAATCACTATTTCAACTGCAAAACACCAGTTCGAGGCCAAGGGCGAGGTTATTATCTTTGATGGTTTCATGAAGGTATACGGCGGAAGCAAAAAAGACGCCGACATTCTACCTGCAGTGACGTCAGGTGACACGCTAGAGCTAGCGTCTGCCCAGGCTCGCCAAGTCTTTGCACGCCCGCCAGCCAGGTACAGTGAAGGTGCACTCGTCAAAAAACTCGAAGACCTCGGTATCGGTCGACCATCAACCTACGCAACTATTATTAATACTGTCCAAGTTCGAGGATATGCAGAAAAGGGCGAAGGTGAAGGAACACCACGTGACGTCATCGTATTATCTATTGGTGATAGCATTTCGGACAATTCAACATCTGAGACTCAAAGCGTCGAGCAACCAGAGACGGAGTCCCTGAGTGAAACGGTTTCTACAGTTAACACCGTGTCAAACGGCGTGCTCCGTAAAGTTATCCAGGAGAATACAGGATCTGATCGCGGCAAATTGGTTCCGACCCCTGGTGGTGAAGTCCTTACAGACTTTTTGACGAATAATTTCACTCAGGTCGTTGACTATGATTTCACAGCACACGTTGAACAAGAATTCGACCTTATTGCCGACGGTAAGCTAGCTCGTAATGACATGCTCCAAGAATTCTACACGCCGTTCCACGAACTGATCGAGAAGTCTGGTGATATCAAGCGCTCTGACGTAGCCCAGGCTCGTGAAATCGGTATTGACCCCAAATCTGGCAAGCCAATACTAGCGCGTTTCGGTCGTTTTGGACCGATGTTACAACTCGGATTAGGCGATAGTGAAGACAAGAGCGACAAGCCACAATTTGCACCCATGCCAGCCGGTACAAAGATCGATAGTGTCACACTTGAACAAGCGCTTCACGCATTCACACTTCCACGTATCGTCGGTCAAACAGCGGAAGGTATCGATATAAAGGCTAACATCGGTCGCTTTGGCCCCTACATCCAGGTCGACAAACTATTCATTAGCATCAAGCCACTTGATCCACATACAATTACCCATGAAGAAGCACTCGAGCTCTACGCAGCTAAGTTAAAGAGTGAAGCAGAGAAGAATATTAGTGACTTTGGTGATGGTATTAAAGTGTTAAACGGTCGTTTTGGCCCCTATGTTACAGATGGTACCAAGAACGCGAAGATCCCGAAGGACACTGATCCTAAAACTATTACACACGAACAGGCTAAGGAAATGATCGCTGCTGCCCCAGCTGCCAAAAAGGGTCGCTTTGGCCGTAAGACTACGGTGAAAAAGACTACTACGCGTAAAAAAGCCCCAGCAAAAAAACGCGTTACTAAAAAATCAAAGTAATACATTGAGCTTGACTTATCTGCGGGTGACGTTCGGTGGGGCAGCACCCAGATTTGTTTTCTGACCGTAATCGGTAGAAAAAAATCTAGGGGCAAACCGGACGGCAGGACCCGTGCTAGTAACGCTAAATAAGACCACAAAGTGACTATATAGAAAGTCTCACAACACTCTTTACAGCCCATGTCTATTTCATGCTATAATGAACTTATAACGTATATGTGTTGACATTATAAATATAATCTTGTATAATGTTAGATAGATACAATATAAATAATCATCCGTGGTGAGGCTGAGAGGAAAAGACCGATAATGAGCGGACAGACAGATACAGAAACGACCGTTGACCTGAAATCAGGTGTGAGTGAAGTCTTATCGATCATCGACCAAGAGCGTGAGCGTGAGATTATTACACGTCGCTTTGGCCTATACGACCGCCGCGAGACACTTGAGCAGATCGGCGAACTTCTGGGTATTACCCGTGAGCGTGTTCGCCAATTAGAGAAGGCGATTCTTATCCGCCTCAAGATTGCTAGTGAAGAAGGTAAAATCGAATCTGTAACGGCACTTGAAAAGATCTTTATCCGTAACCTAACTGAAATGGGTCGCATCGCCAGAGTCCAGGATCTAACTGATCGACTACTCGGCAAAGTAACTGACCAGCGCGAACGTGCACATGTTGCCTTTATCGCTGAACTCGCACCCAACCTGACTGTTGTTGGTGAAAATGACGATTACTTTAATGCAGTTGGTATTCGTGAATACGGTGACGAAAAAAAGATCAAGACTGAAGTTGACGCTATTGTTAAAGCCATCAAGGCACACGGTGAACCACTTACTATTGAACAATTACACGAACAATTGTCATACGAGCACCCATCACATGTTCAGGCACTTGCGAGTGTCAGCAAACTGCTTGCTCACCTAAAAGACAGTTGGGGACTGGTCAAATGGCCAACCGTTAACCCTAAAAACATCCGCGACAAAATCTACGTGATCCTCGCTGACAATGGCAAGCCTATGCACTTTTCTGAAATTGCTGGTTCAATCAAGGAAAGTAGTTTCAAGCGTAAAGATGTCACAACTCAGGCAATTCACAATGAATTAATCAAAGACAAGCGCTTCGTATTAATTGGTCGTGGTATCTATGCACTTGATAGCTGGGGCTTCTCTAAGGGAACTGTTTCAGACATTATCGCTGATGTTTTACGTAAATCTGATGTGCCGCTTCATCGCGACGAAATCGTTAAGCGTGTCCTTAAGAGCCGCCAAGTCAAAGAGACAACTATTCTGCTCAATCTCCAGAGTAAACCAGAGTTCAAACGCGTCGCCAAAGCCACATACGAATTGGCAGAAAAGTAACCGACACGCTTCATTTTGAAGCGTTGCCAAGTTCTTCTCAAGGTGAGACAATAGAGGTGTAAATGGGTTTTATCTTGACCATCATCAACCTTTTATTACAATGGTACGTTTGGGTGCCAGTTGTATTAATACTAGCGTATCTGACGTATCGAAATTATCGACGAGTTGACGTCGCAAAGTCTGTCGAGAGTGACCTACTGATCCTCGAGATACCGAAAGCTAACGACAAGAAAGAACTCGCCGCTGAACAATTATTTGCCAGCCTCCATGGTATTTTTCGCGATAAGGCTGAACTACGCCTCAATAACGGCATCCAAGAGCATTTGAGTTTCGAGATTGCCTCTGTTAATGGCCAGATTCGATTCTACGCATGGGTACCTAGGACGTTACGAAGTTTTGTCGAAGGGCAGATCTATTCGCAGTATCCGACCGTTCAAATTCACGAGGCCGAGGAAGATTATGTGACTCACGAAAGAGAGCACAGTGTTGTCTACACTTCTGAAATAACTCTTACTGAAAGCGAAATGCTACCAATCAAGACATTCCAGAGTTTCGAGGTAGACCCACTTGCTGGTATCACGGGAACCCTCGCTAAATTAGAGACGAGCGGCGAGGAAGTCTGGATCCAAATCTTGGTTCGACCAATTACTGACGAGTGGCATCGCCGATCTGATCGATGGATCGCAGATGTCAAACGCGGTAAAGCATCTGCTGCCGGTAGGGAAGAGTTCAATTTATCCTGGTTCGTTGGGCTTTTTGAAGCACTCTGGAAGCCACCTGTCGAGGGTAAGGGTGGATCATCAGCACCTGAGTTATCAGACCGTAACAAGACGCGCATCAGTGAGGCTACAACCAAAGCGACCAAGCTCGGTTACGAGGTTAAAATCCGCCTCGCATATCTCGGTGATGACACAACAAACGCCCGTCTCCGCATGCAGGCAATTGTTGGTACCTTCAAGCAATTTAATAGCACCAATTTAAATGGCTTCAAGGTATCTGGCGCTAGCTTCAAAAAAGAAGAGTTAGTTCGCTACCGTGCTCGCTCATTTAATGATCGGGGTTTTATCCTCAATATTGAAGAGCTGGCGAGTGTCTTTCACTTACCGCACACAAATGTTGAAACACCGAATATCGTGTGGGCGAGCAGTAAGACTGCTGAACCACCAGCTAAGCTTCCAATCATTACTGGTAATTCTGCCATTGATGAAAATATCAGTGCCTTTGGCCTGACTAACTTCCGTGGTATCAACCATCAATTTGGAATGCTGCGCTCTGACAGGTCAAGGCATGTATACATTATCGGACAAACTGGAGCAGGGAAGTCAGGTACGCTCGAATTGTTAGCGCTCAGTGATATCTTCCATGGTCATGGCTATGCTATCATCGACCCGCACGGAGACTTTGCTGTTAATAATATGCGCTTCATCCCAGGCAGTCGCCTGGAGGATGTGGTGTACTTTAACCCAGCCGACACAGCCTATCCACTCGGCTTTAACCCCCTCGAAGTAACCGACCCAACCCAAAAGACAAACATTAGCTCAGAAGTTATTGGCGTCTTAAAGCGCATGTTTGGCGAAAGCTGGGGACCGCGACTCGAGTACATTTTGCGCTATACAATCCTGGCACTACTTGACCGTCCAACGACGACTATGCTCGATATTACACGTATGCTTACTGATAAAAAGTTTCGTAAAGAAACGCTTGATTATTGTAAAGACAGCGTCGTCCTAAACTTCTGGAACGTTGAATTTGCGAGCTGGAACGACAAATTTGTGTCTGAGGCCATTGCTCCAGTTCTTAACAAGGTAGGCGCCTTTACCGCGAATCCAATTATCCGTAACATTATTGGCCAACCGAAAAGTACCTTCAATATTCGTAAAATTATGGATGAGGGTAAGATCCTAATCGTCAATCTATCAAAAGGCTTAATCGGTGAGGATAATGCCGCAATCCTCGGGGCCTTTATGGTCACTAAGATTCAGCTAGCCTCGATGAGTCGCAGCGATATTGAGCGCGTTGAAGATAGGCGCCCATTCTATCTATACGTCGATGAGTTCCAGAACTTTGCCACTGATTCATTCGCAACAATCCTATCTGAGGCTCGTAAATACGGATTGAACCTTACCGTTGCTAACCAATACATCTCACAAATGAACGAAACAGTACGAGATGCTGTCTTTGGTAACGTTGGTACTATGATTTCATTCCGTGTGTCGGCCGATGATGCGCCAATTTTGTCTAAGCAGTTCGAGCCACAGTTCGAAGCAACTGATCTATTGCAGATGCATAACCGTCACTTTATTATCAACATGGTGATTAGTGGCGAGAAAGCTCCTGCCTTTAGTGCCACAACCTTGACGCTCCCGCTGCCACAAATTGACAACACTGGTCATATTATTGAAAATACTCGTCGTAATTACAGTCGTCCTCGCGCCGAGGTAGAGCAAGAAATTGCAGCAGCCATTCAGCCACCTACAGTCCAGCAAAAAGCGCCTCAGTCCCAAGCGCAGGCCAAGAAGTGGCCAATTGATGCGCTAGCACAATCAGCTGGTATCGTCTTACAAGGCGCAACTAGACAAGAGCAGGTGAGTACCGAAATTCCTGCACCGGCAAAGCGCAAACGTACTCGTACTCGTCGTAAGAAAACGGCCACGGCTCTAAATGAACAACCCTCAAGTAATACAGAACATCCTGAGGAAATTAACCTCCGTTAAATAGGCTTAGTCGAGATCGTAGCGTAATGTTCTTGCTTATGGTATGATACGGTTGTATCAGTTACAAAATAAACATTTTTGAGCTACGTTGAGGAATGATTCCATACTGCCATGGATGGATTGGGCGAGAATACAAACAGTCAGCTGTCGCAAGATAGCGCAAAAACAACTTTGATAGACTCTAGTCCGTCTGAGGTTCTGTTTAATACTCCTACATCAAACCCTTCAAATTTAGCAATTTTCCTAAGTATTTTAAAAGGCCCCTGGACTAAACGGCGCATTATAATAACAAGTAGCGTCATCGTTGCTATTGCGTTGATGTCTTTCTTTTTCCTCAAGACAAGTCTTGCGATTACCCCCATTTACACAAGATCTAATCAGATAGTAAACAAGCCGTTCATAATAGAGTTCAACGAAACGGTACGGCCTGTAGCTGTAAACGAAATCAAGATTTCCCCAGCTGTTGACGGTTCATGGAGTTTCAAAAGTGGCAACTTTTTTAACCACGATGAGATTATTTTTACACCAAAAACGTACTTTAGAGTAAGTACGACATATAAAGTCACTGTTCCTAATGCTAAACGTCTACTGATTGGCGATGCTTCAATCAGTAACATTGCATTTACAACCGAAAAGGCGCCGAGCCTCGCGAACTCTGGTATCGATAGTGTTAAGAGTGATAGCACGGTTGCTGCGGATTACGCGTTTACTGTAGAGCTAGCGGCGCCAAACAAACAGCTACGTACACTTGAGCTGCGCACAAACCCTGATATCCCTATGGCACAAACTGTCGAGAACGATACGAAGTTCACCTGGAAACCGACCAAGTTGCTCCCTCAGGGAACCACCGTATCAGTACAAGTATATGATGCCAAAAACGATGTTGTACTGGCAACCAAAACCCTCAAAATTGCCCCTGAGCCAGAGATGACGACCCCCGTTAAAAAAGACTATTTTAGCAATAAAGACATAGCAACAATTACCTTTAACCAACCGATGGATCCTCTTTCGAGCAAATATATTACGTTTAGTACGCCGGGGCAGGGGAGTTGGCAAAGTAACACAGTCTATGCATTTACACCGGATGCAGTAGCAGCAGGGCAGACCTACACATATACGCTCGGTGCTGGGCTACGTAGCCAAAGTGGGGGAATTCTTGCAGCAGATCAATCAGCAACATTTTCAACGACAGGTCCAGTGACAATCACGGATTCGTCACCACACGGAAGCCTCCTCCCGCAGGCAAGCGAGCAAGTTAGCTTCACATTTGATCAGGCGGTTGATCACGCGTCTGTCCTAAGCCATTTTGCAATTTCATCAGGCAAGGTTACCGGATCATCCTGGCAGGGGAATACCTTTATTGCCACCGTAACTGATCTCGGATACCAACAGACTGTCACTGCGACGCTCACACCAGGTATTCTAAACTCAGGCTTTGGACTACCGAGCACAAAGTCGTTCAGCTCGTCATTTACAACTGAGATTCGTGTTGTACGACTCAATATACCGTATTATAACCAACAATACGCCGCAACTTGCGCTGCAGCATCTCTACGAATGGTTCTCGCGTATCGTGGCATTACGACTGACGACATGGCAATCATCAATCAGATGGGGTATAACCCAACGGTTGAAAACAAAACAACTAATCCACCGACGTGGGATGATCCGCAGCAAATGTTTGTTGGCTCAGTTAACGGTACCATAGGTGCTGGCACAGGTGCTGGACCTGACGCGCAGCCAGTTGCAAAGGCCGCAATTGCATTCGGTCGTAGTGCAACCGCAGTAACTGATAGCAACGTCAGCTGGATCGCGCAGCAACTCTATAATGGCAATCCCGTCATATTCTTTGGTGCGTATTCAAATACATCATTTACAAGCTGGCAGACGCCATCAGGTAGAATTGAGCGTATGAATCTGACAAGCCACGCGCGCGTTGTAACTGGATTTAAGGGCGAACCAAGTAATCCAATTGGGTTCTGGGTCAGTGATCCAATCGACGGAAGCAGTTACTGGACAGCAGCTCAGGTTACAAACAGTATCAATCTTGATGCCTATGATCAAGCAGTCGTAGTCTACTAGTTTTAGCTATCGTTCTATAGTGAGCGAATATAGAACATATTTAGAACACTTAAATTTAACTATAAAAGATATTGAATACCATATACAAACAACCATACACGACGTAGGACAATAAATTTATGTTGTGTATGCAGGGAAGTATATAAAAGCAAAACGAAAAAGTGAGTAATGAGAATTAAAACGTACAGAATCATAGTAATAGTGTGCTCATGATGTATATAGACTATGTGTCGCACAATATATCTTTCACGACATTAGATATAAGTATAATAGATGAGTACACATGCGTCTTACTTATAGGTAAAATTGAGCCATTACCCCTACGAACGTAGTAGTTGTGTTATGTCTGCGTACAAATACATACTAGCTCCGTTAAATTGTTTTCGTTGTATGTTTAATCATACCTACGTTATGTATATATTGTCATATATGCTACGACCATACACTATGGGTCCTCGTACTTATCCACAATACCCATGGCATTTGCTTTTTCGTGAAAACATTTCAGCACTACCCCGCTCACCTGTTTTTTTGACTTATTTGCTTTTTTGTTATTTGAATATTATAATATGTTTTTTTGTATAGTCGGCATATTATAATTAAATAGAACATAATTAGAACATTGAAAGTGAGGGAGAGTAGTCCCCAGGGAGTAGCACTACTATTTATAGTACGCTTTGCCGCTGACGCGCACATCGACGTAACTAGGTGACTGCCCGTGCGCTCTTAGATATATCAGTGCTCTATCCATATCCTCTACCTGCTCCCCTGCTGGCCTATCAATAGATAATTTTACATGCGGAACAACTCCCTGAATGACCACTTCGAGCTGTCTGGTCGTACCGCTCGGAATAATAGCCTGAACAACGTTATATCCCCTATCCTTTGATAGAGACACGATACGACCAACAAAGCCGAGAAAGCGGTTGCTCGCCACGGTTGTACCCTGTTGAAGCGCAACACCACTGTCATCAACAATTTGTACTGAAGGATCTGCAAAGTAGTTTTGTTCAAAGGCAACACCATTGGCATCGACAAAGTACTGCTTAGAATTAATTGTCCAGCCAGCAACAGGATGACGCATACTGAGCGTCACGTTCGTTTCACCGATTGCACCAAGAGACACGTCAACCACGTCAGCAACTTCTGGTACTACATTGACCAAATAATTCTTTAGATCCGTTTTATCGAGCGCAAACCGTAGTCGACTCAGTGGATGAATACCAAAATAGTCGTTGATTGCTTTCTCATAAGCTGACTCGTTGAGCTTTTTCGATAATGACGTATCAGATACGCTAACCGTGACAACAGCAGTAAATTGCAGTAGCAGTATAAATAATACAGCGACAATTCCCAGAACAACGAGAAAAACCATACCAATCTTGCGACGCCTCTGTGCCAAATGATGGGCAGTCTTGCGAGGCGACTGCAGATCAGAGGAGTGACCGACATCGCTCAGTCGCGAAGAGGTACTACCAGTCAGTGTACGGTTACGAGCAAAGATATACTGCCTATCGTTTGTATCGCCTGGCCTACGTCGTTCAGTATCGGACATTCTTCGCCGACCAGGTAGATGATCATTTGTTTTTTTATTAAAGATTCCCACCGTATGTATTTACCTAACCATACCAATAATCATGTCAGCCATATCCGCCGCTGCGTGGGGACGAGCAAATTCAGATAAATTCTTTGATAGATTTGATGCTTTTAATGTATCACCTAGTAATTCCTTAACCGTTCGAACCAAGACCTTACTATCCCCCACCATCTCATCTTCATCGACTATCTCTACGGCCTTAGCATCGAGATATACCTGAGCATTCTTAAGCTGGTGGCCACCCGTTAATTTGCCGTTTGGTATTAAGATAGTTGGTTTTGCAAGTGCCGCTAACTCTAATATAGTGGTCGCCCCAGCCCTTGTGATGACAACGTCTGCACCACCGAGTAAAGAGGCCATACCGACTGAAATAAATGGATGCAGCTGAAAATGAGTACTGTTTGGAGGCGTTAGAGCAGTCAACTCATCATACTGCGCACTACCAGCAACTAATACGACCGAACCAAGTTCTAATAGTTTAGGAAGTACTTCAACGACCGCATCATTAATCCGCTGTGCACCTAGTCCTCCACCAGTGATGACGATCAGTGGATCATCGAGATTAACCTCCCATTCTTGACGTGCAACCGTGCGTTCATGAGTCGAAAAGGGGTGAAAATCAGATGCAATTGGGATTCCGATATAACGCGAACGATCCTTTGGATAGTCGTAATATTCTAGAGGTGCGCCAGTTGCAATAGCTGCTGCCCACTTTGAAAGAATACGATTAGTGAGTCCTGGATGAGCATCAGAGTCATGGATGACAAGTGGAATACCGAGGATCTTTGCGGCAAGCCCCACCGGCAGACAGACGTATCCGCCCTTAGTAAAAACAACATCCGGTCTCCAGATAATCAGCTTCGCAAAACTCTGTAAAAACCCGAGTCCCACCAGAAAGCTGTCGCGAACATTGAGTAATACAAGTCGTGGCCACAATAACTGACGGACAATCGTCAAGTGGTGATAACGACGCAATTTACCAGAGACGATACTATCAACCCTAAGATCAGGATCAACGTGCTCCATGAGAGACCGTGCCTGAGGAGCAAACTTTGTGTCACACCAGAAGCGAATGTCAGCTTGCGGCTTTTTTTCGCGAAGTTCCTTAAGAACTGCCACGACCGGTGTAACGTGGCCGCCCGATCCCCCGCCGACTGCTAGAATTTTCATTCGTGGCCTCCTTTAATCTTGATGAATGGACAGTGTATCTGGATAGTTGGAATATTAGACCCAGCGCTGCTGCAATGAAAATCATACTGGTACCTCCAAAGCTGAGAAGTGGCAGTGTAATACCGGTCAGCGGGAAAATACCTATCATTGACGCTACATTAAGAATAACATGCGCACCCAACCAACCAAAGACGCCAGCAACGATTAATTTCAGCCGCATATCGATCAAATGATCCATAACTTTGAGGAGTCGCATGAGAAGTGCAACAAACAGCCCTAAAATAGCGGCTAGCCCCAGAAATCCAAACGTTTCACCCATGATTGCGAATACGGAATCATTAATTGCCTCTGGCAAATAACCCGAAGCTTGTACGCTATTACCAATACCGACACCTGTCCAACCTCCCGTTCCAATAGCAATTTTAGCATGAGCGATCTGGTAACTGGCCGCATCTGTTGTTGAGGTGTTATCACCTTGGAAAAATGTCGTGATGCGATCAATTCGATGTGGCGCAATGACGATAAACCCGATACCAACCACAATGGCGGCAGCGACGACGATAATACCAATTCGTTTACTAATGCCACCAACAATCAGCATGGTAATAATAATACTCGCGAGCGCGATTCCTGTACCCATATCCTTCTCGATAACAACAATAAAAAGCATCGCGAGGGCCGTAATAACGGCGAGAGGAATTAATGTCTCATGTACGTCGTTGACTTTATGTTGAGCTACCTTGGTACCTAAAAATCCCGCAACAAATATAAGTACGCCAAACTTCAAAATCTCAGCAGGCTGCAAAGTCCCCAGTCCTCCCAGATAAAACCAACGACAAGCACCAAGAGTACACTGCGCAATCGACAGATGAATCCAACCTGCAACAGCCAATAAGGCACAGCTTGCAAAGCCAATGACTAACAATTTGCCGCCGTGTTTTGTTATAAACGTATATGGGAGCACCGCCATAAGCCCAAAAGCACCAAGCGATAATAGTAAGCTTATTGCCTGTTTAATAAAGAAATATACGTCACTGTAATTACTCCCGTACGAGTTATTCAGAACGTTTGCTCTCTGTGGGCCAATCGCATAGATCATAACAAGCCCAATCAGCATGAGAAGCCCCATATACAGAATAATCATATAGTCAGGTCTATGTCGACGTACTGTGCCAGATAAGGCCGCAATAGGTGCGCCAAGAGACCCCATGATAGCAGCGGCTTGTTGCCCACCGCGACTCATCTTAGATGTTGCCCCCAGCAAGCGCCATGAACACACCGATAAAGGCCGTAACGCAGGCAATAACCCAAAAACGCATTGTCACCTTGGTTTCAGGCCAACCACTTGCTTCTAGATGATGGTGAATCGGAGCTGAAATAAATATTTTTCGTTTGAAAACTTTTTTACTAAAGATTTGAATCAAACTCGAGCCAGCCTCGATGACAAACATCAGACCGATCACTGGTAGTAGTAATAATGTATTTGTCAGAATTGCGACAACCCCAAGTGACGTTCCGAGCGCAAAACTACCAACATCACCCATAAAGAATCTTGCCGGGAAGATATTGAACCATAGATAGCTTAGTAAGGCACCGACAACCGTAAAGCAGAAGCCTGCCAAAACGAACTGTCCCTGTAGTAATGCGATGATACCAAATGCACCGTAACTAATCGATACAAGGCCACCAGCTAGCCCATCAAGACCGTCGCTAATATTTACGGCGTTACCAGTTGCTACGATGACAAATGCGAATAGCGGAACGATTAACCATCCTAGTGTCCAATTACCAACAAATGGCACGTGTATGACATCGACACCGATCTTGGTGAAGAAATACCAACCGAGTGCGAGACCAATCACTGAAATCATTGCAAACTTTATGTTTGAGCGAAGTCCTGCAACACCCTTACCAGATCCACGAATATTGATAACGTCATCAAGTAACCCGACAAGTCCACCGCCAATAAGAGCCGCTAACGGCAACCAAGTCTGTCCCCTATCGAGGTTGAACAACGTAACAACGGTAATCGCAATCACAAAGATTAGTCCTGCCATCGTTGGAATATTACGAGTAAACTTATTAGCGTGCAATTTATTGAAAACAGTCAGGGCCTCACCAGTTGTACTATTTGTTCGTTGCTTTTTCCAAAACTTATAACGATACGCTACAAACGTGTAAACAGGTGTCAAAAACATCGCAAGTAAAAATGCAGCTAAACTCAGTATAAAAGTGTTCGTCAGTCCGTGCGTTAAATGAGTTATGTCCATATATTACCCCTTTGGTTGTAATTGTAAGTAGTTAATAAGCCAGTTAGAAATATCAGCAAAAATCGGTTCAGCGTCGCGTCCGCCTTCGAGGGTCTTGTTCTTACCTGATACCTGTATCATTATGACATATTTGGGGGAACTATCACCACCATAACCCAAATACGTACCGACCGTTTGATTATTATCATAATTACCATTTATCAGTGTCTGTGACGTACCTGTCTTACCACCAACCTCATAACCCGGTCGGTCAACGTTTGCAAAGAGTGAATCACGAGCAACATGTGTCATCTCCCGCACTTGGTCTGCCGTAGATTGGCTGACGGATCGAGTCGGCGTGGAAGTCTGGTTAGGTATATAGTTGCCATTTGCGTCCATACTACCGGCAATAACAGTCGGTTTATGATACAACCCGCCATCCACAATTGAGCTAAATGCAGAAGCAACTTGGATCATCGTCACATCAAGTCCCTGGCCAAATGCCATGTTTGAGTAGCGTACGGCATTACCCTGAGGATCAGTTGGAGGAATGATTGTACCAGGCAATTCTCCGCTCACTTCGATACCCGTGACCTGACCGAGTTTAAACTTATTATAAAAGTAGTCGTACATGGTATCCCTAGCCTGTAGCGTAATGTTAGTTCCATCACCTAACTTTTCGGCGACCGTTATAAATCCAGAGTTAAGCGAGTTATTCATAGCAGTCTGTAGCGTTATATTACCTAGATGCCCTAGTCCAACACCGTTTAGAACACGAATGCCGTCGATATCTATGTAGCCAAGATTACTATAGGTTGTAGTTGGCGTGACGACACCCTTATCAATTCCAACAGCCATAGTAAGCGTTTTCATATCGGATCCTGGCTCGTACGGTGCGGATACAACCGGGTTATTAAAGTCCGCCGCATCTTGAACTTTTGAATAATTAGCAGGATCAAAAGTTGGTACGTTAGCCATCGCTAAAACTTTACCTGTTGCAGGATCCATTACGACCGCACTAGCATGATCACCACCATTTCTTTTAAGACCATCAACAAGTGCCTGTTCAACATGAGATTGAACTGCACGATCAATACTAAGGACAACGTTCTTACCATCCACCGCTGGCTTATTGATATTCTTGTCACCAATCGTGAGTGGAACGTCACTGACATCTGTCACTGTTTTAAGTAATCCATTTGTGCCTGCGAGCTGACTATTTAGCTCACCCTCAACACCATATTGACCATTGCCATCGTAATCAACGAAACCAAGCGCCTGTGCCGCTAGAGTGCCCTCTGGATAGACACGCTGAGTAGTCTGTTGGAGCTCAATTCCAGGAAAGTTAGCGTCCTTAAGCTTCTGGGCCTGAACAGTCGTTAATCCTTTTGCGAGAACCGCATAACGTGACTCTTTATTGCCAAGAAGTGCTGAAAGGTTCGGTTGAGCATTACCCCCTGCTACTTGTTCAATGAGATCAATCACCTTGGTATCGTCGCTCACGGTGTAGGGATCAGCTGTGACTGTGTAGACTGTCTGGTTCAAGACAAGCGGCACAGGCGTTGATCCTTCTAGGCCATAAATGAGGCCACGCTTGGCGTAGATAGTGAGACTTTTAATCTGCTCATTATCCGCAAGCCCTACATAATAATTATGTTGAATAATTTGCAAATAAAAAAGCCGGATAATAAATATACCGACGATAGCAAAAATAAACCCTGCAAGTATTCGTGATCGACTACCTTTTTGCAGTTCTAACTTCATACCCTACTGGCTTACGTACTGAGTACTTGATGGTGTGGTAAGATTTGCTGCAACGCTGCTGTTTTTAACTGTTTCCAGTGATGTTAAACGTGCGTTTTCAATCTCAAGATCAGTTTTTTGATTGCTTAGATCAGCGATTTGACTGTCAATTTTCTGTGACTGATAGTCATAGCTTGTTGCGCGAGTAGCCTGCGTTAGATAAATCAAACCAAGCACAGTGATCATAAGTGCGACAAGTACAGTGTGTGCGACAGGCCCCAGCTTGATAGATGAGACAAAAGCGACGGTGTTTTGATTACGTGACCAGTTTTGCTGGCGACGGCTCGTAAATTCTGCGGTTCGTTGATAATAAGACATGTGGTGGTTTTCTTTTTTATGTTTATGTTTGGTGCCCCGCTACCCTTTCGGGTAGCGGCGCTGGGTTTGTTTACTTTACACGAACTGTGACGATTTGCGGCACGTCCATGTATTGTACTTGAATGTGAATTGGCATGGTGTTTTGCCCCTTCCTTCTGTTTATTTTATTTTTTCACTGCGGCTCGTAGCTTGCTGCTCCTTGCACGCGGATTGTGAACATCGTTAATTGACCCGAGGATTGGCTTCTTAGTGAGAGGCTGTAGTTCTGCCTCTAGTCCTGCTTCAAACTGCTCTTTAAAGTAGTGTTTGACCAGGCGATCTTCTAGACTATGAAAGCTGATGATGCCGACTCGCCCGCCCGGTTTTAACAGGCGGGGTAGTCTCGGCAACAGGTCTTCGATTTGCCGTAGCTCATCGTTGACCGCAATCCGGAGTGCTTGAAAGGTGCGAGTGGCAGGATGTGTCTTTTTCCATTTGCCACGATACGTATTTTTGACGAGTGCTGCGAGTTCTTCAGTTGTAGAAAGTGGTCGACTGCTAACAATCGCCGTAGCGATTTGTCTGGCAAACCCAATCGGCTCTTCACCATATTGAGTAATGATACGCGTTAGCTCATCCGCCGAGGCGGTGTTAACAAGCGTTTCTGCGCTGACGCCCTGACGACGGTCCATGCGCATATCAAGGCTACCACTATTTGTAAAAGAAAATCCTCTCGCGCTCTGATCGAGTTGTGGTGACGACACCCCCAAATCAACCAGTACAATGTTAAATTGCTTACCTTCCTCGATCAACTGTTTAGCAGCAGATACAAAGTCAGTGTGCAGTAGCCGAACCCCCTGATCCGAGAATGACTTCAAATGCATAATTGCATAATCATCACGATCGACTAGGACTGATTCAACATAATTTTCAGTTCTCGTTAGAAATTGGCGCGCATGTCCCCCATAGCCAGCCGTTAGGTCGAGATAGCTCTCCCCTTTTGTTGGCGCAAGTAACGTGAGCGTTGATTCTAACAAGACTGGAACATGTAATGCCAAAGATTCGTTCGAACGGAGTTCGCCCTTATCTTTTGATTGTGGTGGATGTTCTTTACTCATTTATTCTACCAATATACCATGGCAGAACTGTTCGAGATCACCTAACCGATAGTAAGGCTGTTTATTTTTATCTGTGTTTGTTTTTATATAAGTTGCTGAACAATCTTGATATAGGGAATTACTAGGTAACTCAAATCCTATGGATTATTCAGTTGAGAGACTTATGTGTGAGGTGGAGTTTTTTGGGAGGTGTGTTTTTGAGTAAGGTGCGCGGACTTTTTTAATGTGGTTCCGAATTCCACGCCTCACTACCAGATAGCTGATCTCGAGAGTATTTCTTGTTACGTTACAACTGATTTTTAAGGTGCTCGGGAAAGGAACTAACCTATAGCTTCTCGTCTGCCGCCATTACTCGAAAGTATGCGCCAGCTCGAACTGCAACCAACCCATGGTCAATCTCGGCATAATCAAGCAAATGTTGCTCGATTGTTACTCGGCCTTGTTTCTGGTCGAGATCTGCTTCGGTTTTACCTAGGCGAAACTGCACATTTAGATCGGCAACCTTCTCATCGAGAATATTGCCTGTTCCTGTTAGTGCCGCTTCTACTTCCCTGTCCCAAACTAATTTTGGATATAGGTGCAAGTATTGGCCAAAACCGCGAGTAATGACAACACCAGAATTGAATTCTTCACGAAGCTCCGACGGTATGGTTAACCGACGTTTGTCGTCTAGCTTCCGCTCAAAATAATCTACGCTGGCCATTGTTGTTTCTTTCACGCGGCTTTTCTGTGGTTATTTTAATGATAGTGGTTGTTTGTTTTGTTGGTGGTGTGAGCCACTGCTTGCCACTGGCCTCACTATACTACCCACAATTACCCACTACAACCCCTATTTTTGACAGAATCTACTAGAGGTATCCTAGTTATTCACAGTTCTGTGGATAAATAACAGCATTTACAGAGGTAGTTAGCTTTTTTAGATATATATTTTACACATCATTTATATGTGCTTATTTAGAGAGATTCAAATTCAAGAACTTGGTCTAGGCCACGAGCAATACGAACGTTGTCAGGAATAGCACCAGTTTGAGATGGTAGTAAAGGTTTTGTCGTAGATTGCACCCAATAGCCTCTAGATGCCTGGGGTAGACCCTTGAACGCAATAGCCTTGTCATCGAGCAGTACGACTGTTTTGACATAAAGCTCTTTAGCCGTTAAATCTGATGGAATTAAAAATGTTCCGTCTGTTTGCTGCCACTTAGCGATAATCTCACCTTTTCCCGTGTGATCGGTAATCAGTGTTGGAATCGAATCTACCCCGCTTGCTTTGATTTTTACCTGCTGCCATCTAATACCACCAAACGTCACGAGGCCATATGGCAGATTGTGACTTTCTAGCGCTTTAATGAAATCTCTAGCGCCCAGTGATAATACATCTTCTCTTATTGCCCGGCTTATAAAAACATCAAGAAAATCTGCTAGTTCTGATTCATTAAAAACTTTCTGGAGTGCACCAATTTGATCGAACGTACGTCCTGTATTTTCGATTTCATTTCTGGCCCTTAGTAGTTCTACAGCATCGAGTTGTGGATATTCATCACCTGCTAGTTCGTAAAATATTTTGTCGAGCTTGTCTGTATCTGATAAACAACGATCAAAATCAATTGCGAAAAATGTCTCAACGCTCGTCAACGCCTCTCTCCGTATGTCTCATACAGATCCATGAGTGCACGTGCAACCTCTTCAGCGTCGTGTCGGATAAGTGATCTCGTAACTGGAATGATGTCTGCGGTATGAGCCTCTGCCATCGTACCGAGGAAATTACCAGCAAGTGTCTTGTAGTGAGCCTTGTGAAGTACGTCCATATCAACTGGCGTAATATAAGCGCCTTCTTGCTTATAGCGTGCAGCAACATCATCGGTCGGCTGTTGCTTATTGTAGAGAACATAGTCAAGGAAATGACCGCCAGCGAACCGTTCAATCTCGGCAGCATGATCACCAACGCTAAAACCAGCCGTTTGGCCATTCTTCGTCACTAAATTTGAGACATATACTTTCAAGGCTTTTGATTCTCTTAGCGCATCACCAATCCCGTCAATAATAAGTAGTGGTCCCAACGAGGTATACAAATCGCCAGGCGTAATAACGACGATATCAGCCTCGGCAATCGCTTGGATTGCCATTGGGTTCGCAGTCGGATTTGGGACTAATGCAAGATGAGCTTGACGTGGGTCATGTTGAAAATACTTTGCATCGATAACCCTTTCACCATGTAGTATTACACTTGTTTCTGGCCACTCCATCTTGAGGCGGACATTATCAAGCGTGGCAGGAATAACCGTTCCGTTAACACGTAGAATTTCTGACGCAGTCGCCACAGCTTCCGAGAAGCTACCAGTAACCTTCTCTAGGGCGGTTAGAAGAATATTACCAAATGAGTGTCCGCCAAATGTGCCCTCTTCAAAACGATAATCAAATAGGTCGCGGATTTTCGGTGAGTCGCTGAGCGCAACGAGGCATTGACGCACATCACCAGAGGGCAAAGTACCGAGCTCATCACGAAGCACGCCTGTGCTACCACCATCATCAGCCATATTCACAATCGCTGCTAGCTGCCTCGTATGGTGTTTCAACGCCGATAACATCGTAAAGCTACCTGTACCACCACCAATAACAGCAATCTTTATATCATTTCCGGTCTTTTTAAATGGTTCTTCCATTGCTCCTACTATATACCACGAAGGTTTTTTATAACACGTCCGAACCAGCGGGCGCTAGGCCTTAGGGTTCGTTTACCAGTACTATAGTCGATTGCCGCAAGGCCAAATCGTGGCCATCTTCCATATGCCCATTCAAAATTATCGATTAAACTCCAGTGTAAGTAGCCTTGTAGCTGAACACCATTTTTAATCGCTCGTTGCATTGCAGTGATCGTTTCTGTGATCCACCACTTTCTGTATGAATCTTCTGCATCAGCCAAACCGTTCTCTGTAATAATAATTGGTATCTGGTATTTCCCGTGAAGCCTCTCCAGTGTAAATTGAATATCTGCTGGATGCATATCCCAGTTTAAATCACTTAGTTTCTGATCAGGATTATGAATGCGATCCCCATAGAAACGATTACTAAAATAATAATTAATACCCAAGAAATCGCAATGTCGAACAACTTTTTTAATAAAATAATCATCCTGAAAGTATTGTGACAATGCTGCACTAATTCGACTCAGCCACGCATTATCACCAGGATAAATAAAGTTTGAATTTTTAGCGATTGAGACCTTATAGTGTCGATGTAACTTATGGATCGCTTTGGCTGCCTGACGATGCGCATATGCCATATTATTGACGACTCTCCACCACTTGTAATAGCTATGTACCGCTGGTGGCCAATTTTGATGATAATAACTCTCTGTGGCATAGACTTCTGGTTCGTTAATCGTGATGATAAGCCGTACCTCGAGGCCTAGTTCACTCACGATCTTCTGAGCAAAACGAGTAAAATATTTGACGTTTGATCTCTTCTCAAATCCACCCATCTCACTAAACCAAACAGGTAGCGTAAAGTGAAATAGCGTTACGACAGGTTCAATCCCGCGTTTCTTCAACGCACGTACGTACTGTTTATAGTGGGTTATCGCCTCAGCACTCCATGCGCCCTCTTCTGGTTCAATTCGTGACCACTCAACGCTAAAACGAAATGCATTCATATGCATATCACCTAGCAATTTAAAATCTTCTTCGTATCTGTTGTAATGATCAGCCAACGTATCTGAAACATAGTTACTAGGATTCTTTGCTTGATCCTTTACTCTCTCCCAGCTAACGTAATGGTCGTAATGATACGATGCCTGAGCAGCTTTCGCCTTGGCGTTCTCTAATTCCCAGACAGTCCATTGGTTATGGTTGCCACCCTCAACCTGATGAGCAGCAGTTGAAGCACCCCATAAAAACCTTTTTGAGAATTGATGTTTATTCGTTGAAACCTCTGTCATACCTACACCCTATTATACCTTAGATGGGTATACGGGTAGCGATGGTAGGGCAACACCCGTAAAAACTAAGCTTACTGAACAACATCTTCACCGAAGTGTTTTTGGAGTCGCATGGTAATCGAACCCTCGTGACGACCTAATAGTTTCGCCAATTGTTTCACTGATGACCCGTTTAAAAATTTCTCTTTTAGCTGTGCATCTTGGCTGGCTTCCCATGGCTTGTAAGCGTTCGGATACGTTTCGCGCATTTTAGCGATCTTGTCACTCCAACCGCTCGCCTTTTCTGTTTTTTTCGGTACTTCGGTCTTACGTTTTTCGGCCGATTTTTCGAGATATGCAAATCGTTTCGCATCCTTTGCAGCGTGATCACGAAGGAGCACATCAATGTTCTGTGCATCCTCGCTGATCTGTAATGCCATCTGATTTATGCCAGTTAAATAAAGATTGCGCAAGTTTTTTACTCGGCTGAGAGCCACATAGCCCATACCTTCAACAAATGCTTTTCGTAGATCAATACGCGCCGCATCGAGCGTCATACCCTGAGATTTATGAACGGTGATCGCCCAGGCTAAACGAAGAGGTATTTGGCTAATACTCGCTCGTTTCTTCTCACCGTCACGAAGCTCCCAGGTATCTGGCATCATTGTGACAACTTTGCCATTTTTAAATTCGACAATTGGATATTCAGTTCCTGACTCAAAATCTATTACGACGCCAAGGCTACCGTTAACGTACTTACGCTCAAGGCTGTTTTTGACGGCCATGACTAACGCACCCTTCTTCACTCGAAGTGTCGCTGGTGCAAGGACGGACCTCTGCAATGTTTCGACGTAACTATCACTACCTGTTGTTGTCTGCGTGTAGAATATCTCATCACCTCCAAGCTCATCAAGCTTCTCATTATTGAGTTTATCGACATCAATATTCACCGTATGTAGTTCGGTGAGCTCACCGTCATCAGGTACAACACCTACTCGCTCTAAAAGCTTCTCGGCATGATGGCGACGTAGTTCACCACCACGCAGAGAATTAAGAATATCGAGTAGCACCTCGTCGTCCTGACGGTGCTGTTCCTCTAAATAACAAATCGTCGGATCAAGTAGTTGCCAGACCTTACTATTAACAACAAAGCCTCCTGCACGGTTATCACCTCTGTTAATCGGAGGTAGCTGGAAGAAGTCACCACTCATAATAATCTGAATTCCACCGAATGGTTCATCCTTACCACGGACTAACCGACAAACCGTATCAACCATATCCAGCCGATAGTCGTGAAGCATACTAATCTCGTCAATAATCAGTACATCGGTTTTTTCAATAATTTCTTTACGGCCTTTTGCCATATGATCGGCAAAACCATGAGGTAGCTCATCAGAAATTCCAATCCCACTCCAACTATGAATCGTCGTTCCGCCGAGGTGTGTTGCAGCGAGACCCGTCGTTGCCGTCACTGATACGTGTTTGCCTTCACTCTTTGCAATTCGGATGAATTGGTTTAACACAAACGTCTTGCCCGCTCCTGCTGGACCGGTCAATAGCACGCTTTCGCCCGCCAACATTACCTCGAGTGCAATCCCCTGTTTCATTATCTCTATTATACAGTGCAAAAGTTGAAACGTTCTTAACTAAGATAGTGCAATTTGCAACAATTTAACTAGACACGAAGTGAGCCCGCACCTGCGAAGGAGCGGGCTCTTACTTCGCGAGGTACAGGCTGTGGGTTAGGACGCGTGACGTAGCTGCTCACTTCCCTTCAGATAAATGACCTTTCCCATGCCTTCTTCTGTACCGTGTTGGACGATGCGCTTGAGACGCTCGCATCCCTCAAGGTTCACCTCAGTTGCTCCTTCGACAAGGAGTTCATCAACAGGCAAGATAACGGCTTCTGGTTCATTCTCCGCAAACATGGAGACAAAATCGGATACCGTAATCAGCCCAAAGTGCATCATTACATTGACGAGGAAACGAGCCCTCTTCTTTGGTGAATAGTACACCTCGATGAAATAGCCAAGCCGCTTGTAGTATCGGCTGATCACCTTTTCGATAGCTTTCACCGAGAGGTTTTCAGCGATAAACTGAACGTCTTTACTGGGGAGGTCCTTTGTCATCACCGGAGTGATGGCATCGGGGATTTGAATGGGAATGCTGATAGTTGGTACAGAGCTCGTGCTGACCAAAGGGTCATTTCTACGAGTCATGGATATCAATTTCCTAACTGGGACGAATTTCGCCCGCGTTCTATACCTATTAAAACCCCATTCCGCTATAAATGCAAGCAGGTGGCAACGTACGCTTTATCCGAAATTAGCCTCGAGGTGGTTCACCTTCAGGATCATCGAGTGCACGCTTACTTTTGACTTCATAGCGTCTGCCCGTAATTTGGCTGGTGATATAGTCTTCGTTAATAAGATTTACGAACGTATCAAGATCACTACCGTCCATGATAATAATCGCACCAGCATCATCAGTCATGATTTCAAGCTGCATTTCATCGGCATATTCAATCACCTGCTCATGGGTCACTGGGCCAACTTCGATTTTCTGGAGTTTATTAACAGTACGCGGGCGATCACGAACCAGTGATTGAAGATCGAGTCCATCAGGAAAGCTCAATCTGAATTGTTTTTCAATTAGTGCAACCTTTTGATCAGCGAGTAATTGCTTCTTGTAGTCGTAATTAAAAAGTCGTTCAAACTTTGTCTGCGAGAATGCAAAAATATCTTCATTAACAATGAGTACTTGGTTATCAGAGGACAATTTTAGACCAAAATCAGCTGTAAATGCTCCAAATGCACCGTCACGAAATTCCCAAGCTGTTGCACCCTTTAACACTTGTCCTTGAGATATTTGCTTAACCACATAGAAAGGCTTGCTCGAGCCATCCTTATGACTAAACCTAGCAATAATCCCCTTGATACGTTTAAATTCATGCTCCTGCTCACTAAATTCAACGATCTCACTACGTTGACCCTCGATCATATTAATAAGATTCAGTGCATGTGTCACGTTACCAAGGTCCGTCCTTAGTAGAACATTTTCTTCGGCGTCTGACAATTCGTAGTCACGCACCGATAATCCTGTGCCTGCACCGAGGTTTACAAAATTAATCAGATCATACAGGAACATTGGTTTGATCTGGACATTTAAGTCCTGGCTAAAACTCGTTGTGTAAGGCGTGTAGTTTTTATTGAACAAAAAAAGCTCAATATCTAACTCTTTCTTGATACCATCTACATTATTTGCCCACAAAAAAATATCGGTCGGTTCAGCTTCGTCAGTCATGTTTCACTTTCTTTTTAGTAACAATCTTGACCTATTGTAGCCAAGTTTTTATGTCTTTTGTATGTTTAATTTGCAACAGCACCATCAAGCCGCTGTTCACGCGCTTCATTAGCCCATTGATCAGCCATTTCATTGCCTGGGTCACCTTCGTGGCCACGAACCCATGTCAGAGTCGCTTGAGATCCCTGATAGAGCTCACATGCTTCCTTAACGATTTCAAGATTCTTAATCTCTCCACCCTTCTTGGTCCAGCCTTTTGCTTCCCAACCAGGAGCCCACTTTGTAATCACGTTAATCCAGAATTCACTGTCAGTAAATATCTGACACTTGGTGCCATCAGCATCCTTCATTGCAGCAATAAGAGCTTTGCCTTCCATGCGAATATTGGTCGATTCGAGTTCATGGCCAACAATGCTTGGCTGCATTTCTTTAATCACCGCGAACCCACCAGGCCCTGGGTTTGGGCTACAACTTCCATCTGTATAGTAAATAATCATCTCCTCCCATTCTACACTATCTTTTCACCCCTATTTAGCGCATAATAAGAGCACTACCAACGTGAGGGGAAATATAGTGGCTAAGGGCGAAAATAAACGCAAAGAAATCAAGAAGCCGAAAAAAGCAAAGTTGGCAATCTAATGACTATCGATGAAGTGAAAAGCAAATTGCAGTCACTTCAGGACGATCCAACAATGAAGACGGTCAGCAAGTATAGTCCGACTGCCCCCGAGTGGCCTGGCAACCGGTTACCGTTCGTTGAGATTCACCTCGCCTACCTTAGGACACACAAATTAGTAAACCCCGCACACTACCTCTCGAACCTCGAATTAATGATTAAAAAGCGCTAAATCTAGCGCTTTTTAATACTAGTTGGCGATCTCTAGTTAGCTACTCTAATTTCGGTCGCTGTTATTGTACTGTCGGCAGTTGTGCCTGCAATAACAACCGTGTCATTAACCGCAGGTTTGACATTATTAGTATAGGTCGTTGATGAATTAGTCTTTATCGTCGTTTGCTTACCGTTACCAGCAATCACAATACTGTCACTATTGACGGCGACAACAACACCTGTTTGATACGTGTAGACAGTCGTTGTAACCGAATCACTCGTAACCTGCGTTTGTACAGACCTACCGTAACCATAGCGAGGATTAGGATTAAACCTAGCAACTGTACTCCCAGTTACGTAAGGACTGTTGCCAGTTGCCGATTGTTGGTATGCCTCGTTGTAGATCCAAACTCCACCACCAATTAAAATACCAATAAGGAGTAATCCAACAATTGATACAATGATGATAAGTCCTCGTCGACTTGCCCTACCATCGGGTTGTTTATATTCAGGTTCCTTCTCTAGTTTTTCAGTCACGATTACTTGTTTTTCTTCTTTATCTGGCATAGATATTCTCCTATTACAGAATAATAGTACAAACAGAATCTGAAAAAAAGCTTATTGTTGTTTAATCAACAACAACGTCAACGCCGTTCCAGAATGCCACATAGTTAGAAAAATCTTTTTTCACTCGCTCAATTGAGCCATTTTTTGGCTCAGGATAATACCAAGCACCGAAGTCATTTTTACGACCGCTGACCACAATATCGTAGTAACTAGCCTCGCCTTTCCATACGCAAGTTGTGTGGTGATTGCTCTCCTCAAAGAACTGCCACTCAACTGCCTTAGGTGGGAAATACCAATTTCCTTCAATTCTAATCAAGTCCGCCACTGGTGCTTCGGCAATGACTTCGTCGTTCCAAACTGCTTTCATGGGTACTATTATACAGGCAGCAGACCGATGATACCAGACATGACAATGATCGTGACCAACTCATGTGCAGCATTGAGAGCAGTTAACTGTGATGGTCGTCCTTCGAAAATATCGTGCATAAATAGACGTGCAGCGGTAAAACCAGCCCACAATATAAGCCCTACAAACACCGCATCTACCAGGTAGCTATCAGTTGAATTTTTATGGACGACAACAATAACATAGGCCAAAACAATTGAAGTTAGTAATGAGGCGAGAAATGCCCTAATATACAAAAATGCTGCTTTTTTTGATGTAAAATCAGGATCCTTCTTAACCTTGGCTAATTTAGCCCATAGTTTTCCAAATGCCGGCCCGTACCATATGCTGCCAACTATCATTGTTGATATTGCAGCGAGTAAAATCGCTATCCAGTTTACATCTGCGGTCATCACGTGATCCTCCTATTAGTTATGATCAATCACCCACTCCTGAGGAGGTTGGTGCGCAAAATTAACTTCATCAAACAAGCTATAACGGCTTGGGGTAAATTGATACAATTTATGTTCGTTCGTTCCTGCAATAATCAGGTCTGCGAACGCACGATCGGTTCCATGACGTTCGATATAGACTTCCATTGCAGACTTTAATAACTCAGGATCTTCTACAGCTGTTGCTGTACCCTCCGCCTGAATACCAACTAATGGTCTATCTGTTTTGACCGCAATAGTAATGGCTACATTTGAATTCACCGCTATATCTTCACTGTGACGTGTCGTTGGTTTAGTAATCCAGTAAATAAACCCGTTCTTATCTGCTGCATAGTGTAAGCTGCAAATCCATGGCTTATCGTCACGCGAAGTTGCAAGCTGCATAATCTTCGACTCAGCTAAATACTGTTCAATTAGATTCCGTGGGTTTAAGTCACTCATCAGTTTCATTATATACCTGAATTAGTTTATGCGTCCTGAATATTGTGGCTATGCGGCTACTCTGCTTATATCAGCAATATCAAAAACTGGCACATGTACATCCTGCGTACCATCTAGCAAGCTTGAGTAAGGAACTGTCATCGCATCGTGGAATGCTAAATATAAAGCTTTTGTTGTTTGCCTTCCAACTTGACGATAGATCGGCTGATAGTGCGTAAACTTACCTTCAAAAACAATTTCTTCAATCGGTTGCGCGTCGACTACATCAAAGTCTTGTGCACCGAATGGAACCAAAAGCGCAGACTTTGACTCAACAACGAAAGGTTTATGAATGAATCCACTCAGTGCCGCAATGTAGTGCAGAGAGTTAATTCCGTCTAGAATTGCCTGGTCCTGCTCACCATCTTCAAACAGAGAGCTAACCGCTACGTCGACAGCAAATGGTCGCGCAATTTCCACCGGATTAATAGGTAAAATTAGTTCCGTCATTATTCCTCCTCTTTGTAAGGAGTATATATCTAGAAATTTAATTCGACAAGTTGTCTAATGGATTGAAGTTATCGTCCGAGGAATGCATCGAGCTGTTGTTGCATACTTTTAAGATTTTGATACGTAATTGCCTTCATGCCAATTGCACGAGCACCCTCACAATACCCTTCTTGATCATCGATGAGGATACACTCATCAACCGACGCACCAAGACCCTCAGCTATATGTTCAAATGCACGTGCGTCAGGCTTTAACAACCCTGTTTCACTCGATATATCAATCGCATCAAATAGTGCGATCTGCCCAGGTGTGAAGAATTCCTTCATCCAACTTTGGCTGGCGTTGCTAATAAAACCAATTTTATAATCTGTTTTGAGAGTCGCGATGTAGTTTAGTAGCGATTCATCGGTGACTGTATTATCAATTTCTTGATGCGCTTGTTCGGGACTAACCCCCGCAAGGTCCGCAACATTCTTAACAAATCCTGCGTGATCAGTTAGGCCCGCATCAGCTCGTTTTTGCATGTTTGTTGCCTCTTCAAACTTGTCGGGGTCGTTATCAAAATATTTATGCTTAAATGGTAGCCAGCCCTCACTGACCAAGACGCCAAAGCAGTCAAAAATAATTGCGCTGACCTTTTGTTCGCCACTAGTCATTATTTTGACCTGCGCGCTTTCTGAATAAGTGTACCCAGTTTAAATTTCACCAAAATAAATATAATCGCGCAAATTATAAAGATATACAGTGCAAAACCAATATGTGCGAAGTCCCACACCTTCGCTGCTAATAGTGTTATAGCTGCGCTTATGGCACCGAATAGGAACACAAGATAGCTTTCACTCTCGGGTTCCTTAAATGCCTTTACGAGTGTTGGAAGTCCAGCAAGCGCATCCGCTAAGATACTAAACGCGATGGCGACTGCACCTGTTCGCGTAATGAACCACAGACCGACCCCGATGAGCGATAGTATGCCACACACAATATCGAATGTTGTTATCTTCCAAACAGACTTTTTATTAACGAATGAAGCTATTAGAACAAGTAGTGGCCCGAATCCTACCATAAATGTCATAAGCCCACCTAGTATAGATACTCCTTCGCCAAGCATTGCACCGAAGGCAATTATCGGCGCAAGTGCCCACAAAAACCACGTTACACGATTTGGCTTTGTCTTTCCCTTAATCGTTTCAATGACATAATTAGTGCTACCTATGAGGTTTAGTGCTGCACCAAGATAAATAAAATTCTCGTTAATCATTCGTGTTTAATCCTACTTTTTGTAACAGCTCATCAATTGAGTTAATACCCCGAAGCATTGCGCTACGATACTCCTGTGTATCCTTAAACTCCTTAAACGTGACTTGTTTAACCTGTATTTTCTCGCCTGCTTCGTGCGCAGTCGGAACATCATCAATCTTGTTAATCGCCACATAGACATAGACAAACCATTCAATCTTAATTGCCGGTTGAGTCACCTCCAGAAGGGCCCATTTCTCGTAGTGCTGACCAAGCTCTTCCTCGATTTCTCGTTTTGCACCCTCGAGTGAATCTTCGCCAGCTTCAATGCGACCACCTGGCAAACGGTCGTTTTGAACGACGCCACCAGGTTGTTCCTCGTCTAGAAGCATTATCTGGTCACCATCAATTGCGATAACAAGCGCCGCATCGGGACGACGCAACATTTCAAAAGTTGCAAATGACCCGTCAAACAATTCCTGTTCCCATTGGTAGGTATCAAAAAGTGTTCCCTTAAAAACGAGCTTTGCCTCCTCGGGAATCAAGTGAGCATCAGCTGGTAACGGTCGATTATTCATAGTCTGATTATAGCCTTAGTGATTAAATTGCTCTAGTTTTATAACATGCGCATCATGGTGTTTACCCAGGTCGATGAGTTCTGCATTACCTAGATGAAAACCAGTTATTACCTTTTGCCAATCCTGACCAGTTGCAGCCGCGTAGATCATTTTACCAATATCACCATGACAGACTAGTAGTACTTTGCCGCTCGTGTGAAGCTTATTTATTTCATCCAATACTTTCTGCCCACGTATGATCATCTCTGGGAATGTCTCCGCACCTTCGGGGTCAATAAAGTATGTAATGTGTTCTGTTTGAATAATAGACGTCTTAACATCACGAATAATGTCATCAATTTTCATACCTGTCATAATGCCACTTTCTCGCTCAATGAGATCATCAATTACGATCGGCTTTGGCAGTCCAGCAATCTCGGCAACAATATCCGCTGTTTCGTGCGCACGTATTAACGGTGAACAATAGACGGCATCAAATGTCATACCAGCATTTATAATTCCCTCAGCAAGCTCACGAGCCTGACTACGACCCATATCTGTCAGTGGTCTGTCTCGGTGTCCACCAATAATGCCCGCTACGTTGTCTTCATTCTGCCCGTGACGAGCTAAGAAGATCTCTACTGGCATAGCTCTTCGATACTCACACGTCGCTGCTCGGTACTATCACGATCACGGACGGTCACTGTGTTGTCTTCGAGGCTATCAAAGTCGATCACCACGCAGTGAGGCGTACCAATTTCGTCTTGGCGACGATATCGTTTACCGATATTACCATTGTCGTCCCACATAACGTTTCCATGTTTTTTCTTGAGTGCACTATAGACTTCACGTGCCTTGGCAACAAGCTCTTCTTTGTTTTTGAGAAGTGGTGAAACAGCATATTTAACTGGAGCGAGGTGCTCTGGTAACTTCAGATATACACGCTTTTCGCCATTTACTTCGTCCTCAGTGTAGGCGCTCGACAGTACTGCCATAATTGCTCGCTCAACTCCAAATGAGGGCTCGATAACATGCGGCACAAATTTCGTATTCGTTCCCTTGACCGTATATTCCATATTCTTACCTGCCTCGCGCGCAATATTCTGGAGGTCAAAATCAGTTCGATACGCAAGGCCCAGCAGCTCTTCGCGCCCAATAGGAAAATCAAATTCAAAATCAACCGTGCGCTTGCTGTAATGTGCACGATCAGCCTCGCCCACTTCAAGTTCATGGACGTTTTCGGTCGGTAGTCCCAGCGCATTCGTCCATTCGCGAATACGTGTAATCCATTTTTCGAATTCGGCTTCCCAGGTTGATGGATCAATAAAGTATTCAATCTCCATTTGTTCAAACTCACGTGAGCGGAAAATAAAGTCACGTGGCGATATCTCATTACGAAATGCTTTACCTTGTTGCGCCAAGCCAAAGGGTAAATCAGGATAATAACTATCGAGAATATTTTTGTAGTTTGTAAAAATTCCCTGTGCAGTCTCAGGACGCAGGTAACTAATACTCGACTCGTCATCAACCGGACCAACTGTTGTTTTGAACATCATGTTGAACGTTCGTACCTCTGATAATGCATTGCCGTTTGGACTTTTGATATCTTCGTCGCGAATTAATTTGGTCATTTGTTCAAGACTGAGTCCATCGACGGCGTGGCCAGCATCCTTCAAAAGATGATCCGCGCGAAAACGCTGCTTCGTTTCAAGGTCTTCAACCAATGGATCAGTAAACGTATCGACATGCCCGCTTGCCTTCCAGACCTTCTGGTTCATCAAAATCGCGGCATCGACACCGTACATATCTTCCCGGTCCTCAACGAACATCTTCCACCATAAATTCATGATATTACGCTTTAGTGTCACACCAAGTGGACCGTAATCCCAGGTACCAGATAGTCCTCCATAGACTTCACTCCCCTGATAAATAAATCCACGACGCTTCGCTAGACTAACGATCGCTTCCATCTTCTCGTTCTTGATGTTTTTGTCGCTCATAATTAAGGTCAATTATACCAGTAATAGAGATGAAAACCATAACCTGGTATACTTTATAGCTGAGTTTCCTCCCACTCCCCTACCCAAACACAGAAAGGACGGTGGTCGATGGATTCTGTAGCAACAGTTTCAAGTCGGATCTTCAGCTACGTACTCGATGGGCAACCATCAAAAGCACTCGTTGTAGCAGCCCGCTACCAGCGAAAGCCTGAGTACAGAAAAGATCTGATGTTCTGTCTTAACGGTGCAGTTGCGGCGGTCCGCAGCAAGTCACCCGTCACGATGACAACTCAAACTCCACGGTATTATCGTGGGCTCGCAAAACGGTGTTCAACCTACGACGTACACGTCGAGGGCAATTTCTGGTACACCAACGGTGCAATTGCCGAACAGCGAGGCAATTTGCCTGCCGCACTCAAGATGTACCGATGGGTACTCAAGCTAGATCCTGGTGAAAACCGTCAAGATGTCGTCTCACGACGAATCGAGAAGATCAAGCAAGAGCTCCTGGAGCGCAAGCTCGCCAAACTGCCTTCTGTTGAGAAAAGAGAGGATGTTGCCGCCAAGCCCCGTCATAGCCAATGACGGGGCACTCCCCCTGAATTTTGAATATTTATACAGCCGCGTGTTGACGCGCAATCATCAAACAATCACCTATGATTGACTCAACTCCGCCAATCTGCGCTAATGTCTTAAGTGGTCGAGTAGCAATTAGTCGTAATAATTTTATATGCTCTGAGCCTATTTCTCCGTTTGTAACCTGACGGAATCCTTGCTCGATCTCGTCATATCGATACTTCTGCTCAGCCGACAATTTAGCATCTGTTAGATCACGGTCCAGGTTTAATTCATGTCCCAGTAGTCCCGCATAATGGAGATAGAACCATGTTTGGACTAGCTCAAGTGGGATGGAATGCGCATCGAGTGCCATTAAGCTTTCAGCGAGTATGTCATACCATTCGGGTTCATCAACCATTTCACTAGCCTTAGTTATTAGTTTAATCGTCGTATACGCAAACTGCATTCGATCATAATCCTGCATGATATGACTATAAAATTGTATTAAACGAGCTGAGGTCAGGATCCCTAAATCACCCTTCCCTTCTCCGATTACCACGTCGCAAATCGCAAATAATTCAATTCCGCCAGCTAAACGTGACTTTTCTCGCCTGACACCCTTAGCCATGACGCTTCGCTTACCAGCCGGTGTTAGCAGTTGTAGGATTCGATCAGCTTCACCGTAATTTGTTCGGCGAAGCACGATCGCTCGGGTTCGCGTAGAATTCATTACAGTACACTCCGTACTGCCGTCACGACGTCATCCGGTAACATTGATGTCTTGTCGAGCATGCGTTGTACTCCATATGGCTTAACGTCGTCGAGGTTCATATCAGCCGCTAAATTAGTACATAAAATAATCGGTATCACACTGGTATCACCATAAGATTGTAATTCATGCATAAGTGCAAATGCCGTGCTGCCAGTGAGAAGCATATCAAGAACGATCACATCAGGATGGACGTCATCGACTGCATCAATTGCCGCCTCAGCATGGGGAGAGATTGACGTTTTATAACCGGCTTTGGTAAGTACCCGTGCATGTTGTTCAGCTAACCATGGATCGTCTTCAACAATAAGTACTGTTTGCTTACTCATAGCAGGCTCAGTTGCTGAGATGATGATAAGTCGACATAGAATGTCGCTCCATCACGGTGACGCGTCACGCCAATTTCGCCGTTCATTGCATCTGCAAATTGACTTGCAATGTATAGCCCTAGCCCACTACTTTCTGGTCGTGCATGAACTGATTGTGGTGCAAGTGCTAGCTTGGTTTTGAGTGACCGCCACATATCACTCGATAATGCTGGACCATAGTCGCGAACGCCCAAACGAATAACCTTACCTGATTGTAATGTATGTATTTGGATTTCGACAATGCCCTTTGAATCGGCATAATGAAGCGCATTATCACCGAAGTTCATGATTATCCGTCGCAGTAGATCACGATTGGCGACGAGTAGTAGCGGATGCTTATGTGGGACCAGTCGAACATTGCGACCATGCGCCTCAAAAAGCGGACGTAGTTCATGCACGATGTCCTTACATAATTCCTGCGGGTTGATCGGTTCTAGCTCAAATAACGCATCATCAAGCCGTGCCGACCTGGTGAGATCACTTGTTAGACGTAGCGCCCTCTCGCTCGTCAGACTAATCTGGCGTAGCATACGCTGCCGCTCAACATCGGTAATATCACCTGCCTCTAGCATCAAGGAAAGTTGCCGAACAAGCGCGAGTGGAGATTTTAGTTCATGCGCAGCAGCGATAAGTGACGGTAGACCGTCACCAAGAATGCCCCCAACCAGCTGTTCATGCTTCCCTCGCGTTGAACCCATACTATATTTAGTTTAACACGCTAAAAGCCTGTCGATCATTGTAGAAATTATTGGTTGAATTTAATCGTTGCAATTAATGCGTTGAAATCTGGTAGGAATGTATTTGCATCAGTTCGTAGTGTCACCGTCTTATCCCTAATCTTGAAGATCACAGCTGCACCACGAATATCTTTCGTAAAGTTACCGTCGAGTCGTGTACCATCTGCCCCATTTGCAGCAACAACAGCACTTGAGTGTAAAGCACCGGTTTTGACCAAAGTATTGTAGCTTGTAATCACTGTGTTGTAGTCTTGTTGTTCAATCGTCACTCGTAGTGCGTACTGCTGGGTTGTTGAAACTGCTGGTACGCTCACTGGATTCAAATATGCTTCGTACGTTCCGCCTGAGGTATTAGCATCTTTATTTATGTACACGCTCCACGTTTTAGGATAATTAAAGCTAAGAGCTCCATAATCGTCTGGCCCAACGAATTCACGGTTTGGTTCTTTATCACGGGCAGCAAATTTGACTTCGTCATTATCAGCCTGAGTTTTTTTAGCTATTGCAACGGCATCATCAACCTTGCCCTGAACATTCGTTTTTTGTTCGTTATAATTTACAAGCGCCCAAATCGCCAGGCCGACAAAACCAGCAAGTACAACCGCTAGAACAACAATAATGATTGTTTTATTGACGTGCTTACCTGAGCCTTGCGGAAAAACTTGGGGATTCATATAGCGTTATTATACTTATGGTTAGGATATCTGTAAAGGCACGAAAGTATACAGTGCATACCCAACCAGCGCCTTGTCGTACTCACGGCCCGGCAAGCGATTTCCATAGGTAATAAACTTGAGTGGCCGACCAAATCTATCAGCCTCACTCTGCATCTTCTTGGTTATTTTCTTGATATCTCGCGTCACCATAAACGCATACACGATAGTTGTTTCATCAGGAAGTGGCGTCAGCCAAAAATCTACGAGACTCACCTGGACCTTCTTATCTCGTCGCGACATTAGTCGTGAGATCAATACAAGAACCGGATTTAGCTCTAGTCCAATAGCCCGTGCACCATATTCCGCTGCAATGCGAAGTACGATACCGTCACCACTTCCAACGTCCACAAGTACATCTTTACTACCTAAAGGATAGAGCTTGGTAAATGCTTGCTTGATATAACGACGTCGACTCGGCACGTACGGCGCACCGCGAAAAACGACAACGCCAAATGTTAAGACGAGCGCCCAACCAAGCCACATCCATATCATCTGGTTAACTAGCCTTCGCTATCGAATTTTTGCTTGACGATTTGAATGTCATTTTTGAGTGCTTTCAAATCTTTTTCAATTGTCTCTGCGAGCGTTTCTGCTTCTTTAAACTTATCGATCGCTGTTTCAAGTTTAAAGTCATCGCTATCAAACCACGAAACTAACTGTGAGAGTTCTGTAATTTTATCTTGAATTGATTTATTTTCTTTCGACATGTTGTACCTCTGCTTTTATTATAGTCTGATTTGTTTCAACCTCAATTACCTGACCGACTTTAGCTACGCCACGAACCAATGCATATCCTCTCGCAAGCACTGTACGGGGATTTAACTGTGCCAGTACGTTCTGAATGCCCGACAGTCTTTCAAGCTCGTGATCAATATGCTCGTCTGTTCGCGTGAGCATATCAGCGAGACTCGTTCGTACTAATTGTGATTGCTGCTCTATAGCATTTTCAACTCGAGGAAGTAATGACCGCACTTGGTAACGGACAGCTCGAATAATTTCGTAGCGATCAGGTACTAATATTTGTGCCGCGTTACTCGGTGTACTCGCCCTAACGTCCGCTGCGAGATCTGCCAGACTCTCGTCTACTTCATGCCCCACACCAACAAGCGTCGGCACACGACTAGCGGCAATTGCGCGCACTAACTCTTCGTCATTAAATGCTGATAAATCGTCCGCACTGCCACCGCCGCGAATAATTACGATGACTTCTGGTAGTTCTTCTCTTCCGTTCAAATAATTGAGCGCACGAATCATTTGATCAGGCGCATCGATGCCCTGTACTTGAACATGTGCCACATCGACTTTTAGTCCGCCCCAACGATCGTCTAATATTTTTATAAAGTCGGCATAACCAGCAGCCTGCGTACTACTAATAACTGCCACGTACGTCGGAATAGTTGGTAGCGTTCGTTTACGTCCTTCGTCGAATATACCTTCTGTTTCGAGTTTGGCTTTTAATATTTCAAAACTTTTCTTGATTGCACCTTCGCCGCTTGGGCGTACTGCTTTAACTGTCAGGCTAAACTTACCCCATTGTGTGAGTTTGGGTGTTGCCGTCACGATCACCTTCATACCGTCTTCAATCGGCACGCGTAATTGCCATACCGTCATAAAACAACCAACACTGCCACCAGCATCCTTAATATCAAAGAAAACAAATTTACCTTGGTTAACTTTAAAGGATGATACTTCACCCTCAACCTCAACGCTCGGGTACGCATACTCAAGCGTCTGGTTGGTAACCGCGATAAAATCGCTAACTGTTAACCGGACGTTTTCCATACTTCACAATCGTCATTTGATAGAAAACATACCCGAACACGATCGTTCCTAGTAGCAGACATACTCTTGCAAGGAGCGTGCCTGCGATTGCTTCTGCGGGATGTACACCAGCGGATGCCAAAAAGGCAATCATTATAGCTTCGTATAAGCCTGCACCGCCAGGAGTCACCGAGAAAATACTTGCAGCCCCTGATACGCCAAAGGCAACGAATAACGTCGCAGGATTTACCCAGAATCCTAACGACATAAAGGCAATCGACAGTAGTGCAACATCACATATATTCATTACAAGACCCCAAACAAATGGCTTAATTAATATGCGCTTATCGGCACGAATTTGATTGAAATCATCATGTAGCTGTACAAAAAACGGTTCAATTGTCGATTTTTTGAGTGTATTTTTTTTACGGCCTCTTGTAACAAACGAGACAAACTTGTTTACGGTTCGTGTCAGCCAAGTCGAGAATTTTTCAAGTCGCTTATTGTTTCCAATGATATAAATGCTGAGCGCAAATAGCAACAGTGCAGCAGCGGTTAGTGAACTTGTAATAATAATAACTGCTCGACTGATATGATTATCGTAAACAAGCGAGCCGACTGCAATCAGAAGTAGCACAATAAAACTACCAAAACCGATCGTAAATCGGACAATCTGCGCCATCGTAGCCCGACCTGCGCTGACGCCAAAACGACTTAACACCCAGCCTAAATACGAGAATCCTGCAGCTCCCCCACTTGGGATGATGTGATTTACAAAGTTAAGTTCGAGAGCCATACGCGTAATCGCCCAATGCGAAGTATCCTTGAGATTACCTTTTGAACGCAAATATGAAAAAATCATACCCCCAGTTGCGTAGTAACTTAGCAGCTGAACAGGGATGATCAGTAGTAAAATCCATATATTAACGTGGCCAAGTAGATGAAAAGCGCGCAAGATCTCCTTATGACCAAGAAACACGACAAGTGCGAGCAAGATTAGCGTGATAACGGTGACCCATGAACGAAATGACATACTAAACGTATTATACCTGATTATTACTATTGTTTGCGGGTCCTGTCGTCCGGTTTGCCCCTAAAATTTTTTTATCGATTACAATAAAAACAATTTTGGGTGCTGCCCCACCGAACGCCACCCGTAAATGCTATAATACACCTATGTACGTCTCTATTTTAGGCCGCCAACCCGCACTCGGTATTGCCGAGCTGGAAAGGGTTTTTGGTGGTGGCAATGTCACTCCCCTATCTTCTCTTGCGGCTACAATCGACACTCCCCTGCTCGATATTCAAAGTCTTGGCGGTACGCTAAAGGCCGGCAAGGTCGTCATCGACCTCCCGTCGGGTGACTTTGGGCGCGTGAATCAAAAAGTTATTCAATACTACAGCAATCAATGGTCTTCAGCTGAAGGCAAAATCACTCTTGGACTGAGCGCCTATGGCTTTGAGGTCAGTTCTCGCGAAGTCCAGAAGATCGGCATCACCTTAAAGCAGAAATTAAAGAAGTCTGGCGTTAGCCTACGCCTGGTTCCTAATAGCGAACCTGCCCTATCGACCGCAACCAGCCATCACAACAAGCTTGGATTGTCTGCCAATAAGGTAGAATTACTGATTATTCGTGCCCGTAGCGGGCGCATTGTTGTTGCCGAGAGTACTGGCGGCCAAAATATCAGTGCATATGCCAAACGGGACCAGGAACGCCCTAAGCGTGATGCCTTTGTCGGCATGTTACCACCTAAACTTGCCCAGATTATGATCAATCTCGCCCACCCGCAGGCTGGTGCACGCATTCTCGACCCCTTTTGTGGTACTGGCGTTATCCTGCAGGAAGCCTCATTGATGGGATACAGCGTCTACGGAACCGATCTTGTTGATAAAATGATTAGTTTCAGTAAAGAAAATCTCGAATGGCTGTCCCGAACTCATCGCGTCGATGTTCATAGCGACCTCCACAGCGGTGACGCTATGACGACCAAGTGGCAGTCACCTATTGATGCAGTCATCGCTGAGACATATCTCGGTCAGCCGTTCAGTGCACCACCTTCAATGCCAAAATTAGAGGAAGTACGCAAGAATTGTAACCATATCATTACAGAATTTCTAAAGAACCTTAGTTCCCAAATACCTACTGGCACCCCTATCTGTATAGCCGTTCCCGCCTGGAAGGCCGTTGACGGCTCATTTACTCACCTACCGTTCATTGCGACAATTGCCCAATTTGGCTATAAGCCTCACGAATTTCATAATGTCTCCCAGAACGACCTTCTCTACTACCGCGAAGACCAAATCGTCGCTCGAGAACTATTAGTCCTCGTTAAGTCTTGACCGTTACCTCTATATTTGATACAATTACTTAGATTTTGTTATAAATTTTTAAGGAGTTACCATGTCACACGTCAAAGCAGGTGGTTCATCGAAAAACATCCACAATAACGCCGGTCAACGACTTGGTGTTAAGCGTTTTGGTGGCCAAACAGTTCGCACAGGCGAAGTATTGGTACGTCAGACTGGCTCAACCAAGCTTTCAGGCCCTGGTACGTTCATTAGCAAGGATTTCACTATCCACGCTGCAATCGACGGTACGGTATCTTTCAACAAGATTCGTAAGAGTCGTTTCACAGGCAAAACTGCCCCACGTACACAAGTTGTCGTTAGCTAAATTGTAGTCAAATAAAAATAGCCCCTAGGGGCTATTTTTTATCGCTTAAAACCTACAAACTCTTGTGCTTGAGGAGAAATACTCTTTCCTACCTCATATATCCATCTACCCGCGTCAGCTGCACCAGCAAAGTCCTTACTCTTCTCTGCATCAACTTTAGACTGAACTGCATTCTTGTATCTCGTAACTTCATCCTGAACACCTTTGGGCAATGCATCAAATGGATCGATAATTTCGCCCTCTACGGCGCCTTCACTAAGGCCATCGACAGAACTATGGACTGCCTCTATATAACCAAGATCAAGTGGTGATTCTACGCCTGCAGCTTCGGTAGCTTCGGTTCCTAGATCAAGTCTCAACTTATCATCCAATTTTTCTCGGATTGCTTCTAATTCTGAAAGTCTTAATGCTTTGGTTAATAGTGTACCGTTCTCCGTTTTTTGAACAATTCTATATTCAACAGGCTTACTTGTCGTTGGGTCAGTACGAGTTTCAGTACCGGATACTGTCCAGTTATACTCTAGTTGTCCGTTTGATCGTTTTACTACCACTCGGCTACCTTGAGAGAATGGATCGTCAGCTAACGTCACATCTTCGGCTGATTTTTGAATAACAACCATATCATCCATTTCTTCACTATCGGCTGGATAGCGAGCCTCAAGCATTTGTTGTGAAGTAACTGGTGGTTTTGGGGCTGGTTCTGCCCATGGTGATTGATTTTCTAATGACATATGTTTGTTTTTATTTACCTTTAATAAAACTATAGCATAAGCTTGGTAAAAAAGCAACCCCTATATATAAGGAGTTGCTTGTTATCAATTAAATCTGCTCTACGCTGGTTTTTGGTCGAGCATTCCAAGGTGGAATTTAACACGTTCAACGACATCCCCAATGACAACCTGTGACTTAACCAAATAATCGTCTACACCGAGTGATTCAGCACGTTCTTTGTCTTTAGGCTGAGATAATGCGGTTAGCATGATAATACGAATGTTTGATGTCTCAGGAGTGTTACGGAGGATATCAAGTACGTCAAAACCACTGATCTTTGGCATCATAGCATCAAGTAAAATTAAGTCGGGCTTGAAAGCAGTCGCAGCGGCCAAGGCTTCTTCGCCATTATTAACTTCTTGGACCTCAAACCCCTCGAGCTCCATACGTGCCTTATAGACTGACGACAGTGCGACATCGTCCTCGACCAACAGAAGCTTTTTCTTGGTATCCATTATGTCCCTTATTTTACTACATTTGCTGTGCTAAGCACAAACATTATAGGCCGAGTTCTTTTTTGGCTGCATCCAGTTGTGGATCTTTACCAGCGTCAGAGTCTGCCTGGGTCAATGTTGCGGTAATATCAGGGGTAATTCCCTGTGTTGTGATGTTTTTGCCGTTTGGTGTATACCAGCGAGCGATAGTCACCTTCAACTCTGCCCCATCAGGTAGATCGATGAGTTTTTGGACACTTCCCTTACCGAATGTCTTCACACCGACGAGCTTGGCAACTTTGTAATCCTGCAAGGCGCCTGCAACGATTTCACTTGCGCTCGCACTACTGCCATTAACTAGTACGACCGTTGGAAGGCCTGCAAGTAACGCATTACTACCAGATTTGAGCGTTGAGACTACTTGTCCGTTAGTGCGTTCTGTAACGACAACCTTGTTATCAAGCCATAGCCCGAGGACATCCTGCGCTGCGTCAACATAACCACCACCATTGTCTCGAAGATCAAGAATAATCGCTTTAACACCTTGAGTTTTAAAGTCCTGAGCAGCCGCTCGAGCAAGACTGGACGTCTCGCTGTCGAATCGGCTAATTGTCAGTGTGCCAATACCACCAGCCACGCTACTGGTGACACTTGGGCTTGTAATTGTCGCACGAGTGACTGTAAAGTCCTTCGTCTCACCTGCACGACTAATTGAGATTTTGACGGTCGTACCGACATCACCACGAATTTTCGCAACCGCCTGATCAACAGTCATTCCAGTGGTTGATTCGTCGTTAATAGTCAGTACTGTATCTCCTGCCTGAAGACCTGCATTTACAGCTGGATCACCCTTGAGTACTCCAATTATCGTAACCTTGCCGGATCTGATACTAATCTCTGCACCAATACCACCGCCGATATTACCCGATAGGTCATCGGCAAAGGTCGCCGCATCCTTGGCGTTCATGAATAATGTATAGGTATCACCAGCTGCAGCGACCATTCCCTTGTTTGCGCCATCAATAAGTGTTTGATCGCTTAGCTTGCCATCATAGTTAGCTTTGAGTGCTTGGTATGTTGCCTGGAGCGAGCTGAGGTCAATGTTACCCGCATATGTCTTGATACCAAAGACTGGACCGATAAAGGCCATGATTTGGTTACTCTGCGTACCGACAAAGAACCCGAGTATGACAGTACCAGCAATTATAAGGAAAAGTGCATTTGCCGAAACGACCTTTTTAGCCTTTAGTGTGTGAGCATGAGAGCGGATAACCCTCCGTAGTAATTTAGCCATTATTCCCCTATCAATCAGAATTTATTCTATATAAGTATAGCGCACTCTGGGGCGAGCGCGCTATAGAAGTTATGCTTTTTTAAGAGATTTTTCTAAGGCTTAACGTATTGGTTAAAGAAGTTTGCCGAGAGCCACATTTCACTATACATACCGTACCCGGTGCCATAGTCATAGTTATATTGGGTAACGAGGATCTTGTTACCGTCAACCGCTTCAACGTATGCGGTATGTCCAGGATCACCAAATAGCGACCCAACTGAGCCCGCCTGCGGAGTACTTCCAAGGTTTGTCCAGCCGTGCTTACCAATAAGGTTCTGCGTAACTTGTCCACCATTACCGAGGTCATTATAATACACGCCCGTTGCTTTCGCGACGCGGTATGCCACATAACTGACACATTGACGACAGCCATATCCATGACCGTCACCACCATTACCATCAGACCCCTCGGTTGACATGTATCCTTGCATCGGACAATTAGAACTATTCCATGGATAGTCAGGTAACGAACCTCCGTCGACGAGAGTATAACCACCAGTCGAGTTAGCGCGAGCGCGAATCGCTGCCTGAGCCGCCTTCGCTGCTGCGATTTGTGAAACGTTAGTACTAATCAGTTGCTGATACGCCGATTCTTGACCTTGTGTTTGAGCTAGTAGATTCTGTTGTTCGTTTTGCTGCGAAACAAGTTCAGCTTTAGCACTTTGCTCGTCATTAAGTGTTTTAGCTAGATCACTCTGTTGTTGGTCCAGTTGTGCTTTTAACGTCTGAATCTGCTTAATACTCGTATTTAACTGGTCACTTACAGAGCTGCGATATGTTTGCTTGTTGATGTAATCACCAACGTTTTTACTACTTGCGAGCATTTCGATTGGCGTTATTTGATTATCTACGTACATATCAGCGATAGTTTCACCTAATGCATCCTGGGTATCCTTAATTTTCTGTTGCGTGTCTGCAATCTTAGTCGTTAGCTGATTATACTGGGCCTGACTCAAATCAATTTGAGTCTGCAAGGCTGCTTGTTGGTTAGCTAGCTGAGCAAGGGCTGTCTGTAATGTTGATGCTTGACTATCTAGTTGTGCGGATGTGGCCTGATACTGACTAATTTGCTGCTGCAGAGAGCTAATTTGATCATCGTATTGATCTGCTGCTACCTTCTGGACGGATTCGAGCGGCGCAATAACAGCCATTGTGATAACAGTCGTAACAAGCATTACTTTGGCAAATAGAGATCGAGCGGCTACTCGACTGGTACGACTGTGGTGGATGGTACGCAGTTTCATACACCTACTTTAGCATAAGCACGATTGGTTTGCAATCTGTTAAAGCTTGAGATAACGCCTGGTAGCCAGGAGTGACGATACGATACCAATAAATGCACCGACAAGTATCATGCCAAGTAGCACAAACGGTATGTAAAATGTCACGAAATCTATAGTTGGCTGAATAGTAACATATTGCGAAAGTGTTGGCGCAAGGGCATAAAGGATAGCAAGGCCTATACCAGTCGCGATGACGGCTGCGATAAAACCATAAACGATTGCCTCGACAACAAATGGACCGCGAATAAATGATTTATCCGCACCAATTAACTTCATCATGTCTATTTCTTCACGACGATTAAAGATCGCCATACGAATCGTGTTAAATATGATGAGTGAAGATATTAAGACAAATATCGAACCTGCCACAATACCAATCTCTTCTGCGAATCCAACCGCTCCCCCGATTGATTCAATGGCGGCCTTACTTGGACCTGCAAACGATGGTGCACGAGTTGGAGAAATATCTTGTTTGACAAGTTCATTTGTACTCACAAAATTCTGCAGCTGCGACGTATCATTGATGTTTTGCACGGAAATACTGAGTGTCCCAGGAAATTCGTTAGTTGCTTCGGCTAATGCATTAATTAGATTGACGTCGTATTTATTATCATTGGCAAACTGCGTTCGTGCAGTTGCTGGCGTAATATATTCAACCGAACGAACAGACGACAGTTTTTGTAAGTCAGTCGTAAGTGTCGCCGCATCTGCACTTGATGTGTCAGTCTTTAAATATATCGACATATTGACGTTGTTACGAACTTGATCAATCGTATTAACTAAGATTGACCTCGCTGATACTGTGGTAAAAATAATTAGCAGCGTGATTGTCATAACCGCCGTAGCCGCAATCGTTAGCCATGCATTACGGGAAAAGTTATTAACGCCATAACGACACATACGAATAAAAGTCAGCCACTTGCGACGACTTTGTTTTTGCTTGGCGAATGCCTTGGAATCCAATTTACGCTTTGCCATCTGCTGCCCCTTGTCTGTAACTGCCTAATGCCTGGTCACTCGTTACTTTACCGTGGTCGATTGTAATTACGCGCTTTTTGAGTTTGTTTACAATATCCACGTTGTGAGTGGTCAGTAGGACTGTCGTGCCGTATTTATTAATCTTTTCAAGCAGTCGAACAATATCCCAGCTGTGCTTTGGATCTAGGTTTCCGGTTGGCTCATCAGCAATTAAGATTTTTGGTTGGCGTACGACAGCACGCGCAATTGCAACGCGCTGGCGTTCACCACCAGATAGTTGGTGTGGGAATTGCTTCTCTTTACCAGTGAGACCGACAAGTTCGATGACTTTTGGTACCGTATTTTTAATCTCACGGCCCGTCATACCAGCGATCTCGAGTGCAAACGCAATATTCTCAAATACTGTTCGTTGCGGTAAAAGTTTGAAATCTTGGAAAACCACTCCGATCTTGCGACGAAGCATTGGAATTTGATTATCTTTAAGGGTGTCGTAGTCTATCCCACCAACGACAATCTTGCCACTGGTCGGTTTTTCCTCACGAGTGAGAAGCTTTAATAATGTCGACTTACCTGCCCCACTCGTCCCAACTAAAATAACAAATTCGCGTGGCTCGACAAATAGACTCATGCGATTAATCGCCGGTTCCAAATCTTTGCCGTACGTTTTAGTAACCCTATCTAGCAGTATCATTTATGCCTATTATAGCATAAGCATCAGGGGCAAAATATATCTACAGACACGAAATCAATATCAAGGAAGGTTGGGGCCGTACGCGTAAAAACGCGACGGCCCCTTCCTAGGTAGAACTACGCCCGCTGCATTTGACCGGTGTACATGAAGTCGTGTCGCACGCGCTTCAGTCTGATGATCGCCTGCTGCGGTTCGGTGAGTGTCGAGCTGTCGACGACGATCACTTTGCCGTGAATGTCTTCCAGCCTGGCGATCTCGACGTCGAGCGACTCCACCACGGCCGACTTGATGTCGCCAAGTGTGAGCTTAGGTGCAGCTTGCTTGATCACCTGCAGGACAGGGCTGTCGTCGTCGCTACGGCCAAGTTCCCGAAGGAAGATGCGCAGAACGTCTTCGACAGCCACATCGTTCTCGACGCACTCGTTGCGAGCCATCTTGAACACCTGATCGGCGTTCGACGTCAGGTAGGAAAACAGCTGATTTTCAATGAGAGCCATTAAGCCCTCAACGTACGGCTGATCCTCCTCCTGAAGCTGGTGAACGTACTTGACGTGATGGTGCCGAACAGGCCGATCGGAGCTGTCGATAGGCTTGATAGCCGAGCGAACAGCGGCCGCGGTGAGTCCGCAGCGCTCGAATGCGCTACGAATCAGGTCGCCGCCGGCCCCGCTGGCAAAAGTAAGCAACAAGTGCTCGCGTCCGGCCTTCGTGTAGTGCAGTTCCTCTGCGAGTGCCTTCGCCGTGGTGGCAATGGCAAGCGCATCGGTAGTAAAGCTTTTCAACATGATTGCCTCCCGGCGTAGATATTTCCTAGGTTCCGAGACTCGGGTTGAGTCTCGTGTCTACAGATATATATTATTAAAGAGCTGTGATGAAGTTTCCCACCTCTGTCGTCAGATACTTATCTTACTACTTTTATCTAATTTTGTCAATTATGCACTGATCCACCTAGCTTAAACCAGGCTAACGTCTTTTATGGCAGGATAGCGAGTTGAGGTTTTGTGACCAATCTGATCTTTGATATCGAGAAGTTCAGCACGAATATCGTGAGCCCCATTAACAAGTTGACTAACATTAGCAGGATGCTCTTTAACCGAACCGTAAATTCTAGACATAATCTCATCCAGCTCAACACGTAGATCACTCGCACGCTTCATTAGTTCTCTTACTTGTTCAAGACGCTCTTCACGTCTTTCCTCTGTCAGTAAGTTACCTTCACTATCGATACCGAGAGGTCGTTGTAACGTTGAATTTTCGGATTCATTCATGCATATTACATTACCATATAAGTATTGTTCTGTCCATTTGCCATTTGCTCTCTGTTAAATCACTCAATCTGAGAACTATCTGGGCAGAGGACGGACCTCTGCTCAGGAGATTTTCAGATTTCTCGTGCAAATTGTATTCTGTTTTGTAGACTAAGTACTAAGTGACAATAAATAACAAATAATAATTAAGCGACCTGAGTATGTTCGAGGTAAGATTCAATGAAGCCATCAAGCTTGCCGTCGAGGACAGACGACGCATCGCGATCTTCGTATTTTGTACGCGCATCCTTAACCATTGTGTATGGGTGTAAAACATAGTTACGAATCTGAGATCCCCAGTTGGCTGACTCCCCCGCTTGTAGATCTGCAATATTTGCGGCGTGCTGCTCGAGCTTCAGTTGTGCAAGTTTCCCACGAAGAATTTTCATTGCCGTTTCGCGATTTTGTAGCTGACTACGTTCGTTTTGAATTGCAACGACAATGCCCGTTGGTATGTGCGTAATGCGTACTGCGCTATCCGTCGTATTAACCGACTGACCGCCATGTCCCCCTGCTCGATACACATCAACTTTAAGATCTTTATCATCAATGACAACTTCGTCTGGCGTATCAATTTGAGGCAGTACTTCCACGAGAGCGAAGCTGGTTTGGCGTAGATTATCACTATTATAAGGGCTGAGTCGCACCAGGCGATGCACTCCATGCTCACTCTTTAATTTGCCGTACGCAAATGGTCCACTGACTTCAATAACACTTGATTTGATACCAGCTTCCTCGCCAGTTGAACGCTCGACAATCGATGTTGACATATCGTTTTTTTCGGCAAAACGTAGATACATACGTTCGAGCATTTCAGTCCAGTCCTGCGCATCTGTACCGCCAACTCCAGCACTGAGTCGCAAAATTGCGTTGTGGTCGTCAAATTCACCATTTAAAAGTAGTTCTTTGCGACGAACATCAAATTCTTTCTCGAGCGCCGTCACTTGACCATCAAATTCGTTTAGTAAGCTATCGTCATTCATCTCGATCAGTTCAGCAATATCAGCGACTTGAGCTTGAAGTGTAATCCATGGTTCAACCATACTCGTCAGTGCAGCGAGTTGCTTACTTTTATCCTGGGCGTTGTTAGGATTATTCCAGATTTCTGATGTTGCAAGTTCGCTCTCTAGTAGCGAAATCGTATGCTGTTTATCGGCAATTTTTAAACGTCCAAAAGCCGCGTCGATCTGCGCAGAAAGATGAGTAATTCGCTTTAATAACGGTTGCATAACTCCTTACATTGTATCAGTACGAGCTGACAAAAGGTATCGTGGTCGCCAAGTAGTGATAAAATGAGTCTACTATGCGTATTGGAGTATTTGATTCTGGTGTTGGGGGCAAAGCTGTTGCAGGCAAGCTTCAGGAGCTACTACCCGATGCAGAAATTATATCGGTTGACGACTACGCCCATGTCCCATACGGTGACCGAATACCTGAAGACATTATTGAACTCACGAAAATTGCAATTCAACCGCTACTAGACACCGAGTGTGATGCGATAATTATTGCGTGTAATACGGCAACAACAGTCGCTATATCAGCCCTACGCGCTACCTTCCCATCTGTTAATTTTATTGGGATTGAGCCGATGATAAAACCTGCAGCTGCTATTACAAAATCAAAAATCATTGCCGTACTCGCAACACCTCGAACACTTCAAAGTGATCGATATAATGAACTAAAGCAAACTTGGGCCAAGGATATTACAGTTATTGAACCGGATTGTAGTGGGTGGGCAAAATTAATCGAAGATGGTAGTTCAAGTAGAGTCCAGGTTGAAGCCACCATTGCAGGTCTCCTGCAAGAAAACGTTGATGTAATCGTACTTGGCTGTACGCACTATCATATGATCAAGGAACGAATTGTTGATGCTGCTGGCGATAGTGTTACGGTGCTCGAGCCAACTGATGCAATTGCGAACAGGATTAAGTACTTACTCGCTTAAAGCTTTTCAACGACAGCAATAAATTGATTGCCACGATCAGCATAATCTTTGAAGAGGCCAAAGCTTGCACTGGATGGACTAAGTAATACCACACTGCCAGGTGTCGCAAGTTCGCGCGCACGAGTCACAATTTTTGTCATATCTGGATTAGCAATTATTTCGTAATTCTTGAATCCGACAGCCTCGCAGGCATTTGCAATTGTCGTTGCCTCATCACCAATAAGTACTGCGTGCACGTCGTGTTGCAACAATTCCTGGGCTAACGTCGAAAAGTCTGAACCCTTCGAAGATCCACCAAGGATAATCACTTTCGGTTGATTAAATGACTTAAGGGCAGCAATCGCTGAACTCGGGGTTGTTGCGATACTATCGTCGTAATAACGCACACCTGCGACTTCACGAACAAATTTTAGCCGATGAGGTAAGCCGGTAAAAGACCGCAGTCCTTTTTCTATCTCATCAACCGTCACAGTTGGGTCATAGGCGCGGACGAGTGTAATCGCTGCGCATGCATTTTCGATATTGTGTGCGCCAATTACTTGTACAGCATTTGTTGGGCAAATAATCACGCCGTTTTGCAGGAACAATCCATCGCGGTCGTATACTCCCCCGTCATCAGAGATCCCATAGCGAATAGTTTTGCCTTCGTTTGCTGATAGTGCAATCTCGTGTGCATAACGATTTGTTGGGTGGTAGACAAATATATCATCGACTGTTTGATGTAGTCGTATATGGCCCTTCGCACTCACATAGTCTTCCATGCTCGTATGAACATTAAGATGTTCTGGTTCAATAAACAAGACGACTGCGCCGTGTGGCGATCGCTCTAAGTCCCACAATTGAAAGCTAGATAATTCGTAGACTACGATGTCTTCCGATCCAATTTGATCGAGTGCTTCGATAGCTGAAACACCGATATTGCCTACCAGATGCACGTTCTTACCTGCTGCTTCAAAAATCGTAGCAATCATACTTGCTGTCGTGCCTTTGCCCTTGCTGCCAGTTACGCCAATGATTTTTGCTGGTGATTTTTCAAAGAATTCGTTGGTCGCTGACCAGATTTTGCCATCAGTTTTAATTTTGTACGGTGCAAGCCCAGCGGTGCGAATCACCATATCAAAACCCTGTAGTTTTTCAAATGCACCCGGTCCTAAGATTGTCGGTACACCGTCAGGCAGCGTGTGTGAAGGAGTTTCGCTCTCATCAACAATAGTAATGTCGTGCTCACCCTGAGCAGCCCAATATTTATAATTCTCTTCGCCTTCGAGTCCGAAACCAGCGATTGCAATCTTCATGAATCTATTCTACCTGGGTTCGAACAATGGCGCTAGTTTATCGCCAAGGTCGACGATTTCCTGCTTCTCGCCACTACTAACTGCGGCCAGTACCCAAATATTCTCGTTAATGAAACCGCGTGCAGTTGTAACCATTCGATCCAGCGTTACATTTTTGATCATTTGCGGCACAGCTTCGTAATCCTTGATGAAGTCATCAGCAAAATAACGTCCCGTGTAAAAACCGCTAATTTGTGAAACTGTCTGTGCACCCATTTGATAGCGACCTAGTGCAAACGATTTTGCTGCCTCTATCTCACTATCCGTAATCTTACCGTCTAGAACACAACCAATTTCACGAGTGATGATGTCGAATAATTCACCAGCCGTTTCGTGATTAACCTGTCCATAAATATCCCAGCTACTGTCGTAGTAACCCGCACCAGCATGTGCATTAATGTTATACGCCAAACCTTTTTGCCTAGCTGCACCAAAGATACGTGAATACATCGTGCCCGTTAAGATGTGATTAAGATAGTGCATAGCGTCGAGCTCTTCGTCATTAAGCTCTCGTGATATCGCCATTGACCAGTTAAACGTTAGATTCGAGGCGTCCTTACGACGAATAATGTTTGCACCACTACTAATGAGTTCATCCCTAGGAATTTCAAACCGTTCACCCTCTGGTAATTCGATGTCTTCGAGCTGTCGTTTAATCTCAGCTTTACGTCCATCAAGTTTACCCGCAATGACAAAACGCATATTGCGTGTCGTGTGCGTTCGACGATGGTGTTCACGTACGTCAGCAAGTGTCACCGAACCGATCGTTGGTAGTGATTGACGATATGTCAGTACGTCCTCACCAAGTAGCTGCTGAACCCGTGGCCACAAAATACGGTGGTGATCATTGAGATAATTTGTTAATTCTCCTCGAACATTTCCTTTTTCGGCCTGCAGTTCAAGATCGTTAAACTTTGGCTGACAAATGGATAACTTCTGAAGATCAAGAATTCTATCCCACTCAAAATCGGCACAGTCAGCTTCGTATACCATTGATAAATCGGTCGTATAGGCATTACTAAGCGCGCCATTTTTTGAGAAGTCAGCAGCAAATTCATGCTCTGATTTGTAACGTGCATTAGCACCAAAGGCCATGTGCTCCATAATGTGTGCAACTTGCTCAATATCCTTGGATTTGGCGTAACGATTTCCTGCTCGGAACTGAAACTGCATGCTCATGACAGTCGCACCGGGTACATCAATGAGAAGACCCCTTGCGCCGTTTTTTAAACGTATTTCTTCAACGGTATGTTGCATATATTTTTCTTTCTGGTCGGCCGTTAATGACGATTTTTCTTACGATTCTGACGTTCTGATTTCTTTTTCTTGCGAACCACATTCTTTTTATGATGTAGCTCGGCTACCGCTGTTGCTTTTTGAACCTTAAAGTCTTTGTCACGACTTTTTTCTCCACCCGTCACCTCGTTAACGCCTTTTTCGACAGCGTTTTCGGCAAGACGCGTAAGCTCGGTTTCATGATCTTCATCGATTCGTGCCACAACGTCATTCTTGTGAACATGCATGACAGCCCTCAGGACTTCATCACGCAGAGTCGCTTGAAGACTTTCGAATAATTTAGCAGATTCACTACGATACTCAACCAGTGGGTCACGTTGACCAACGCTACGCCAGTGAATACCCTCACGGAGATGCTGCATATTCTCGAGGTGCTGCATCCACAGTGTGTCGAGAACTTGTAAATATACTTCACGTTCGACTTTGCGAATCGTCTCAATATCGAGTTCCTCTTCCTTGGTTTTGTAGAGCTTATCAACTTCTTTTTTGGCGAGTTCTAGACGCTGTTTGTCGTTCTTCTCATCGCCAATAGCCTTGAGTCGCTTGTCATTAAGCGGGAAAATTACTTCGAACTCTTCGGCAAATTTCTTATTATTCTTGGCTGGCAAGATGGTTAGTTCCTGCACTTTTGCGTAAATTAGTCGCTCAATTTCAGGTTTAATATCTGTACCTTCAAGGATTTTGCGACGAATCGTGTAGACCACACGTCGATGACGGTTGATCACATTATCATATTGAACAACATTTTTACGTGTATCAAAGTTATAGCCCTCAACTCGCTTCTGAGCAGCTTCGAGCGTCTTCGAGACGGCTTTATTTTGAATAGAGGTATCATCATCAACACCTAGTCGATCCATCAAAGCCTTGATGCGTTCACCCTGGAAAATACGCATAAGGTCATCCTCTGTTGAGACATAAAATTGTGTCTCACCAGGGTCACCTTGTCGTCCACCACGTCCACGTAGCTGATTATCAATACGCCTAGATTCGTGACGTTCAGACCCGATAACAACGAGTCCACCAAGATCAACAACACCCTCACCAAGCTTGATGTCAGTTCCACGACCAGCAATATTTGTTGCAAGCGTAATCGCGCCCTTTTCCCCCGCCTTTTCAATAATGGCTGCTTCACGCTCGTTATTCTTAGCATTGAGAAGCTCGTATGGCACTTTTTCTTTATCAAGCCACTCAGCAATCAATTCGTTCTTAGCGATTGAGGCTGAGCCCACAAGTACCGGACGTCCGATTTCGTGATATTCCTTGATTGCCTTTGCTACTGCTTTTAATTTTCCCTTTTCGGTCTTGAAAATGAGATCCTGTTTGTCGTTTCTTGCGATAGGACGATTTGATGGAATCTGAATAACATCAAGACTGTAGATCTGTTGGAACTCTTCCGCCTCTGTAAATGCGGTTCCTGTCATGCCAGAAAGTTTCTTGTAAATGCGGAAGTAATTTTGGAACGAAATTGTCGCAAGCGTCATGCTCTCTTGTAGAACTGGCACGCCTTCCTTGGCTTCGATTGCCTGGTGAAGACCTTCGTTATAGCGACGTCCTTGCATCAAACGACCGGTGAATTCATCAACAATGACTACTTCACCATCATTGGTCACCACGTAGTCTTTATCGCGCTTGAATAGTGTCTGCGCACGAAGTGATTGATCGATATGATAGACTGAGCGAACATATTCTGGGCTATAGAGATTCTTGATGCCAAGTAATTTCTGGATTTTCTCAACACCTTCATCTGTCAATGCAACGCTTCGACGTTTTTCATCGAGTACGTAATCTTTGTCATTTAGCTTAGCTGCAATTTTTGCGAACTGATAATAGCTATCTGGATTTTCCGCAGCTGGCGCACTAATGATAAGTGGCGTCCTAGCTTCGTCAATGAGAATACTGTCTACCTCATCTACAATTGCAAAGTTGAGCTCACGTTGACGAAGCAAATCAACTTCATTCACCATGTTATCGCGCAGATAATCAAACCCAAATTCATTATTTGTGCCATAGGTAATATCAGCCGCGTAAGCTTCCTTACGGGTAGCTGGCCTCAGTCGCTTCATGCGTGGATCGTCATGCGCCTCATTATCAAATGAGGGATCATATAAAAACGATGCTTCATTAATAATCACACCAGTTGAGAGACCGAGGAAATGGTATAACTCACCCATCCAGCTCGCGTCACGCTGTGCAAGATAATCATTCACTGTAACAACGTGGACACCTTTTTCGTCGAGCGCGTTGAGATAAACTGGCAATGTTGCAACCAATGTCTTACCTTCACCAGTTTTCATTTCGGCTACATTACCGTCATGCAGCGCCATGCCACCAATTAGCTGCACATCGAAATGGCGCATACCTAGTACTCGATCGCTTGCTTCGCGCACAAGTGCGAATGCGTCAGGCAAAATAAGATCGAGCGTCGTACCTTTTTTTTGTAGTTGTTTCTTGAGGGATTCCGTCTGCTTTTTTAGATCTGCTTTAGAAAACGCTGCATATTTGTCAGTTAGCGCATTGATCGCCCCGACCCTTTTTTGAAGACCCTTTAAGATCTTAGTTTGTGGGTCACCAAAAATTTTGGTCAACACACCCTGTCTACTTACCATATTAAAAACCCTCGCGTTTCAGTTGCTTCTGTAAAAATACTCCTTATATTATACGGCCAGAAGCAACTTTGGACAAGGTCAAAGACTACCTATAATTCGCGTGCAAAGCCTCGTTTAAAACGACTCATTACACCACGTCTCCCGACGTGACTAATCGTCGTTTGTTTGTACTTACGAAGTTGTGAGACAATTTTTGCTTCAACGATATCAACAGCAGCTAATACATTAAGCGTTGAATCTTTGGCAGTAATCATTTTGTCAGGTACGTTTAACATGACTTCAGCTTCATACTTATTACCGTGGTTACGATTTACTGTTTTGAGTCTTACTTCAGCCGAAACACTTGCTCTGGCATGGCGCGGAAGGTAGCGATCCAATCGTCCAATTTTCTTGGTGATATACTTTTTTGTCGTATCGTCCAAGGTGTAATTGTTTAATCCTGTAATTTCAATTGATGTAATCATGCTACCCTCCTAGTTACTTGGTTGGTACCTTTAGTATAACACTTGTGCTATAGGGTGTCGCGGCCATCAAGGTATTGTTTGAGTACATCAGGAACCCGTAATGTCCCATCATCGTTCTGATAATGTTCGAGTACTGCAACGAGTGAACGAGCCAGCGAGACTGCTGTGCCGTTGAGTGTATGGACAGGTTCAACTTCGCCCGACGTACGGCGAACGCGTATATTTAAGTTGCGTGCCTGAAAGTCAGTACAGTTTGACGCACTGGTTAATTCGCGGTAGGTTCCATCAACTGGTGACCAGTACTCTAGATCATATTTCTTGCTCGCTGGTGCACCTAAGTCCCCCGCCGCAATATTAATAACGTGGTAAGGTATTCCAAGTGCCTGCCATATCTCTTCTTCGATAGCCAGGATCTTTTCATGCATCTCAATACTCTGTTCTGGTAATGAGTATATGTACATTTCAAGCTTATTAAATTGATGAACACGAAATAGTCCGCGGTTAAACTTGCCGTATGTGCCTGCTTCTTTGCGGTATGACGGACTATAGCCTGCATATAGTAACGGGAGGCTGGCCTCATCAAGAATCTCGTCAGCATGATAGCCAGTGAGTGGTGCTTCGGCGGTACCGATTAGGGATAGATCGTCGCCTTCGATAAAATATTCATTACTCTCAATGTCACTACGAGGTGAAAATCCTGCACCCTGCGCTGTGCGGCTATTCACCATATGCGGCAAAGTCATGTAGGTAAAGCCTTTTTTGATAACAAAATTAAGTGCAAATTGGGTTATCGCATTTTCAAGAAGCGCCAAGTCACCTTTTAGGAAGTAGAATTTACTGCTTGCAACCTTCGCGCCACGTTCAAAATCTACCCAATTTCGTTTGGTCGCAAAATCTAAATGATCAACCGCACCGCTTCCTTGCTCGCCCCATTTTTTAATCTCAACACTGTTCTCTTCTCCGCCGAGTGGCACGTCCATTTGCATCATGTTTGGAATCTGCGACATTAGAACACCATACTGTTCTTCGGCTTGTTTGAGGTCAGGCTCAATTGTTGCGAGTTCATCTTTGATTGTCTTAGCATCTGCTATAAGTTCGTCTGATGGTTTGCCACCCTGCATCTGAGATGAGATCGTGTTACGCTTTTCACGTAGCTCATCCGCCTGCTGCCCCAGGGCTCGTTTACTCGCGTCAATTTTCAAAAGCTCATCAATATTAACCGAGTAGCCTTTTTTCTGGGCATTATCCTGTACGAGTTCTGGGTTTTCTCGTATGAAGCGAATATCTAACATAGGTTTATTGTACCAAATTATCTGTTATTCAGTGCGCAGAGCTTCGATTGGATCAAGTTTAGCAGCACGCCGAGCTGGGAAATAGCCAGCAAGCATCGCGATCAACATCAACACAACAATTAATATCACGATCGGAATAGGTTGGAAAATAAGCAAATAATTGCCATCGCCAAGGGTTAACATGTTTGTAATCCAAGGATTTAGCACAAGTCCCGCAATGATCGCGAAGGCTGCACCAATAATACCCCCGAGAAAGCCGATCCAGGCTGCTTCGAATTGGAACAGACGACTGACATGACGCCCGCGCATGCCGAGTGCCTTCATGAGGCCGATTTCCCGAGTACGCTCAAGTACAGATATGTACTGAGTATTAATAATGCCAAAGACACTGGTGATGAGTGCGAGGATACCGAATCCAAAGACAATCCCCTGTAGTACGTTGACAATCGTAAACAGTAATCCTTGTAGATCCTTAGCTGTTTGAACACCATAACCCTTCGCAACCAGTGCTTGTTTAACCACTGCAGGATCAATTCCTACCTTTACACTAGCTGTTGCAAGGTTGTATTTTTGATAGCTGCTCGTACCGAGCGTACTAAAGTCGGACAGTTGCTTTGCAAGCGAATTACTTACTTCTACACTTGAGGCAGCTGTTAGAGACGTAGCTGACTTACCGACAATAGCAACAACCGTAAATGTAAAATCTTTTACGTCTGGGGTTGCAAGTTGCTGGAGTGCAGCAGCACCGCCCGCAATTGCCTGGGTTATTTCAGCTTGAGTCAGCGTTGGTGTACGAGTTAAGTGGATAGTGACAGATTTGCCAATTGCATCAACTGGATCCTTAAAACCAAGTAACGAAACATATGCCTCAGGTAGAGCAATCTGACTGTCAGTAATCGATGAACGGAGAGGCGGCAAGTTACCAGCGCTAACTGTTTGTGTCACACCTGAATCGTACTGAGTCACATCAACTGTATACTTTTTTTGATCAGGTCGCGTAATGTACTGCGCGTTAATCGTATATCGTGGACTCACGCTCGCAATGTCGCTGCGCGCAGCAATTGCATCGATATCGCTTTGGGTTAACTGTTTAATGACCGTGCTCCCCGCTGCGCGCGTTTGTAAGGATACGTTTGGGTCATATTCCTGTGGGCCAGTTTGCCCTCCCTGGAAGAAACTTGGATCTTTAGCAATAGCCAACACCTGTGGATCAATATTTGTGGTCAGCAATGTATTTGCGTATTCGCGTGCACCCTCACCTGCGGCAATCGCAAGCGTCAATGTAAATGCACCGACCGCAATCGCTAGGCTCGTCAGAATTGTTCGTGCCTTAGCGTGCTTGAGGCTACGACCAGCTCGTCTGATAATATCAAAAGTTCTCATTATTTTTTACCTCCAACGATGCGGTTGACTTTACCATCCACGATATATATCTTGATGTCACATTTGGCAGCTAGCTCTTCATCATGCGTCACAATAATCAGCGTACTACCGCCTTGTTTATTAAGACCAAACAACAACTTTTCAATTGTATTACCTGTCTGGGTATCAAGATTTCCAGTAGGCTCATCAGCAAAAATAATGCGAGGTTGATTCACGATTGCACGAGCAATCGCCAGACGTTGCTTCTGACCACCTGATAGATTACCGGCATTTTGTCTTTCCTTGTCACTAAGTCCGACAACACGAAGAGCTGCCGTGATTCGTTTGCGACGTACACTGGCTGAAATATTGGCGATCTCTAACGGTAACGCGACATTTTCAAACGAAGATTCATTAGCCTGAACAAAAAATGACTGAAAAATAAACCCGATCTTAAGAGACCTGAACTTATCAACCGCTTTTGGCTTCAACCGCAAGATATCGACACCGTCAATAATAACTTCACCTGTCTCGGGACGATCAAGTCCACTCATTGCATGCATCAACGTCGACTTACCTGAACCAGATTTACCAACAATCGCGACACTCGCACCATCAGGAATGATAAAATTAATATTATCGAGAGCCTTAAACGCATTTTGTTTTTTACCGTACGTTTTTGTTACGTTTTTTAGCTCAATCACAAATAACCCTCCAATTAACGCGCCCTAACGACAAGTAGAACCCCGCATGTTTCTATCTTTATTTTAGCACTAGCAAGTTTTTTATAATACAGCTAATACAAATATGAGTGCTCAAAAAAGCACCCATATTTTGTTCATCGATGATTTTAGCTGTTTATGTGCGCGACAAGTGTATCGATATATTTCTTTAAAAATTCATTTGATGAATCGATAACGACCCCCTCTTCATCAAACAACTCATGTGCTCCAGCAAAGTATACTTCTGGCTGGCCTAAAACTTTTGTATTTAGGTAAAGTAAGATGCTTCGTAGGTGCGATTGCGCAAGTGCTGTTCCTAATGTACTACCAGATGCACCGACGACACCGACAGGCTTGCCATTAAATGAGTTAGTGCCCCAAGGTCGAGATACCCAGTCAATTGCATTCTTAAGAACCCCTGGAATACTACGGTTATATTCAGGTGTTACAAACAATACACCGTCAGAAGCCACGACAATGTCCTTGATAGCCTGTGCTTCAGGTGGATAAGCACTTACTTCGACGTCCTGGTTAAACAATGGCAGTGAAGCGATATCAACATACATGAATGTTACTCCCACGGGTGCAAGCTCTTCGAGATTTTTTGCCAATTTTTTGTTCAATGAGTCAGCACGAATACTGCCTACAAATACCGCGATTTGCGTCATGTTGGTGTTCCCTTTCATTAATTACTATACTCAGTATAGTATTATTACTATATCTTTACAAGAACGTGTGTCCACTATTTTTTATATCTATACAATACTGTTGACTTTTTATAACATTTATGCTAATATTTAATCTGTAAACAGCCTAACACAAAAAGTAGAAATAACAGATATGAGTCACGGTCCCGAATCACACCATAGCCACGAAGCCGAAGAAGAACCCGAACGGATTCCTATTGCCGATCCTCGCGTCCGTGGAAGGTATCGTTCTATCGATAAAGAGTACACAACAACCCACCGTGGTCCAAACGGTGAGTTCTATCAGATAAAAAATACCAGTAGTACACAGGCCGATAACCGCCTATACACAGAGTTCCAAAGGTCGCTTAAGCTTCGGGATCCCCTAGCGAATGAGTTATACCGAGTAACCGAAAATGGCATACCTATGCGTCCCGCTAAATCGAGTGACGAGTTTCTCGAGACAGTGACCGAGGCGGGTGTTGAAGATAACCTTGGTAACTACGATTTAGGCTCTGTGAAAGATGCAAACGAAAATCTTGATACTGACGAAAAACGTTTCGTTAAAGGTCCGCTAAGTGGCTTTATTAGTTATGGTATGGGTGAAAATCACAGTAACCAGCGTGAGGCTATCAGTGAGCGATCAGCGTCAATTACCCTATCAAATGAAGCTCGTAAAAAGGCCATAGATGAAGGCAAAACATTCGAAGAAGCACAAGAAATTGGCGCCCGAGTCTATCGGGAGCAAGAACAATTTAAGGCAGACTTTAAACGCGGTACCTTCAACCAACCAGAAGCCGAAGCCTCATCAGTATCAAAACCTGTGCCTGTATATGAAGCTCTAGGTAGCACCCCTCCCCCTGATTTAAAGGATGCATGGGTTGGCGAACAGTCTCGTAAAAGAAAATTTGGTCGCACCGCAACTGGCGATAGCTGGTTTAGATTCCCACCACCACCTCAAACGCCTCCACCACCAGAGCCATCAGAACCAGAGCATGAAGAACAGTCTGATGATGTTTCAACTTTTCTTTACAATGCGCGTAGGGATAAAAAGTATAGTAACTCTACATGGATCCGAGACATATCTAATTCTGATATGACACGAATCATGGATGAAGTTCATCAACTACGGAATACTTTAGTTAGTGAGGGAGTAATTGATAAAGCAACTCAAGACCGTCGTATCTATCGAAGTGTTCGACTCCAACTCGAGACGGATGGTGTTGTTGACGACACCTTAAAGCAAACCCAAGGTGTGTTATGGGACTTTATGGGAGGCAGCCCAAAAGGCGAAATACCCTTTTAGGACAGCACTTTACTCGAACTTAGTATCAGGGTAGATTTCGCGTGTAGTCGAATCAATTTCAAGCCGTAGTTGCGGGAATGGCACTCCTTCGCGGGCTGTAACACCTTCGAATATCCAGAAAACCCGTTCGCTAAAACCCCAGCCGCAGGCTGGTGGCATACCGTATTCGAGCATCTCAACAAAGTCGATATCAAGCATCATTGCTTCATCATCACCACTGTCTCGCATATTCTGTTGCTCGACAAAGCGGTTGAGTTGATCGATTGGGTCGTTAAGTTCAGAAAAGCCGTTGCCAAGTTCTGAGCCTGCAATAATCGGCTGGAATCTCTCAACAATCTGATCGTTATTTGGATCAGTTTTCGCAAGAGGACTAATGAATGTTGGAGTGTTGATCAACCAAACAGGACCAACCACGTCTTTTCTGATGTGCTTCCAAAGTTTATCGATGCCACGTGCGCGATTCTCGGTCTGTTCGACTTCTAGTTTATTATCCAAAAGTGCCTGTTTGACTTCGTCAAGCGTGCTGGTATGAACATCGATGTTAAAGTGATCCTTGATGACTGTCGCGTAGTCCCAAATTTCCCATTCCTTAGACATATCAATCTGCTTACCATCAAGTTCAAATTGCAGTGTTCCAAATGTGGCCTCAAGGACAAATTTGTACATTTCACTCATAAATTTCATGCCGTCTTGCCAGTTGGCGTAGGCCCAGTACCATTCCATTGCCACGTGTTCTGGTAAATGTTCGTCACTGTAATTCTCGTTCCTAAAACGCGCACCGATGTCATACACTTTTTCAAAACCAGCTCCGATGAGTCGTTTAAGTGGTAGCTCATGGCTGATACGAAGGTAAAAATCCTGATCGAGTGCATCCATATGCGTCACGAATGGATTAGCGTCTGCGCCACCAGTTGTATGTTCTAGTACTGGTACGTTTACTTCAACAAAGTCGTGTTGATTCAAGAAGTCGCGAGTTGCCTGCCAAAATTTAGAGCGACGAACAAAGCGATCACGAACGTCCTGGTTAACGCTCATATCAAGATAACGGCGCCTAAAGCGCTCCTCTTTACTCGTTAGCTCTGTTGGGGTCGGTCGAAGTGATTTTGTGAGTAAGCGAAGTGTTTTAACACTGATAGAAATTTCACCAGTCTTGCTCTTAATAATGTCACCTGTTGCTTCTATAAAATCACCTGTATCAAGAAGCGGTAAATCAACTAAGCCGAGTTGACCGATCTTCGCTTCACGCTCTGCAATGGTCCCCTCTTGAATAAAAAGTTGAATCGAGCCACTAAAATCTTTAACCGCAATGAAAGCAAGCTTACCGAACTTACGAATCCCCGTGATGCGTCCTGCGATAGTTGCAGTCTGGCCCTCGAGATCATCGAATTTACTAACAATATCACCCGCATTGTGCGTCCGATGAGAATCAGCGGGGTATGGATTAATCCCGAGTTCCTTAAGTTCATCTAGCTTGCGTAGCCGCTCGTCACGAAAATCTTTTAATGTCGCCATATCCGTTACAGTATAGCATATAGCACTTTTGAAGTATTAATTTTGGGCGAGTCCTGCCCCATCGAATGCCACCCGCAGGCCTCTAAAAACTAGCCAATATTAGCGATTTTGTAGGTAACACTGCCTTTTGGCGTCGTGATAGTAGCACTATCACCAACTTTTTTACCAAAGACTGCTTCACCAATTGGTGATTCGTTACTGATTTTACCGTCAAGTGGATCGGCCTCAACAGGACCAACAATCGTGTAGATGACAGATTTGTGACCATTCTTGAGCTCTACCTTGCTACCAAGTGCTACTTTTGTCTTGCCACCACTCTTAATAATATCGGCGTTCAGGAGAATATCTTCAATCTCAGCAACACGGCTCTCTAAAAGCCCCTGCTCTTCTCGAGCAGAATCATATTCGGCGTTTTCGGATAGATCACCAAAGTCACGTGCATCTGCAATCTTGTCAGCAATAGCCCCACGATGGCTCTTAAGCTCCGCCAGCTCTGCCTCTAGTTCCTTTTTGCCCTCTGTAGTGATTTGGTATAATTTCTTCATTAGTGGTATGTTTCCTCGTTAATCTAAAAGGTGCCTGTTGGGCACCATTCTTTGTAAATTCTCTCTCGAAATTCTACAGTCAGCTAAGTTTAGCAAGCAGCTCGTCGTGTGTCAACAAGTTTGTCTCGCCAGATCGGCGCTCAGTAAGTTCGTATTTGTTATCAGCCATTAAACGATCACTCACCGTTACGCGTACGGGGACCCCCATAAGTTCGCTATCTGCAAACTTCTCGCCTGGTCGAACGTCGCGATCATCATAAAGCACTTCGATCCCCTGACCTGTCAGTTCATCATATAGTGCATCGGCCTGTTTCACTGCTGCCTCATCACCAATACGAACCAAATAGACCTTGGCTGGTGCAATATTGTCTGGCCATATGAGACCCTTATCATCTGCAAAATGTTCTGCAATCACACCCATGAGACGACTTGGGCCAATCCCATAACTACCCATGAAGACTTTTTTGCTTGTTCCATCTTCGTCGGTAAATGTCAGATCTAGTGCATCACTATATTTAGTACCGAGCGTAAAAATATTTCCTACTTCAACTGCTGTTTTTTCGACCAACTCATCACGCGAAATCCCAAGATTTTCGAGCACTTCATCATTAAAAACTTCTTGGTTGATCGCAATTTTCTTGCCTTCATGTACGTAGATTGTATCTTCGCCGACTGGACTCACTGTTTGAAATTCGTGACTGTATTTTGAAAAGCTACCACCGCTCGCGAATGTTTTGTACGTTAATTCACCAAGGCCGAGACGATCATATATGCGTAAATAAACGTCGCTAATCTTGTCGTAAAATGCGTCGTGTTCTTCTTGGGTGCGACTGAAACTATACAAATCCTTCATCCAAAATTCGCGTCCACGCATAAGCCCTGATTTAGAACGCAGTTCGTTACGGAATTTAATCTGAAACTGATACGGGTAGACTGGTAGGTCTTTATAGCTATGAATGAAATTCTTCATAAGTTGCGTCAGCGGTTCTTCGTGTGTTGGGGCGAGACCAATTTCACTACCGCCGGCGAGTTTGGTTTTGAACCATACATCAATGACATCATCACTCCATCGACCACTCGTTTCCCAGACATCTTTTTGCTGCAAGGCCGTCATACTAACCTCATTGCCGCCAATTCCATTCATTTCTTCACGAATAATGTTGATGATTTTATCGAGGACAATTTTGCCTAGTGGCAAGTATGTGTAAACACCTGCCATTTCCTTATTAATAAAACCGGCACGAATCAAAAGTTGCGCATTTTTAGATACTTCATCACTTGGTGCTGATTTGCTGGTTTTCGTAAAAAGCTTGGATACGCGCATATTATGACCCTATTGTACCGTGCAAAACTGGATAAACAAAGAGAAAGAAAAATGCGATGGCATTTTTTATCATATGAAGTAGCATCGATGCCCAGAGGCTCTTGGTACTCAGGCGTAGTAAACATAGCACAACACTAAGCGCAAATGTATCGATTACTAAACTCCACGTACCACCGATACCGTGGATAAGGCCAAATAAAACACTTGTTGCGAGGATTGCAGCCCAAACAGGTACATATTTTCGTAGTTTGCTAAATAAGTAGCCTCGAAAAAGTAATTCTTCGGCAATTGGCGCAATAACAACGAGGGTTATAAATGCAAGGATCAGCTCGTATTGCTGGCCCAATCCGGTAAATCCGGTAAATCCGGTATTTTGAGTCTGAGTGGCATTAAGACCTGGTATGAATACTCCTAGAATAAGCATTAACAAAAACGATAAAATAAGATAGAGGACTAGACCAGCCGGTGCCATCAAGATATCTTTCCAAAACGGCAGACGGTGAATACCAAGCTCATCCCTAGAGACTCGTTGCTTCATAACTAGCCATGGTAGGCCTATCGTAAGAGCAATTGCCACGAGATAGACAAAGACCGATAGAATAGTCGTCATAACGTTTTGATTGATTGACCCAAGTGGCACATGGAGTTGTTTTAGAACCCACAAAACTCCAATTGTTACCTGCTGTGCAGCCAAGAAACTAACGAGCACCCAGACAGGCAGTATGAGAATCATCGCCCACTCACGCCATGAACGACGCTTCTTTTTTGTATCTCCCTGTTCGTTAGAAGAGTTTTGTGACATCGCCAATCGTTACCAGTAGGACAAGGCCTATTAACACCATGAAGCCAACAGTCTGAATTTTTTCTTCGCGTATTTTTGTAAGCGGACGCCTAATCAGTCTAAATAGAGCCATGACAAACCATCGTCCTCCATCGAGCGCTGGGATTGGCAGTACGTTCATAACCGCAAGCGTGAGTGATATGATTGCGCTCAGGAATACCAGTTGAGTTGGACCAGCCTTTTCGGCCTGAGGGAAAATGGTGCCGAGAATACCAACTGGACCAGCCACGCTTTCACTGACTTGTTTCAGATTACTACTTCCCGTCGCACGACTCGCTGAATCTGGACTTAGTTGCAAGGCAATACCACTCACCAAGTTAGTAACTAAGTTTCCAAGTCCCTGAAGTGTTGCCCAGGTAAATTGCCCTGTGGTTACAATACCAACAATTGGTGCCGACCAAGTTGCCTTCGTGAGAACTCGTTCACCAAGCCCCACCCCAAACGTAGGATTATCCTTTCGAAGGGTAACCTTAGTTGTCGCCTCGACACCATCACGACTATATACCAGCTCAACTGTCTTTGATCGATCAGTTTTCGTTTGATTAATGAGTGATTGAGTATCAGGAACTGCCTGTCCATCAAAACGAAGAATTGTATCTCCAGGCTTTAAACCTGCTTTTTCGGCTGGATAACCCGGAGTGAGAGCTGTGATTTCAACTGGTTGCGTCGTTGAAGTAGTATCACTTGCAATCACAAATTGATTAGGCAAAATTTTAGGTAGTCCCGTAATGGCAAGGATCGTTAGTAGTACGACAGCTGTTAACCAGTTAATGACAACCCCAGCAAGTAGTATCTTTGTTTTTTGCCAAAAGGTCGCCGCACCATAATCACCCTTATGATTTGCCGCATCGTGCTCTCCCTGTAACTTTACAAAACCCCCAAGAGGTAACCAGTTCAGGCTAAATAAAACACCGTTTTTAAGTTTGCGACTCCAAGCACGTGGCGGAAAGCCGATACCAAATTCCTCAACGACAACACCACTACGTCTTGCGACAATTGCATGTCCAAGTTCGTGAACGCTCACCAACAAGACTAGAATAATAAGCCCCAGCACTATACCAAAAATCAGTTCCATCTATCCCCCAAATCGCCTATGGCGCCTACTGTATTCATCCAGTATATCAGTCACGTCGGCTTTTTTCATGTCTGGCCAGAACTTATCCAAAAATAGCAGTTCGCTGTAAGGTGATCGCCACAACATAAAGTTACTAAGTCGCTTCTCGCCACTTGTCCGAACAATCAAATCAACCTCTGGAACTTCTGGGTGATAAAGATTTTCAGCTATCAGTTCAGTCGTAATATCGTCTGCGTCAATTTTTTGTTCAACGATTCGCTTCACTGCAGCGACCACCTCTTGTTGGCCACCATAATTAAAACAGACAGCGACCGTCGATTTCTGGCAATGAGCTGTTTGACGCTCGACGCTGTCGATTGCGTCGCGCATACGCTTAGGCAGTCGTGCATGTGAACCAAGCACCACGAGACGTAAGTCATTTTCTAGTAGTAAATGGACGTCTGTTTTAAATAATCGCATCATGAGTGCCATGATGTTATTAACCTCTTCCTTGGCACGATTCCAATTCTCTGTTGAAAATGTATAGAGTGAGATGAACTTCACGCCCGAGTCGGCTGCACTTACAACAACGTCTTTTAGTGCGTTGTAACCCGCAAGGTGTCCCTCGTATGGAGGTAAGCCATGCTTTTTAGCCCAGCGACGATTACCGTCAATAATAAAACCTAGATGACGCGGTATAATCCCTTCATCAGTCATTAGATTGTGAGTATATCCTTCTCTTTCGCCCTCAGCAGATCGTCTAATCTTGTGTTGTAAGTAACCATATCGTCATCAATGCCCTTTTCGACACGCTTCACGTCATCCTCGGAGAGTTCTTTGGCTTCCTTTTTACGCTTTGCTTCTTTTAGCGCATCCTGGCGGACGGTTCGTAGTGTAATACGAGCATCTTCAACTTTTTCACTGGCTTGCTTAACAAGTAATTTACGGCGTTCTTCGGTGAGAGCGGGTACCGGAATACGGATAAGTCGGCCATCGTCGCTTGGATTGAAACCAAGTGACTGATCATTACGAATGGCCGCACTAATCGCTTGAATGTTGCCTGGATCAAAGGGAGTTACTTGCAGAAGTTGTGCTTCAGGTGCAGTGATATTGGCGGCTTGATTAAGTGGTAGCAAAGTTCCATAGACTTCAACTTTTATGCCATCAAGTTGACCTGGATGAGCGCGACCAGTGCGAATTTTTTTTAATTCATCTTCAAAGTAAGTTACAGCTTGTTCAAATTTCGTTTCAAATGGTTTAGTGTCAAACATATATCCTCATTATACCAAAAATCGCCCCTTTCGGAGCGATGTAATTGGAATGGTTGCTAAGGATTATTCGTTTACGCCGAGTTCAATACGCTTGAACTGACGAATAATGATGTTTTCACCCATTTTACCGATGTTTTCTTTGAGGAATGTCTCAACAGTCATTGAGTCATCCATGATGTAGGCCTGATTAAGAAGTACTTTGTCTGCAAAGTGCTTTTTTACCTGACCTTCAACAATTTTGTCCGCCATATCAGCAGGCTTGCCATCGGCAATAACCTTGTCTTTGGCCTCACTGCGTACACGCTCAAGTTCTTCGGCTGGAATGTCAGCCTCTGAGATATAACGTGGTGACATTGAAGCAATTTGAAGTGCAATCGCGTGAGCAAACTCTTTGAACCCATCAGTACGTGCCACAAAATCAGTTTCACAGTTAACTTCGACAAGTACGCCGATACGTCCACCATGAACATAGCTATCAATAAGACCTTCACGAGCTTCACGATCGCTTTTTTTATCAGCTTTGGTGAGACCTTTCTTACGAAGTACTTCAAGCGCCTTATCGAAATCGCCGTTAGCCTCAGTGAGCGCTGTTTTTGCGTCAGTCAGACCGATACCAGTTAGTTCTTTTAGCTTTTTGATGTCGTCAATTGATACGCTCATTGTTATTTCTCCTCGCCAGGTACTGCTTTAACTGCACCAAGGCCTTCTTTTACTGCTGCTGATACATAGTCAAGAAGTAATTGAATACCCTTAATCGCATCGTCATTACCAGGAATTACGTAGTCAACAAGTGATGGATCAGCGTTGGTATCAACAACTGCAACGACTGGAATACCGAGTGTTCGAGCTTCTTTGATTGCATTAAGATCACCAATGACATCGATGATGAATACTGCACCAGGTTTGCCATTTAGGTCTTTGATGCCACTGTATTTTGCGTTGAGCTCATCAATTTCCTCTTGGAAACGTTGAACTTCAAGCTTGTTGTAGCGCTTTTCAAGATCACCGCTGTCCATACGCTTTTCAAGATCTTTAAGTTTCTTGATCTGGTTACCAACAGTTGCAACGTTCGTAAGGATTCCACCCAACCATCGTTCAGTTACATATGGCTGTTTCAGCGCTTCAGCTGTTGCCTTCACGATCTCTTTGGTGTGCTTCTTGGTACCAACAAACAAAACTTGCTTGCCACTAGCGACGACCTTAGTAATAAATGGTAGCGCCACTTCAAGACCTTCGACAGTCTTGGTTAGGTCAATGATGTGTGCATCCTGACGTTTGCTATGAATGTATGGCGCCATTTTAGGATGCCAACGGCTCGTTTTGTGTCCAAAATGAACACCGGCTTCGAGCAACGCCTTAATATCGACAGATACTGTCATTAGTTTGTACTCCTTGTTCCCTCACCTACCGCCCTAAAATTCTAGGAGTTATGCGGTAAGTTGTGTCATTAAAAATTGTTACCTCGTCATTATAACAGATGACAATCATGATATCAAGGACGTGAAAAATGCTCACTCATGCTTTCTGATTGCTATTAATCTTGCTAGGCACGTCTTAGTAGGCGACCCACATTCTCTCCGTATTGATTATCTATAATATTATCGCTGCCATTCATGAACTCTGCGTAGATAGCCCTGAGCGGAACGACGTATTTGCCACTAAAGCGTCGCCTACTTTCCTCTTGTAGCCCATGGATAACCGGTTCAGCACTGGCGACCATAACCTCACGGCTAACTCTATCTTTGAGGATTGGGTCCCTACCAATGACCGAGTCACCACCCTTCTTGGCTTCAACAGCAGTCTGGTCAGCACTCGGAACTTTTAGATCATCTATAAATACCGCCTTGGGATGAACTTCATCGGTATCAGAATCCTGCGGAGCAAGTATACCGGCACCGTATTTATCTAAGAAGTCTTTCTCTGATAAATTACGTCCGTCAGCCTGAAGCTGATCATCTTCGAGACTACCTTCGACAATACGCTCTCTCCTGAACCTATAGTTCCATAGTCGATCTACACCCGACTGAATCATATAGATCGAGCTCTCGGCTTGTCCAGTAGCCGGATTATTTATTACAGTATCATTCCCCCATAGAGATACTTCGTAATCTGTCGCTCTGTCGCGACTTTCCTCAGATGCCCAAAATACCCTATCGATGGAAGCACTTCGCCCCACTGCGTCGGGAGACCCGACACCTATATTTCCAGTGGGTCCGCCTGAAGACTCATCTGGCTTGAGCGACACTGCACCAGGCTTGCCCTCCACTACTGCATATCTGATTCCGCGCCCAATTGGCGCCTGCTCTATGATTTCGGCTAACGGTATCGCGAAGGTTACGCCTTGTACTCGATCTGGAGGAACCTGTTCAATGCCGGGGGTGCGGTTATCAACGTATTTATACGTTATAGGATCATAAAGTTCACTCCAGTGAATATTGTCCGAATGACCCTCATCAGCAGAAGTTACCATCCTAACGCGTTCTTGATGACCAGTTTTTACTGATTGCCTTTGTCTTGCTCGTCCCTGAAGGCTCTTATCGTGCCCGCCAGAAATATCACGCCCATAGGGTGTGTTGTGAAATAGGAGTTGTCCAGCAGGACGTACTTCGTTATTAGCATTTTCCATTGATTGACGAATCCACCCAGCATCTATGAGTTTTGGCTTTTGGGCATACGGTCCTTCGGAAGGATACATTAATTGCTGTAGTCGATTCATCTCCTCTACAACCCCCTCAATGGTTTTATCCGTAAGGGTCGATTGTCCCACGCATGGTTCTCGAAACAGCGCATCATGACACAAAGCTGCAGCAAGTTCTCTAAACTTTTCGTCGCTCTGTCCAATACGTAGTCGTGCTAGTTGTTGTACTACCAAACGGAGCAAATCACTTTCTATACCAAGAGACTTTTCGTCGATATTGAGAATATCGACCGCATCATCGGGTGAGCCTTCCACTAAAGTACCGAGTAGTTTCAGTGTTACTTCGTGGTCCGTATAGTAGTTTTTTACAGCACTCTCCACCTCAGGACCAGTAAACTCACTGTGCTCAATAGCCTCCGCCGCCTGTTCTGCGGCAACAGCTCTGGCGCTTTCTATAACCTGTTCAACCGGAGACTTATTCTGTATCTCTACACTCAGTATTCTTGATTCAGCGTCAGGCTGTTGAGGAATATACTCCACGTCAGCCGCACCAACACTCATATCTGGATGGTCCAACTTAGCCAATTCTCCTGCTAGGGCGCTTATGTGAGAGGAATCGTAAAACTCTGTCGTAACTTGACGGTTGTCACCTTGTAAACTTGCCTCTAACGCACGTATTTCCTGATCAATAGGATCAGTACCTACACTGCTTAGTTCTGATGATATGGCTGTTTTTTCGACAAATTGTTCTGGCATATTTATTTTTTACTTATATTTATAGACTCAGCGTATCATTCACCTCTAGACAAATCAATCAAAAACAGATACAATGATTCAGATTATGAAAGCAAGTTTACACCCAACAGATTACCGCCCCGTTGTCTTTAGCGACGACGTTGCTGGCTTTGCGTTTCTTACGCAGTCAACAGCACCAACCAATGAAACCATAAAATGGGAAGACGGTAACGAATACCCTCTTATAAAGATGCACATCTCTTCAGCATCTCACCCATTCTTCACTGGTGAAGAAAAGATTATAGACACCGAAGGTCGTGTTGATCGCTACAAGGCGAAGTTTGCTGCTGCCGAAGCTCGCAAGGACCTCCTTGCAAGTAAAGCCAAGAAGGCTGCTGCTGTTAAAGCAAAAAAAGCTAACGAAGACAAATAGCTACGTTCAAAGAGACTGCCTAGCCGCAGTCTCTTTTTATATGCGATAATAAGGAATGAAATGGCAAAGATTAGTTTAAACATCGATGAACTACAGGCCGAGAAGGTTCAGCTCGGTGAGTTCTTGGCGCGTCCTGATGCCTACGCCGACAATGACTACACGAGCAAGAACAAACGCTTCACCGAACTTGACGGGATCCTAGAGAAAGCCAATCGACGCGCCACACTCGAAGCGCAGCTAATCGAAGCTAAGGAGTTAATGGGCGGTAGTGACGAGTTAGCTGAAGTCGCAAAACTCGAAGTGAGCGACATCGAAGACGAACTTCAAAAAATCGAAGACGAACTATTTATTATGCTAGCACCCCGTGATCCTAATGACGAAAAGAATGTCATTATCGAAATTCGTGCCGGTGCAGGCGGAGACGAAGCAAGCTTATTCGCTGCAGAACTTTTCCGTATGTACCTTCGCTACTGCGAGGCGCATAGTCTACGCACTGAGATGATCAGCGAAAGTGCCAACGATACGGGCGGATATAAAGAAGTTATCTTTAGTGTCCGAGGCGAATCTGTCTACTCACAGTTGAAATTTGAATCTGGTGTTCACCGTGTCCAACGTGTTCCAGCGACTGAATCACAAGGTCGCATTCACACCAGTACCGTCACTGTTGCTGTCCTTCCTGAAGCCGAAGAAACTGACGTCGAGATTAGCCCAAATGACCTACGCATTGACATCTATCGATCTGGTGGCCATGGTGGTCAATCCGTCAACACTACTGACAGCGCTGTTCGAATCACCCACATTCCTTCAGGACTAGTCGTGATTAACCAAGATGAAAAATCACAACTCAAAAATAAAGAAAAAGCCATGTCAGTCCTGCGAAGTCGTCTGCTTCAAATCAAACTTGACGAAGAACGGTCAAAGCTTGATGCTGAACGTCGTAATTTAATTGGCAGTGGTGATCGCAGCGAAAAAATCCGTACCTATAACTTCCCTCAGGATCGCATTACTGATCACCGCATCGGCTACAGTCGTAGTAATATTCCCGGCGCAATGAATGGCGCTATTGAAGACATAATCGAGCATCTCCAAAATTATGAACGAGAACTCTCAGCAGCAAGTGCTAGCAATTGATGACTGGCTGCAATCTGCAGCTGATATCTTGAAGCATGCCCAAATTAACACTGCGCAACTCGACGCAGAGATTCTTTTAGCTCACACCCTACGCAAGCACCGAACGTATTTACATGCTCACGGTGATGAGCCGTTAGATGCACGAATGCAGGAAATCGCCGATGCTCGGATTGCCCTACGATCGGACCATGTTCCTGTTGCGTATATCATTGGCCACAAAGAGTTTTACGGCCGCAGATTCAAAGTCACAACCGCTACGCTAATCCCCCGTCCTGAATCTGAAACAATAATCGATGTACTGAGGGAAGTTTTACCTAAAAATGAAACGTTGTTCACCGAGAAGATACGCGTCGTCGATGTTGGTACAGGCAGTGGTATCTTAGGCATTACAGCTAAGCTAGAGTGGCCAGAACTAGATATCACACTGCTTGATATTAGCCTACCAGCGTTAAAGGTTGCTGAAACAAATGCTGTATCTTTGCACGCTGATGTTCAAGCCCTTAAAAGCGATTTACTCACCGGCTATCCCTTTACTCCAGATATTATCTTGGCTAACCTACCCTATGTTGATGCGTCCTGGGAACGGTCACTAGAGACTGATAAAGAACCCTCACTTGCTTTATTTGCAGGTGATGGCGGCAAAGCTTTAATTTATAAATTAATTACCCAGGCTTCGACAACTCTTAGGCCTAAAGGAATTATTATTCTCGAAGCCGACCCCTCACAACATCATGCGATTACTCAGTTCGCCCAACAACATACTTTTCATGTACTACATCAGGATGCTTATTGTATCGCTCTCGAGCGAAACGTCGGCAACGACTAGATACCGATTGTTATGTTTGCGCCAAGTAGATTCAATACGATTGGCAGAATAATGATAATACTAATCGTAAATAGAATTGGCAGTATGACATCATTGCCACGAATTTTCTGGTGGTGATAAAACGAATCATAGGCACGATGTAATACGAATCCTATGCAAAATACAGTTAGCGCAACACGAGGGAAAATAACATTCTGAATGCCGAGAGGACTGTATGCGACAGTCCAGTGATATGCAAGCCAACCTATTTCGGCAAGCATCAATCCCCATAAAAGACTCAGAAACAATATATGGGTTTCGTCGTAATTTGATAGGATATGACGAGCAGTCGAATAACCAATTAGCCACATAATTAGTACGACTGCAGATGCAGGCCAAGCATATGACAAAATGAATAGCGCAGCGGTTCCCGCAAACAACGCCACACCCGCCTGAGCAACAATATATTTTCGTTTTGACCGTGGCTTCAAGAATAGTAACCATCCAATGTATAAAATCGTCAGAACTGTTATTATAAAGAGCTTTTGCGAATCGTCTGTCGAACCAATCTCAGTTGTATAGAGAAATATAATCAGACTTAGGCTAACCATGAAATCAACGAGATTTGCCTGAACGTTCACAAACCAATAACGAGGTCGAACTGCTAACACTCTCCATTTACTAATAAGTACAAGTACGATTGCAAGCCACGGAGATTGGGTTGCTTGAATAATGACAACTACCGCAACGGCAAGTGCGATATTGAGTACAGTATAGACGACTTCACTTAAAAAGGAACGACGTCTGACAATCTTTAAAAACTCCATAATTAACTTCTAGTATATCACGAGTTTGGTGGGCTTTAATGGGTTGTTGTAGTCGGCTGAGTACCAATAATGACGACAAACTTTGCAGTGGACGAGACTGATATAGGTAGCGCCGTGGTCTTGGTAGTTACACCGAGTAGCTTCTCGAGCTTTGCCTTAGTTGCAGAATTACCTGTCCCTACTTGATACAATTCGTATTTAGCATAACCTGCAGCAGGAGTCGAAGCGATTGTCGATACCGTGAATCCGTCAGACGTTAACGTATTGGCTTCAGTCTGAGCTAGCCCTGCAACACCTGAACCGTTATAGACTGCAACAGGTGCACCCTCACGTGTTACAGGATCACTTGAAAGTGACTTTTTGATATATGCCTGGAGTGCGCTGTAGTCGTACGTTCCAGCCGCTGGAAATACCGAACTTTGTCCATTGATTGAACCTGTTGTCATAATAGGCGTCGTACCATCAATCAGGCTAATCGAATTAATATTACTATCCTTGATGTTTTGAGCCAGAGATACAAGTGTCTTTACCTCATTCGCCGCAAATGTTGTGCGCAAGTTGTCACCAAGACTAGAAATAACTGTGTTAATTTTGCTTACGTCAGTGAAGAGACCAACGCTCGCTGCCTTGTCTCGGACAGCTTTAATGATCATTTGCTGGTTCTTCTCACGGTCGAAGTTAGACTGCTCAAAACCATACGTTGGTGCTGTATCACCACGCGCCTGAGCGAGGTACAGGGCATGCTCTGCATCAATGACATGTTGGCCGTTTGTATACTGAATGTAATGGCCGTCCGGTGGACAGTTTTTTAGACGCGTAGAGTAACTCGCTCCACACTTCCAGTCGAAATTACTATCCATCTGTCCCTGTGGATCACGGCTATTAATAGTGACGGTAATCGTACCGCCCAGCGCGTTAACCACATCACGAAATACTGTGTAATTCACGTTCACGCCGTACTGAACATCAAGTCCAAAGATATTACCGACAAACGATGCCGTCTTGGTTAAGGCAGCCCGCTGTGCATCGACAGACGTACCGTCGGTCACACAACTATAGTAAACGTTAATCTTACCAGCGTATCCTGCGTCACAGGCTTGACCATATTGAACATACAGATCACGAGGGATACTAATCATATAGGCATTTTTGTTTGTCTGATCAATACTGAGAATCATCATTGAATCTGTCAGATTACCAGCTTGGTGCCCCGGATCGTCCTCAGAGGTACCCAGTACTAAGATATTTGTGCGGCCGTTACTATCTTGCTTAAGCGGCTGATTAGTCTGCGTTAGAATATCAAAAAGATTTCCCTTGAAAATCTTGCCTCCTGCAATGAAGGTCTGAAATGCAGTGTAGCCTGCAATACCAACAGCTACGATAACAGCGAGTATGAGTACCCACTTTATGATGCGCCAAGTACGTGAACGTTTCTTCTTATCTCGCTGACCTGCTTGCTTCTTGAGGCGTCGAACTTGTCGCTTAGAGAGCTTTTTGGTAGGCTCTAGGCTATCAATCTCGCGGAGAGACTCATCAATATCAGAACGACCGATTGCCTGTCCTGGTCGAGCAACACCGACAGGATTTTTGATTTCATCATTACCTGTATGAAGTGACCTGTCGATCGGCTGAACGCCAGCTTTAATATGGCTATTACCATGAAGTTCACCTAACTGGCTACCGATACGTCGTGGCACAAAGCCGTCTATTGATGGTCGATTACTTTTCATAAATGCTCCTACTACTATACCTAACTTCGACCATATTTTGAACTACAAAATCATAACCATTTATTACCAGGTTAACTGACAAACGTGTATAGTAAGTGGAGATGGAAGCGTCATTTCTTCAAAGACACCCTTTTATAAAGGATGCACTAAGCATCGGCATTTTTATTGTCTGTGTTCTTATTGGCACATTACTTATTAATAGCTTTGTATTTCGTAGTTTTAGCGTTATTGGACCAAGTATGGAGACGACACTTTACACGAATGATCGCCTCATTGTTGATCGCCTTCCTGTTACCTGGGCACAAATTCAAAACAAGACGTACATCCCTAATCGTGGACAAATTATTGTATTTAAAAACCCTCTATATAGTTCAGGCATGACAGATGAATATATCGTCAAACGCGTGATCGCCTTTCCTGGCGAGCGAGTCACGATCCAGGATGGTCATTACATCGTTTATAACTCTGCTCACCCGAGCGGTTTTAATCCTGATGATGCTAATCATGGTGAGCCGGGTAGCCCAACAAGTGGCGCAATCGACGAGACAGTACCAGCAGGTGAGCTATTCGTATCAGGTGACCACCGCCAAGGCAGCTTTTCACTCGACTCACGTAATGGTCTCGGAACAATTCCTTTCTATGATGTTGTTGGGCCAGTTAGTATACGAATTTTTCCATTCGATAAAATCCGCTGGTTCTAAGTCAGCTACTCTTTTTCAAGCATTTCTTGAATACGACGAAACTCTTTTTCGTCCTTGAACTTGATGATGATCTGTCCATCACCTTTCATACCTGTTTTGATACGAATATCCGCCTGGAAGTGTTGAGCAAGTCGACGAACATCTGGCTCGAATCGTGATTCAACAACAATCCCTGGAGCCGATTTAGCATCCTTAATACCTGATTGTCGTAAGTTTGCTGCATATTGTTCAGCAAAGCGAGCCGTCCAACCTTCACGAATAATGCGGGGCAGGATACTTTCGACTAGATCGTCCTTAACACCGACAAAAGGCTTCATTTGTCCTTCATTAACCTTGCCTTCACGAAGCGCGGTACGGACCGCCTGAGGTAGACTCAGTAAACGAATCGTATTACTAATTGCACTCACAGACTTGTTGCCCATACGTTTACCGATTTGTTCAAACGTCAGATTAAACTGATCGCGAAGTTTAGCATAAGCTGTAGCCGCTTCCATCGCATTGAGATCTTTACGTTGAAGATTCTCGATCAAAGAAATTTCTAATTTGTGTTGATCACTGAGCGTACGAACAAGCGCTGGGATCTTTTCTAAGTGAATAAGCTTGGCCGCGCGGTAACGACGTTCGCCTGCGACGACTTGATAGCCCTCGCCTTTTGGTACGACAACAATTGGCTGAACAATACCATGCTCACGAATCGAATCCGCTAATTCCTCGAGTGCACCCGCATCGAACTGCTTACGTGGCTGATCAGGATCAGCTACAATTTGCGATAGTTTAATTTGACGAAGTTCACTAACTTGCTCGTCCTGTTTTGATGTCGGATCGAATGATTCATCCATCAAATCCATAGGAATCAGTGACTCAAAACCACGACCTAGTCCTTTTTTAATACTCATGATACCCGCTCCATAACTTCCTTAGCAAGGGATTTATACGCTCTAGCACCCTTACTAAACTTGTCATAAACGCCGACTGGTAGACCGTGACTTGGTGCTTCAGCGAGGCGGATATTACGCGGAATAACAGTGTTAAATACTTTACCTGGAAAGTGCTTCTTGATCTCGGCGTGTACTTGCCCACTCAGCGTCGTGCGTCCATCAATCATAGTCGGTAAAACACCAAGTAGTTCGAGTGTTGGATTCATACCTTTTCGAACTAACTTCATCGTCTCAAGCAACTGCCCAAGACCTTCTAGCGCATAGAATTCGGTCTGAACTGGTAATAATACATACTTCGCGGCTATCAGACCATTGACCGTTAGGAGGCTAAGGCTTGGCGGGTTATCAATAACGACGATGTCATACTCACCTTTACTAGCCTCAATAGCAGTTTTAAGGCGCGTAAATCGCTGGTCGGCCTGCGCTAGCTCAACCTCAGTATTTGCGAGCAGTGGTGTCGTAGGAGCTAAGAATAAATTCTTGTATTTGGTTGGTAGTACTACCTCATCAAGTGTCTTGTTAGCCATAATAACGTCAGCCATCGTAATCTTCAGGGATTGTTTATCAAAACCAAGACCGCTGGTCGCGTTACCCTGTGGGTCGAAGTCAATAAGCAGTGTTTTCTTACCTAGTTTAGTGAGATAATACGCAAGATTAACGGCTGTCGTCGTCTTCCCCACTCCACCTTTTTGATTGGTCACCGAAATTACCGTCGCCACGTGTCTAACTACCCCTTCTTTTCGTCTCATTATAGCATGACACAGTGAGAGAATAAGGGGAGTTTACTCATCTTATTCAGAGCAAGGAAGTGCTATATCCGCGGATATAGCATGCGTCTATACAAAAATCTCCGCCTGGACGGGCGGAGATTTGATGTTATTTGATAGAGGCAATCTCTATACGAGAGTACTTCTGGCGGTGACCATTTTCTTTGTGGACACGCTTCTTTGATTTGTAGCGAATCACACGAATTTTATCACCTTTTACAAGATCGTCGATAACCTTAGCGGTTACGACTACACCTTTAACGGTTGGTGTTCCAACAGAGATCTTCTCTCCATCGATAACCAATAGCGCGTCTAAAGTGAGCTCTTTAGTTCCTTCTTGGAGGAGGTCCACCAGAAGGGTCTCTTTTTCGGTGACAATAAATTGCTTTCCACCGATCTTCACGACTGCTTTTGTCATATTGTTCCTTTAACGTTTAATTAATCAGTTGTTCATTGTAACAGATACGAGGAGCAATGTAAATACGCCTGAGACGTCAATCACCTAGGACAACGCGATTAGCGTGGAGCCATCCTGCAGTACTACCGCCATCGAGATATTCGCCCTGTGCTTCAACAACTTTCAGTGACCCACCACCAGTAACATAATGGTTAATTGGATCAGTAATGTAATATTCTCCGGTTTGCTCAGATGAGGCAAAATCAACGATTGCCATCAGTGCATCATGATTAAGAACATACTTACTAATATTAATGAGCGTGCTCGGTGTGTATTCTGGTGCAGGCTTCTCAACAATCTGAACAAACTCATGATCCTCATTTATTTCTATAACCCCGTAGTTTGCAACTTGCTCCTTCGGAACATTTACTGCCAGCATCGAATTGCCGCCCTCTGGAGTTGCGTCGAGTAATCGCTTGATCTCACTGGATCCATCCGCGTTATAGATAAAATCATCTCCCCCGACGACAACAGCTGACTCTTCATCAACGATATACCTAGCAGCGAGTGCAACTGGAATAGCCGTGCCGTATTTGCCAGCCTGGGGCTGCTCAATATAGTGGAACGTCACTCCTTCGGGTAATGCAATTAACTTGAATGCTTCATTTTTACCGCTCTCGATCAGGTATTGATTGAGCGTATCGTTATCTGAGTAATATTGCTTCAACTGGGTACTACCCTCAGCAATAATGAAATAGATGTCTGTAATACCTGCACTAATACAGTCCTGCACAACGTAATCGACGAGTGGCCGATTGCCAACAGGTAGCATGCACTTTTCAATTGATTTTGTAATAGGAAGACGTCTGGTTCCCCAGCCCGCAACCGAAATAATTGCCTTGGTTATCATGCGTCTATTGTAACTGTTCGGTTGGTTTTATGCGATGCTCTAGTTCATGAATACGATCGTGATTGAGCCCATAATAGTGCGCAATTTCATGCCAAAGTGTCCGTTTGATCTGTTCGAATAGCTGCTCGGGTGTATGTGAAACAAACAGGATAGGGTTCTTGAACAAGGTAATTTTGTCAGGCAGTACAAAATTATAGCCGATTCCCCGCTTCGTCAGTGGTATGCCTTCGTATAATCCAAATAACAGACTATTCTCTGTTAACTGTGCCTTCACGTGCTGATATTGATCGGGGTCATCAGCGTAGACAATCGCTACGTTCTGTAGACCCTTAATGTATTTTTGAGGAAGCTCGTCCATTGCTCGGGTAATCAGACGATCAAATTCCTCATCACTTAAATTCATATACTTAGTATAGCAAACTATTCTTTATCGTCGTCGTTAAAACGAAACCATTCAGGATCCTGTTCAATATCTTTTACGATATTATTCCAGGCCTCATCAAGCGCTTGCTCATCGAGATCATCATCAAGTGAAATACTCTCGTCCTGAGCATAATCATCGAGTGGACTACTAGACGTCCCATCATCGTTTGGTTCAAGTGGCTGAAGTTTTAGGTATTGTAGTAATGACATATATTTATTTTTAAAGTGTTATTACATACATATTAGCATAAACATTATAAATTGTCAATATAGGTTCTTCCTTTTGACGAATTCCCCATTTTCTTCTCTGCAAAGGACGGACCTTTGCTCAGGAAAATTTCAGGCTTCAAACGCAGATAACTGAATATAGTGCTAGGTAGCGGAGGTTTTGATTTGCTGTTTTATCTCGTCGATAAACTCACTCTTCAAAAGCGCGTCCCAAGGCTGGAATAAAGGTTCTGGCAAATTGTCGATATCTATCCACTCTTGGTCAACAAATTTATCAGGCTCAGTGAGCTGTGGTTCATTCTTATCCCATTCACTAATAACCCAAACAGTTACGTAATGCTTGTTATCACTCTCAAAGAAATCATTAGTGACCGCACCGAAACGAACGTTTTTTATAGTCATCCCTGTTTCTTCCATGACTTCTCGCTTGGCTGTTTGTTCAAAAGATTCACCAAACTCCATATGGCCACCTGGGATTGACCAGGTACCTGATCCATGTGAACCGTTGCGATGTCCCATGAGGAATTTGCCGCCACGAATCACAAAAACGCCGACACCAACTCGTGGTTCCATTAGGCCTTTTCCAGACTGATAAGTAGCTCTACTCCATCAATTTTTACCGTTGCCGTATAGGTATATTCGCCGTCATTAAGATTCGTAGCCAATGTTTCGTCAGTGATGATTGTCTCGTATTCTTTAATAGCAGTTTGCAAGTTATTATCATCTGCTTTTAGGCTCAGATTGATTCGATCATCAACGTTAAGGCCCGCGTCTTTACGTGCGCTCTGGACATGACGTACGACCTCACGCATCAAACCTTCGCGAGCGAGTTCTGGTGTTACGTATAAATCAAGTGAGACTTCTCCACCGTCAAAAACGTCCTTAACATTTAACTCGTCCTTTAAAATATCCTTGAAATCTATCGTCGTTCCGAACGTCGGGACAGTCACACTGGCAAGCGGCTGTCGAACTTTCTGTCGCTCTTTGGCGCGAATACTGAGGCCTTGATTCACATACTCACGAACAAGCTCCATATCCGATACGACTAGCTCATTAACATGTCCTCCAGTTGGCCAATCGAGAAGATGCACACTCTCGCCGCCAGTGAGTTTCTGGTACAACTCCTCCGCGAGGAATGGTGTAAACGGTGCTAAAATTTGAGACAATTGAACCAACACATAATGGAGTGTTCGGTAGGCATTATTCTTGTCCGTGTCGTCACCTGATTTCCAAAAACGGCGACGTGAACGACGAACATACCAGTTACTGGCATCTTCGATGAATGGTAAGATCGGCTTTACTGCATTTGGAATATCGTATGCATCCATGTATTTTCCTACCTCAGCTGTTAGCTGATGCACGCGACTTACTACCCATTGATCGAGTGGATTCTCTAGGTTCTCAGTCGGATCGGACAGGTCACCATTAAATTCCCAGCCATCGACTTCAGCGTACATTGTAAAGAAGTCATACATATTCCAGACCATGCTGAGTTTACGTGCGACGTCCCCTACTTCCTTGTCCTGCAACGCAAAATCCTCACCATTTAACACTGGTGATTGTAACAACAAGAGGCGGAGACTATCAGCTGAATATTCGTCCATTAAAACATTCGGATCGGTAAAGTTACCTAATGATTTACTCATCTTGCGGCCATCATTACCAGCAATATTACCCGTTACAATCACATTCTTGAATGCGTTGTGCCCAAATAAACCGACATTCACCGCATGGACATAATAGAACCAGGCACGAACTTGCCCGACATATTCAACAATAAAATCACCAGGGAAATTTTGTTCAAATTTCTCGACATTTTCGAATGGATAATGAAACTGTGCGAATGGCATACTGCCACTTTCAAACCAACCATCCATAACCTTCTCAATTCTTGTATAGGTCACGCCGTCAATTTCAAAAGTAATATCGTCGACCCATGGACGGTGGTAATCATCAAGTGTCACACCACTTAGTTCAGCAAGTTCTGCGTAACTACCAATCACCTTGATACGCTCATTACCATCATTATCACTGCCTTTCCAAACAGGCATTGCAGTTGCCCAGAATCGATCACGAGACAAGTTCCAGTCGGGTGCTGTTTCGATAGTTTTTTCAAATCGTCCATGTTTGATGTGTTCTGGAAACCACGTAATATTCTCACTATTTTGCTCAAGCATCTCAGTGCGCTGACCATCAATATCCATAAACCAACTTGGATGCGCACGATACATCAAACGATTACCTGTGCGTGGATTATGCGGATATTCGTGTTGAATATAGTCAATTTTCCAAACAACACCACGTTCGAGCAGTGTCTTTGCGATGGTTTTGTTAATAATCCAGACATCTTCGCCAACCCAATCACCTTCTGTATAAATTCCATATTCGTCAAGAACATGGACAACAGGAATGCCAACTTCTTTAGCAAACAGAAAATCCTCTTCGCCATAGGCAGGTGCCAAGTGAACAATGCCTGTACCTGATTCGGTCGTAACATATTCAGCAGCCCAAATCACATGCGCATTCTCACCACGATCTTCAAATAATGGCTCATATTTTTTGCCTACCAAGTGAGAGCCTTTGAATGAACGCACGACTTTGTAGTTAAGGACTTGGTGCTTTTCATCTGTAAATACTTTGCTCGCTAGCTCTTTAGCAACAATATAGTGAGTACCATCTAATTCAACTTCAACATATTCAACTTCAGAATTAACCGCGAGAGCTGTGTTAGCTGGAAGTGTCCATGGTGTCGTTGTCCAGGCGAGGACGAACACATCTTCATCGACTAACTTAAACTTCACATAAACGCTTGGGTCAGTGACGACTTGGTACGCACCTGCGTCCATCGTAACCTCAGCCTTGGAAAGTGGCGTTGCCCATTTGGTGTCATACATAAGTACTCGTTCACCTTCGTAAATTTTGCCCTTTTCGTATAACTGTTTAAACGCCCACCAGACAGATTCCATATAATCTTTGTCCATTGTTTTATATGCGCCCTTAAAATCAACCCAACGACCAATCCGATCAATCGTACTCTCCCAGAGTGCAGCATTGCTGACCATACTCTCCCTAGCAGTTGTAATGTAATCAACTAAACTAATCTTTTCACCAATGTCATGACGACTCGTAATACCGAGCTTTTTCTCAACGAAATTTTCTGCTGGCAGCCCATGTGTATCCCAGCCCCAAACACGCTCGACATGCTTACCCTTCATCGTCTGATAGCGAGGCACGACGTCTTTAACAATAGAACTCAGTAGTGTGCCATGATGCGGTATGCCCGTAATAAACGGAGGGCCATCATAAAAAACATAGGAATTATTGACGGAACGCTGCGCAACCGACTTTTCAAACGTCTTGTTCGTTTTCCATTGCTGTACCAGATCTTTTTCGTATTCGAGAGCTCGACGACGAGTGTTGGCTTTAAATTTCACATTTTACCTTTCTAAAATAAAAATCACCTCTTTAGTCTGCCAGAGTCCGATGTGGACGTTACCATCTGGCTTCCAAAAGACGTGATTCTTTTAGCACTTATTTGTTCGATCTAACGTGCCGATTAACGCCTAGTTCTACTTCCCTTGCAGGGTTTCTTCTAGGAGCATTTGTGGGTGATAACCACTTACCACCTAGGTGGGCGCTTCTAAGGATAAGTATAGTCAGTTAACGTAGCAGATGCAAGTACAAGCTATTGCGCAAATAAGGCAGAGCCGTATTTGAGAATAATGCCCGCAATAATCGCAACAACAATAATCGCTAAGGTAAATTTGTCATAATCACGAGTAATGAAGGCTTTTGCCTTCGCAGCTACTGCTCTGGGCAAGTATAAATTATCTTCGCGAATGTTATAGCGCGCCATCGAGAAGAAAACAAAGGTTGTCGAAAGTGTCACGAGCAAACACCATGGACAGAGCGCCTGAATCACAAACATGCTTGTGAAAAACAGATAGTATGCAAAGACAAAGCCAGCTGCATAAAAAATTTGTGCGGTAAAGAGGAATCGCCTCGGAAATTTCACACCAGCGAGTCCTGCAATTGCGACGGTGATAACAACTGGTTCGGCAACGAGGCCGAGGAAACTATTAGGAAACCCTAGCAGTGACGCCGAAGGATGTCTGGCAACGGTAGCACAGTTTATAACAGCGTTAATACTACAACTCAGTTGTGCATTTGGGTTTTTAGCGATATCAATTGATTCAACAGATAAGACAAAAGCAGCAAGAAGGCTAAATGCTGCTCCAATAAGCATACTAGTAAAGATCCAGCGGTTATCTCGAAGGTTTTTATCCTTATGAGTGAAGAATATTTTAAATTTACTGAACATAGTAACTTACCTCACTAATCGTGGGTAGCGGTAGTCCAGTCCATGTATTTTGCATAACACTGTCATCAGATAGCGCAATGACAGTTGGGTATTCAACTATGTCGTAGGCTCTACAAAACTGCTCACCCTCTGCGGATTCAGGTTCGAGCGTCTTAAGAGGATGCCCCGTTTGACGCTCAAAATCACGCAAAAAATCGAGCACGTCGCGTGCGGAATCACTATCATTTTTATATACAATGACTACCTTCATCTATTTGTTACTCACTCTTTTTTGGTTTACGGCTATGCTCAAGGATTTTCACAAAATCATCAAGTGTTTTAAATTCGTGATAAACACTCGCAAATCGTACATAGGCAACTTCGTTACGCTCTGCAAGTTCATCGAGAACCTTGTCGCCAATCTGCTTTGACGTAATCTCATTTTCGCCAATCGCATAAAGGGCATCCTCAATCTCATTGATCATTTCTTCGACTTCTACTTCGGATGCAAAGAACTTACCGACTGAACGTTTAATAGCATTGGCGAGTTTTTCGCGATCGAATAATTCACGTCCACCGTCTTTTTTTATAACTGCTAGATTTGGCTTCTCGACACGCTCATACGTTGTAAACCGTTTCCCGTCGGGCGACTCGCGGCGGCGACGAATTGTTACACCATCACTAACTTCGCGTGATTCAATTACTCGACTGTCACCGATGTTGTACTTGGCCATTAGGCGTTAGTCTTCCTTGTTATGTTTCTTGTTTTTCTTGCGACGACGTAGGAACGCAGGTGTATCAGACTCTTCCTCATCCTCGTTTGGTTGATTCCAAATATCGTGAGTATTTTCCTCAGCAAAGGCAGCGGCAGCCTCAGTGTGATCAAGGTTCATATCAATGTTGTTAACTGCGTCTTCGGTCAGTTCAGTTTTCTCTGATGCTTCCTCTTGAATATCATTTGCCTTCTGGTGGAAGTACGCAGAGTCAAAACCAGTTGCAATAACCGTAATGATGAGCTCATCTTCAAGTTCTGGCTTAAGGGTTGCACCAAAGATAATGTTTGCATCAGGTGAGACAGCACTGGTAATAATCTCAGCAGCTTCTTGAATCTCACTCATACTCATATCGTAGCCACCGGTAACATTGAATAGAACTCCCTTGGCACCATCAATCGAAACTTCAATTAGTGGTGACTCAATGGCTTGCTGAGCAGCCTGAGAGGCACGATTGTCCCCGCTTGCACGTCCAATACCCATAAGAGCCGATCCAGCGTTGCTCATAATGGCCTTAACGTCAGCAAAATCGAGGTTGATAAGTCCGTGTTCGGTAATTAACTCCGAGATACCTTGGACACCTTGGCGAAGTACATCATCTGCAATCTTGAACGTTTCAAGAAGCGGTGTACGACGGTCGATTGTCTGTAGTAAGCGGTCATTTGGAATCGTAATCAATGTATCAACTTGTCGTCCCAACTGAGAAATCGCCCATTCAGCATTCTGACGACGCTTTTCGCCCTCGAAGCTAAATGGTTTAGTGGCAACACCGACAACCAAGATACCGAGTTCGCGTGCAACTTCAGCGACGATATGCCCAGCACCACTACCCGTTCCACCGCCGGCACCAATAGTCACAAAGACCATATCTGCACCTGTAAGAGCCTCACGGATCTCATCTCGTGATTCGTTAGCTGCAGCTTCACCAGTCGCAGGGTCAGCTCCAGCACCTAGTCCACCTGTTGTGGTGTGACCAAGATGTAATTTAACATCAGCTTTTGAGTTATGGAGTGCCTGTGCGTCAGTATTCATTGCTATGAATTGAACACCCGTTAGGCCTGCGTCTTTCATGCGGTTAACCGCACTACCGCCGGCACCACCAACACCTACTACTTTAATACTAGCAAACGTCTGTATATCGCTTGGTTTTACTTCAGGCATGTCTCTCTAAATCTCCCTAGACTTCGTATTCACTACTTAGTATACCACTGTAGTTCAAAAAAATACTATGCCTTGAAGCGAGCCATAAAACGAGATATTACTCCGCTAGCATTTGAGATCGAATTACTAGTTTTTTTCTTTCGAGTTGGAGCAGTGACTTCACCCTCGCTGTCAATGAGCATTAGTCCCACAGCGGTCGCAAATTGAGGTTTTTCAATATTATCAGCTACACCACCATAACCAGCAGTTTTACCAATGCGTGCAGCAAGGCCTAAAGATTCCTTGGCATAACTGACAATATCTTTCAGTTGCGCAGTTCCACCAGTAAGAACGACACCGCTTGGTAATTTACCAGCACGGCCTGCGCGTTTAAATTCGTTTTGAATCGCTTCAAATATCTCTTCGAGGCGCGCTTCGACAATTTCATCGATATCACGCGTGTCAAAATTATATATCTCGCCGCCATGTTTCAGGCTGACACCAGAATTTTCGTTTCGTGCGACTGCCGATGCGTGTTCAATCTTCACGAGTTCTGCAATTTCGGGATCTGTCTTCAGCCCAATCGCGAGATCGTTGGTGATATTAACACCGCCCAGAGGCAAAACAGCCGCATATTGTAAATCGCCTTCCTCATAAATCGCAATATTAGTCGTTGTGCCGCCAATATCGACGAGTGCAACTCCATTTTCGAGCTGTTGCTCACTTAGTACTGCACGTGCCGCCGCAACACCAGCCACAATAACCGATTTAGGAATAAGCTTGGCCGTGTCAGCTGCCTTTTGTACATTTACGAGGTGTGGAGTCAGCGCCGACACTACATGCGCGTCGATCTCCAGGCGTGTACCGGTCATACCTAGTGGATCTTTGATATTATCTTGGCCATCAAGCTTGTAAGCGTGCGGAATCACATCAAGAATCTCACGATTTGCAGGTACCTTGCCGAGTGTCGCAACTTCTTCAATACGCAGTAAATCGTCTCGAGTAATTTCGTGGTCTGATGCGCCTACTGCAATCATGCCATCAGTGTGAGTACTAATAATATGTGTTCCGTTAATACTAATCGTTGCGGCGTCAACCTGGTAACCGCTCATGCGTTCTGCTTCGCCAAGCGCATCATCAATTGCTTGTGCTGGGCCACTTAGCGTGACAACAGTCCCCTTACGCATACCGCTGTTGGGCGCGCTACCTACGCCAACAATCGTTGGTGCTCCAGTTGTTCCATCGATATGTGCGACAACACAACGGACTGTGACGGTACCGATGTCGAGTCCGACAGCGTACTTAGAATTCTCTTGCATAGCATTAGTATATCGCTTATGGAAGTTGTTGCAAAGCCATATATTCAGCCATGAGTCAGTTCTTGTTTCAAAAGACCTCTCATAACCTTAAATTAATCTGAGCAAAGGTCCGTCCTCTGCTCAGCAAAAATTAAAGTTGCGTGAGGATCTCGACACCGTTCTCAAGAATTAAAACTGTGTGCTCGAAATGTGCAGCCATACTACCGTCACGAGTACGAATTGTCCAATCGTCACTATCGGTTTTGATGCCTTCGCCGCCCAGTGTAGCCATTGGTTCAATCGCGATCGTATCACCGACAGTTAGTAGAGTACCGCTCCCCTTCGTACCGTAATTTGGAATCTCGGGGGCCTCATGCATTTCATGACCGACACCGTGGCCAACCAATGCGCGTATAATACCAAGTTTGCCACCACTAAGTACCTTTTCAACCGCTGCACCGATATCACCCGTATAAACTGGCCCCTTAATTGCATCAATACCAGCATACAGGCTACGCTCGGTGAGATTTATGAGATGCTTGATCGCGCCCGTTGGTTGATTGCCAACAACCATCGTAAATGCGCTGTCTGTTTTCATGCCCTTATACGTAATAACGAGGTCAAAACTCACGATATCACCTTTTTCGAGTGCATAGTCGGTTGGGATACCATGAACAATTTCATCATTAATCGAAATACATATGCTGCCAGGAAAATTTACTTCAGAGGTCTTGTAAGTCACGATTGCACCGCGTTCGACAATCTCCTTCCCTACCCATACGTCGAGTTCGAGGCCTGTAATTCCTGGAACAACTCTTTCTCGCAGATCTCTAAAGATACCAGCTAAAATTTTGCCACCTTCGCGCATCGCTTCAATTTCAGCAGCTGTTTTTATACGTTGAATCATATTTATACGTCCAAGTTGTGAGCAACAATCTGCTCCATAATTTCGCCGTGAATAGTGTCGACATCACCAACCCCATCAACATGAACAACTGGAACATTGTTCTCGGACAAGTACTGCAAAATAGGATCAACTTCATCATGATAAATTTTTAGACGCCCTTCAATGACGGCCGCATCATCGTCAACGCGACCACGAGCAGTCAGGCGCTTTAAAATTTCATCCTTAGCAACATCAATCACAATAATAAGATCGACGGTAAAATCAAAAGCAGCTTGATTTGCAATAAGCCACTCGGCCTGTTCTTTCCTACGAGGGAATCCATCAAGAATAATCTGTTGGTGGCGGACATTTTCAAGCGCTTCACCGAGTACTTGATAAGTCTGTTCTGATGATATCAACTGTCCTGCAGCAAGTGTTGCCTGGATATCGGGGTCTGTACTCGCCCTAAAAATATTGCCGGTACTAATCCAATCCCAGCCGAATCGCTCGCCCAACATTTTGCCTTGAACACTTTTTCCTGCACCGACAGGACCGAAAAATACTATCATTATTTATCCTTTACAATCTGTTTTGTTCTATTGTAACGCGTCTTTGACGAGGCGAGCAATGGTTGAGCCATCCGCACTATTACCAAGCTCTGCCTTAACTGCACCGATCACCTGTCCCATGCCAGCCATATTGGTAACATTCAGCGTTGTGATGGTTTTTTTGATAGTACTAAGGATCTCATCTTCAGATACCTGAGCAGGAAGATAGGCTGTAATAACAGCAGCTTCTTTTAGCTCTGTTTCTGATAATTCTGGGCGGCCAGCTGCTTCATACTGCGTTGCACTATCATTACGCTTTTTGATTTCACGAGCAATAAGCTGCTCGATCGTGCTGTCGTCCAAGCCTTCGTCGCGTTTGTTTTGCTTGACCTCTTCGTTGAGAATAACTGATTTAAGTCCACGAAGAACTTCACCAGTAAAACGATCGCCGCCTAATAAGGCGGCTTTGAGATCATTATTGATTTGCTCCTTAAGAGCCATGTTTAACGGAGTCCTAGGCGCGCTTTGTCTAGCTTGTCAGCCTTACGAGCCTTGCGAATAATCGCTTTCTTACGGCGTTCGGTTTTGCTGATTGGTTTTTCGAAACGCATAACAGCTTTAGCTTCAGCTAAAACACCGCTCTGCAAAACTTTGCGGTTGAAACGACGAATAATATTCTCGTTTGCTTCTCGTTCATCTTTTCGGGTTACTTGTACCATATAGTAAATTATTCTAACAGAGAACGGTCGCTGACGCAACACTAATCACGATTGACGTGAAGTAACTTTCCCTCGACACTTCGCCTACCCTTCCATTCGTTGAGTGTCGGCTGAAATAGAATACTCACCTGCTCACCTGGTGTGGCAAAGAAATGATCAGGTGCACTGAAGGCAATGACCTGAATTCGCTTACCGGTCTTGTCCTTTACCTCGAGTTTGACGTGTTGATTCTCGGTACCCATCTTGCGCTCATCGGTCACAATAACATCCTCTATCTGGAGAATTGGTTCGGGATTACCACTACCAAATGGTTCAAGCCCAGCTAATTTCATCACCAAATCCTCCGTTACCTCCGACAAATCGTTAATGACCACATCAGCTTTTGGTAGTAAAAGCGCAGCTTGATCAGTTAACTTCAAAGATTTGTAAAACTTATTGACGTGTGTGCGGAAAGCGTCAATGTTCGCTGTTGGCAGTGTCACACCAGCTGCGAGTGTATGCCCACCCCCTTTCGTAATAATATCGCCGGCTGCACGAATCGCAGCGACAGCACTAAACCCACCGTAGCTACGCGCCGAGCCCTTGCTACTTTCACCCATCTCCTGCAGTACATAGGTCGGCTTCTGGTATTTCTCCAGTAGCTTAGCGGCAACAATTCCGACGATTCCGTGATTCCAATCAGCGCCACTGACGACTAATACTGGGTCATTGATATATTTCTCGGCTTGAATAATTGCTTCATTAAAAATCTTCGCTTGGTCGGTGCGTCTACTGACATTGAGCGCATCGAGCTGCTCTGCTTTCTCGAGTGCTATAGCACTGTCCGTCGCCAAAAGCATATCTAAGCTGTGTCTGGCTGTTTCAAGTCGCCCTGATGCATTCATACGGGGACCGAGCGCAAACCCGAGCGAACGACTATTCAGCGCTCCAGGTTCAACCCGTGCAACTGCCATTAGGGCCTTTAATCCCGGTCGACGAGTTTTCGCGAGAACCTGCAAACCCCAATAGACATTTGCTCTGTTTTCATCGAGTAACGTCACTACATCACAAACCGTACCAAGTGCAACGAGATCTAGTAACCATTTCTCAGAGCCCTCAGGCAAACCCTCTAGCCTAGTTTGTAGTGCCTGCACTAATTTAAACGCCACACCCACACCGGCAAGGTCGATAAATGGATAGGTATGAGCGGATCGCTTGGGATTAATAACAGCAACTGCTGGCGGTAAATTATCACCCATCGTATGGTGATCTGTCACAATCACATCTACGCCTAGCTCATTAGCCTTTTCAACTTCCTTGTAACTCACGCTTCCGCAGTCGACGGTCACAATTAGCTGCGTGCCGCTCGCCACAATTTGCTCAACTGCATTTACTGTTAACCCATATCCCTCGACAAAACGATTCGGTATAAACGCATCAACATATTCAAACCCAAATGAAGCAAACGCATCAATGAGCACTGTCGTCGCTGTCAATCCATCAATGTCGTAATCACCGTAGATTGTAATATGTTCTTGATTTTTACGTGCCTTCACCAGGCGCTTCACGGCCTTTTCCATATCGGGTAGCAAATAGGGGTCGTGTTTTTTGTCGTAATCCGGAAATAAAAAATCAGCCGACACGCCGGAGAGGCCGCGAGCGGCTAAGATATCGTCAAAGAGTGACATCTAGATATCAGACGTAGAACGCTTTGGTCGTCCTGCCTGCTGCTGTGACTTTATAACGATGCTCTGTAGTTCTTTAAAGATAGGGAACTGCTTATTCGTAGCGTAAATCTTGGTATTACCCTGTTTTTCGCTCGTTAGGAATCCGACTTTTTCCAGGCGTTTGAGTTCGCGTTGAATGTTACCTGGGTCTTCTTTGATAAGTTTTGCAAGACCGCGAACATGTGTACGGAAATCAGGATACTTGGCATATACAACCACAATCTTACGTCGCACCCGAGATGTAATAAAAACGTCTAACATGAATTCCCTTGTTTAACTCTCCGACCTTACTGTTGCTTTTTATTCTACACTTTTTGTGGCATGTGGGTCAACGCCAATTCAGCACAATCTGGTTTATTTTTGCGATCGTATCTTCGTGATTTGGAATATCATTCACATTGTAATAGTGGTCAACGCTCATAAAATTCTCTTTTACGTCGAGAATGTGAAGCTCATCAGCGAGAATATGTAATCGATCAACTGCCTGAACATTCGCCGTTGGCGTTGCAACAACTAATCGTTTCACCTGGATCGGTTTCATAAAATCAATCGCTACATCAATCGCAGAACCATTATCAATACCGTCAGATACTAGTATGACAACATGATCACGGAGTAGTTCACTGTCAATAATGCCGCCGTCACCTAGTAATCGGTTAATTCTCTGGAAAGCTTCACGTTTTTGTTCATCAAGATATCCGTGAAATTCACTCTCGTACTCTTCGACTTCCCCGGTTGAGAACATACCGTTGTAGGTAAAACCTCCATCCTGTGAGACTGCACCAAAGCTCTGCCCTTCACCAGGTACTACGATCTCTTCAGTTAGAAGCATCATCAGTACAGCGTGAAGACTACTAGCAATTTGCTCGCCAACAAGAACCGCTCCATCACTGAGTGCAACCACTGCACAGTTTTCATAGCGATACTTTTCTAATAACTCGGTGGCAAGTTTTTGCCCCGCCTCAGCTCTACTCTCAAAATACATACGCTTATATTAGCAGTATAATAGAAGATATGCACTACTTTGAGGTTGCCCCAAATCAGATCGTGAGGCCTGGTCATGATGTCTTTACGTACAGTTCGGAGACGGCACTTTCTGTAGGTCAACTCGTTGTAGTCGAGGTGGGTAAAAAACAGATGATCGGTCTTATTATGCGTGAGACAAAGGAACCGACCTATAAAACCAAACCTATTTCGTTGCTCATCGAAGACAGGCCTCTGCCAGATCAGCTAGTACGCTTGGCGAGTTGGCTTGCAGAGTATTACGTTACGCCTCTGTCACTCGTCCTGCAGACACTCCTACCACGAGGTCTACAAACTGTACGACGGGCAAATACCAAAACTATTCCTGCAGTTACAAAACGAAATCGAACAAATATTGTGTTCAATAAAGAGCAGTCGAGTGTCATCAAAACTCTCGAGTCGTCTGATTCAGGTACGTTTCTACTGCAGGGCGTTACTGGATCTGGCAAGACAGAAATTTATATAGAACTCGCCAAACAGATGCTCGAAAAGGGTCAGTCAACCATTGTGTTGGTACCCGAAATTGCGCTAACCTCACAGATAATAGCCGAGTTTTCACATCATTTTAAAGACATCCTTGTCGTTCACTCGACTATTACTGAGGCAGAGCGTCATACTACGTGGCGGGAAGCTTTACATTCAACAACACCTCGGGTAGTTATCGGCGCCAGGTCTGCCCTATTTACGCCATTACCAAATGTTGGCGCAATTATTGTTGACGAAGCCCACGAGCCAAGTTACAAACAAGAGCAAGCACCTCGCTATTCTGCGTTACGAGCCGCAACAATGCTTGGCCGCTTCCACGATGCACGAGTTATTTTTGGCAGCGCTACACCAACAGTTGCCGATCGTTATCTGGCTGAACAATCTGGTCGCCCTATTCTAAAACTTACGACTTCAGCACGCACGGATAGAATTGCTCCTACTATTACTCTCGTAGATATGACCAAGCGCGCTAACTTTAATGGGCATAGATTCTTATCAAAGCAGCTCCTGTCTGCACTCGACGAAACACTCACTAGTGGCAAACAAGCGCTCATATTTCATAATCGTCGGGGTAGTGCCTCATCGACCCTATGCGAGAATTGCGGCTGGACCGCTGAGTGTCCACGCTGTTTTGTTCCACTGACGCTACATAATGATCAGCACCTGCTCCGTTGTCATATTTGCGACCATCAAGAGAAAGTCCCGACCATGTGCCCCGTTTGCCACCACGTCGACATCATTCATAAAGGCTTTGGCACAAAATTAATCGAGTCAGAATTACGTAAGCTCTACCCCAAGGCAAACATTGCGCGTTTTGACGCCGATAATGATGCTAAGCAAACCGTCAACGCTCGCTATAGTGAACTATATAGCGGTGAAATTAATATCGCCATTGGTACACAAGTAGTCGCCAAGGGCCTGGACCTGCCTCATCTTCGTACTGTTGGTGTGATCCAAGCGGACGGTGGCTTGGCGTTGCCCGACTTTAGTACCAGCGAACGAACATTTCAGCTCCTTGCACAGGTCGTTGGACGAGTTGGTCGTAATGAACACCAGACGCAGGTAATTGTACAAAGTTACCAACCGACTCACCCAAGTGTAGCGTTTGGACTGGCGCAAGATTACGATTCATTTTACGATTATGCCCTCAAGGAGCGCAAAAAAGCCCTGTTCCCCCCATTTACCTATCTACTCAAACTAACCTGCTCATTCAAGACTGAAGCTGCAAGTATAAAAGCATCCAAAGCACTTGCTCTGGACCTACAACAACGAGTAAACCCCCACATCACAATCCTCGGTCCGACACCTGCCTTTTACGAACGTCAACGTGATAGTTACCGATGGCAACTCGTTCTCAAAAGTCCAAAACGAGAATATTTAATTGAAGCTTTAGCCTTTGTCCCTGTAGCCCACTGGCAATCTGAGCTCGACCCTACTAGCCTACTCTAATCACCCCTGGTATAATACGGGCAGTGAAAAAAGAAGACATCATCACATTACCCGCTCCCCAGTTACGAGAGAAATCTACTAAGGTTCACGTCGTCACTGACGATACTCGGACGCTTATTCATGATATGGTCTCGGCAGCTCTGGACTGGGAAGACAGTCGCCCACATGAAATTAGCGCAGCCCTCGCTGCGATTCAAATCGATCGACCAGAAAAAGTTATTATCGTACGTGCAGACTTCGATGACAAACAGTCACGCGAGTTTACAGCCCTCATTAATCCAGTCATCATCAAATACGAAGGTGTTATCGAAGATGACTACGAAGGTTGCCTGAGCGTCACTGATGTGTATGGAAAAGTACCTAGGCATAGTAAAATTCGTATCAAGGCCCTCGACCAAGACGGCAATGAGGTTCGTTTCAAGGCCGAAGGATTCCTTGCCCGTGTTATCCAACACGAGGTTGATCACACAAACGGTATTGTTTTTATTGACCACATCCAGGATAACGAGGATGCATTTTACAATCTCGACGAGAAAGGCGATCTCCAACCAGTTGATTATGACGACATCAAAAACTCTGATATTCTTTGGAACTGATGATTTCAGTGCACCATCGCTCACTATGCTTATTGAAAACGGCTATGATATTCGTGCAGTCGTCACAAAACCAGACACCAAAAAGGGTCGTGGACTAAAAGTAAGCCCGTCGCTCGTAAAAGAGATTGCGACTAAACACAGCATTCCTGTTTGGCAGCCAGAAAAGCTAGATGACATAGCGGACAACATTGCCGCTATGGGAAGTGTTACGGGCATCCTCGTAAGTTACGGAAAAATTATTTCTCAACACATCATTGATTTATTTACACCCGGGATTATTAACGTCCACCCGTCGCTATTACCACATTACCGAGGATCAACACCAATCGAATCAGCTATCGCGAACGGTGATACGCAAATGGGAATTTCGATTATGCGTCTGAGTGCAAAAATGGATGCGGGACCAGTATATGCATATGCGCTCCTAGACCTGGATGGTACTGAAACCCAGGCAGATCTCTACGAGCGTGCTGCTCATGAAGGCGCACAGGAACTCAGAAAGGTACTTCCTCTCATTCTTGATGGATCTTGCACCGTAGTCGACCAGGATGAAACACAGGCTACCTATACTCAGCTACTAACAAAAGCTGATTCTGTGCTCGATGAAGTGCACCTCACAGCCGAGCAGTGTGAAAGAAAGATTCGTGCACATTTAGTCTTTCCAAAGACAAAAATAACAATCAACGACCACCTCATTATTGTTACAAAAGCCCATGTCGTACATCAAGCTGAATCTATACTCGATATTACGTGTAAAGACAGTACATTTTTACATATCGACGAGCTCGTCGCACCAAGTGGTCGAACTATGAGTTCAGCAGCGTTTCTCAACGGTTACGCAGCGGGCTGACTTGTTCCTAAGAGTGCATCTTTACTGCCACTAATTTCTTTCTTAATCTCAACTAAGACTGACGCGACAACGTCACGATAATCTGGACGATTAACTTCAAGCCATTTTGTTGCCGTATATTCCGCACGGAGGCCTGGGTCATTAATATCAAGACCAGTCGCCTGCTGAATACGGCCGAATGACTGATCGTTGTGATAATCAGGTACATGCTGGGCTAGCCAAGCAGTTATAATGTCATCTTTGCGATCAATAATTGATTCAAATTCCTCTAATTGTCCGTCCGTCATACCTTCAGACAGCTTGGTTCCAACACGAAGTTCGAGCTCGTCGTAGATATGCTGCAAAAAAGGCTTTTTCTGCTCTTCTGGCATACCGGCGAGGCCGACTTCTTCTAAAAATTTATCATCGAGTTGAAACATTGTGATGCTCCTTGGTTGTTATCGTCATTCTGAATTTATTGTACCATCTGTTAGCTGGTGGTGCTAGAGCTTTACTTGAGCGTGCGCTTCAGAAGTTCACGAGTAAAGAATTCGAGCTTATCACCCTCTTCGAGGAGAAGCTTCTTACTCGTCTTAAGACTGAGGCCACACATATCGCCCTCATATACCTCTTTGGCCTCTTGTTGCTGACGTTGCACGCTCGTAACTTCGGCTTCAGCGATCTGTTCATCACCATGGAAAACTCGTGCAATTAGGCCCTTTGAGACCTTACCACTCGTTACTTCACCACCGGCAATAACTGTATCCTTTAATGTACGGAAAATGCCCTTAATCGTTAGTTTACCTATCTCAGTCTCAACGACCTCAGGTGCTAACATTGCTTCCATTGAAGCACGTGCGTCATCAAGTAGCTCGTAAATAACCTTGTACAATCGAATTTGCACCTTATCGCGAGCCGCTAGCTGCTTAACTGCAGGAGGTAGTACAACATTGAAGCCATAAATGATTGTTGAAGCATCGGCAGCCAATCGGACGTCATTTTCAGAGATATTACCAACACCACTCCCAATAACACGCAGAGCAATTTCGCCATCTGTGTCAATCAAACGCAGACTATCAACGACAGAGGTAAGTGACCCCTGTACGTCAGCTTTTACAATGATGTTAAGGTCTTGTGATTCGTGTTGCTGATTCATCATCTTGAGAAGGTCTGCACCAGTTACGTTTGTGCTGGCGGCGTTCTTTTCGTTTTCAATTCGAGCAATCGAAACAGCACTGCGCGCTTCTTTTTCATTCTTGTATGTCGTAAATGTATCACCAAATTGTGGCAATTCCTTGAATCCAGTAATTGTTACCGGTGTTGATGGACCAGCTTCTTTGAGCGTGTTACCTGCAAAATCAAGCAGCGTACGAACCTTGCCGTAGGCAGTACCAGCAACCAAGAAATGTCCTGGGCGAAGCATTCCTTGCTCAACCAGAAGTCCGACAACTGATCCGCGACCTGTTTCCATGTGTGATTCAATAACGAGGCCCTCGGCTGGTGTATCAATGTCAGCCTTGAGGTCTTCAAGATCCGCGACGAGTAACACCATATCGAGTAGTTTCTCGATACCAGCACCAGTCTTGGCGCTAACCTCGACCATAACGGTATCACCACCCCACTCTTCTGGGTTAAGTCCATGTTCAGTTGCAAGCTGTGTCTTTACGAGCTGTGCATTGGCGGCCTCTTTGTCCATCTTGTTGATTGCAACGACAATCTTGGCATTGGCAGATTTTGCAAAGCGAATTGCTTCGATCGTCTGTGGCTTTACGCCATCATCTGCGGCAACAACAATAATAACAACGTCGGTTAAGGTTGCACCGTGTTGACGAAGCGCTGCGAACGCCTCATGACCAGGTGTATCAAGTAACGTAATGCTTCGACCGTTACGGACCGTTTGGTAGGCACTAATATGTTGAGTAATACCGCCAGCTTCACCGTCAGCAACTTTTTGCTTTAAGATAGCATCGAGAAGACTAGTTTTACCATGATCAACGTGTCCCATAACAGCAACAATTGGCGGACGTGTGACAGCCTTGTCTGATAGTTCGTGAACTTTGCGTTCACTAATCGTGGCTGCAGCCTTCTTCTCAAGTTCAACATCTAACCCTAGTTCTTCAACGATAATCGTTGCAGTTTCGAAGTCGATGCGTTGATTAATCGTCGAAACGATACCATTTTTAAATAGCTCGCCAATCAGATTTGTAACGGGTAAATTAAGCGTTTGAGCTAGTTCACCCACAGTAATCGATTCGGCAACGACAATAATTTTCTCTGCCATAATGTGGGCTCCTTTCTAGCTTATTTTTTTGCTTTTGTGTTCAAACTGAGTGAAATCTTTCGACTATCTTTTTCAATGTCTAGAACAGTAAATTCTTTACGTTCGTTAAGAGTGAATACCTTTTCTGGATCAGTGTCATCACCACCGCCAAGTTCGCTGACGTGCATGAGTGCTTCAACAGCTGGGCTAATTTGGACAAATGCACCAAATGGCGTGATACGAGTAACCGTACCTTCAACTTTGTCACCAGGTTTAAACTGGTCGACTTCGCTCATCCAAGGATCCTCGGATAGTTGTTTGATACTAAGGCTTAGGCGATCTTTGTCGATTGCAATAATTTTAGCATCGATGTTCTGGCCAACTTTTACGTAATCACCAGGGTTGTTTACACGCTCCCAGCTAATTTCACTGATGTGGACTAAGCCTTCGATACCTTCAACATTTACAAAGACACCGTAGTCGACAACGCCTGTAACGACACCTTGAACAGTATCTCCAACAGCAAGTTTTTCAAATCGTGCAGACAGGCCATCTTTGATTGCTTCTTTTTCACTAAAGATAAGTTTGTTTGCCTTGCGGTCACAGTCAAGGATACGAACCTTTAATGTTTGACCAATGAGAACGTTCAAACGCTGAAGAATTTCGTCTTTATCGCTTGATCCAACTCGTGGATAGTGTTCAGCAGACAGTTGTGAAACCGGTAGGAATCCACGAACACCGTCGAATTCAACCAAGAGACCACCACGGTTTGCGTCATATGGAGACACTTCAATGATTTCACCGCTATCCATGCGAGCCTGTACTTCATCCCATCCGCGGTCCTTAGCGGCCTTGCGAAGTGATAATAGTGCGTAACCGTTATCAAGTTCTGGATCGACAATACTTGCCGTTACTTCATCACCAATATTTAGCGTACGTGAGTACCCAACTTCGCGACGTGGTACGAGACCAATTCCTTGAGGACCAAGGTCAACGAGGACCTCATGTTTACGAATCGTAAGGATTTTTCCTACGATTACTTCACCTTGTGTTAATTGCTTAACGCTATCGTCACCGAGAGCGAGCAGTTCATCCATTGTTATTGAGGCTTTTGTTGCCATAAGTCTAAGTAGACTCCTTCCTTAATTAATATTCTCGGGGCGCATGATAAGACAAGCAAACCCCTAGATTGCTACTATTGTACCTCAGATAAGAACAGATGTCTAGAGGGGGCGCTTGAGGCCACGACGAGATAGTACAAATGATGTCAGTGTGCCGGCTAGTAAGCCGACTGCGAGCATACGCACGATATCTAGCTCTGTACCGGTTGTTGGCAGTGTAGTTGCATCTTGAGTGCTTGTACTTGCGGTTGTAGCAGTTGAGGTCGAGGAGTTAGATGCAACTGGTTTGCTCGCAGCATTTGCAGCAGCCGCATTCTTTGCATCAGTTGCCTTCTGTGCAGCCTGTTGCTGAGCTAATCTGCTAGCAGTCTGATCTTTACGAGCCTGATCACCGCGCTGCACAACAAAGTAAATGCCACCAATCGTAGCAGCCACTAAAATAACGGCGATAATAACAAACGTAGTAGCCGAACCGGCTTGGTGATTCTTGCTCACTGACATAACGGTACCTCTCTAATAATTTGTATTATACCTTTATTTTCGTAAAAGCGCAACAGCGTCAATATGCTACACTAGAGACATGTTAGTGACGGTCGACACGGGTGGGACAAAGACGCTGGTTTCCAGCTTCTCTGAGGATGGAGTTTTAGGTCAAATGATCAAGTTTCCTACCCCTAAAACAACAAGTGAATACGTTAAATTATTGACGGAAACACTTCTCGAAGAATATGGTGGTCAATCTGTTGATGCAGTTATTATTGCAATCCCAGGCATCATAAAAGATGGCGTTGCCGTCTGGTGTAATAACCTGGGTTGGGCCAATTTTGATGTAGCGGGGGCATTCAAGGGGGTCCTAGGCGATGCCCCAGTCCTAGTCGAGAACGATGCCAATCTAGCCGGCCTTGCAGAAGCGCGAAGTTTAACCAAGACCCCACCATTTGTGCTCTACGTAACAGTAAGTACGGGGGTTGGAACCGGCATTATTACGAACGGACGCATCAATTCGAGCCTGCAACATGGCCAAGGTGGTCTGACACTACTGGAGTTCGATGGATCGATGCACCAGTGGGAGAAATTTGCATCAGGAAAAGCAATTTATCGGATGTATCACAAGTTTGGTCGTGATATTCACAGCAAACGAACGTGGCGCCAGATTGCGGATCGTATTAGCCGCGGATTTTTGGCACTCACCCCCATTCTGCAACCAGATATTATTATTATTGGTGGTAGTATAGGTGTTTACTTCGAACAATTCATTGAGCCGCTAAACGATATCTTGAAACAGAAAATGCCACCACATATTCCCATCCCCAAGATCGTAAAAGCTAAACACCCCGAACAAGCCGTTATTTATGGATGCTACTACTATGCCCTCGACGCCCTCGCTGATACACCAGCTTAAATCAGATTATCCTGAGTTTCGTTTCAGGAAAGCCAAGCGCTTTTTGTGGTCGCCTAGTGAACACACTGTCTATTACACCGGTGCCGAGGCTGACTATGCATTTTTACTCCATGAGTTGTCTCACGGGCTGCTTGGCCACGCCGAGTACAACCGAGATGTCGGATTGATCGCTATGGAACGTGCCGCCTGGGATAAAGCTGTCGAATTGGCACCCTCTTATAATCTAGTTATCACAGAGGATACGGTCGAGACAACGCTTGATTCCTACCGAGACTGGCTCCACGCCCGCAGTACCTGTCCTAACTGTAAAGCCATCGGCTTACAGATCAAACAACGCGTATACACCTGCCCTGCCTGTCACCACAATTGGCGTGTCAATGAAGCAAGAATCTGCGCGCTAAGGAGATATACCATCTAGGTAGAGCGAGTCCTGTCGCTCGGTCCACCCCTACTTCTCGCTGGATTACCAGACTCGAAGTGGGTGTTGTCCCGCCTCGCGCCACCCGTTTGTAGATTGTGTAAATAAAATAAGCCCCCGAAAGGGCTTATTTTATTGAAGATCTAATAGATTAGACTTCAGTTGATGCAGTAGTCTTCTTGCGACGACTAATACGACCACCGATAGCACCAGCCTTGCGGGCTAGTTCAGGGTTGGCAGCAAAACCACCAGTGTGACCATTACGACCACCTTTGGCACCAATTTTCGCGTAGAACATTGGGTCTTTTGCTAGGTTCTTTTGTGCAGCTAGTTTGCCGCCTGCTTTTGTTCCTGCCATGGTATTTCTCCTTATATTAAAGGGTTCCCGCGCTATTACTAACGTAGAAACCCTCGTGTTTACCTCACACATGATATGTGTATGAATTCATATTAGCATAACATAGGCATTATGTCAATATGTACATAAGCACTTTTTTATTTTAATGCTACCATTGCATATATCCACGGGGTGCGATATTATTATTTAGCACCTGTTTGAATCCAAAATTATGATTCATCCAACTAAAAACGACCGTCTCTGCGAGAGCGGTCGTTTTTGTTAAAGATTTCTAAGATTTACGTTTTTTACTGAGAGCGGACATTGCGCCGATCCCACCACTAATAGTCAGGAGTCCGAGTGATCCAGCGAGACCTGCATCAATATTGCGCTGCTCGAGCTCACCATGAGCTCTAAATGCAAGAGCCTGTGAATCTAAATCCCGTGCCAGCGGAGGAATTTCTTGAGCTACCGTTGGTCCATTGATATCCGCAGCGTTCACTGGGACTTGTATTGATGATGTTTTATACAAAATGTCGATATCAGAAGGATCAAGCAAAGTCTTATTTGACAGGGTAAACGCAGCGCCCTCGGCGTCAGAGTTTCCTTGCGTGGCCTCTACACTCTCAATGCTCGTTAGGTCGTGATGTGCCTGTTGGTCAGCACTCACAGCGCTACTAGCCTCAAATGCAGCGACAGGTAGACTAGCGCCAACGAGAGCAAGTGAGGTAACAGCAAGTGTTTTGCGCCATTTATCACCTTTTGCTGTGTTATTCTCTCGTTCTGCTGTTTCTGCACTCATTTATTTATCCTTTTTATTTTATGTATCAAATCTTTGATAAAATATTAGCATATATATAATATTTTGTCAATATATCTGATTTGCCTACTACTGTTAAAAAGAAAAAGACCATCCTTTCGGATGGCCTCATTCATAATTCGGCATCGTGCTAGTTTCCCGCTTGTGACAGTATAATCGCCGCTGCTGAGCTTGACTTCTGTGTTCGGAATGAGAACAGGTATTTCCCCAGCGCCATGGACACCGAAGGAAGGTTTAGTGCGCTTGGTCCTGATATATAGAGATCAGTGGGCCTAAACCTTTCTTCGATGCCCATACAAGATGGACACGATGATTTGGATGTACGAATTTTCAAAAAACTGACGCTTGATGATTATCATCAAATACTAGTTAAGTCTACCTTATCACCTCTGTTAATGCAAGCACTAACGGTTGGTGAAAAGGACATAAAAAGGCGATGGGACTATTAGTACGCTTCAGCTACATGCATTACTGCACTTCTACCTTGCGCCTATCAAACTGATATTCTTTCAGTGTCCTCATAGGGAAATCTTATCTTGAAGTTAGTTTCGTGCTTAATATGCTTTCAGCACTTATCTATTCCAAACGTAGCTACTCGACAATGCAGCAGGTGGCCACAATCGATACACCAGAGGTTTGTCCGCCCCGGTCCTCTCGTACTAGGGGTAGATCTCCTCAAATTTCCTTGCGTCCGTACCGGATATAAACCGAACTGTCTCACGACGTTCTGAACCCAGCTCGCGTACCACTTTAATCGGCGAACAGCCGAACCCTTGGAAGGTGCTCCCCCTCCAGGATGTG
>JAQBRR010000001.1 GCA_028286365.1 Candidatus Saccharimonadota bacterium | reverse complement strand
GACCGAGCAGTAAATAATCTAAAAATACGGCTGAAGAAATGTCTGGTATTTCGACTATTTTATTGTTGATCATTAAGATACGTTCATCTTCAATCCTTACCTCCGGCAGCTTGATCCAACGTTTCTGAATGTCTTCGTCCATTAAATGTTACTATACACAAAAATACCCTCGTTTGCACGAGGGTATTTTATTGTATCAGGTAGGAGAACTACTTAATAACTAGGCAACGATTTTGGTAACCACACCGGCACCAACTGTCTTACCACCTTCGCGAATTGCGAAGTTAAGACCTTGCTCCATTGCAATAGGTGCAAGAAGTTTAACGGTGAAAGTAAGTGTATCGCCAGGGATAACAAGTTCCTTGTCAGCTGGAAGTTCAACTTCACCAGTAACATCAGTTGTACGGAAGTAAAACTGTGGTTTGTAACCCTTTGAAAATGGTGTGTGACGACCACCTTCTTCTTTTTTCAGGATGTAAACTTCAGCTTCAAACTCTGTGTGTGGAGTAATTGAACCTGGCTTTGCAATAACCTGACCACGTTCAACTTGCTCGCGCTCAATACCACGAAGAAGGAGTCCAGCGTTGTCGCCAGCCTGACCTTGGTTAAGGTTCTTTTTGAAAGCTTCGATACCAGTAACAACAGTGTTTTGTACTGGGTGAATACCGATAATTTCAACTGGGTCGTTGATCTTAACAATACCCTGTTCGATACGACCAGTAGCAACAGTTCCACGACCCTTGATTGAGAAAACGTCCTCAATAGGCATTAGGAATGGCTTGTCTAGGTCACGAATTGGTTCTGGAACGTAGCTATCAAGTGCAGCAACGAGTTCCATGATTGCATCTTCTGATGCAGGATCGCCTTCAAGTGCCTTAGTAGCAGAACCCTTGATAATAGGAGCGTCTTCGTCAAAGCCATTCTTTGCAAGTAGCTCACGAATGTCCATTTCAACGAGTTCAACGAGTTCAGGGTCAGCAAGGTCCATCTTGTTAAGGAAAACAAGGATCTTTGGCACACCAACTTGCTTTGCAAGAAGGACGTGCTCACGAGTCTGAGGAAGTGGACCATCGTTTGCAGCAACCACAAGGATTGCGCCGTCGATTTGTGCAGCACCGGTAATCATGTTCTTGACGTAGTCGGCGTGACCTGGCATATCAACGTGAGCATAGTGACGGTTCTCTGACTCATATTCCTGGTGAGAAGATGCAATGGTAATACCACGTGCACGCTCTTCAGGCGCGTTGTCAATTTGTGCGTAGGCGACAGCTTTGTTAACGTCGCTAGGAAGACGCTTAGCAAGTACAGCTGTGATAGCTGCAGTTAGAGTTGTTTTACCGTGGTCAACGTGACCCATAGTACCAACGTTGACGTGAGGCTTGGTTCGATCGAAATCTGCCATTTTAGTTAATTCTCCTTTAAATTATTTTCGCATGAGGATAATAGCCACCTCACGACGTATGAGATCGATTATACAGCTTTTATTACTGTACGTAAAGAGATTTGAGGTACATTATACCGCTGATAAATCTTTGGTCATTTTAGGGCCTGTACCCCCTTTGGGCAGATAGCCATATTTCTCATAAAACGCGACAGCAGTATGTGATGGTATAAGCTGTAACGTCGTCGCACCTTCGTGTGTAAGTTCTGTTTCGACGTATTGTAATATGGCAGAGCCAAGCCCCAAGCCTTTGCGTTGGTAGTCAGGAAGCACTGCTAAATGTTCTAACTCAGCAACGTTGCGCCTAGGTCCCATCGAGGGTCGGCTATATACTCCTACGGCAGCGATGTCGTCGACATTATCTGTTTCACCAGCCAAAACAATTTTACCGTAGCGTATATTCGACAGAGTTTCTAAAAAGACCCTATCGTGCTCGACAGGATTAGCCGCGGCCGAAGAATAATTTACGCTAAATGCTATGTGTGCTGCTTTAAATAATGCGCGAGTGGCATCTGTCCCAAAATCAACCAGATCGTCCCTGGCATCAAAAAAAGACTCATATCTAAGATTTGGATTTCTTATATCCTTTTCTACCGGCAATTTGTATACCGCAACCATAATTATATTATAGCATAAGTACTATATAAATACAATACCCCACCTCTTTACAAGGCAGGGTAAGTATATAAGTTATCAGCTTATTTGCTTGATCGTTTTTCGATGATCTCTTGTGCAACGTTTGGCGGTACTTCTTCGTACTGCGCGAGCTCCATAGAGCTTGCTGCACGTCCTTGGCTCATTGAGCGAAGGTCATTCGTGTAACCAAACATAGTTGAAAGTGGAACGATCGCCTTGATTAGCTTGGCACCACCACTAAGGTCTTCCATAGCCTCGATTCGTCCACGACGAGAGTTAATGTCACCAATCACGTCACCCATGAATTCTTCAGGGGTTGTCGCCTCAAGACGCATAACGGGTTCGAGTAGGATTGGTTTCGCTTGGCGAATACCTTCACGAGTAGCGAGAGCTCCTGCCAATTTGAAAGCAAGTTCGCTTGAGTCCACATCATGGTAACTACCATCGTAAAGTGTCGCTTTAACGTCTACTACAGGGTAGCCAGCAATAACTCCACTTAGAAGTGTTTCCTTGATACCTTGTTCAACAGGTTTGATGTATTCCTTAGGAACAACACCACCCTTAACAGCGTCAAAGAACTCAAAGCCTTTACCGACTTCATTCGGCTCAAATCGAACCCAAACGTCACCGTATTGACCACGTCCACCAGATTGCTTGGCGTGCTTACCTTGAACTTCAGATGTGCCCTTGATCGACTCACGGAAGGCAACTTGCGGTTCACCAATATTTGCTTCAACGTTAAACTCGCGGCGCATACGGTCAATCAGGATATCAAGGTGTAACTCACCCATTCCTGACATAATCGTCTGACCGGTTTCGTCGTCAGTGTGTACACGGAAAGTTGGGTCTTCCTCGGCTAGTCGCTGCAGTGCAACACCCATCTTCTCTTGGTCAGCCTTAGTCTTAGGCTCGACGGCAATTGAGACAGGAGGATCTGGGAATGTAATGCTCTCTAAGGCAATTGGATGTGCAGGATCAGAGAGTGTATGACCAGTGAAGGTATCTTTAAGGCCGATAACGGCAGCAATATCACCAGCGGTCACAGAATCAATCTCTTCACGCTTATCGGCGTGCATACGAACAATACGGCCTACACGCTCTTTTTCACCTGTGGTTGTATTAAGAACGTATGATCCAGCAGCTAATTTACCGCTGTAGACACGAACAAAGATCAACTTACCAACAAATGGGTCGGTTGCAATCTTGAAAGCGAGACCTGCAAGAGGTTCACTCTCAGAAGGTTTACGTTCAATCTCATCACCTGTTTTAGGGTTAACACCCCAAATTCCATCAACGTCGAGTGGCGACGGAAGGTAGTCAACCATGATATCAAGAAGTTTTTCAACGATAACACCACGTCCATCTCCACCACTAACTAAGAAGAAGTTACCAGCAAGAACGCGCTTACGTAGAGCTGCTTTTAGCTCAGACTCTGTAATTGAGTCTTCGCCTTGGTCTAGGAATCGTTCGAATAATTCATCGTCAGCCTCAACCGCAGCTTCAACGAGGAGGCTACGTGCATTCTTTGCTTTTTCAAGCATATCTGCAGGAATTTCACCTTGAACTAATTCGTGATCGGCGTAATCAGTGTAGGTGTATGCCTTCATATCAACGAGGTCAACAACACCATTGATGTCTTTTTCAAAACCAATAGGAAGGTGAACAGGCAAAGCTTGCTTAGAAAGACGAGCATGAATTGTATCAAGTGATTTGTAGAAGTCACCGCCAGTTTGGTTAATCTTGTTGATAAAACAGATACGAGGAACGCCGTACTTGTTGGCCTGACGCCATACGGTTTCTGACTGAGCTTCAACACCCATTTTGCCATCGAAAATAGTTACTGCACCATCAAGCACGCGAAGTGAACGCTCTACCTCTGCAGTAAAGTCGATGTGTCCTGGAGTATCAATGATGTTAATCTTGTGATCTTTCCAGAAACACGTAACCGCAGCACTGGTGATGGTAATTCCGCGCTCTTTTTCCTGAGCCATCCAGTCAGTTGTCGCACTGTCACCGTTAGCACCACGGACTTCACCAATTTTGTGATTAATACCAGTACGATAAAGAATACCCTCGGTTGTCGTCGTTTTACCTGCGTCAATGTGCGCGATAATACCGATATTTCGAAGATCTTTAAGGGCGACGTTTCGTTCAGCCATGACTAACCCCTTGCAAAGTGAGCAAAGGCTCGGTTAGCTTCAGCCATCTTGTGAGTGTCTTCCTTCTTCTTGAAGGCAGCACCAGCTTCGTTGTGCGCATCGACAATTTCGAGTGCCAAACACTGTGCGTATGGGATTCCCTTACGAGCACGTGCAGATTGAACAAGCCATGAAAAAGCATAATGCAATTGACGGTGGCCAGCGACTGGGAATGGGATTTGGTAGTTTGCACCACCGACACGACGAGATTTAACCTCAAAGTTTGGTGAAACATTCTTAAGCGCACGCTCGAATACTTCGAGTGGCTCTTCACTGTTAAGCTTCTTAGCAGCTGTTTCTAGGGCAGCATAGACAGCTCGCTCAGCAATCAGTTTTTTGCCGTCCAACATTGATTTGTTGATCAGGCGCTGCACAAGTACGCTTTGGTACTTGCGGTCTGGGTTCAGCTTGCGTTGCAAGCTTGCGGTTACTTTACGTGGCATCTTATAGTTCTCCTGCGATTTGTTCTGATTTAATAATTGGAAGTGGTTTCGTTGTAGGATATCCGTGCTCATTCACATCAACGATTCGAATGGGTTGAGTAATGACGTCTAGGAGGTCTGCGATGTGTCCAATGTCGTGCTTGACATCAGCACTTGGCTCAACAGACTGTTGACCAATAACGTCAGGAAAATAACCTGCTTCAGCTAAACGACCAAAGTCTGGTCCTGGCATTATTTAGCCTCTTTTTTAGCACCGTATTTGCTACGGCCTTGTTGACGCTTTGCAACACCTTGAAGATCAAGGGCGCCACGAACGATATGGTAACGAACACCTGGAAGATCTGGCACACGACCACCACGAACGAGTACAACGGCGTGTTCCTGTAGGTTGTGACCTTCGCCACCAATGTAAGCCCAAACTTCTTGGCCGTTAGTTAAACGAACACGAGCAACTTTACGAAGCGCAGAGTTAGGTTTCTTTGGTGTCTTAGTGGTTACCTTGATACAAACACCACGTTTTAGTGGGCCGTCTTGGTTGGTATAACGAGTTTTAAGTGCGTTATAAATACGTCCGAGCGCAGGTGACTTACTTTTCTTACCAGCAGTCTTGCGAGGCTTGCGTACTAATTGATTGATTGTTGGCATTAATACTCCAGGTTTAGATTTACAATTAAATTCAGAACGATGCAATCCATAAATGAAACGTTTGTTTCAAATATCTTCAGCGTTCTATTACTATTTTACAGATTGGATTCAGCATATCCGCCCTGTGTCATACTTACTATCGCGTATGAATTTGTACACATTCAAATAACTCACACGTTTCGTAAGAGGAAACTCACCTAGTAGTATAGCAAATTACGCCGAAGTTGTCGAGAGCGTACGCTAGATTGAATGTGGTCGCGAGAAGGCGTCATTAACAACATGGCCAACAGCACGCCTACCTGCTGGACGCTCGTGTACGGGACATCTATCGCCAGTAGGACCAGTTGTGTCGCCTTTATCTTCAAGTAATGTTGCATGCTGTCTCATTGCCGACACGTAAAGCGCATCATCATCCATAACGATTTCTGGTGCAACGTGATCGTGATTGCCTGTATATAAGATTTTAGCCTCTTTTACAAAAACACAGGTTTCACCAGTTGCTGGACAGGTTTCAGTCGAATTAGTCATATTGCTCCTTATTTTGCTATAGAATATCACCTCTGTTTTGCTGCTTCAAGCATAAGCGTGATTATTTAATAGCTATCTTACCCAATCTTCCAAGGTTCAACCTTGGAAGATTCTTGAACTGGTTATTTAGATGTGTTTTTGAGGAATTGTTATCCCCTCTTGATGAATATTTGTCACCCATAAGAAAAGCCCCGCGAGCTGCGAGGCTTTTCTCGTTGAGATTCGACTACGCGGCGAGTTCAATATCCTCAGTGATTTCAGTAACCAATTCATCATCACTTTGTAGTGAACCGTCAGGACGACGTGCACCAGTACCAACTGGGATCTTGCGACCAATGATCACATTTTCCTTTAGGCCGTGCAGTCGGTCGATACGACCTGATACAGCAGCGTTGATCAGTACACGAGTCGTGTCCTGGAACGATGCAGCAGACAGGAAGCTATCTGACCAGATTGATACTTTGGTGATACCAAGTAACAATTGAGTGTAGCTCACGAGCTCTTTCTTATCAGCAGCTAGGATAGCGTTTGCTTCCACCACTGCAGCCTTAGAAACGATATCGCCAGTTACAAACGTGCTGTCTCCTGGGTCCTCGATCTGAACACGGCTGAACATCTGGCGCACAATGATCTCAAGGTGCTTGTCAGCAACGTCTTGACCCTGTGCAGCATAGATACGAAGCACTTCGTTAATGATGTAACGTTGTGCTGATTCAGTACCCTTTAGGCGCATTTGATCGTGTAGGTTAAGTGAACCAATTGTCAGGCGGTCACCCGCTTCAACAACATCACCAGCTTTAACCGTCAGCTGAGTGTTACCAGGAATTTCATACTTCACAGGTGAACTTGCGTTCGCTGCAATGATAATCATCTTCTTGGTTACTTCGATCAGTCCGTCGAACGGTGCAACAAGTGGCTTCGATTCGCTCTCACCTGTCGCCAGAACATCGCCAACCTTTACATTGCTGCCAGATTTGACAGTCGCTGTGCGACCTTCAAGCTCGAGGCGTTCAACGTGACCAGCTTCTGGAGTAACTTGGACGACATATTTCTTGCCATCTTCCCATACATCAACGAGTCCTGTTAGTTCTGTAACGAATGCTTGTCCCTTTGGAGAACGAGCTTCGAACAACTCTTCAACACGAGGTAGACCCTGAGTAATGTCTCCACCAGCTACACCACCAGCGTGGAAAGTCTTTAGTGTTAGCTGTGTACCAGGCTCACCGACAGATTGCGCTGCGATGACTCCGACTGGTTGAGCAACACTGACGAGCTTGCCAGACGCCATGTCGATACCGTAGCTCTTCTGAGGAATACCACGGAGGTTCTTGGTCGTCAGAACTGATTGAATCTTAACTGCAGTAATTGCAGGATCTGATTCAAGCTTGTCAGCGATTTCACGAGTAATGAGCTCGTCAGTCCCGATGTGACCAGGAATAGCCTCGGCAGTAAATCGTCCAAATAGACGGTTGCCGAAATCAATCATCGTAAGTTCTGATTCAGAACGGTAGATGTTGAATCCATCGTCGTTATCAGGGGTGTCTTCAACGGTGAATACATCTTGAGATACATCAACTAAACGACGAGTTAGGTAACCTGAGTCGGCAGTCTTAAGTGCGGTGTCAATCAGACCCTTACGAGCACCACGTGTTGCCACGAATTGCTCAAGGGAGCTAAGACCGTCACGGTAGTTGCTTCGGATAGGTAGCTCAATTTCGCGGTTGGCTGCATCCACCATGATTCCCACCATGGCTGAGGCTAGCTTAACGTTTGAAATATCACCACGGGCTCCGGAGTTAACCATCACACTAATGCTGGTATCCATGTTCTTGAGCTCACCCTGCAAGAAATCAGTTACATTACGGTCAACTGCACGCCATGAGGCAACAGTTAGACTGTAACGCTCTTCTTCCGTGATCAAACCTTGGTCGAATTGCTCTGAGATCAGTGCAGTCTTTGCATCACCTTCGGCAACGAACTCAGCGATTTCGTCAAAATGTAGGTAGTCATCTTTACCAGTCGATACAGCAGCAATTGTTGCAAATCGGAAGGCAAGACCTTTCATACGGTCAGCAGTTTGGGCAGTCGTTTCAGCGTCGTAGTCGTTAAAGATCTTGGCAAGAACTTTCTTGAGTTGCTTCTTTGACTGAACATTGTTGTCATAAGGGAAATCCTTAGGCAAAATTTCGTTAAAGAATACACGTCCAAGAGTTGTATCACGAATTTCACCCTTCGCAAGAACGCGAATTGGAGTCTGAAGTTGAATGTTCTTACTGTCGTATGCCATTTCAGCTTCGTAAACAGAGCTGTAGGCTTTAACCTTATCAGTCTGAGCACTTGGCTTGTTGTATGTTAGGTAGTAATTACCAAGCACAACGTCCTGTCCAATGTTAAGGACTGGCGCGCCATCAGCAGGCTTCAAGAGGTTGTTCGTTGCGCTCATAAGTTCGCGAGCTTCACGCTGCGCGTCGTTAGAGAGTGGCAAGTGAACAGCCATCTGGTCACCATCGTAGTCGGCGTTGAATCCGTTAGCGACAAGTGGGTGCAAGTGGATCGCTTTACCTTCAACCAATTTTGGTTGGAATGCCTGGATAGACAAACGGTGAAGCGACGGTGCACGGTTTAGAAGTACGTACTTGCCTTCAATAACAGCGTCAAGTGCGTCCCATACAAGTGCGTCACCTGCTTCGATCAAACGAGTAGCAGAACGGATGTTGTGAGCATACTCTCCACGAATCAACCAGCTAATAACGAATGGCTTGAATAGTTCAAGTGCCATTTGCTTTGGTAGACCACACTGGTTGATCTTAAGCTTTGGACCGACAACAATTACTGAACGACCTGAGTAGTCCACACGCTTACCAAGAAGGTTCTGACGGAATCGCCCCTGCTTACCCTTTAGCATGTCGCTAATTGACTTAAGACGACGACGGCCACCAGTTGCATTGACGGCACGGCCACCACGAGCGGCAGAGTTATCAATCAAGGCATCAACTGCTTCTTGGAGCATTCGCATTTCGTTACGACGAATCACTTCAGGAGCGTTGAGGTCAATCAGTTTCTTAAGACGGTTGTTACGGTTAATCACACGACGGTAAAGGTCGTTTAGATCTGATGTTGCAAAACGTCCACCGGTTAGCTGAACCATAGGGCGAAGGTCTGGAGGAATCACAGGTAGAACAGTAAGCGTCAGGCTTGATGGTTTAATACCTGCAGCTGCCATACCTTCAAGTACCTTGAGGCGCTTAAGGAGTTTCTTCTCACGTTGACCCTTTGCACCAGCGACTTCGTCACTAAGTTGCTTGATAAGCTCAGGCAACTTGATTTCATCAAGAAGTGCCTTAAGTGCAAGGCCACCCATACCAACTTCAACAAGATCTTCGTATTCTTCAGGAAGACTACGGTAATCAACTTCGTTAATTAATGCACCCTTTACGAGGCTATCGAGTTGAGCTTTCTTAACTTGGTATGTTTCGTTCAGTTCTTCAACTTCGCGTGACATAGCTTCAGCTAGTGCCTTTACGTCGATTGATGGATCAGGAGTTTCCTCATCTGTTCCAGCTTCACGTTCGTAACGAATTTTGATCGCAGCACGTCCAGCTTCGGTCTCTGCTTCGAGGTCTGCAATGTACTGATCGCGCTTTGTATCGTCAGATTTTAGGATGACGTAGGTTGCAAAGTATGCAATACGTTCTAGGTTACGAACAGTAATGCCAAGTAGTAGCGACATTGCTGACGGTGTACCACGCATGAACCAGATGTGCGCAACAGGTGCAGCCAAGGTAATGTGCGCCATGCGCTCACGACGAACGATAGATTTGGTAACGAGGTCACCATTCTTGTCGATCGCAGCTTCGCGAGAGCGAACACCCTTTAGCTTGTTGTCGTGTGGATTGATATCTTTGACTGGGCCAAAGATTCTTTCACAAAACAGTCCATCACGCTCTGGTTTTTGGGTACGATAGTTAATTGTCTCTGGTTTTGTAACTTCACCGTGGCTCCATTTCAGGATGTCCTCGGGACTCGCAACTGCGAGGCGAACTGCGTCAAAGTCTGCAATTCCGTTGTTTGCTAAAATGCGACTCATATTACGCCTCCTCCTTGATTTCTTCTACTTCGTCTATATCCTGAATCGTGACACCATCACCGAGGTCTCCGAAGTCATCTGCTTCGTCGATAATAGTTTCTTCAACTTCACCATCTTCACCAAGGTCAGGAATGGCAGCAACTGGTTCACCGTTGATGACACTTCCAATAACTTGCTCGGCATCAATAATCGCGTCTTCAGACTCATCAAGCAAATCGACACGAAGTCCAAGACCTTGAAGTTCTTTAACTAAGACGTTGAATGACTCTGGAAGTTTTGGACCAACAATTGGCTCGTCCTTAATGATTGACTCGTAGGCCTTTGCGCGTCCGTAGACATCATCAGATTTGATCGTAATCATTTCCTGAAGTGTTGCAGCAGCACCATAGGCTTCAAGGGCCCAGACTTCCATTTCTCCGAATCGCTGACCACCATTTTGTGCCTTACCACCGAGTGGCTGCTGGGTGACCATTGTGTATGGACCAGTTGAACGGGCGTGGATCTTGTCGCTAACCATGTGGTGTAGCTTGATCATGTGCATGACACCAACAGTGGTGCGCTCTTCAAATGGATTACCGTCACGGCCGTCGAATAGTTGGAACTTACCATCACTGGCAAATCCTGCTTTAACAAGTTCACTACTAATGACATCATTTGGAACACCGTTGAATGGTGGAGTCGCTACCTTGTAACCAAGTGCACGAGCGGCCATACCAAGGTGAGTCTCAAACAGCTGTCCGATATTCATACGAGATGGTACACCAAGTGGGTTCAAGACTACATCAACTGCAGTTCCGTCTTCCATGAATGGCATATCCTCGACTGGCAAAATTCGAGCAACAACACCCTTGTTACCGTGTCGTCCAGCTAACTTGTCACCAACTGAGATCTTGCGAAGCTGTGCAACGAAGATCTGAATCTGCATAAGAACACCAGCCTTAAGTTCGTGACCATTTTCACGGCTAAAGATCTTAACGCCAACAACCTTACCACCACCTGCATTGTTCATACGCTGTGAGGTATCGCGAACATCCTTGGCTTTTTCACCAAAGATCGCACGGAGCAAGCGCTCTTCGCTTGATAGCTCTTGTTCACCCTTAGGGGTAATCTTACCCACCAGTACATCACCGGCTTTAACTTCTGAACCAAGCTGTACAATACCACTCTCATCGAGGTGACGAAGTGACTCTTCAGATACATTTGGAATATCGCGAGTTACGATCTCAGGACCAAGCTTCGTTTCACGAACTTCTACTGTGTAGTCCTTGATATTGATGCTTGTCAGTGTGTCATCTTGAACAACGCGGCTTGAGAGCACGATTGCGTCGTCCATGTTGTAACCACCCCATGGCATGAAGGCCACAGTTAGGTCACGACCGAGAGCTAGTTCACCATCAGCAATTGAGGCACCTTCGATAAGAATATCGCCGGCTTTAACTTTTTGGCCACGTTCGACGCGAACTTTTTGGTTGATTGAACGATCATCATTACTCTTTGTAAAGTGAATGACTTCGTAAATCTTTGTTCCGTCCTTGTAGGCAACATGTACTTCGTCACCATCAGCACGAACGACTTCACCAGCACCTTCAGCAACAACAAGTTGACTGGTGTTTTTGGCGATTTCGCCTTCAATTCCAGTTCCTACAACAGGTGATTCAGGAATAAGAAGTGGCACTGCTTGCTTCTGCATGGCAGAACCAGTTAGTGAACGGTCGACACGGTTTTTCTCGATGAATGGAATCAAGGCAGCGGAAGAACCAAGGATCTGCTTGTGAGCGGCGTCAACGTAAGTAACTTCACTGGCATCAACTTGCTCTGGTAGGAGGCCGTTTCGGGCACTAACACGCTCGTCGATGAATGATCCGTCGTCTTTAAGTTTGACGCTAGCATCAGCAATAACTTCAGTGATTTCTTGTGATGCATCGAGGTAGACTACTTCGTCAGTAACTTTACCCTTCACAACCTTTAGGTATGGAGTTTCGATGAAACCGTACTCGTTTACACGAGCGTAGGCTGCAAGGTTAAGTACCAAACCAATGTTGGCACCTTCTGGAGTCTCAACAACACACAAACGTCCGTAGTGAGTTGGGTGAGCATCACGAACGTCAAAGCCTGCACGCTCGCGTGAAAGTCCACCAGGACCCATTGAACTAAGGCGACGCTTGTGAGAAAGCTCTGCAAGTGGGTTTGTCTCGTCCATCAACTGTGAAAGTTGTGAACTTGCAAAGAATTCACGAACAGCAGCAACGACTGGACGAGCATTGATCAGCTGACCAGGAGTTACGTTCTCGATATCAGACATAGACATGCGGTCCATGGCGTTACGCTGCATACGAAGCATACCAACGCGGAACTGACGAGCAACTAATTCACCAACTAACTTAATACGACGGTTTGAAAGTGCGTCGATATCATCTTGAGGATCCTGAGTATTGTTCAAACGAATAATCTCACGAACAATCGCAATCAGGTCGCTTAACTGGAATACACGGTTTTCAGTAGTGTTAGGTACCGTAAGACCAAGACGTTGGTTCAACTTGTAACGTCCGACGCGGCTGTAGTCGAATCGCTTGAAGTCAAAGAACATTCGCTCAATCATTGAACGGGCGTTATCAACAGTGGCAAGATCACCTGGACGAAGACGGCGGTACACTTCGATTAGGGCCTCGTTTGCTCCACGTGATGGATCTTTTTCGAGAGTGGCATCGATATATTTCAGTTCACCGGTATCAACATCAGCAAACAGACTCTTAATCTCAGAGGTTTTACTGTGACCAAGTGCACGGAAAAGTGTCGTAATTGGCAGTTTACGACGGCGGTCGATTTTAACGTAAATAGCACCGTTACTAGCGGTTTCAAACTCTAACCATGCACCACGGCCTGGAATCAATTTTGCACCGTAGAAATTACGAGTGGCAGCTTTATCGGCAGTGAAAAAGACACCTGCACTACGAATAAGCTGAGAAACAACAACACGCTCAGTACCGTTAATAATAAAAGTACCGCGGTCAGTCATCCAAGGGTAATCACCGAGGTAGATTTCCTGTTCTTTAACTTCACCAGTTACTTTGTTTGTTAGCTCAACATTGGCGTGCAGTGGCGCGTCAAATGTCAGGTTGTTTTCCTTGGCATTTTGCTCAGTTGACTTTGGATCTTGAAATTTGTATTCCTTGAAACGAAGAGCCAATTTTTGACCAGTATAGTCATCGATTGGGTTTAACTCCGCAAAAATCTCACTTAGGCCAGTTTCGACGAATTCACGCCAGCTGTCCTTTTGGTGAGCAATTAAATTTGGTAAAGGCAATGCAGTGTCATCCTTTGTAAAGAAAACACGCTTTGCAGTATCAGGCTTAGTTTTTGCCATTTATGCAATGCTCCTCGCATGGTTAGTTAGATCTTTCCATTGATTACAATGGAAGGGTTTCGCTTCTGATCAAGAAAACGAATTGTTGATAGGGGTTCTTTGGCGCCGAAGATTCCCTGAGCAAGGTTAGTCTGTTGCAAATGCCACTCCGACAACAAGACATAGATAACCACAGCTACTCTACTTCTTGTTACCTATTGTGAGGGTTTAGCTATAAATAGTCAAGTATAAATGAAGGCTTTAATCTAGGCTGCTGACTCTGTAGACGTAGGCGCTTCACCTTCACGAATATACAACTCGTGCAAGGCGCCAAATTGCCGTGCAAATTTGCCTGTACTTTCAAACCCATACTCAGCTGCTACCAACAGCGCAGGATGGTGTGCAGTTAAAGGTAGCAGAAAGTCATTTTTATCTTGATCCTTTGTTACATGATCGAGTAAACTCTCAAAAACCTCTGTTTGCTTATCGGTCTTTTCAGCTAAAAGTGCAAATATGCCAATCGGTTGGGGCTTTGCTTGATCAGAACCGAGGAGAGTTACTTTGCGCGCTACATACCTATCAAAAAGGGAAAAATAAGGCAATTCGTCCTTATGGGTCCATGGTCGCTTCTCAACTGCACCAATCATCACGCCATCTTGAAATGCACCCAAAAAATCATGTTCTTCTTCAAGAATCGCAGCTGCCTGTAAGCGAGCTTGTCGGTACTGATCAACCCTATTCTCATCATCAATATCATACGCATTCAATCTTGCCCTGCTGACACCTTCATTCATCAGTACATCAGCTCTAAGACGAACAAACGTTCGCGCATTATCAAGGTTGTACCTGCCGGTATTATTTTCAATTGGTAAGATTTCTGTCATTTAACTATATTATAGCATGTTTAGGGTATTATGTCTATGCTTTTAGCAGTTAATCTGTGTCTGGGATGTTGCCTAAACCTGGACCACTTATATACCATCCACCACGCGCCTCAACAAGCTTTTCGGTTGTTTGACCATCAAAACGACTCTCAAAAGCCATCTGAACACCATCTAGTTCATCTCCGAATGATGCAGCACTAGGCGTCGGCAGCGGCCTGTCTATACCGAGTACAAGAAAAAGTGAATTCCTTAAATTAGCTGAATAAACAGCCTCGCCGTTAAGTTCTCCTGGGAGTGAAGCATTGCCCTCATTAAGCTCCCGAGTGAGCTGTTTTGCCTCAGCAATGACAAGTCCATAATCCTGGGCAGGAAATTCATCCATATCGAGTCTGTATTCTATTTCACCTTTGGGCATTTTTTACTCCTTATGCTTTCGTAATTACTTCGTCAATCAGACCGTACGCTTTTGCCTCTTGTGGTGCCATCCAATAATCGCGCTCCATGTCGAGTTTGATCTTTGAAATCTTTTGACCAGTATTTTTTGCAAGAAGTTCTGCAAGCATTTCTTTCACCGCGAGACCTTCTTTAAGGTCGATTTCCATATCAGTAACTTTACCCTGCGTACCGCTGCTTGGCTGATGAATCATTACCTTAGCATGAGGCAAAGCGAATCGTTTACCTTTCGTACCACTTGATAATAGAAATGCTCCCATGCTCGCCTGTAAGCCAATTCCGATCGTCTGGACATCTGGAGTTATGAATTGAATGGTGTCATAAATAGCCATACCGTCATAGACGCTACCGCCAGGGCTATTAATGTAGAGCTTGATGTCCTTTTTTGGGTCCTCGTAGGCAAGATGAAGTAGCTGCGCAACAACCAAGTTAGCCGTATGTTCGTTTACTTGCTCACCCAAAAAGATAATTCGTTCATTTAACAGGCGTGAATAGATATCAAAGGCACGCTCACCCTCAAAAGTTTTTTCAATCACCGTTGGTACTAAATAGTTTGATGGCTTACTCATACATCAATTGTATATAAAATTAGCACTCGTTGCAAGTGAGTGCTAATAATTAATTTTGCTAACGTTTATTTTTTGTTTAGCTCAACTAAACGTTCAACTGTTTTTTCGGTTAACAGACGGTTGGCGATATCACGCTGAACCTCTGGTTCATCGAACTGCTTTAGAGCTTCTGGATTGTTACCGTATTGCTTCTTATATAACTCAATATGCTCTTGAAGCTCATCCGTTGTGGCATCAATCTTTTCCACTTTGCTGAGTTCTGCGAGAGCAAGTCCTGCCTGAACACGCTTCATAGCTGTTGGTTTTACTTCTTTTTCAATCCATTCGTCTCGATACTTAAATTTCTGCGTCGTCAGATACTCATCAATAGAAAGTCCTTGATACATCAGGTTACGCTCAAAATCTTGCTCAATAGACTTGGTCTGATCCTCAATTAATATTTGAGGGACAGGAATGGTACTAGCCTCAATCAGCTGAGTGACCAAGTCGTCTTTTAACTTCTCAGTAATTTCACGTTGTTTTTGCTCAGTAAGGCCTTTTTTGATGTCAGCTTTCATCTCAGCAACAGTCGTAAATGGACCATTCTTAGCCGCAAACTCGTCATCGATCGTTGCTGGCACAATTTCTTTAATTGCTTTAAGGGTTGTCGTGAAAGTCACAGGTGCACCCTTTAGCTCGTCAACGTGGTAATCCGTTGGGAACATCAGATCAATATCAAATGTCTCGCCTGGTTTATGGCCAATAATTGCTTCTTCAAAACCTGGAATAAATGACTTGCTACCGAGTGTGAGTGAGTAATCGTTGCCAGTTCCACCGTCAAAAGCGACGTCATCTTTCTTACCAATGAAGTCGATAACTGTCTCATCACCCTCTTTGGCTTCGCGTTTAACGTCCTTCTTCTCGCCCATGCCCTCACGCATACGCTCGATAACCGCATCAACTTCTTTTGCGCTGATGGCGACTTTTTCGCTTGCTGTCGCTTTTAGCTTCTTGTAATCACCTAGTGTGACTTTAGGCAGTATCTCAGCCTCAGCGGTAAATTCGAGTGTTTCGCCTGGAACAAATTTCTTGATCTCAACAGCTGGACGATCAAGTGCTTGGATTTTCTCTTCGATAAAGGCGCTGGCAACAGCCTTGCTAACAGCGTCATCAAGAGCCTGCTCTTGTAGCTTTAATGGGTCAACATTCTTTTGTGCGACAACTAGAGGTACTTTTCCTTTACGAAATCCAGCGACTTTTACGTCCTTGGATAGCTTTACGAGCGCAACCTTTTCGGCGTCAGCTAATTCGGCCGGCGTCAGGCTAATAGTTAGTTCTACTTTGGTATCTGATAGGTGTTTAATGGTGGTTTTCATACTCAAACGAGTATATCAGAGGGTCGAATCTAATCCAAATCAGGGATGTCGTCATCGCGCGGGGCGCGTCGACGATCGCGCATCAGGCTCACAATCCTCGAGAAACCGATCTTTTGCTCTTCGGTACTTGAGGTATCCTTTAGCGTGTAGACTTCGTCCCGAACCTCGTCATCGCCGATAAACAAAATGTATGGAATACTCTTTTTAACCGCTGTCTTAATCTGACGATCAAGTTTGCGATCAGTTGTATCTAATTCGACATTAACGCCCTCACTCCGTAGATGTCGAGCAAGCTTATTCGCTGCATTTTGTACTCCACCAAGAACCACAATGTAGATATCCGTTGTTGATGCTAGGTTTGGCAGCAATTTGTGTACTTCTAGGAAGTTCTCGATTGTCGTGCCACCCTGAGCCATACCGACAGCAGATATTGGTTCCGCACCAAACATGCCCACAAGGCCGTCATATCGCCCACCACCAAGTACCGACCGGTTATTGTCGGGATCCGTATCAAATACTTCAAAGACGGTTCCGGTGTAGTAATCGAGTCCACGCATCAACGTCATATCAAACTTGGCACTTTTTACACCTGCTTGCTCGAGAAGTTCAAATACTTCACCGAGTTCAACTGCTGCAAGACTTGTCTTGATCTCAGTTGGCAAATCATTTACTGTCTTTGCACTCATCAGAGATTGTAGCTTTGCGATACCTTCCTTCGCATTGTTACCGAGGATATCACCTGCTTGATCATTAAACTCAGCCTCGGCAATCTTGTCCTTACGATCAAATAATTTCACCATCAGATGCGCCTGTGTTTCATCAAGACCAAGATATTGGACCATAACAAAATTCACTAATTGGCGATTATTGATCCGAATCACAAAATCTTTGTCCTTAGCGCCAAATTCTTTCATCAACGAATCAGCCATGGTAATTATTTCTGCGTCAGCCGTAACTTCATCAAGTCCAAAAACATCAACATTCAGTTGCCAGAACTCTCGCTCACGACCACGCTGAGGACGTTCGTAACGCATGAAATTGGCTACGCTATATAAACGAGCTGGGTACGCCAATTCTTGACGCCTGGCGGCTACCATACGACTAATCGTCGGTGTCATCTCAGGACGAATTGCGACGATGCGCCCGCCCCTATCAGTAAACGTATACGTTTGTTCGTTAGCTAACTCATCACCACTCTTTGCTGCATAGACCTCGAGTGGTTCAAGTGTCGGTGCACCATATTCTTCGTAGCCAAAGCGCTCTGAAACTCGGCGCCACGTTGCAAAAATGTAGTTTTGGATACGCTTCTGTTCTGGATAGTAGTCGCGTGTTCCTTTATAGGGCTGTGATGACAATGCGCTCATTGACCTAATTGTCTCATCATTATCTATGCGCTGCAAGCGCACGTCCATATCTGGGTTTATCATTCTTGTTCTCCTGTATTCTCAAATATACTTGATCCAAAATTGAGTTGTTTATAGACGGCATTTGGTTGCTTAGTATACCTAGCCCATTCTTTGTCGCCATATGAGAAGTGCCACCACTCACCGTCAAAGGGGGCAAAGCCTGCTGCCATCATGACCGTTCGAAGTAACATTCGGTTTCTCATTGCTTCCATACTGACATACGGCGAAAACGTATAGGTGTCGGGGACAAATTCACCAATTCTTGTTCCAAAATCTACAGCCTCACCCTGGCGTGTTATCTGTATGTCGACTGCTCCACCAGTGGGATGTCCGGCAACATCAGGACGTGCTACCCGGCGGTGAGCGGCCATATCAAGCTCCTCACCAGAAAACTGCATTTCAAGATCACGTTTGACAGTCTCAAATCTCTTAGTTTGAACCTGTAGAGCCCGGTAACCGTACGTAACATTCAAAGCGATGTCTGGTTCTACGGTCACAAGTAAATCCGCTGCCCTTCCAAGCCGTAGTGCAGTACCCTGACGAACATATACAACATCACCTGTATATTCTTTCATGTCTTCACCCCGCTGCTTAGCGGTTAGATTGTTATCATCAATAATTGGCACGAGTGGCTCCTCGTTATCTATAACGAGGATGTTCTTATAATCGACAATACTTAGCATCGACTTTTCCAAATTTTCATAAATTTCAATCATAGTAATTCTCCATAAAATATTTTTAATAACGAAAAACGCCGAAGCGATGTTCGGCGTTATTTTTTATGAAAGATTACAAAAGAAAACTAACCGATTCGCTCCGGCAGAATATGTAGATGGTTAGATTGGCTGTATACCATAATTTTATTATAGCATATGCACGTTTAATTGTCCAAGATTATTCGTTAGAGACGGGGCGAAGGCTAGGCCATTCGTGTTCAACTTCTACACCATGCACCTGCATATTCCAACTGGCCATCTCATCAACCGCACCTATGGTCATACTGTTTTCAAGAAGATCATATGCATGATCAAGTGCTGTACCTGCTAAAAGATTTTTGCGCTGGATACGCGTATACAGTTCAAAGCCGGTATCGTGATTTGGTGCGAATAAAGGCGTACCAATTAATAATTTTTTCTCACCGCCGAGCAAATGTAGATTTACTCCAAGCTCAATATAATCACTTTGGTCTTTCATTGTAATTGCTTTTTTAAGCTGAAAAAAATGGTCTTGCGACAATGCAATATAGTCACTATACCGCTCATCCGCGAGTGTGTCCTTGCCTCTACTTTCTACAGTCGGACCGAGGTTTAATGCGCGATTGTGTACCGTGTGAAACGCAATTCTAGGAGTTTTGCCAGTCATTTGTGCATGGTGTGCGACCGCTTCACGAGTCTCGAGCGTCATCAACTTTTTTATCTGCGCATCTAAGGGACTAGCTGCTTGAAACTTCAGACGCGTGATTACTTTTGGGCTTGATTCATAATTTGCAGCCATATATCTCTATATTATAGCATATATAGTCTATTTGTTCAAGATATGTTGCTGTAACCACGCATACATCGCAATACCTGATGCAACACCCACATTCACTGATCGAGTCGAACCAAATTGTTCAATATAAACCATTTTTTCGCTCGCAGACACCATTTCATCCGAGAGTCCTGGTCCTTCACCACCAAATACTAGTACGACGTTTTTGGGTAAGTTTGTCTCTGATAGCGCAATACTTCCAGGTAAGTTATCGATCGCAATGATGTGGCGATCACCAATCGCTTTTACGAACTCATCGACTGTACTGTGCTGAAATATATCCAAATAGCGATCTGTCACCATTGCACCTCGCCTATTCCAGTGGCGCTTGCCAATAATGTGAACTGCCGATACATTGAATGCATTAGCATTACGCACAATTGTGCCGATATTGAGGTCATGTTGCCAATTTTCGATTGCGATATGCAAATCAAATCGTGAAATATCTAAGTCTGCCTTAATTGCCTCGACGGTCCAGTAGCGATACTTGTCCAGGACATTACGAGTATCTCCATTTGCGAGAAGTTCTGGATCATATTTTGGATCAGTTGGCCATGGCTCTGGGTGCGGACCAACACCTATCGTTTCAATTATCATATCGTTCATTGTACGCTACCTATACCACCTGGATGCTTTACACTTTAATTAACGGTTGAACGCTAAGACTAATAGAGCCTATGCTTTCACCTCTAGTAGGCTTACTGTACAATGCAATTTATTAATTACGGAGAAATACATGTCACATCCTAATCGCGCGTTCGTGGGCGACATCGGCGGAAGCAATCTACGAACAGCTATCGCTGAAATAAGTACAAAGACAAACGACGTAGAGTTTATTGGCGAACCGATCATTGAGCCAACGCCTTCCCGTCCTGATCCGTTCTTCCAGTCAATGGCTCGCTCTCTTGTCCTACTTCTTGAGGCGAATCCTGAGCTTCGCGATGGTGTTATCGGTTTCCCCGGCAAGGTTGTACACGATGGTGACCGCATGCTGGTCGGACCGCTAACAAACATTTCAGGTCTGACCGATGTATTTGATTTGAATGAGCGCTTAGGAGAAGAAGATTCGCGATTGAAAAAAATCCGCCTTACCGCACTAAATGATGCCGAAGCTGCTACTCACGCAGCGCCATTCGTACCTGGCGCCGATCCCAAAAATACTCAACCACTTATGTACTTTACGCATAGTACTGGTATTGGTGCAGATATTATCCGTGGCCACAAAATAGCTAGTCGCCTTACAGGACAGCTTGGTGAATATGGTCATATCCCGATGGATGTTGACCGTAGCAAAGGCACACTAGAGAGTCTGATTGCAGGCCCAGCTATCGAGCGACGATTCGGTAATGGATCCACTCCGCAAGAATTAGGTCAGCTATATACACATGAGAGCAATGACGCATGGGAGCACGTTGGTCGTGTCTTTGGTCAAGCAATTGCATCATTCGTACCAAGTATTGGCATGGACCACGTTGTTATTGGTGGTGGTGTATCACGCGATCATGACCGCTACGAAGAAAGTCTCGAAGAAGCGCTTCATACAGCTCTCGTAGATAATGCCGTTATCTTAAATGGTATGACCGAAGTTCCAAAGGTCAGTTACGTGCCTAAACACCTTGTCAGTTCATTCGGCCTTATTGGTGCACGATATGGGCTCGAGCAATATAGATAGCGGTTTACGCCGTAAAAAACGCGTTACTTTCCTGCGGAACGGCTTGTCGTGGTGTTGGTCCATTTTTGTTAAGAACTATTAATGCGCGATATTGAGGTTTTATAGCATGCGCTTTGCCCATTGAAGTCACGAAGCGCAAATCGCCCAGTAGTATTGCCGGTGTGTCAGCGAGGGTTTCACCTCCTACTTCTACGACCTGGCCTACCTTGCTTTCGATGTCAGTTAGGCCTTCACTGTTAATTGCGACTGTTGTTTCGACTACGCCAGCCAACTTTTGCTCGTCTTCTAGGCGAGCCACAACGAAATAATTCGTCATAACATCATGTAGTAGATAGTAACCCCGATCAGTAATTTCTATTTCGTTGCCAATACTAAATTCCGTATCGCCTGCAAAGGAATCAATCAAGTGGCCAGTAATATCTCTGCGTATCTGCGACTTATTTGTATCATCAGAGAAATTTGCTTGTGCCTCGCGAAGTCCATCAACAACAAGTTGCATGGCAAGTATTTTCAAATGGTCGAGTGAACGACCTCGTACGTCGTTCTCAAGTATTTCTTTGATACCTTCATCAAATTTTGCTTCAGTAGGAAAAATCATTGGAGGTAATTGTAGTGCGCGTCAATAGAGCTGGCAAGCATAAGCTACACTTCCCAGGTAAGCCCTGGGTGGCCAAAATGTCCGTACTGCGCGGTCTTTTCATAAATAGGTCGCTTTAAATCAAGGAATTTGATAATTCCATTTGGTGATAGATTATAGCCAACAACCTGTTCCTGAACGCCGTCTACGCTGACCGTCGCCTCAAGCGCCTGATCGTATCCAATTGCATAGGCTAAATGTACAAATACTTCTTTCGCGTGACGCTTCTTGAGATAATCAATTGCAATTTTACGAGCCATATAGGCAGCCGAGCGGTCAACTTTACTCGGATCTTTACCGCTAAATGCTCCGCCACCAATCGGGACACGTGGTCCATAGTTATCAACGATGAGCTTACGTCCGGTCAGTCCTGCGTCGGCATCAAAGCCACCTACGTTCCAATCACCTGCAGGATTAATATGCAGATCAAGTACACCAAGTTCAGCTAATTTCTGCGTGCGTAGCCAACGTTTGACTAGTGCAGTTAATTGATCCTTTGCCGCGTGCTGAAAACTTGCAACAACGGAAACGATTTCTCCGTCCTTAAGCGTCACTTGTGTCTTGCCATCATAGGGCCACTTTTTATATATGTACTGATTTAGTTTACGAGCCAATACAACCTCAAGTGGCAACAGCTCAGGCGTTTCATCGCTAGCATAGCCAACCATAATACCTTGATCGCCAGCGCCGCCAATATCAACGCCTGCAGCGATTTCAGTGCTTTGGGCGGCTATATGTTCAATTACCGTTACATCACCCGCTAGACGCTTTACAATAGCGTTAACGTCAACGTTCTTGGCACGCGAAGTGACTTCACCAGTTACAAAAACTGTTCCATGTCCACCCGCAACGTCGATAGCAACGCGTGCCTCAGGATCCTGAGCAAGATGCGCATCTAATATAGCGTCAGATATCTGATCACAAATTTTGTCTGGGTGTTTAGGCGAAACACTTTCGGCCGTTCTAAAAATTGACATAAAAAATACTCCTTTTACGTATCTTTCCGCCCGACAGGAAAAATAAAGGAGTTACAATATCTTATCTTTCCCATATGGGCTAGAAGTAGCACCATTTATGCATTGATTGCTCAAGAGGCTGGTTGCTGACAGGTCATAGAGCTAGTTCTCTCGCTGTACTCTGAATACGCTGATTAATTAATGTGCTAGCCAATAGTAACATAATCAACCATGCAGGTGAACAGGGTTGATTATGTTATTAGAACATTTAGCTAAATATACCAGCTCTGCGATTATTTCTTGGGAACCTTATCACCGCGACTACGGGCTTCACTGAGTCCAATAGCAATTGCTTGTTTACGGTTGGTAACCTTTTTACCATTTTTGCCATTTCTTAATTCTCCTTCTTCCATTTCATGGAGCACTTTGTGAACTTTTTCCTGAGCTGCTTCACTATATTTCGCCATGGAGAGAACTCCTTATCGCTTAAAGTGGCTACCACCTAGATGATAGCCACAGAAATGAATTATTGTTTATGCGTGAGGTTATGTTTTAGCTCTACCGCCCGATCTTTTACATCACCAGCAACCCCTTTGCCAGCCTGTCTTATATCGGTGGATGTTTCTTTCATTTTTTCTTTACCTTCATGCATCAACTTTTGAGCTTTATCATTAACATGTCGTGCTTCATTTTTTACATCTTCTGTTACGTTCATACCACTCTCCTTGGTTAAACATTAATTACTTTAGTTGCCTATAGGTAACTAAACCGCCTACCTTTTCCTGCCTCAATCAGGCTAATCGCGCTGGAAATATTACCCGATTCAAGCATTTCTTGATGAAGGTCTTGGAGCTCTTCTTCCGAAATAATATTTTCTAATTGGTGACGATAATATTTCTTTTTAAAACGAGTATAGATCTCGGATTGTTCAGCGCGAATTCTGTCTAGCCGTCGCTTGATTCTGTCTAGACCATGTTTGTTGATTTTAAAGTCCCTTCTCGATGGCTTGTGGTCTATATATTGATAATTCATTTTATGTACCCTCCCCACTTAAAGTTGTTACATTATTTATTCTATAGAAGTTACTGATATGAGACTGTGAGATTCCTCACATAATGAATCATTTTGGCTCTTGAAACAGAGATGGTATTATAGAATCAAGCATATGCATAATGTAAATGTCGCTTAAGGAGACCGCGGTGAACGAGCTAAGGTCATTTTACCGAACATATCCGACAATTAAGTTTGCCAAGGGTGAAGTCGTTTTTCATCAAAATGAAGCCCCTTCCTGCGTATATGCCATTAAAAATGGTGTGATAAAAGTCTCGAACATTAGTGCAGAGGGCGACGATCAGCTCATATCTTTTGAAATTATTGATGATATTGTACCCATATGTTGGGCGTTTTCGAAAACAACTAAAGCACTGTTCTATTATCAAGCCTACACGGATTGTGAGTTGTACATAATGAGTAAGGACGCCTTCGAGTCCCACAGCGCCGAGAATGTAGGATTTGCCAATGCAATGCTCAGTCGCCAAGTAGGTTCATATATTGGTAATATGTTACAGGTGGATGCTCTCGAGAAAACACGAGCCTACACAAAGCTAATCTATACTTTCCGCTACCTCTGTTTAAGATATGGCCGCGATATCAAGAAAGATTTAGTAAAAATATATGTTCCACTTACCCAACAAGAAATTGCCAATACCACGGGACTAACTCGCGAGACAACGACTTTAGAGCTTAAAAAACTTAAAGAAGAGAAAGTCATATCTGTGAGACAAAAATATTATACGGTTAATACAGCCAAATTAGACGCGCGAATTGATGATGAGTATGACCCAGGTATTACTGTTAATATGCTTACTAAGGTTGATTAATCGATCTCAAGAAATCTAACCAATTCCGCAGGTTAGAGCTGTTTCGCTATTTGAATGTGGTTATTTCTTCGTGACAGTGAATAATGTTATAGAAATCGCGACAGATATCACCGCAACAATTGCGAGTAACGTAATCGCGATCGTTGTGAAGACCGTATTGAGATCAGCAACCAGAGCCGCCTCTTGTAAAAGGAGCACAATCGTGACAAATGACAGCATGCCAATAATGAGATGAGCGCGTGCTAACTCACGACGGACATCGTTAATCTTTTGACTTTTGAACTTTTTATATGCTTTAAACATTTGTTTTTCCTTTTTATTGTATTAAAGATAGATTATCGCGCTTATACTTATCTGTCAATAATCCTTGTCTTACTCTTAACTCTTATTCTCGCCTTTACTTTATACCAGGTCGAACAAGTAAATTCACGCTGCATTCTGAGAATTACCTGAGCAGAGGTCCGTCCTCTGCACAATATCAATGTGTGATATTGTCAAATTTGAAGTTTTTATAGCTGATTCAATAAGCTAATTAGAGAGATACACATTACTTTAGGATGATTGGCTCGATTGAGGTTGGGATACTGAACACCAATGGTTGATTTTGCACGATCCTATCGTACAGTAACTGAGGAACCGCTCCGTACTGTGCTGCCTTGGTAATATACCCCTGAGCACTTGTGTTATTACCTTGTGCTCCTTTTAATATTGCCATATAGGTTAGCAGCTTATAATCCTGCGGATACTGAGTAAGTGCTTTTTGGAGAAATTTTTCTGTTGTTGGATCTTGCCATTTTGCCAAATAGATCTGAGCTAAATTTTCATAGACAAAATCCATACTTCCGTAGCTCAGTGCAGTATTGTACGAATCGATAGCTTGTTTGTAATCGCCCATCTGCTGATGCGCAACACCAAGATTGTCATAGTTACCAAGTCCCGGGAAGATAGCGATTGATTTTTGTGCATATTGCTTTGCTTCCACATAGCGCTGATTGTCGATCATATACTGTGCAATGTTGTTAAGAGCCGAGTAATCGTTTTGCGATACGGCTAGATCGTGGACTGCGATATTGTACTGGCTACTGTAATTAGTGCCACGAACGATAGTCCGAACAGCGAATGCGCTGACGGCAATGATTAAAACAATCAACACCCAGGATAGGTTTATTTTCCATCGACCGATCTTCACAAGTGGTAATGACAGTCCTAACATAGCGAGGACTCCAATCATCGAAAAGCAAAACCAGGTTTCACAGGCCGTCATATCAAGTGGCGTAATTTGTAAATATGGGATAATTCCGAGAACAGTCCAGCATGCAAAGAATATATAAGCATAGAGATCCTTCCTCTTGCCATAGCGCTTAACAAACCGTCCGAGCCATACAAATACAGCCGCAATCGCAAGATCAACAAGGAAAGGAATTAATACGCCTAGAGTACTGAAGTGTTGTTCGGTCCAGTACCAACATGTCGATAAACTCAGCGGAAAGACAAACTTACCAAAATAAAACTGCACGATTGATGGGGATGTCAGTAAGCGCACACCGAAACTCAGATGGTCAATTGGTGCACCATTAGCATTACCGACGAGTAGCCCCACGGCCAGAGCTTTGAGTGTCAAGTAAAGAACAACCGGCCCAGCCATCACGACTATCAATTTCCAGATTCGTTTGCGGTCAAAGAACCCTAGGTATGCAAAGGACATAACAACGTATGCGAGGCCTGATTCTTTACAAAATAGTGTTAGAAGCAACAGGACGGCAACAACAATCATACTGCGCCAAGACGTACGTGTAATGAGCACATATAAAGCCAAGATGCCAAAGAAGAACATCAGTGTGTCCTGCAAACAGGCAATCGAGAAAACAATCTGTGAATTCATTGGATGGACCAAAAATATCAGTGCGAGTAACAGCGCTAACCATTGTCTGACGAATCGTTTCAGTACCAGGAAGAGAACGAACGCTCCACTACTAAATAGGGCGATTTGAAAAATATGATATCCAGCTGTTGATGTTTGAAAGAGCGTATAGAGAATCGAGAATGCCGTCGTCATAAGTGGTCGATAGTAGGTTCCAACAAGGTTCTGTCCGTTATAGAACGTGCTTGAGGTAAAGAAATAACCGATATTCTGAATGAAGTGTACCGGAAGATTCTCGACAATCTGAGTAATGTCATCACCCTGAAATGGATTGTTGAGGCATACGATGAATGTAATAAAACCAATAGCAGCAAAAATGAGTGCTACTCTTTTGCTCGACAAAGTATCGAGAGTTTTTAGCAATCCTTTGAATATCGTATTCTTTGATTTGGCCATATATCCCCTATGGTTCATTCTAAGCAAAAACCCGACCAAATGGCCGGGACTTTGCTGTGGTACGCGAGAGAAGACTCGAACTTCCACATCCCGAAGGACACTAGCACCTGAAGCTAGCGCGTCTACCATTCCGCCACTCGCGCATATCCTGCATCGCGCAGCGCGTCTACGATTACCGTATTTGACGCCACTCGCGCTTGAAAACAATTATATCAGATCTAGACGAAGTCAGCGCTGTCGTACGACGAACGAAGTGATTCAACCAATGTTTTAATATCTGACGTTTGTTTTACACCAGGATTAAGCGTACCAAATGGATCAAATATTGCACGAATTTGCTCATACAATTGGTGAACATCGTCGTCGAGGACATTATAGGCCGCGTTTGCCTTCAGGCGCCCTTCGCTTGAATCAGCTAGGAATACTCCGCCACATTTATCAACCAATTGAGCGTATTCAGTCACAAGTTTAAATACTTTTTGCTTGTCACCTAGTTTATCAAGCTGCAATGCTGGACGTGTAAAGACAATTCCATCCAGCACACGGATATGTAACGGTAGCGTCACATGGTGCTTGAGCGCAAGTTCAGTCACGGCAATACTGAATTCTTCCCGACGAGCAGTCGGCACATATGCACCATCAAGAAGGGGTGGATATGAATCATCACCATTATCACCGCTGTAGATTGAACTAGCGACGTCTCGAATCGCGGATAGCTCTTCCATGGAATGTTGGTCAGAGGTAATTATAATCGCATTGAATTTGCCAAGAATCTTGATTGCTTTCTTTAGTTTACGTTCACGAACATGATCGTTGAAATCGTTAAATTGAACATATATGACAGCTCCGATTGCATTGTCGCTATCGGTCGTACTAAAGAATGGATATGATTTACCAGCTGCACGAGCCTGATCAAACAGCGGACCGTCGAGCGTCTCAAGTGAGTCTGGATCAAGTCCTCGAAGCGCATCGGCAGCATCACGGGCAGCGTCACTTGAACTCACCACCGCAGCGAGTGCAACCTGGTCTTTGCTCACATAATCAGTCCTTAGGACAATTTCGGACATAATTCCAAGCGTGCCCTGACTACCGATCATAAGTGGGGTTAGGTCAAATGAGCCATCCTTATGTTTAACCTGGGCTATACGTGCATACCCCGTATTATCAGTGATATCACTCGAGATTTTTTCATTGATGAGAGCCTGATTATCCTCGATTAATCCATCAAGTTTGCGGTAGATCTCACCCTCAAATGTCTGCAGGCCAATCTTCTTACTAAATTCGTGTTTACGAAGTCTCGTCGTCTCAATTAAGTCACCGTTCGCCAGAACTACTTCGAGGCGCTTCACCCAATCACCAGTAAGTCCTGCCTTGCCAGAGAATTGTCCACCAGTGTTACTTGCAACAGCACCACCAATCGTACTGTAGGCAGCCGATGCTGGGAACGTTGGAATTGAAAGTCCGTGCCAGCTAAGTGCGTCATTGAGGGCTTTGAATGTTACACCTGGCTGAACATGAACAAAGTGATCCTTGTCCTTTAATGCCATGTAAATAATGTCATTTAAGTGAGTTGTTGTATTGATAATAAGGCCCTTACCAACGGCAGCACCTGTCTCATCAGACCCGGCGCCACGAACAGTTAACGGTAAGACATGGCCTTTTTCGGCAAGCTGCCATGAAAAACGAGCGGCTTTACGAATGTCATTAGTGACACGGGGGAACATGACAAGTTCAGGCTTGATAGAGAGGACACTACGATCGCGCGAGAAACGCTCTCGGACGGCTTTAGATCCGGTAATCTCACCTAAGATATGTTCGTTTAAGTACTTTGCAATTTTACTCATTACACTCTAGTCCCCGTCTGTCTTTCTATGTATATATTTATGATAGCACAAGCGACTTAAGTGAGCCACGTGAGACTTTAAAACATTGGTCTTTATCTGTTAATGCTTTTTTGGTATAATACATCGGTTACCAAAAAGTATATAAAGTATATGCGGATGTCGTGGCCTATGGTAAATCGTAGACACGCTATAACGCACGCAACATATGCGGATGTGGTGGAATTGGTAGACACGCTAGCCTTAGGAGCTAGTGCCTCCGGGCGTGAAGGTTCAAGTCCTTTCATCCGTACCAAATTAAAAAGCAAGTCGGCTGGCTTGCTTTTTAATTTGATTTTGTCCCGTTTTATTATCTGCCAAGGTCCGTCCTCTGCAGTGATAACTCGTAAACTATAAGTATTTATTAGTAGCAGTCAGGACATTAAAACCTGCAAAAGGGTCATTTGGGTCTTGTGGTTTAGCGACTTCATCAAAAGTGAGCGTAGATAACTTAACAGTTGCTTTCTTTTCGTCCAATTTTACGACAAAAGGTACGATGTTATTCATATCGGGTAGGTGTAGCGTCTTGTTTGGAACTTTATCGAACTGGTCACTGCTTCTGGTGAAGATATAGACATCAAAGCCATTAAAACCGAGCCTGTGGACACCAACATTCATCTGTACTTGTCTCTCATTTTCCATATCCCATTCAAAATTGAAGTTAAGATTTATACCTTTCGGTACGGCTAGGATATCAAGAACGCTGAACTTCTGTCCGATATTCCGCTCAATCGATACATCACTTGCTCGTTCTGCTTTTACCGCATCATCTTCAGTCATATCACGGCTTAATAACGTACCTAAATGTTTTACGGTCTTCAGGTCTTTGAGTGGTATACCAGCGTGGTCTTTGTCGTAGTTGATACTTCTTGTACCATCTTTCAAGTTTGTGTGCGACTGACCACTAGCATGAATGGTCGTATGTTCAATTTCGGCAGGTGTGTCTATTGCGTCGTAGTTAATATCAAAAGTATCTCCAGTAATTTCAATCCTACCGACTTTTCCGCCTGATGAGTGCTTACCTGGTTGCATTTGCAACATTAGACTTTCATCCGACTTCTGCTGCCAAAGGCGGCACAATAGATAGGTATTTGAGCCTTCTTTTATGAAAATGCGGTAGTAGGGTGGTTTCGCCATAATCTAATTTTACCAGTTATTAATACTGAAGGTCCGTCCTCTGCAAAGTTACTCGATGATTTGTTTGATCAGGTCTATGAGCGGATTTAGAGTTCCATCTTCGATAATTGCATCGAAGACCTCGAATGTATCTTTGTGAGCAGCTTCTTGATCCGTATCTGTATCGAGAATACGAACACGCATTACCGTATCTGTGCCCTCGGCCATATTGTAATCGTGCAGGCTATCGCCAGCTAGGATCGTATGCGAGCGCTCAGCTCGAATCCTAGATAGCTCAGGATGGTCAAGTTCGTGCTTGTTGAACATATGGACTATACTAGAGCCTTTCCAGCCCGTAACTCGATTTTCCTCATCAACCATTAACTCGGTTGAAAGAATAATCGTTGGATGTATATCGTACGCTTTACACCATAGATTGATAACGTCTTTGATACCAGCGGACATGATAATCGTAGGGATATTGTGCTTGGTGCAGAGTTCGAATAACTCCCTTGTTCCCGCTCGAATTGTAGCGTGAGACAAAAACTCTCTTTCAACGGCGTTCATATCAAGATGATGTTTCGCAATAATTGCCATCGAGGTTGTCCACCAAGTAGTTGCGTCCTCTGGTGATAATTTCTCGGCCACTTCAAGTGCACGATAGTGTTCGTATACTTGCTGTGCTTCAATCTTGCCTTCTGGCGGTAGGTGATTACGCATCAGTTGCCATGATGTGCTATTCTCGTCACTTTTCTCGGTAAGGGTTCGATCAAAATCCAAAACGAGTTGTAGCTGGTCAGTCCCAGCTTTTTTAAAACCAATAATTTTAGCCTCCAGGTCAGAGGCTTTGTCATATATAAATCCCTTAGGAATAAGTTCTGTCATAAAAACGAGTATAGCACGGGGTAAATGAGAAAAACGACACTATACTACCAGGCGGTAGAACGTGAGGGCCGCTGTTCCGTAACTACGATTGTCCACCACAACAACTCCATTAGTGCCGGGCGGCGACTCACCCCTACCTGGGTATGATAATACCATAAGCCCATTGGGTTTCAATAGCTTAAATAATTTCACGACTGTGGATAACTGCATATTGTTGTATGGTGGGTCGGCAATAATAATGTCGTAGCGAACATTTGTACGTGTTGTCCAGGCCCCTACGCCCCCGTGAAATGTCGTTGCCTGCGCCTCGATACCGAGTGTTTTGATATTCTCTTCCAGGATTCGTCCAGCAAGTGGATCTTTATCTAAAAATGTCGCACTGGCTGCCCCACGGCTAATTGCTTCGATACCAATTGAGCCAGAACCAGCAAATGCATCAAGCACAACCGCATCCTTTATTTCATCACCAATACTATTAAAAAGTGAGTTACGGATCCGTTCGCTCATAGGGTGAGTTGTATGGCCATTTGGTGCAGCAATAGTGCGGCCGCCGTATTTACCAGCGATTACTCGTATATTCATATACTCTTTATCTTAGCCTCGTTTGCAGCGTTATACCAGGACAGACACACAACTTTAATAATTTCAGGTACCAAGGCTTTCCTGGTTTGATTAGCCAGCCTGCGCGTCCATCCCAGATTTCCGAACTCATTGAACATGTGCATGTCATAGATTTTATGCATAGATTTAACAAACATTTCCTCAAAGCCTATTTTTTCTAAGTCAAGAATATCCTCAGCACTTGGACAAGCATCACTAAATCGGAGTGTCGCAATAGTTGAGGCAACGCCTAATTCAAAGGCAAGGTGAGCCGAGAAAACGCCACCAACCCCCCAATATTGCCAGTTTTTTGATAATGTATCACGGCGATTGATTCCCTTAATGATCGTTTTGTCCCTTTTGGTTAGTCGCTCGGTATGAGGCTTACCCCATAACTCCTCGATCTTGTCATTGAGTGGATAATGATGCGCAGGCGTCAGACCATCAACTATCGAATGTGCCAACCAGGACGCCTCAAAAGCAGCGCGTTGCTGATTGTTTTTAATTAGTGCTGCGATGAGGTTAGCCATATGGTCATTAATGAGTGAAATAAGGCTGCGATCCTCGACATTTGTCGGATCAATATAATGCCACGGCTCATCCTTGGAGGGACTTTTGCGCTTGATACCGTCAGGACCATTTATTCCTTCAAAGTGCAAAATTTCACGACTCGTAGGAAAATGCGCATCCTTACCAATCAACTTCTTGAGTTGACGGCGAGCGATGCGATCAATCTTCTGATGCACCCCAACGATACGGCCTGAGTCACGACGAAATGTTGTTCCTGCATACATAAACGTTTCACTTATGAGAAAACCTACGGTTTTCCTCATCGCGCAGTGCGAGCGAGTAAATCGCTCGGGACTGGCTGCTCCTTTCCCTTTTTAGTTCAGAGTTGTTAACCTTTGATTGTAGCGAACCTGTGACGCTAGTTCTTTATAGTTTACCAGGTCATCGCCTGATGCAACGAATGCCTTAGCAGCGTCTTGCGCTCGTTTGATTAGCTTTGTATCTGCGAGCGTTGCGATTTGAAGGTTGAGCGCCCCGTGTTGTGAACGACCATATATCTCACCCGGACCACGGAGCTTTAGGTCTACCTCTGCGAGATAGAAGCCATCATTACTTTTCTCGACTTCGCGCAGACGCTCTGATGGCTTAGCGCTCGTACTCGTTACAAGGTAACAATAGCTTTGGTGGATACTTCGTCCCACACGACCACGTAGCTGATGTAGCTGAGATAAGCCAAACCGATCCGCGTCTTCAATCAACATGACGGTAGCGTTCGGTACATCAACGCCGACCTCAACAACTGTCGTACTTACCAAGATATCAATTTTGCCTGTCGCGAACTCACTCATGACACTTTCCTTCTCGTCTGATTTCATTTTGCCGTGTAGCAATCCGATCTTGCGGTGTTTAAACACAGAGTTCTGTAATTTTTTATACTCAACCTGAACACTCTTTAGCTCGTTGTCTGGGTTATTATCAATCAGACTGCAGATCACGTAGGCCTGGCGACCATCCGATAGTTCCTTATCAATAAGTTCATACAGCTGCGCACGACTATTAGGTGACCAGATCTTTGTCTTGATCGGTTTACGGCCCTTCGGTAGCTCATTAAGTATTGAAATATCAAGTTCTCCGTAAACAGTAAGAGCCAAACTACGAGGTATCGGAGTTGCAGTCATCGCCAGCAAGTGTGGCATAAATTGTGATTTCTTTAGTAGCTCCTGACGTTGCTTGACGCCAAAGCGATGTTGTTCGTCGATAACGACAAAGCCTAGCTTATGAAACAGTACGGCCTCCTGAATTAACGCATGAGTTCCGACAACAACCTGGACAGAACCATCGGCAATCGCTTTATAGAGAGTCTTACGCGCCTCACCCTTCACACTACCGGTCAACAGCCCTACCGATACCCCGAATGGCGATAATAATTTCTGTAATGTCTCAGCGTGTTGACTGGCGAGGATTTCAGTCGGCGCCATCAGTGCAGTCTGAAAACCTTCGTGAGCTGCCTGTCTGGCAGCAAGCCCCGCTACGACAGTCTTACCTGAACCAACATCACCCTGCAAGAGTCGATTCATCGGAGTGGCTTTTTCAAAATCTTGGAGAATTTCCCACGCTGCAAGTCGCTGTGCGCCAGTTAGTGCGAACGGTAATTGAGCCACAAATTCCTTCACAACAGATTGCTCAAATGGTATATGCCAACCCGTAAGCTTTGCGTTCTCCTGGCGGTTTAACTGACTAGCAAGAAGCAGTTCGAACAATTCTTCAAAACCCAAGCGTTCACGAGCATTTTCAATATCTTCGCTCGTACGCGGAAAATGCATGGCAATATAAGCATCCGATCGACTAATTAGTTTTTGATCAGATACAGTTTTTTTAGGTAACGTCTCGGGTAGCATTGTAATTAGCGGCTTTAGCTCTGATAGAATCTTACGAACTAATGTCGTCTTTAGGCCTTTTATTGACCTATAAACGGGTAGGAGTCGATCTGTTTGGACAGGCATATCACTGACCTTCTCGGCGCTCGGATTTGTTAATTGATAACGATTGTAATTAAATTCAAATTCACCCGAAAAATAAAATTCTTCGTCAGGCTTTAACTGAGTAGCACGATATGGCTGATTGAACCAAACTGCCTGCAATTTACCTGTCTCATCGGCGAGTGTTGCCGTAGTAATTCTGAGACCTCGCCTAACCGGACGGGTCGTAATCGATTCACATTTAGCCTTAATGGTCGCTTTGCCTGGTGCGATATTAGCAATTGTCGTAATGTGTGAGAAATCCTCGTGAGTGCGCGGCAGAAATGTAATAAGATCGCCAACCGTGTGAATGCCAGCAAGACTAAACTGCTCACCAGTCTTACCGCCCACACCCTTTACATTCTCCAGAGGAGATAACAGATTCATATCTCTAGTGTAGCAAGACTATAGATTATACGGTAACGCCCAGAATACCTTCGAGTGCAAAGGCAGTATCTTCCCATTTTCCAACTTCAATGCTATCGATACCAAGTGCTTTAACGGGATAGTCGTTACCGCCCTCTTGAAGTTTGTCGCCAAAGAAGAGAATCTCATCAGTACTAATATTAAGCTCATCCATAAGCTTACGCATACCGTAGGCTTTGTCGATACCAATACGTGTTACGTCTACACTGGTAGTACCACCAAGTCGAACTTCAAAATCAGGTAGTCGCTCAGCAATAAGTTCACGTAGTTTTAGTTTCGTTTCTGCATTCTTCTCGGCCCAGGCATACTTAACTTCTGCTGGAGCTTCTTGACCAAGAACTGCATATGTTATTTGACTATTACGGTCTTCGATAAGCTCTCCATATGGTTCTTCAGCCCATAGTCCTTGATCTTTGGCGGACTGTTCCATTACTTCTATAATGTGCTTTTTCTGCTCAGGTTCTAAGTCTTCGGCATACTGCAGTTTCCAAGATTCGTTCGTAACGTCATATCGATAGTAACGCGTACCACAAGTTGGCATGAGATGAAGATGCGAAAGCTGTTCATCTGTCGCATCAAGGCGATCAACTACTTGTACATGGAACTGTTCGATCTTACCCCCTGATATTACACAAAGGTGATAGTTATCGAGCAGCTTGGTGAACAATTCACTCATACGATCTGATATTGGAGATTTTGTTATTGCTAATGTGTCGTCTAGGTCAAATGCGATAAGTTTTTTAGTCATAATAACTATTATACCAGCCGTTTAGCGGACAAGTATAAAATTATTTTTGCCTTTTTTGATTAGGCTGGTAGTCACGATATAATTATCTTTATCAATTTTGACACCATTTACAGAGATTGCACCACTTTCAATGAGGCGACGCGCCTCGCCATTGCTACTTGCAACCTGAGATTCTACCAAACTATTAACAACGGTTGTAGTAACAGTAGGTCCATCATCATTAATTGTAATTGTCGGAATTTCTTCCGACAAGATATCTAGATCATCTTCGTCTAGTGATGCAAAGTCAGTATTGCCAAATAGTACACCAGTAACGCGCTCGACACTTTCTACTCTTTCCTTACCGTGAACTAAGATAGTTACTTCGTGTGCAAGAGTCTTTTGAGATTTACGGCTACTCAAATTCATCTCAGACTCTGAATGAACCTTATCTATTTCTTCTTTAGATAGAAGTGTATAAATTTTCAACAGGTCGTATACACTCTCGTCATCCACGTTTAACCAGAATTGATAGAACGCATAAACACTTGTCTTGTTTGAGTCGAGCCATACAGCACCATTCTCGGACTTACCGAACTTTTGTCCGGTTGCCTTATTAATAATGAGAGGCGTCGAATAGACGTGCGCTTCTTTGTTATCAAGCCTACGGATCAGATCAACACCTGCGATAGAATTACCCCATTGGTCAGCACCACACAGTTGTAAACTAACGCCGTATTCTCTCTGCAGGTGAACAAAATCATAACCCTGAATAAGAGAATAGCTAAACTCTGCATAGCTAATACCAGAACCGTCACTTCCCAGACGAGACTGTACAAAGTCTCGTCCCAACATCTGCGATAAAGGAACATTCTTGCCAACAGTGCGCAGGAAGTCTATGTAGTTAATGTCCTTAAACCAATCATAGTTATCGACGACGTTAAATTCTTTACCAGCAAATACTGTCTTATACTGCTCGGCGATGGCCTCTTTATTATGAGCAATATCATCGAGTGTTAATAGATTACGCTCGTCTTTTTTGCCATCTGGATCGCCGATCATGCCAGTCGCACCACCAACAAGTAAGTACGCCTTGTGCCCATGATCGATAAAATGACGAACCAACATTGCAGCAGCAAGGTTGCCAATTGTCATACTGTCACTACTAGGGTCAACCCCGAAATAAAATGAAATAGATTCCTGGTCGAGGGCCGATTCGTCCTTATATGTAGTCTGATTCGTAAAGCCGCGCCAAGCAAGTTCTTCGGAAAGCGTCATTTTAAGATCCTATCTATTCGTTATCTGTTATCTTCTGTCAGTATAGCAAAATATTAGGCTTTTCGCATGAGATTTAATGCTATAATGGTGGGTAATACTGCTTATGGGAAAATTATAACTGTGGTCAAAAAATCCTCACATTCGCGCAAATTAAGCGTGTACTCAAATTTATCTCATAACCGTAAGGCTAAGAAAGACGCGGCTGCCCGTTCGCGTGCCCAATACCTTGCAACGTTGCCGAAGAATCCAGTCAAACGATTACTATATCGGTTGCACCCACGTCGCTTCTGGGGATATTGGTTCAGCAAGCGTGGCGGTCTTATGGCACTCAAAGTTGCTGGTATCGGCTTATTAGTTCTTGCATTGCTACTTGGTGGTTTGTTTGCTTACTTCCGTAAAGATCTTGATTCGATCCGACCTGATCAACTCGCTAAAAGCGTCCAAACAACCGTTACGACATACCTTGATCGCAACGGTAAAGTTCTCTGGGAAGATAAGGGCGATGGCAACTATAAACTCGTCGTTCCGAGTGCCGACCTTAGTGATAACCTCAAAAAAGCAACCGTAGCAATCGAAGACAAAGACTTTTACAAACATGGAGGCGTTAGCGTCACTGGACTATTTCGTGCGTTCTTTAATAACCTAAGCGGTGACAGTACTCAGGGTGGCTCGACACTAACGCAACAGCTCGTCAAACAAGTCTTTTTTGCTGACCAGGCGAGTGATCGCGGTCTGAGTGGTATTCCTCGAAAAATTAAAGAAGTTATTCTGTCTGTAGAAGTCGAGCGAATGTATGATAAGGATCAGATTTTGTCACTATACTTAAATGAGTCCCCATATGGTGGTCGTCGTAACGGTGCTGAATCGGGTGCTCAAACCTACTTTGGTGTATCAGCTAAAGACCTTACGCTGCCACAAGCTGCACTTCTTGCCGCTATTCCGCAGGACCCAACACTATTCAACCCATATAATGTTGACGGTAACGCAGCACTCATTGCCCGCCAACATACAGTACTCGATGACATGGCCAACCAAGGTATGATTACCAAGACTCAGGCCGACGATGCCAAAAAGGTACCAATTCTCGACACTCTACGCCCCGAAGCAGATCAATATACTGATATTAAGGCTGGTAACTTTGTCCAAATGGTTCGCTCAGAACTCCAATCACAACTTGGTTCAACAACAGTTGGTCAAGGTGGCCTAACCGTAACAACGACATTAGATCTTGATATTCAAAACCAGCTTGAAACTGCCATGGCTACAGAGTTTAATAATGGTGCACCTGCAAGATATGGTTTCTCAAATGGAGCAGCAACCGTTGAAGATACACAGACTGGGCAAATTGTCGCCATGATGGGCTCACGAGGTTATAGCTATCCAGGTTTTGGACAAGTAAATGCTGCAACCGCATATATTCAACCAGGTTCCACTATTAAGCCCCTCGTTTACTCGCAGCTTTTCCAGCAGAAAGCAGCCGGTGCAGCCAATTTTGGAAGTGGTTCAAAGCTTATTAACAACGACATCACTGGCATCTATGGCGCCCCTCTTACTAATGCAAATGGCGACCCTGAAAACAGCGGCGCTACCCCCATTCGCACAGGCCTTGCTAACTCTTGGAACATTCCAGCCGTTGAGGCTATGGCGATTGACGGCGTTCAGCCAACCATTAATACAATCCGTGCGCTTGGCGGTACAAGTTATTGTACGGTCGGTAATGATACGACTGTACAGCTAGCTGCAGCCATTGGTGGGTGTGGTATCAAGCAAACCGACCTTGTAAATGCCTACGCCTCTCTTGGTCGCAGCGGTGTCTACAAGCCACAATCAGACATATTGAAGGTTACAAATAGTACTGGTGACGTTCTAAAGCAGTGGACAGATACCGCTGGTACTCAGGTTGTTAGCCCTCAAGCCGCCTACGTTGTAAGCGATATTTTGCACGATGACAATGCTCGAACCTTTGTTGGTACACACCGCACCGGTATGTACATCCCAGGCGTCGACTCAGCTGCTAAGACCGGTACGTCTAACGCAACCAATGCCGCCGGTTCACCTAAAGACATCTGGATGGTTAACTACTCACAAGCCCTCACGATGGCTGTATGGCTAGGTAATCCAGATACTACACCACTTAATAATAACGCTACGTCAATTGTGCCAGGAGCAATGCTTGATACTGTTTTGCAGTACGCTTATAAGACAGACTACCAAAATGCTGGTAAGTGGAAACCTGGCGACTGGATTGCGCAGCCAGTCGGTGTCCAACGAGTTGGCTGTAGCGCTGGTAACACATTGAAGGTTGTAGCAGGTAAACCTGATCAGCCATGTGGCGAAGTCTATCCAAGTTATTGGAACGCCACCCAAGGACTCCTAAACGTTGATTTCGATAGTGCGACGAAAAAGCTAGCGACCGACTGTACGCCGAGTGGCTCAAAGGTGTCAGTGTCAGTTATTAAACTTCCGCTAGTTTCGTCTGTCGCTCCTAATCAAGCGCTGTACATCGACCCTAAGGGAACATATACTCTTGCGGGAAGTTTGACTGATAGCTCGGCGGACTGTACAACTGATACTACCTCGGCGGCCACCAGTTCACAACCAATAACGCTAGGAACACCAACCGCTACTCATATCTCTGGCAATCTTTATAAGGTACAGGTGACGGCGAGCGCAACTGGAGGAAACACGATTACTAGTGTTACGTTTAATATCGGCGGAACAAACTATCCAGGTACTGCTGGTGGTGATGGTACAACCTACACGGCGACAGGTGTGCCTAACCCGACCACTGGCACTGACTATGTAACTGCTACTGATTCGGCATCACCTCCAAACCAAGCAACGAATAAATTCTAGACTTATCTGTTAAGAATAGCATCAAAAATAGCCCAAATTTATTTGGGCTATTTGATTAGTTAGATCCTGCCTAGTCTTGGCTGTTAAGCATACGAATCAAATCATCTTCGTTCTGAGCTGATGTACGAGGCTTCTTTGGTGTTTGTTTATATGGAGCGTTCGCGTTGCTTTCTTGCTTCTGGCGAGGCTGATATGGCTTACGCGGTGTATTAGGCGTATTAGTTCGCGACGCAAGACGTTGATCGTTACGGTCACTATGAAATGTCGCAACAGGCTTAGATACAACAACTACTGCTGGTGCTTCGACTGGTGTAGAAATAACTGGCGCAACTTGAGCCGATCGAGTACCACGAGTACTTTTGGACGGTTTATTAATAGGAGTCTTTGGCTGAGGATTGCTTTCAGCTAGTTTTGCAAACATCATTTTACCGGCGGCAGTTTGAAGGCTACGAATAAATTCGATTTCAGCAGTTTTACCGATTAATTTGCTGGCATGCTCGACGACAACCATCGTTCCATCAGTTAGATGCCCAACCGCCTGATGACTATCTTGGCCTTTTTGTGTGAGTTCTAGCATCATTTTCTCGCCAGGTAGATATGCCATCCGAAGACTCATCGCAAGATCATTCACGTTCAAGACTTTAATATTTTCAACCTGTGCAACTTTGTTGAGATTATAATCAATCGTACAAATAGCACCGTGGTATTGCTTTGCCAGCTTTAACAAACGTTCGTCAACGCCCTCTTCGGCTTTGCTTCCATCCTGAAAGATCTCAACCTTCACACCAGCCATTGCTTGAAGTTCCGATACGAGGTCAAGTCCATGACGAGCACGGGTGCGTTTGTCACCGTCACCGCTATCGGCAAGGAACTGTAATTCGCCAATAACACTGCGTGGAATAAAGAGCGTGTCACTTCCAATAAATCCAGACTGTGCGACGGCGATAATACGACCATCAATTAAAACAGAGGTATCGACAAAGATCGGGTGTCCGGCTTTTTTATTAATTTGTTTTTTATTTCCATTTGCAACCAAATAAGTTGCCTCCGCTGCAATAATGAGCAGCAATATGATCATGAGTATTTCCATGTTAGTCCTTACTTTTGTAGGTAATCGATAAGCGCACTGCGCAGATCTTTCACACCTTTAATAAATGAATTCTTGTTTTGGCTCGTTGGAGCAATTGCCTGAGTGAATCCGAGTTTCTTAGCTTCTGATACTCGCCTATCAGCACCTATGGCTGAGCGAATCTCGCCGCCAAGTCCTACCTCACCAAACACCACTACTCCTTCGTCTAGTTTTCGTCCTGCAGCAGCACTGGCAATCGCCATGCATATGGCAAGATCGGCCGCTTGATCGCTAAGACGTAACCCTCCAACCACATTGATATAAATATCTTTGTCCGATAAATTCAACTTTGTTCGCCGTTCAAGTACTGCAATGAGTAAATTCAAGCGATTGAGGTCAAAACCCGAGGCTGTACGCTTAGGATAGCCGAAACTAGTCGGATTTACAAGCGCCTGAATCTCGACGAGTAGCGGCCTAGTGCCTTCTAGGGTTGCGAGTACGACCGAACCGTCAGCATCTTGTCGTTCAGCGAGTAGCGCTGCAGAAGGATTTTCAACGAGCCTGAGACCCTCCTCGAACATTTCAAAAATCGCCGCCTCACTGGTTGATCCAAAACGATTCTTCGATGCCCTGACGACCTTAAATCCACCATAACGATCACCTTCAAATTGCAGGACAACATCAACAAGGTGCTCAAGTACTTTTGGCCCTGCGATACTACCCCCTTTTGTAACATGCCCAACGAGCACAACTGCAGCACCGGCTTCCTTGGCTGCACGAATAATGACATTACTACTATTAGTGATTTGGCTCACAGTGCCGGGAGCAGACGTGATTTCATCAAGTGCCAAAGTTTGGATCGAATCAATAATGATAAGCTTGTACGTGCCCGATCGGATCGTCGCGGCAATATCATCTGCACTGGTACTTGCGATAAAGTTTAGCTGTTCACTTTTTTCGGCCCCGAGTCGTTCAGCGCGTAACTTAACCTGACTAGCTGATTCTTCGCCACTCGCATAAAGGACCGGAATATTTTTGGCGACGTGAGCGGTAACTTGAAGTAGGAGCGTACTTTTACCGATACCAGGCTGACCTGCGATCAAAACGACACCACCAGGTAATATGCCCCCACCGAGCACATCATCGAGATCTTTAAAGCCAGTATCTAGTCTTTTAACGCTATCCTGGGCACTGATTGAACGCATCGTCTGTGGTATTAAGACGCGACCAGAGGAAGCACTCCTTGCGACAGCTGATTTTCCCTGACTGACGGCAGCTTGTTCAACAAGTGTGTTCCACTCTCCACAATTTTCGCATTTACCAGTCCACTTGCCGTAACTCGCACCGCAATTTTGACAGACAAACTGAGTTTTAGACTTCACCATTAACCTTATTATACCACTGACGTCTATACGCTCGGCGCGGGTGCAAGCGTACTATCAAGACTCTTATTAAGGTTGTTGGTACTCGTCACAATATTGTTATATTGGGTTACTTTTGCATTATAATCATCAGTTTCTGAATTGATTTCAGTTCGTAAAGTATTGAGAGCGTCCAATCGGTCGAGGAGCGCCTGACGCTGAGCATTATAGGCATTAACCTGCGCTGCACTGGTTCGATCAACAGAGCTCGAACTATTCTTAAGCGCAATCGCATCGTTATTAATTGATACTGCTTCAGTGTTGTACTGCTTTGTTTTAGTATCAATTGAGCCCTTCAATGTATCGAGTTGTGCTGATAAGGCATCAGACTGTGCCTTTAAGCTATCAAATACCGACTCATAACTTGTATGAAGTGCGACGACTTTACTGCGATCACTAAAATATTTAGCATAGTGAGCCTCGAGAGCTGGTCCAAGATTAGAATATTCAGTCCCCAAAATACTGTGAAGTTCATTCAAGCGTTCACCTGGTTCGGTCCTACTATAGTACGACATACGGTCGTTGAGCTTTGGATCATTAATCTTGGTAAACGCCGCTTCGAGTAGCGCACCGACCGATGCCTTGTCACTATCGCTCATCCTATCCCAGATTGCATGAAGTGTTTCGTGAGCTGCCGTCACCTCCTCTACACCATCAAGTTGCGTATTGGTGACATCATATACATAGATGCGCTTATTAACGTAGCAACCAAGGATTGCACTTCCCGTCTCTTGACGAACACAGTCATTATTAAACTGGGTAGATGTTTCAATTGCTGGCTGTGATGCGTAGTAGTAAAAACGTCCTTGATCTGATATGCCTGCACGATTAATAATTGTGCTTACATCACCTGTTGGTTTGTACCACCAGACGTTGAGTTGGTCGAGCACAAACTGACGATTTAAAACGACCCAGCCGACTGCAGCCAAAACAGCAACCGTAAAGGCGATACTAACTATCGCAGAAAGAGCACTACGCCTCTTGTTCAACATTGATCGCTATTTCACCCTTTAGCGCATTCACCGTTAAGACCGTTCCTTTTTCATATTCTCCTGATAGTATACCATCTGCGAGCTTGTGTTCTAGCATGTCTTGGATAGCACGGCGAAGTGGACGAGCACCAAACTTTTCATCATAACCTTTATCAATAATCAGGTGTTTCGCTGCAGTTTTAATCACCAAATGAATACCTTTGCGGATGAGTCTTCCTTGAAGTTCGTCGATGAGATTATCAAATATACTACCGATTTCACTCCGAGTAAGTGCCCTAAATGTTACGATTGCATCAAAGCGATTAATGAGCTCGGGGCGCATCATTTTACTAAGTGCTTCTTTTGTTGCAACAGCATTTTCATCATGGACTTCATCGAGCTTCTTCTTGTCAGATATACTCGCGGCATGGAATCCAAGACTCGATTCCTTCATCATACGATTTGCACCGAGATTGCTTGTCAATATAACAATCGTATTACTAAAATCAACTTTATGCCCCTTGGCATCAGTCAGTGAACCGTCTTCCAAAATCTGTAGGAGTAAATGAAATACATCAGGATGAGCCTTTTCGATCTCATCAAACAGGACCACGCTGTAGGGCTGACGTTTAATTTTGTCAGTTAACTGACCGCCATCTTCATAACCAACGTAGCCGGCGGGAGCGCCAAGTAAACGGCTGGTATTATGCTGTTGGCCGAATTCGCTCATATCAATCTTAATAAGCGATTCCTCACTGCCAAACACTTCACGCGCGAGGACTTTGGCAAGTTCTGTTTTACCCACACCTGTCGGACCCATAAAGACGAATGATCCAATTGGACGCTTGCTACTCGCAACACCACTTCGGCTACGCCTCAATGCACTTGATACTTTTTCAACTGCTTCTTTTTGACCAATGACAAATTTAGATAAGTGCTTCTCGAGATTACGAAGCAGTTTCGCTTCAGACTTTTGAACACGCTTAACAGGGATACCTGTCATAGTCGCAATCGCATGGGCTACATCGTCATCAGTTAATACAATTGGCGTCTTCTTTTCAAAAGCCTCGCGTGTCTCCTCAAGTCGAGTCGATATTTGGCTAATGCGTGTTTTATATAATGCGGCTCGCTCGTAATCTTCGTTAGCAACTGCTTCGTCCATCTTTTCGTTAAGATTATTGAGCTGTTTCACGAAATCACGAAGCTTACTTGGCTTACGTCCTGACTTAACACGAACGAGCGCAGCAGCTTCATCAATGACATCAATTGCTTTATCTGGCATAAAGCGCTCGCTAACATATCGATCAGCCATATAGACTGCATCCTCAAGCACTTCATCGCTCATACTGACACCATGATGCGCTTCATAATGACCACGAAGACCTTTTAATATCGCAATTGTATCTGTTAACTTTGGCTCTGGTACAACAATTGTTTGCAGGCGCCGCTCCAGTGCGGTATCTTTCTCTATATGTTTACGGTATTCCTCAAGTGTCGTTGCGCCAATTAGGTGCATTTCTCCGCGTGCAAGCGCAGGTTTGAGCATGTTAGCAGCATCAAGTGCTCCCTCGGCTGCGCCTGCCCCAACTAACAGGTGGAGCTCATCGATAAAGACAATGACATTCTTTTGCTCTTGTAGCTCACTCATCACACGCTTCAGGCGCTCTTCGAATTCACCACGGTATTTAGTACCTGCGATCATACTGGCAAGATCTAACTGGATGACGCGCTTATCAAGAAGGTGATCAGGCACATCCTCGCGAACGATACGCTGTGCGAGACCCTCGACGATGGCGGTCTTACCAACACCAGGCTCACCGATCAGAACCGGATTATTCTTGGTACGACGACTGAGAATCGTTACCATTCGTTCTTCTTCACCGTCACGCCCAATGACTGGATCGAGCTTGCCAGCCTTTGCCATAGCCGTCAGGTCTGTACCAAATGTTTCTAACGCACCCTTACGTGGCGCTGGCTTTTTTATTGTCGTCTCAGGATTGGCGTCGACGTCCTGATACATATCGTTCTGCCTATCAAAGAACTCTTCAAGTTCTGCGGTTAGCTCACTTAGGTCTACGTTCATATCACGTAGTAATACTGTCGCGCGGGCATTTTTCTGGCTCAAAATACTGTACAAAATGTGCTCAGTACCTAAATAATCTTGGTGAAACTCTTGTGCAATTTCCCAACTCATTTTAAGTGTCAACTTAGCAGTCTCACTAAGACCCTTAGCACCTACTGTTATAACGGTAGTGAGGGGTACCAAATTAAGTGCCATTTGGGCACGCTCTAGCGTCACACCAGCGTCAGCGAGTAACTTAGCGCCAACTGACGAACCTTGTGCGAGAACCCCAAGTAATAAGTGTTCTGTTCCCACGTACGGACTGCCGTAGCCCTGTGCAATCACGTTGGCGTGATGCAGGCTTGTCCGAGCATTATCGGTAAGATGAGATACAAATTCTGCGAAATCATCTGCCATAATTATATTATCTATCCTCCTGTAGTCGAGCGCAAGCGTATTCTTGTTTTTGAATGCACTTTCTCTATACCTAGTATAGCAAAATTAGCACTCGGGTCAAGTGAGTGCTAATTAAGAAATTATTTCGTTGAACTGACTATTGTAAAGTGAGTAGTAAAAGCCACCTGCTTGAACAAGTTCATCATGCGTTCCCTGTTCAACAATATTACCTGACCTCATTACTAATATTAAATCGGCACTTCGTATCGTCGATAAACGATGTGCAATGATAAAGCTCGTTCGTCCGACAGTGAGTTTATCCATGGCCGATTGAATCAAAAGCTCAGTACGTGTATCGACTGAGCTCGTTGCCTCATCAAGAATTAGCATTGGCGCATCTGCGAGCATTGCTCGTGCGATTGTCAGCAGCTGCTTTTCACCAGCTGATATATTGTCTGCTTCTTCTCCAAGAATCGTATCATAACCCTGCGGAAGCGTACGAATAAAGTGATCGATATGTGCAGCCTTTGCGGCTCTTATCATCCGTTCTTTTGTCGCATTTGCTTTTCCATAGGTGATATTTTCAGCAATAGTACCATTAAATAGCCACGTATCCTGAAGAACCATCCCGAATAGTCCACGTACATCAGAGCGAGATGCTTCCTGCGTATTGATATCATCTACAAGTATTTCACCTTTCTTTATATCGTAAAAACGCATCAATAGATTGACTATCGTCGTTTTCCCAGCACCCGTGGGGCCCACAATAGCAACTGACTGCCCTGGTTTAATCGTGGCATTAAACTTCTTAATGATCGGCACTCCGGGTGTATAGCTAAAGTTGACGTCATTAAATACAACCGAACCTTTAATCTTTTTACGTAGCTTAAGAGCATTCTTTTCGCCAGATTCCTCAGGCTCTTCAAGAAAATCGAAGACACGTTCAGAAGCCGCTGCAATCACCTGCATAACATTCGCGACGTTCGCGGTTTGCATAATTGGTTGCGTGAACTGAGTCATGTACTGAATAAATGCTTGAATATCGCCGATGTTAAGACCACCGCTGATCGCTAGTAAGCCGCCTACGATCGCGACTCCAACATACCCCAGGTTACCGATAAATTGCATAATTGGCATAAGGAGTCCTGAAATAAATTGCGACTTCCACCCATTTGTGAATAATTGCTGGTTTGTTTGCGAAAACTTTTCAATCGATTTCTTCTCACCGTTATAGGCACGCATGATCGCATGACCGGATAGCATCTCTTCGACATGCCCATTCAGCTTTCCAAGGCTATTTTGCTGTCCGTAGAAATATTTCTGCGACATCTTTACAATGAAGGATACAAACCCGAGACTAAGCGGAAGCACAACAACAGCAACAAGCGTTAGCTGCCAGCTGATAGTCAACATCATGATTAGGATGCCGAGGATTGTTGCAACCGAAGTAATAATCTGTGTCGCACTTTGGTTAAGGCTCTGTCCGATTGTGTCTATATCATTAGTAACTCGGCTGATCACTTCACCATGTGGGTGATGATCAAAGTAGCTAAGAGGCATACGATTAATCTTTTGCGAGATATCCTTACGCAGACGATACACGAGCCTCTGCGTAATCGTCGTCATAATCCAACTTTGCAAAAATGAGAAGAATGCACTCATCAAGTAGAGTCCGATCAACCATAGACCAATGATCATAATTGCCTTGAAGTCTATTGCTGGTCTACCCTTAGAAAAATCGATCGTTGCTAGTGTTTTTTGTTGTGCTGATGGAATTTTACTTTTGATCGAATCAGGCATCTCCGCAAGAAGTATTTTGCCTGTCGTACCAGCAGGTAGCGACGTGCCCTTCGGTAGAGACTTTATAACACTATCATAGGCTTGGCCTGCCACATATCCATCGACGATATCATTTGTCATATTACCGAGAATTCGAGGAGTCAAAATCGTAAAGATAGTACTTAAAATAGCAAATAAAATAACAATAATGAGCCGAACACGATACGGTTTAAGGTAGCGTAAAATAGTCAGTAATGTCTTTTTTAGGTGTTTTGGTTTTTCAACCGGTCCACCAACAAGAGAACCAGGTCCACCTCTGCCGAGCCCACGCATTACTGGTTGCGGTGTCTGCGGCTTCATGAGGACACCTCCTTAAGTTCTGCTTCGGAAAGTTGCGACTGCGCTATTTCTCGATATACTTTTGAGGACTTCATAAGTGTTTGATGTGTGCCTACGCCCACAACTTTGCCATTATCAAGAACAACGATTGAGTCTGCCTGAATAATTGTACTGATGCGCTGTGCAACGATAATCATCGTTCTAGCCTTTGTTTCAACGGCTAATGCCTGTCTTAGCGCTGAGTCAGTCTTAAGGTCTAGTGCTGAAAAGCTATCATCGAATACGTAGATGCTTGGACGCTTGACGATAGCACGTGCAATAGAAATACGCTGCTTTTGACCACCTGATAAATTTGTACCACCCTGCGTAATTTCACTATCAAACTTTTTAGGTAAGTCTTTGATAAATTCTGTTGCTTGGGCGACATCTGCAGCGTGTTTTAGCTGGACTTTTGAGTAGTGACCACCGTACCCAATGTTGGTAGCGATAGTGCCCGAAAAAAGTGTAGCCTTTTGCGAAACATAGCCAATTTTTACTCTTAGATCTGCTTGCGTTACAGTACGAATATCAATATTATCTAACAATATCTTCCCACCCGTAACATCATATAGACGTGGAATAAGTGACACGAGTGTCGTCTTTCCACTACCTGTTCCTCCAACAATCGCTGTCACTTCACCCGGTCGCGCGACAAAAGATATATGGTCTAGAATGGGCTCCTGTGAGTCATGATAACCAAACGTTACATCACGAAACTCTAATTTACCCTGACCAGATTTAGGCAAAATAACTGGTTCCTTTGGGTCTTTGATAGTCGGCTTACTTGCAAGCACAGCATTAATACGGCTCGCCGAGACAACCGCACGAGGAACAAGTATAAAAATAAACGAGAGCATGAGGAATGACATTACGGCTTGGACAGCATATTGCATAAATGCCAGCAAACTTCCAATTTGCAGGCTACCAATATCAATATAGTGTGCACCAATCCAAATGACAGCGAGCGACGTAAAGCTCATGATAAGCATCATACTAGGCTGCAAAATAACCATCGCTCGATTTATAAACAAATTTAACGTCATTGAATCATGGTTAGCTTTATCGAATTTCGTCTCTTCTGTCGACTCTTTGTGGAACGCTCGAATAACACGCATACCAGTGAGCATCTCACGAGTTAGCAGACCCAGACGATCCACAAGTTTTTGAATCTGCTGGAATTTTGGAACGACGATAATAAAGAGAACGACAATAATTGCAACAAGGATTGCAATTGAGATAACCATAATCCACGACATGTTAGGTGACAGCTGGTAGGCTTTAATAATTGCACCAATGCCCATAAACGGCGCGACGAGTGCCATCCTTAAAAGAAGCACAAACGTTTGCTGCAGTTGTTGCATATCATTTGTAGATCTAGTAATTAGAGACGCAGTTGAGAAATCATTAAACTCTTGCATCGAAAAGCTTTCGATTGTCGTGAACAAGCCTATGCGCAGACGCCTGACGAAGCCGGTTGCAATACGGGAAGCACTAAAGCCCACACCAACCGTACAAAGCCCACCGAGTAGTGTAATAAATAACATCCATAGACCAGTCTGCCAAATATACCCAATATTCATATTGAGAATACCTTTGTTTATTATGTCTGCCATATAGTCAGGAAGGCTCAATGTGACGACAGTTTGACCATACACAAACCCAACAAGGATTAAAAACCAGGGAATATAGGGAACAAGATACGGTAAGAGTTTACGCATAATACTTACTTACTATACGCCTCCTAGGTAACACAAACGAACTATGAATGGTTATTCAGCAGATTCTTCAACAGCGTCAAGAAGACTATCTTCGATATCTTTCCTAGGTGCAGGCGCGGCAGCCTTTGTTGGTGCTGACTGTTCAATATCTAGCTCGTAACCTGTAAGACGGCTCGCAAGGCGAACATTTTGTCCAGCACGACCGATAGCGATAGACTGCTGGTCTTCGTTGACATAGACGGTTGCACGCTTGTCCTTCTCGTTAATTACAACCTTGGCAACTTCAGCAGGACTCAGCGCATTCTTGATAAATTGTTCTTTATTATCGTCGAAAGTGATAATATCGATTTTCTCCATGTCACCGATTTCATTCATAACTGCCTGGACACGTGTTCCATGGCCACCAACGAACGTTCCAACTGGATCAACACCGGGTACAGTACTCGCAACAGCCAATTTGGTACGGCGTCCAGCTTCACGCGCAATCGCCTTAATTTCAACAGCACCAGTTTCAAGCTCAGGGACTTCCTGACGGAAAAGATATTCAACAAACTGTTCGTTACCACGGCTCAGAATCAGTTGTGGACCACGATTATCTCGTTCAATGTCTTTAATGAATACCTTAATACGACTGCCGATATTGTAGAATTCACCTTGGATTTGCTCACTCTGGGGGATAATACCAGTAGCTTTACCGAGCTCTACGCGGATAACACGTGGCTCAACTCGTTGTACGGTACCGTTAACAACAGTGCCGATCTTGTCCTCGTACTCTTCAAGGACTACTTCACGCTCTGCTTCACGGAGGCGCTGCAAAACGACCTGCTTAGCAGTCTGAGCAGCGACACGTCCAAAACTGGTAACTTCGTGTTTCTCTTCAATAATATCGCCAAGTACTGCATCTTTTTTGATCTTCTTGGCATCGCTCAGGCTAATCTCAACAGCGTCGCTACCAACTTCTTCAACAACCTCACGACCAACAAAGACGTTGGCAGTTCCATCGTTAACATTAAGTTCACTACGAACTTCCTGGTCGCGCTCACCGTTATCACGACGCCATGCGGCTGCGATTGCTTGCTCAATAACAGATAATACTGTTTCTTCTGGTAAGTTCTTTTCCTCGGCAATTGTTCGAACTGCTAGGCTCAATTGTTTAACGTTGATTTCATCCATATTATTTTCTCCTTATAATGCTTCTATGAAAAAATCCGACCTGCCGGCCGGAAATGTACTACCTTTATTCTAACAAACATGGACCAATCCTGCAACTATTTTGATGGGAGCATCTGTGTAGCGCAAGTCGACAAAATACTAGACATGGCGTCCTTTTCGGCCTGCGTGACCCACAATGCATACTTCTGTTTAACTGCAATCTGCCTGGCAACATACTGACATCGAAATGGTTTATAGAAAGGTAACCAGGTCGCTGCATCACCATCTGACTTTTGCTGGTTCGCGGGTCCATCAACGGCAAGTAGTTCGAGTGGGTCGTTTGCAAGTGTAATTCGTTGATTCTTCGTCATTTGCTGTGCACCCTTCTGCCACGCATCAGAAAGTGCGACGACATGATCGATCTGTACATCAGCACTTGTCGTACCTCCCCACACAAAGTTAATTGTTTTCCCTGTATAAGGGTCGTTCAAAGTACCGCTCACCACATCACATTTCTGATCAACTTGCGTATCTGTTAGGTCTCTATGCAAGATAATATTGCGCGTATCGCAACCCTTCGTCGTCGTCCAACCGTCACCAAATTGTGCTCTTGTGTATCCGGTCTTCGGAGCACGGCCTTTAATCGCTAACTTTTGTAGCTCGTCGATAGCCAAACTTCCATTTGAAACCGCCGTATGAATCTTTGTATTTATTTTTTGTGTAAGCGTATTGTTCGAAAAATTCATAATTAGAACTGCTATCAAAATGATAAGTATTAAACTAACCGTTACGAGACGTCGCAGTCTATATACATTAGGCATATGGCCATTATACTATTGTGTACTTTTTAGGCTGCTATCAAGATTGGCTGGCACACCAATAAAATGAAATAGTTCGATTATTCCCTGGCTTGTATGCATAGGAAACAAAAACATAAACCCACTGCGAGCTAGGACTCTTTTACTTCTATTATTTTCGGGTGCAACCTGTGCCTGAACGCCCCTAAATTCTCCACGCGCAAATTCAGCCATAGACCTTGTTGCAATGGTTGCATAACCGTTTTTCTGATTTTCTTCGGCAACCCAGTATCCTATGGTTGCAATATTGTTTGGACCCGGTGTCGCATTAATAACTCCCACAAACTCGTCTCTATCCCATATTCCCATCTGTAGCGCATCGGGTGGATCTGGTGCAACAATCGAATCGGTCACATAATCGAGCGTAGGATTATTTCGTGACGTTGGTTCGCCGTACTGACTAAGATGTTCGCGATTTGCATCAATCGTATCAAATAGAACGGGAGCATCATCAAGAGTGAGGCGCTTTAAAATCACACCATCCCGTTCGGTGCCAAGAAATCTAGGTTGTATCATTATTAATTATATATTATAGCATATATTCATAAAGAATTCAATACTACCCTCTGATGTCTCATCTCTGGTACAATAAGATATATGCAGATTGTAAAACGGCTGATCGACCAATATATTCCAGAACATTACAGTCTTTCAGTGACACTGAATCGGGTCGAGCGAACATTTAGTGGACTCGTCACAATTGACGGCGTCAGCACACCTGAGGCTACCGCAATTAGGTTACACGCAAAATATCTCGCTATACAATCAGTCACTTTCGACGGTAAAAAAGCCGACTTTAAAACTGACATACACGACGAGCTAGTGATAACACACAAGGATTTAAAACCAGGTAGGCACATTATCGTTGTCGCGTTTAGTGGCAAAATCACTGATGCAATGCAGGGAATTTATCCATGCTACTTTGAACACGACGGTATCAAAAAACAACTCCTTGCAACACAATTCGAGAGCCACTATGCCCGTGAAGCCTTTCCCTGTATTGATGAGCCTGAGGCAAAGGCAACGTTTGACGTTACCCTTACAACCGAACAAGATATTACGGTACTGGGTAATATGCCTATCGCTAAACAAACAACGGAAGACGATCTTCTTGTAACTCGCTTTGAGACAACTCCTCGAATGAGTACCTACCTGGTTGCATGGGTAGTTGGTGAAATGCATAAAAAGACCGCAATGACCAAGCGTGGTGTTGAAGTAAACGTTTGGGCAACGCCCTCGCAACCAGCAAGTAGCTTTGATTTTGCACTTGACGTTGCGACTAAGGCCATCGACTTTTATGAAGAGTTCTTTGGTACACAGTACCCGCTTCCTAAGTCTGATCACGTCGCACTACCTGATTTCGCGTTTGGTGCCATGGAGAACTGGGGACTTATCACCTATCGCGAGACGACTCTATTAGCCGAACCAGAAACGATTAGTATTAGTAGTAAGCAGTATGTAGCGCTCGTCATTGCCCATGAACTCGCTCATCAATGGTTTGGTAACCTTGTTACGATGCGCTGGTGGAATAATCTGTGGCTTAATGAAAGTTTTGCAACCCTTATGGAGTACTTGGCGATCGATGCTATCCATCCTGAATGGAATATGTGGCTCGACTTTTCGACTAACGAAAGTATTCTTGCACTTCGTCGCGATAGTATTGACGGTGTTCAATCAGTCCAAACAGACGTTAACCATCCTGATGAAATTGGCACGATATTTGATGGAGCAATTGTCTACGCAAAGGGTGCTCGCCTATTACGCATGTTGCAATTCTACGTTGGCAATGAGAGTTTTCAAGCTGGCCTCAAGCAGTATTTTAAAGATCATGCCTATCATAATACTGAAGCTGATGATCTATGGGGCGCAATCGCACAAGCCAGTAATAAAGATATCGTAGGACTTATGCATGCATGGCTTTCCCAACCCGGTTATCCCGTTGTACATGTCACCCGAACCGAGCAAACAATTTCACTTTCACAAGAACAGTTCTTCGTAGGACCGCATAGTTCATCTGACCGACTATGGCCAATACCACTCAACGCTTCAGACGATAGTTTACCAGCACTGTTTTCTACAAAAGAAATCAGCATAGCAACTAATAGTAATGCGCCCCTTCGTCTTAATATCGGTGATACCGCACATTTTATTACTCATTACGACGACGTAACGCTACAAGCGCTCTTAGCGCAGGTTAAAGCAGGCACACTGAATCCTCTTGATCGCCTCCAACTACTGGATGAAGCCATTCTACTTGTGCGTGGTAATATTCTGCCAAGTTCACGTATCCTAAAGTTGATTGATGCGTATCGGCACGAAACAAGCGAACAAGTCTGGACTATTATTTTCCTTGCTCTTAGCGAATTACGTAAATTTGTAGAGGATGACCCAATAGCTGAGAAAAAACTACGTGCTTTTTCAGCCGAAATCGCCCGCGTTGAGTACGAACGTTTGGGATGGGTTGCTGCTGAGAACGAGGATGAAGAAGACTCCAAACTTCGTGGGACAATCCTGAGTTTGACGCTTTACGGTGAGGCACCGGACGTTATTAATACAGCTCGTACAATTTACGAAACAACAGATCTGGATAAGCTAGATGCTGAACTACGACCGCTCATCATTAGTACAGTTGTAAGAAATGGCGATGCTGCAATTGTTGATGAGCTCCTTGCAACATATAAAAAATCATCCTCAGGTGAGCTTCGTCAAGATATCTCCGTTGGTATCACGAGTACACGTATCCCAGAGAAAATCAATGGACTACTTGAGATCATTAAAGATGCAGATATCGTTCGCCCACAAGATGCCGCCCGTTGGTTTATTTACATGATCCGAGGACGTGATAGTCGCGATGTGACATGGCAGTGGATTCGTGACAACTGGCAATGGGTTATGGATACGTTTTCTAGTGGTAAAAGCTATGACGAATATCCTCGTTATACAGCAACGGCTCTTTCAACGAAGAAGCAACTCCAAGAATATATTGATTTCTTTACGCCTCTTAAAAATGACATTGCACTTTCGCGAGCAATTTCTATGGGAATTAGCGAGATCGAGGGTCGCGTTGAGTTAATTGAGCGGGATGGTGTAGCAGTTATTAAGGCCCTAAACGACCTCTAAAAAATCTTCTACGATTGGCGGAATACCCGTTACTGAAATCCCCAAGAGCCGTAAGTTAACATCGGATATTTTATTTTTGAGAGTATATAGTTCAACTGCAAATTTCATTTGCCGTAATTTCTTCGGCGTAATGGCGGCGATTCCGCCACCTTGCTGGAGTGTTTTACGATATTTAACCTCAGTAAAATAAATTGTTTTGTTTTTAGTCGAAATTATATCGATCTCACAAAATTTAGTCTTCCAATTACGATCAATTATAGTATGTCCGAGTTGAACTAAATGATTAGCAGCGACCGTCTCGGCACTATCACCAATTTGCTTAGTGGTTTTATTTACAGAGGACGGACCTTGATGTGCTGGTGTTTGTGACATAATAGTTTTTTTGCGATATTTTGCGAGTGGCGCAAATGACAATCGATGCAGTGGAGTTATACCTAAACGATTAATAGCATTACTATGGGCTGTTGTTCCATAGCCGACATGCGCGTCAAAACCATACCCAGGATATATAGTAGCCTGCTCTGTCATATAGGCATCACGCGCAACCTTAGCGACAATCGAGGCGGCTGAGACTGCCGGCACTAACAGATCGGCCTTCTTCATAGTCGTTACATACTGGCCCTTATTTGTATCCTTTAAAAAGTTAATGGTACCATCAATAATAATCTCGTGATACGGTGCTGTGATTTGTTCAACTGCTCTCTTTGTTGCAAGTATAAGCGCCTGCGAAAGTCCTACTTCGTCAATAATACTTGCCTCAACCCAACCGAGACCGATCCCACTGGCACGTTCACGGATTACTATATCGAGTTCTTCTCTACGCTTTTTTGTAAGTTTTTTACTATCAGTCAGACCTTCAATCTGAGCACCGCCTAGTACCACAGCACCAACGACTAATGGTCCCGCCCATGGACCGCGTCCTACTTCATCAATACCCAGAATCATAGCCTTATTGTAACAACAAAAACGCCCCGATGCGGGGCGTTAATTATGATCAATGAATTTATACTTCTTCTTCGTGACGAGCTTCTACTTCAGCTTGTTTTGCTTCGAGCTCAGCATTTTCTGCTGCTTTTTCAGCTTGTTTTGCTTCGGCAGCGGCTTTAGCTTCTTCCTTCATACGAGCTTCTTCAGCTTCAAACGCCTCATCGCGAACATCGTTAACACCTTCACGGTCGAAGTTAACACCTGTAAGACGAGCACTTTTACCACTACGGTTACGTAGGAATGAAAGATAGTTACGACGAACTTTTGCACGACGTACGATCTCAATTTTTTCAACAAGCGGGCTATGAATCATGAAACCTTTTTCAACACCAACACCACTTGCGATTTTGCGAACCGTGATGCGAGACGTGTGTGAAGCTTTGCGATCTGTACGAATAACGACACCTTCAAAAATCTGAATACGCTCTTTAGCGCCTTCTTTAATTTTCTGGTGCACACGAACGGTATCACCACTGCGCGCATCAACTACGCTGGCTTTCTTTTGGGCATCATTTACTTTCTTAATTAGTTCAAAACTCATTTTCGTCTCACTTTTACATTTATAATACAATCAGCTATTAACTTTACCATAGTATTACTAATTTTGAAAGGGTTATTTGCTAAATAACCCGGTTAATCTCATCGAGTGTTGTTTCACCATGTAGTGCTGCGAGTACACCGCGCTCTAGAAGTGTCACCATTCCCTCAGCGCGAGCTGCTTTTGCGATTGCGTCAGCATTGACGTCCTTGATGTCCCCGCGTAGAAACTTCTGAATCTCATCAGTGACAACCATTTGCTCCATGATCACAACACGTCCAGTAAAACCAAAAGGTGACGCAGCCGACACGACAGGCTTCCATAATTTAAAGTTTATTAAATCTGGCTTTTCAATATGTGACGGAAGATCTTGAAGAACTGTCTGAACCCATGTCTTAGTAGCCTCGTCAGGCTCATATTCTTCCTTAGTACTATCATCTAATCGTCGTACTAAACGCTGAGCAATAACGAGACGAATGGCCGTACTAAAAATAGGATTCACGCCAATCAAGTCAATCATGCGACTAAAGGCCGAGGATGTATCTATGGCGTGGAAGCTCGAGAGCACCAAGTGGCCAGTAATTGATGCCTGTATGGCTGTCTTAGCAGTATCAGCGTCACGAATCTCACCAACCATGACAACATCAGGGTCTTGGCGCAACACTGAGCGTAAACCATCGGCAAAACTTTGTCCATTTGTAGTATCAATTGGTATTTGTGTCACACCAGGAATGCCATATTCGATTGGATCTTCCAGTGTGATGATCTTTCGATCAGTTCTATTAAGAGCATTAATAATGCTGTAAAGAGTTGTCGATTTACCACTTCCTGTTGGACCAACCGTCAGGACCATTCCTCGTGGGTGACTAATCACTTCGTCAATCTCAGCTCGCTCACTAGCGCCGAGTCTTAGGTTATCCAGATTCAACATTGATTCATCAAAGTTAAACAAACGCAGCACAGCATCCTGGCCGTACATCGTCGGTACCGTTTCAACACGTAAGTTCAACATATGAGTCACACCATCACGCGTAATTTCTTTTTGCATGTGACCAGACTGTGGCTCTGTTGCTGCCGTTGATATATTGGCGCGTGAGCCAAGAGCACCTAGAATCACACGGTAACGATCAGAATTAAGTTCAGCAACCGGGTGAAGTGCACCGTCAATACGCATTCTAATTCGAATACCATTAAGTTGGTTTTCAATATGAATGTCACTTGCCCCTATCCGGTCGGCCTGTTCAACCAAGAAGTCAAAAACTTGATCACTGCCAACAGAGTTGAGCGTCTCACTGACTTGTGCGAGCGTGTCACTGTCACCCGCTTTAGCGATCTGAATGTTATCATATTTTACCTCTCTTGGAGGATCGTAACGAGTCATTAATACCTGGAAACAACCATTACTAATTAGGAAGAACTGTGCAGTTTTACCCTGCTCATCATAGTTTTTTTGTAGATCAACAACGAATGACTGTGGTGTTTGTGTCGTAATACCAAACGTCCACACCATAGACTCCTTTTGTGCCTCGAGTGGCACAATACGATTTTTATGCATCGTAACAACATCCATGATACCCACGACGAGCGCGAGGCTCTTTTCAGACTCGCGTAGGTCAATATACTGCAGGCCAAGAATTGCCGCGCGCTCCTGAGTTGCCTTCTCGTCATCATTGCGACGATTTTGCTGTATTCTTTCTTCGTCCATTATCTTGTATCATAGCAGAAAACATAACCATTTTATAGATGGTACAATAATGGGTAATGCCAGAAATCATCGTCATCGCCCATAACATTAGGTCCACTCACAATGTCGGATCCATCTTTCGCACGAGCGAAGGATTCGGTGTCTCCAAAATTATTCTTAGCGGCTACACACCGTACCCATTGACTGAGTCAGATGAGAGACTTCCTCATATTGCGAATAAGCTAACGGGACAAATTCATAAAACCGCATTAGGTGCGGAGACAATGGTGCCATTTGAATACCAAATAGAGCCAGATTTAGATGCACTCCAAGAACAAGGCTATAGAATTGTAGGACTAGAACAAAACAAACGCTCGATTATGATGAGTGACTATACTCCTCCCGATAAAATTGTATTGTTACTTGGTGAAGAGGTTGAAGGCATTACAGCAGAGCTACTCAGCCAATGTGACGACCTACTTGAAATCGCTATGGTTGGTAAAAAAGAATCATTTAATGTCAGCGTCGCAACTGGTATTGCGCTATACGCACTGACTATTTAAGAACAACTGCGTCTTCACCAAGGATTTTAACCAGTGCACCAACAAGTGCATCGCCTGCATCAACTCTGAATGGTAGTTTAATAGCCGATTTTTTATTTGCACCGAGTACCAAAACAATATCCGTCATACCGATATATTGGCTACACACCTGCTTGAGAAGCAACAATGCATCATGATCATCAGGATTCTTTATATGTACAAATAATTTTTTGATGCTATTTTTTAGGGCAGTATCTTGATCTGTTAAAAGAGCAACGTCAATGTGACCAGTAGAGCTATCTTGTTCAGTTGAGGTTTTAGCTGGTGCCGACGAAGCGTCCTTAGTACTCGAGATTCGTGTTGCGACAACTTTTTTGCTAGGTTTAGGTTTACGCATTTTAGTTCCCGTTGACTCATAGCCATTTAGTTCCTGGTCAGTCACGAATTGTATATCATCAGCAATCATTTTTGCCTCGCTCACTAAATTGCCGTCCTTATCACGAGCACTAATTTTACCGGTTGCACGAATAACACTATCTTGAACCAGCTGAGCGCTAACCTGAGCATATAGGCTAGGAAAGACAATAACCTCAGCTTCACCCGTCTTATCCTCAATACCAACAAATGCCATTTTACTTCCACTCTTTGTAATAATCGTCCTTACTGTTGAGACAAGACCACCAATAGTCGCACGCTTACCATCAACTTCAGCGTTGACCTGCATTAATGGAACCACTTGCTCCTCGAAGTAAGCATCATAGTTATCGAGCGGGTGCGCACTAATATATAGCCCGAGCAGTTCTCTTTCCCATACCAGGCGTTCCTTGTCAGTATGTTTAACCGGCGCAGGTTGTATGATAATTGTTGGCTGAATTGAAGCAATGCTTGAAAGTCCACCAAATAGATCAGTCTGTCCACTAAGTGTTTCTTTTTGTAGTTTACTCGCGAAACCCTGAAGTGTCTCTAGGTTAAATAGAAGGTCAGATCGATCTCCCATCGCATCGAATCCCCCTGATTTAATAAGTGAGTCCCAGGCCTTTTTATTAAATTTAGAGACGTTGACACGACGAGCGAAATCTTCAATATTCTTAAACGGCCCGTCAGCTGCTCGAGCACGCAGAACCTCTTCAACTGCCGCGACGCCAACCCCTTTAACTGCTGCCATGCCGAAACGAATTTGCTTCTTATCTTTAACAACGGCAAATTCGACAAAACTTTCGTTCACATCTGGAGAAAGTACCGTAATTCCCATATGTTTGCATTCGGTAATTTCAATCGCAAGTCGATCGATATCGTTTTGGTCACTGGTCATAAGTGCCGCCATAAAGGCATCAGGATAATGAGCCTTCAAATATGCAGTCCAGTACGAGATAAGCCCGTAGCAGGCTGCGTGAGATTTATTAAAACAGTAATTTGCGAACTCTTCCAACTGATCCCAGAATTTTTCAGCGAGTTTCGGATCTGCTCCGCTGTAATCAACTGCGCCCTGGACAAAATCAACACGTACTTTGCGCATCATATCAATATTCTTTTTACCAACAGCTTTTCGGAGTGTATCGGCCTGCCCACCGGTAAAACCTGCAAAATCCTTGGATATTTGCATAAATTGCTCTTGATAAACAAGCGTTCCGTACGTTTCTTTGAGCGCATTCTCAAACTTTGGGTGCAGATAGGTAATTGTCTCTTCACCATGTTTTCGTTTAATGAAACTGTCAATAAACTGCATTGGACCAGGCCGATATAGAGCAACCATCGCAATAATGTCCTCAAAAACAGATGGTTTGAGCTCGCGTAAGTATCGCTTCATCCCGGCAGATTCAAGCTGAAATACACCGGTGGTATCGCCACGTTGAAACAAAGCAAACGTCTCAGGGTCATTAAGTGGCAGATTATCTATATCAATATCCTCGCCGTAGACTTTCTTGATTATCCTTAAGGCGTTATTAATAGTCGTCAGGTTTGAGAGACCCAAAAAGTCCATCTTAAGAAGACCGAGCTCTTCGATTGGGCCCATTGGATACTGGGTTGCCACGACACCTTTTTGCGCCATTTCAAGCGGTGCAAATTTCACAATGTCATCGGGGGCAATCACGACTCCAGCTGCATGAATACCATGTGAGCGAATTGTACCCTCGAGACGAATTGCATAATCAAACACACGCTTAGCGGTAGGATTTGTCTCATATTCACGTTTTAGATCTGGGTCATTCACGACGCTGACTTTCAAAGGAATATGTCGCCCTTGAACGGGCGGTGGAATCATTTTGGAGAAACGATCAGCCTCTGCATATGGCACTTGAAGCACCCTTGCTACGTCGCGGACGGCAGCACGAGCCGCCATCTTACCAAATGTCACAATATTCGCCACACGATCGACACCATATTTATCGGTACAATAAGCAATAACCTCATCACGACGTGTATCTTGAATATCAATATCCACATCTGGCATACTGATTCGATCTGGGTTTAGAAACCTCTCGAATAGTAGATCATAATCTAACGGATCAAGTTCAGTAATACGAAGCGCGTAGGAGATAATTGATCCTGCAGCACTTCCACGCCCAGGTCCGAAAATAATGCCACGATTCTTACCCCAGTTAATGAAGTCTTGAATAATCAGGAAGTAACCGTTAAAGCCCATTCGGTCAATGACTGATAATTCGTAGGCAGCACGTTCCAAAACCTCTTCAGGGATATGTGTCTTTGACTCTTCAACCGTCAAATTAACGGTATCTGGCTGATCAAGATCACCATAACGCCAAGCTAGCCCTCGATATACTAAAATATCAAGATAGGTTTTTTCTGACTCTCCCTTTGGTGTCGGAAAAGTCGGAATGAGTATTCCTCCAAGGCTAAGCTCTACATCACAGCGATCAGCAATCTGGCGCGTGGTACGAATAGCATCAGCATCTTCTGCCCCCCACCTGGCTATAATCTCTTCAGGATCTGTGACATGTAGATCAAAATCCTTTAATGACATTCGTTTTTCATCAGCTAAGAATGCACCCGTCCCCACACATAACAGAATTTCATGTGCCTCTTGGTCATCGTGTGTCAGATAGTGACCATCACTCGTGACAACAAGTGGAATATCAAGATCCTTTGATAATTGACGCAGATATCCATTAATCTTAGTTTGGACTTCCCACGGATGAGGATAATCTGGGTGCCCATGATCCTGCATCTCTAGGTAATATCGATCCCCAAAGATTGACTTGTACCACGAGGCAATTTTCTTAGCCTCTTCGTAATTATCGGCTTTTAAGTTTTCACCTAGTTCACTACTGGCACAACCCGACAAAATAATCAGGCCTGCATTATGTTTCTCGAGTAGCTCATGATCTATACGAGGTTTGTAATACATACCTTCTAGGTTAGCGAGCGAACTAAGTAGCATGAGGTTCTTATAACCCTCATTATTCATAGCAAGTACAGTAAGGTGATAGCGACCTTTGTCCTTTTGAGGATCACGATCAAAGCGAGACCGAGTCGCAACATACGTCTCAAGGCCAATAACTGGTTTAATTTCAGCTGCCTTGGCTGTTTTATAAAACTCAACAACACCAGACATAGTACCGTGATCTGTAATTGCAATTGCGTCCATACCCATCGCAGATACAGCGCTAATAAGATCAGGTATTTTTGTTAATCCATCGAGCAAGCTGTAATGCGTATGATTATGCAAATGTACATAATCTGATCGCTGTAATGTAACCCCCATAGCTACTCTCTAGTATACTAGCCTTACCCCTCATGTGTCTGTAGTAAAATGAGCTTTAACGTTTCTGGACGGTATCAACAATATATTGGATAAAGTTACCGACGCCGCCAGGCAAATCAACGAGATGACTAAGCACCCATATGAGAATGGCGATAACGATCGTACCGCCCACAACACTTCCGACACCAAAGAATATGCCCCTTGTGAAGTTCATCCAGTATACTTGCCGACGGCTTGAGTGAAAATCATAGAAAAGGTCTTCGAGAATTGCTCGACGTGAACCAACTTCATTATCTTTTTTTATTTTGTTTATCATCCTGGTGGAGGTTATTTTTTGCTGTTAAAACCTTTTTTTGCACCTTCAACAGCACGCTCAGTACGTAATTTTAGATCTTTCGCCTTTGCTTCAACGTCTTCCTTAACTTCTGTTGCCTTGGTCTTTGCCTGTGTGGCCTTTGCGGTTGCCTTGGCTTTTACTTCACCAGCTTTCTCTTTAATGTCAGCTCGTGTTTCTTTACCGCTCTTTGGAGCTGTCAAAATTCCCGCAACAAGTCCTGCGGCTGCACCAATTACTGCTCCTAATGCAACTTTTCCTTTTGACATGACCTATTCTCCTTTTCTTTTCTTATTAAATTTCTTAATATAACGACCGATTATTTCCGCTATAAACAGAGGTGAGGTGAGCTTCGCTACGCCAGATACGGCTGATTCAATATGACCAACAGTGCGACCGGCAGATTTTGTTACCGCGCGGATATCACGAGTTAATTTAATCAGGTAAATACTAAGAATAATTCCAAGTATTAAAAACACAGCTAGGAAGATAGATAGAATGATGACAAGAATTTCTGATGCTGTATTCATTTTGTAGCACTCCTATATTTATTTTGTTTTTGTTTAATTCTGTACTTATTATATCACGTATTGCCGAGTGACACAATCTTAACGTAAGCGGTTTTTAAGGAACTCTCTGAACTTCTCACCATATTCTGGACTTTCGAGTGCAATATCAGTCACTGCCTTGAGGTATCTAAATGGATCACCTGTATCATGCCATACGCCCTCTATTCTGCGTCCGTATACCTGACCTTGACTTGCAAGTTCATTGAGACTATCCCCAAGAACAATCTCTCCGCTACTCGGATTAACAAGCTCTTTCGAAAGAATTGGCAGAATTTCAGGCGTCAGAAGATAACAACCCGTTTGAGCAAAGCGGCTTGGTGAAGATTCTTTACTTGGTTTTTCAATCAGACTCTTAACAAGGAAAGTATTCTCATCAAGGTATTCACCCGGGTCAGCCATACCATATTGATCGACTAAGTCCGCATCAACTTCGGCAAACGACATAACTGATTTACCAGTTTTTTGGTATGCCTCGAGAAGCTGAACAGCCCTGGGGACCTCACTACGAAATAGATCGTCAGCAAAGAACACAAAGAATGGCTCATCGTCCTTGATTAAATGCCTAGCATTGAGGATAGGTCGAGCATTACCCTTTGGTGTACCCTTTTGGCGAAGGTAGATAAAGTTAGCCATTTCGGCAATTGACTTGATTTGGTCAGCTTTATCAGCTTTACCACGCTCACGTAGTTCAGCTTCTAGCTCGTCTGAACGGTCAAAGTGGTCTTCGATCGCACGTTTAGTACTACCAGTTACGATAATAATGTCGGTTACACCCGCAGCGACTGCCTCTTCAACAATTAATTGAATAACAGGCTTATCAATAAGTGGTAACATCTCCTTTGGCATTGCTTTAGTTTGAGGTAGGAAGCGAGTTCCTAGCCCAGCGGCACAAATAATAGCTTTGGTTGGTTGTTTCATAGTCACTATTGTACTCTTTCTCGTATTAATTTTTGAGCGAGTTCTGGATTAGCTTTACCCTGTGACTTTTTCATTACTTGTCCTACGAGGAATCCGATCACCTTATCGTTGCCATCCTTGAGATCTTTCACAGCCTGAGCTGATGCTGGATCAGCCAGAACTTCATCAACAATCACAGCGATAGCGCCGTCATCACTTACCTGCAATAAGTTCTTGTCTTCGGCTACAGCACGGGCGGACTTTGCACCCGTTAGTAATTCAGAAAAGATGGTTTTTGCCGCCGTACTCGAAAGTTCATTTGTATCGACCATCGCTGCGAGCTCTACAAATCGCTCGGGCAAATACGTGATAGCTTTTACGGCAGACTCAGTGTCATCTGGACCAACTGCACTCACAAACCACTGCGCATTACGACGAGCTGAGCTCTCCCCAGCTGATTCATAAATCGCTTGGATACCTTGTGCAAGCTGTTTCGACGCAAGTAGCGCATTAATGACGGTGCTATCAAGGCCGAGTGGTTTCCACGCTTCACGATAAAATGATGGTAAGTTTGGTAACGTCGATTGAATCTCAATAATCTCTTCTTCAGTGAGCACAATCGGTGGAATGTCAGCATCAGGCATATAGCGATAATCCTGCGCATCTTCTTTACTTCGCTGACTGGTCGTCTTTTGCTTTGCCTCGTCCCAACCACGCGTTTCCTGAACAATTCGTTCACCTTTTTCCAGTAGCGCTGCCTGACGATTAAATTCGTACTCTGCTGCACGTTCGACACTTTTAAATGAGTTCAAGTTTTTTACCTCTGCGCGCGTACCTAGCTCGGTTGCCCCCTTTGGTGCAATCGATACGTTCACGTCGAAACGCATGTTACCGTGGTACAAATCACCGAGAGTTACACCAGCGTACGTCATCAATCGATATAGTTCAGTCGCATAAGCCTTAGCAGCTACGGTACTATGAATATCAGGCTCAGAAACAATTTCAATTAGCGGTGTGCCTGCACGGTTGAGATCAACCAGACTGTAGTCGCTATAATGCGTAAGCTTGCCCGCATCCTCTTCCATGTGAGCATGATGAAGTCGTACATGGACCATCGAGCCGTCCTCAAGTGGAGCATCAACGAATCCACCAAGAATAATTGGATTATACATCTGTGTCGTTTGGTAGCCTTTTGGTAGATCTGGATAGAAGTAGTGCTTGCGATCAAATCGACTAACCCTGGCAATCTCGCTATTAAGTGCCTTGCCAGCTTTAATCGCCAGATTAACGGCTTCACGATTCAGGACAGGTAACATACCAGGTAAACCAAAATCAATCGGGCTAACGACAGAGTTAGGTGCTTTATCACGCGCGTCATTGTCCGCACCGCTAAATAGTTTGGTTGCAGTCGCGAGTTGAACATGGCATTCGATTCCAATAGTGATATCGTATTTGTCAGCAAATGTCATCGTCTCAGCCATCTTATATTGCTCCTACGTCTTTTAGCGCTCGTTTAAAATCACCGATTGCGTAGCGCGCCGCGTTATATGTAACGTTCACGTCAGATTCGTGCGCAATGCGATTACGAAGCTTGTGTGCCGACCAAACGTGGTCACGCTCACTAAATAAGCTCTTTGCATTTTTGAGACGTTCGCCCATCGTTTCCCCTTTTAAGCCCTTGTCCTTGAGCGCTTGGTCAAGTAGCTTATCGGCATTTAAAACAGATAGAGAATAGCTGGCTACTTCATCCTTTTTAAGTTGTTGTTCAATAGCCAGCCACTTTTTCTGATAGTGATCAACGTCAAGGCGCTTCGGACCTTTCCTCGTAAATCCAATGAATGCAAATAATAGCGCACCAACGATAATGATCGCTGCAAACATAAATATAATAGTTTGATCCATTACGCCTCCTCCATTGAACGAGCTAGAGCAAATAACTGAGCGTCACTACGACGAGGCGCCATCAGTTGCACACCAATCGGTAGACCTGATGCGCTTTTGCCCGCCGGTACGCTAAGTGCTGGGATTCCCGCAAGTGATGCTGGCACCGTCATAATATCGGCGAGGTACATCTTAATTGGATCCCCTGTATTCTCACCAAGTTTAAATGCTGGCGTTGGAACAGTTGGACCCATAAGGACGTCATACGTTTCAAATAGTTTATTAAGATCGTTAATTAGTAGTGTCCTCGCTTTTTGGGCTTGCAAATAATAGGCATCAAAAAATCCGCTCGAAAGTACATAACTTCCAATCATAATTCGACGTTTATTCTCAGTTACAAAGCCTTCATCACGACTACGACCGTACAGCTCTGCAAGCGTTTTAACGCCCTCTGCTCGATGACCATAACGAATACCATCATATCGAGCAAGATTACTACTGAGTTCAGCTGGCACAATGATGTAATACATCGCGAGTGTGTGGGCCACGATTGGCAAACTTACCTCTTCAACTGTGTGTCCTGCAGCCCGTAGTTTCTCGACATATTCGTTCGTTCGAGCCAATACTTCATCGTCGACACCATCTGTCATAAATTCTTTAATCAAACCAATTTTTTGACCTTTTTTCGCCGTATCAATTGGCTTAAAGAAGTCTGGAAGCGTTGTCATATCCTTACGATCAAGTCCAGCTATAATATCCATGACAAGTTCACCGTCAGCAACGTTGGTTGTAAAGCTACCGATGACATCAGTGCTACTCGCCATTGCAACAACCCCATAACGACTGACGGTACCGTAGGTAGGCTTAATACCAACAACTCCATTGAAGCTAGCTGGTTCACGAATTGACCCACCTGTATCACTACCGAGTGCAAACGGCACGATATCGAGTGCCGTTACAACAGCTGATCCACCACTACTGCCGCCGGCAACACGCGTTTTGTCGTAGGCATTTAGGCTAGGTCCAAAGGCGGAATTTTCCGTACTTCCACCGTGTGCAAAGGCATCTAGGTTGGCTTTCCCAATGCAGATCGCACCTTCAGCTTCGAGTTTTTCAACAGCTGTTGCCTGAAGCGGTGCATTAAAATTTTCTAGGATCTTACTCGCGGCTGTTGTTGGCGCACCGTACGCGAGAAAGTTATCCTTCACGACAAACGGTACACCCGCGAGTCGTCCGGTGATTTCGCCGCGATCGACGGCATCGGCACGCTCGAGAGCCCGCTCTTCAGTCAAATTAAGCAGTGCATGATACTGCTCATTCTCCTTGGCACGCTTCAGCGCATCAACAACATTCTGACGAGCACTTTTACCAATAAAATCTGCGATTTTACTCATTTATAATACCTTTGGTACCTTTATCTGGTTCTTGTCTGAGTCTGGTGCAAGTGCAATCAGATCATCGCGGTTAATACCGTAGTCATCAACAACATCAGCTCGCCAAACGTTTTCTAGATCTGTTAATTGATAGGTCGGCTCTACGCCACTCGTATCAAGCTCAGACAATTGATTAACGTACTCCAAGATATTACCGATATCAGTCTGCATGTTATCGATTTCATCATCACTAAGCTGCAAGGCGCTAAGCTGTGCGAGGTGTTGCACATCATCACGAGATATTTGTGTCATATAGTCTATTATACCCCAACCCCTAAACGAAAACATAGCCCCAAGATATGGAGCTATGTTTGTTCGCATGACGATATATTATCGTTGGATATCGATAAAGGTATGAGCTTTACCACTTGCACCCGCACGACCCGTTCGACCAATTCGGTGAATGTAGTCTTCGTAGTTCTGAGGAGTGTCAAAGTTAATCACATGAGAGACATTCGGAATGTCGAGCCCACGAGCAGCAACGTCAGTCGCAACCATGACACGAACTCGTTCATCTTTGAACTGTTTGAGTGCACGTTGGCGTTGTGATTGATTCTTGTTACCGTGAATCGCAACAGATGGAATACCGCTGTTATCCAGGTGATCACTTAGGCGTTGTACGCCGAACTTCGTCTCACCAAAGACAAGTACCTTGTCGTATTCTGCACCCTTAAGCATCTCTGTAAGGATTTCAACCTTATGTGCTTTGTCACGAGCTTCGATAACCGTCTGCTCCACATGTTCGCTTGTTTCACTCGTACGGACAGAGACCGTAATTGGATCTCGTAGGAACGTGTTAACGAGTGCTTGAATCTCAGGAGTAATCGTCGCACTAAAGAATAGTGTCTGACGTTCAACTGGCATACCACCAACAATGGCACGGATGTCAGGCAGAAATCCCATGTCGAGCATGCGATCAGCTTCGTCGAGTACGAGAGTCGTCATACGATCAAGTGGGATCAAGCGACGGTTAATAAGATCCTTGAGGCGACCAGGGGTACCAATAATGAACTGAGGACGACGCTTAAGATCACGCATTTGACGATCAACACTTACGCCACCAACAATTAATGCCGAGAAGAGATTAAGGCCATGAGCAAACTCACGGAACTGTTCGTCGATTTGCTGTGCAAGTTCGCGAGTAGGAGCAATAATCAGCACTGTTGGTGATGTATGCGTACCTGTTTCACGTTCGATAACAGGCAATAAGAATGCTGCTGTCTTACCAGTACCAGTGTTAGCGAGACCAATAAGGTCTTTGCCTTCAAGGATTGAAGGAATTGCTTGGTCCTGGATCGCACTAGGGATCTCATAACCTTTTTTGGTAATGTTGTCGTGTAGTTGTTGGTTGAATGCGAAGTCAGCAAATTTATGCTTTGATTCGTAGACAACTTCATCAGACTTAGCGACTGCTTTGTTGATGAATTTGCTTGGGTGGATGAATTTCTTCGTAGGGCCTTTAGAGCCACCACGGCGAGGGCCACCGAATGAACCGCCACGGCTTCCACCGGGACGAGAGTTGTTAGAACCGCCGAAGCGGCGTTGTTGATATGCCATATTGAAATAGCCTTTCTGTAATTATTTGCTGTTTTGCAGTCTTAGCGCCACAAGAAAAGGGCGGAGAACAGCGAGATGATATTTCGTCTATACGTAATATAGGAAAGAGGCTCGACATTCATTGAATGCAATAACTTCATAATAGCACAGTATTTATCTTTTTGCAAGTAGCGTAAGCACATTAAAAAGCATACCAACGGGTGACATTCGGTTGGGCAGCACCCGGCAGAAGTATCTAGTGCTTGCGATTGGCTCTTCGTATAGTGAGACGATACTTGGCCGTAAAGATAATAATGAGACCGGTAAGGATGATTGCAACCGCCACAATTGCTACAGCCAGAACAATAAGTATAATCGTGACGAGTCCCTGCGCTTGATATGACGTCGAAGTATCGGTCACGCTTCCGACTTGTTGTTCGGCAATATTAAGGAGTGGAGCGACGAGATAATTTGCAGGATATTCAGACTGAACCTTCGTTAAATATGTGAGCGCCTCAGCATAGTTACCCTTCGTGTAGGCGTTTAATGCCTTAGTCCAGTTATCGATAACACCACCGCTTCTTAGCGCAATGTTATTTTTGACTAGTAGCGCCTTTAGATCCGCAATGTCACGTACTTGCCCGTCACCGTAACACTTTAGATCTGGACATTCGATAATACTATAGGTATTAAGGCCAATCTCCTCACCTGCATTATTTAAGGCTGGACCGCCGCTGTTGCCCTGCCCAATCGGAACACTCGTATTGAGTATCCTACGAGCCTTAGTCGCTGAGTCATAACTAATATCCTTTACCTTTCCCTGCGTAATACTCGGTACAGTCTGGGTCAGTGCGCTATTCACGCCATCAATTGCAGAGGGGAAACCAATTGCGGTTAGTTGGTCTCCGATTTTGACACCATCAAGGCTGCCAAGCGTTATATATGGAAAAGACCCAACGGCTTTTAATAAGGCCACGTCAGAACTCGTAAACTGGCCCGAAGCGGAGATTGCCTGATCAGATGTCACTTGATTAAAATCTTGGTCAACGAAACTAGCCTTTATGACCGTGTCATTATATTCAAATGTTAGGCGATTGTGAGACTTATCAATCGCAATAGGCACATTTGATAACTGAATCGCATATTCACTTGTAACATTGCCCGCATGAATCTGAGCATCAGGAATCGTATCCGCTGTAGCCAGCAGCGCAGCCTGAGCGTCAACATTATTTTTTGCGACGCCAGATTTAATTATCGTCGCCTCATTATAAGTAAGTAATCGCGATGCAACCAAATAGTCCAGATAACGATTCACTAGGTCGGTCGTTGTGAAAGAGTTTACTAAGGCAGTCGCAGTCGTCGTGCTGACGACGTGGCCACTTGTCGCAATATAGCCATCACTTGAGATGAATGACCCACTCCCCACCTTACCTGAACAAGTATCTGCAAAATTGACCGTTGCCTGAGCCGAGCTGAGAGTAATATCTGCACAGTACATCGTCGCAATTCGTACAACTGATGGCTGGTTCTTCGCAATAACATTCACAAGTGTTGCCTGGTCAAGCGTCGTTGGTGTATAGGAAGTATTTTCTGGTAAAGAAAACTTCTGTTGAGACTGCAGTAAAATCTTTAGATTATTATCTGCGATTTGCTTGCTCCGAGCCGCCGTTTGAACAATATTGTAATTAACGAGTCCAATCGTCACACCAAGTAGTCCGGCCATAATGAGTCCGAATCCAATAATAATCAGCAGGCTGCGTCGAAGTTTTTTGGTTATATGGCCATGCGGAATAGGCTGTTTCATACTACAGCTAGCGTAGCATAAGCGGGATGTTTGTTACATCTTTTGTCGGATGTCAGCGATTAAATCACGCAAATCTGCTGCTTTTTCAAATTCAAGATTTGCACTTGCAAGATCCATTTGTCCGCTAAGCTCTTTGATGAGTGCTGGATATTCATCTTTGGGAATTTTCTTGAGATTCAGTTTCTTGGAATCGTCTTCCTTCTTTGGGATTAACGAACGCAGTCCCTCGTCAATTTCTTTTGCAATACTTTCAGGTGTGATATTGTGCTTTTCGTTATACGCCTGTTGAATGGTACGACGGCGGTTTGTCTCGTCAATTGCCTTTCGCATCGAGTCTGTCGTACGATCTGCGTATAGTAGTACGCGCCCATCAAGATGCCTAGCTGCACGACCAATAGTCTGGATTAGTGCATTAGCACTCCTTAGGAAGCCTTCCTTATCGGCATCCATAATGGCGACCATACTGACCTCTGGCAGGTCCAACCCTTCACGGAGCAGATTAATGCCAACGAGCACATCGTAGACACCCATGCGTAGGTCTTTCAGGATATCTCCACGTTCTAACGTATCAACTTCACTGTGTATATACGCTGTTTTAATGTCAATCTCTTGGAGATACGTCGACAAATCTTCAGCCATGCGCTTTGTAAGTGTTGTAACGAGAACACGTTGATTTTTCGACGTACGATCACGGATTTCAGCGACAAGATCGTCAATTTGACCAGTCGTAGGACGAATTTCAATCACAGGATCAATTAGTCCAGTAGGACGAATAACTTGCTGTGCGGGTTCGGGACTATGTGCAAGTTCATATTCACCAGGAGTTGCTGATACGTAGACTGCTTGGTTAATATGACGGTCGAATTCTGCAAAAGTCAATGGTCGGTTGTCGAGAGCTGACGGCATGCGAAAGCCATATTCAACCAACACTTCCTTGCGAGCGCGATCACCATTGTACATCCCACGGACCTGTGGAAGTGTCATGTGACTTTCGTCAACCAGCAATAAAAAGTCATCAGAGAAATAATCCATAAGCGTTGCTGGTTGCTCACCCGGTTCACGATTTGTCAGATACCGACTGTAATTTTCAATACCTTTAACAAATCCCGTTTCCTCGAGCATTTCAATATCATATTTGGTTCGCTGCGTGAGACGTTGCGCTTCAAGTAACTTATCGTGCTTTTCAAAAAATGCTACACGTTCAGCAAATTCTTCTTTTATTTTTTCAATTGCGACAGCTAACTTTTCCTTTGGTGTGACGTAGTGACTACTTGGGAAAATACTGATTTCTTCTGGCTCAGCTAAGATCTCACCAGTTAGTGGATCAATCCTCGTTAGGCGCTCAACCTGATCTCCGAAGAACTCAATGCGATACGCTGCATCACTGCCAGCGGGATACACGTCAACAATGTCGCCACGGACCCTAAATGTACCACGATGAAAATCAATATCATTACGCTGATATTGAATGTCCGTTAAGAGTCGAACGAGCTTGTCTTGCTGTCGTTTCTCACCAACATGAATCGTGATTGACATTGACTCATATGACTCAGGTGAACCAATACCGTAAATACAACTCACACTGGCAATAATAATCGTGTCGCGACGCGTCAGGAGTGCTGTCGTAGCCGCATGACGTAGCCGATCAATCTCATCATTAATCTTGCTGTCTTTTTCGATATACGTGTCGCTACTAGCCATATAAGCCTCTGGCTGATAGTAATCGAAGTAACTGACAAAATAGTGAACTTCATTGTCAGGAAAAAATGATTTAAATTCGCTATAAAGCTGTGCAGCCAGAGTTTTATTATGAGCGAGAACTAACGTCGGAACCTGACGGTCTTGAATGATATTAGCCATCGTAAACGTCTTACCGCTACCTGTTACACCAAGAAGTGTTTGTTCACGCACACCACTATCTAGGCCATCAATTAGTTGCTTGATGGCGGTTGGCTGATCACCTGTAGGCTTATAGTCGGAATGTAACTGAAACGTTTGGCTCATCCTTCTACTATAACACCGTGACTAGTGACTAACCGCGAGCACGGTTCTCGGAGACATGACTGTCGTCTCCTGTAGGCTTGAAATCGGCATATTTTTTATCGAGGGCTTCAATCACCTTATCGAGTAGTCGGTCTGGATCGGTGTCATAAATAACATCGTCGGCCCCTGGTGAATCAATATTCGCTAAGAGTGTCGGAATAAAATCTGCGAGTCCACCGCTGCCCATCAGGACCCCACATACTTTATGGCTTTCAAGTGCGGTTGCGAGCTCGTGTAAACTTCCCATGCGGCCACCGATTGTGATAACCGCGTCACTACTGCGCACCAAGTGAACATCACGACCAACGTAGGCCATGCCCGTGAAGTTAATGTAGTCAAATTCAACCGTTGGTAATTTATAGACAACAACGTGTTCTCGGAACGAGCTAGCTGGTGAAAATCCGATCGAGACACCAACGTCATGTTTACCGCGAACGCTAAATGCACCCTTGGCCGCGTACCAAGGTAGTCCAATTGTTGCACCAGTTATCAGTGTTTTACCGCGAAGCGCTATCCCCTTGCCTAGGTCAAATGCAAGTTGATGGTCAGCCTCTACGGTCTCGCCTGCAGCGGCACCGGATACACATATCTGATATTTCATCCTTCAAAATCTTTCACTTGGTAGTCTTCGGGCGCTTTGTCGAGCCATACTTTAATTTCATCTTTACTGAGTAACCCTGCCTGGGCGCCAAGTTTTTGAACAACACTCATGCTGTTGATTGGAGCCCATAATAATGCTGTTTCAATCGTTTCACCACTTGCAAGCGCTGCAACGATTGTTGATGCAAATGCGTCACCAGCGCCAGTTCGATCATATGGCGGCGCAGGATCAGGGTAATTTGGTACAGTTACAACCTTGCCGTCAAATGATGCATACGAACCGTTCGGACCATCAGTAATAACAACGATTTTGGGACCTAATTCGTGCAAGCCTGCCGTCAAATCGTGAATTGAATCATATGATTTTCCTGTTATATCGACAGCCTCTTCGCGATTAATGACAATAATATGACTGCGAGCATACACCTTTGCTAACTTTTCAGTGCCCCACTCAAAATGAAAGGTTCCTGGCTGAAACGCAAGTTTAGTATCAGGATGCGCTTCGAGATACGTTAGTAGATCTTCGTGTAGCGGCCATGATAAGTCACTAATAAGCGACAGATAAATCCAATCGGGAACGTCTGTCGGTTCTTGCCACTTGTAACTATATTCTTGGTTCTTTACGAGGATTGTTCGTTCAGCACCGTATCGAAGCACGTAGTAATAATTAGACGGTATACCCTTTTCAACCGACAACGTGCTGGTATCAATACGCTCGGTCTTCAGGTAGTCAATAGCATCGCTACCAGTTTGGTCATCACCTTGGTATGCCATAAGCCCTGCTTTGAGCCCTAATCTACTGACTGATACGGCAGCATTAGGAGAAGGCCCAACAGCTTTAATGATATCGACTCTTTCATACGGCGGTTTGGAGCCGAACGGCATAATAAGGTGCTGCCGACCATTTTCGTCTTTAAATACAGCAGCTTCATGTTCAGCAAGTTTGATAAATGCATCAGTAAAAATATCACCAATTGCAAGTAAGGATGGTTTCATAGCATCAGCCCCTTCAGTTTTTGTGTTATAAGTATTAGCATTATTGTACCATTTATCAGACTCAGGTAAGAGCCCAATATCTGTCGCAATGTCAGTCATGACAGTTTTATCGGCAGATCCATTTGTCAAATATCGTCCCACGATTTCACCGCGAAGACTTCGTTTACCATGTGTTGAACTTTTGAGGTCATATGCAAGCTCATGGTGGCTATTCTCAATCGCATCAATCAGATTAAATGATACAACACCTCCGTCAAATGGCAACATAACGTAATCTGCATCAATAAGCATCGTCTCTGCTGCCCCGGTCTTAACAATCGATATGAGGCTATGATACAGCTCTTCGCCACTTGTATCAGCCACGTCAAGGCCAAGACGACGCATAATTTCGTGCGCTTTGTGTGTAATATCAGCAATCAAACGCGTATCGATACCCGAATGACCGTTCGCTTTTTCTAACTGATTCATACCGGTCGTAAAAAGTGGTTCATCAAGCTCGAGAAGTTGCTGCAAAAATTGGGCCATAGCCTAAAATGTCTTTTCCGTTACAGGCATTTCATGAAGCGTAGCGCCATATGCTAATATCCCTGTTTTTGCACCGATCGTACCAACGACCGACGTAGAATTGGCGCTCGCAAAGACGATTGAATCCTTGAGTGTCTTTCCCTGCGCCCACTGACTTAAAAAGCCCGAGCCAAATGCATCACCTGCACCAGTTCGATCAACTACTGGAACGTCTTCATACATGCCAGCAATAATAATCGTCTTGCCGTCTGTTGCTGTTACACCGTTTGGTCCATCACTGACAACCATAACTGGTACATAATTCATGCCATGTCGAACTAACTCTTCAGCTGTGTTGCCTTCAACAATAAGTGCTGCTTCCTCTTTGTTAACCAGCAATATCTCAACATCTTCAAGAAGCGGGCGGAGGCGTTCTATTTGGTCTAGTTCACCTTGACCTGGATTAAAAGCGATCTTGATACCGTGCTTTTTCGCATTCGTGAATATGACATCGAGTGCATCCATGGCACCAGCAAATGATGATACATATAACCAATCATAATTCGCAAAATCAATATCTTCATAATCAGCTGCTGTGTGGGTGTGAGCCGCACCACGATAGATTAATATACTACGCTCACCAGTGTTGGCAAGAAGTATCGTTGAATATTGAGTTCCGAGCACTGGGTCGTAAATAACACCAGACGTATCAACATGATCACTATCAAGCTCCGCAATCACCGTATGGCCCGCAGAGTCATGACCGATCTTGCCAATAAAGCTTGCTTCAATATTTTGACGAGCGAACGTCACTGCGGCATTCGTTGCACCGCCACCAGTATTAAATACGACATTCTCAATATTGATTTTCGCGCCTAGTGGAAACGCCTCTACGAGAGCGCCTGAGTCGTCTTTGCTACTAACGATTTCATGACCCGACAAAAACACGTCTTGAGATGCCGCCCCGAGTGCACAAATTCTAACCATATGCACTATGATACAACTTTTGCTATACTAATGACAAATGAATAACCTACAAAAACTGCACGCAGACTTTAATCAAAGTCCATGGCTCGATAACCTCAGTCGTGATTTGCTGCAGAGCGGTCGTTTGGAGCAGTATGTTAAAGATGGTATTCGTGGCCTTACATCCAACCCAACGATTCTTGAACACGCAATCACAACTAGTGACTTGTATGACGCCCAAATAAAATCACTCGCCCACGACGGTCTTACCACTGAGCAAATTTATTGGAAGATCGTTGAACAAGATATCAAAGCAGCAACTACTCTCTTAAAGCCACTTTGGGATGAAACTGGTGGTGTTGATGGCTATGTCTCACTTGAGGTTTCACCGAACTTAGCTGATGAGACCGATGAGACAATCACCCAAGCTAGGCGACTGTGGGCTGAAGTTGATTCACCAAACCTTATGATTAAGGTTCCTGCAACCGAACATGGAGTGCCGGTTGTACGTACGCTATTATCTGATGGTATTAACGTGAACGTCACACTGATCTTTAGTCTTGATCACTATCGTCAAGTAGCTGAGGCGCATCTTGCAACACATGCCTTAGGTATGATCAATAATGCTCGTAGTGTTGCATCATTCTTCATCAGTCGCGTCGATAGTGAAGTTGACGCACGACTGAATACTATTGGAACACCTGTGGCGCTCGAACTTCGTGGCAAGGCAGCAATCGCGCAGGCACGTCTCGCCTATGGAGTTTTTCTCGATAATTTTGCCAAAACTGCAGTCCTTGATAATAATAGTCCCGCAATTCAGCGATTATTATGGGCATCAACCTCAACTAAAAATCCAGATTATGACAATCTGCTTTATGTCAGCAGTCTACTCGCACCTTACACGGTGAACACCCTTCCTGAGGAGACAATTGCCAACATCGTTGACCATCTACCCGAAGATGCACACGTAATTAGTCTTCCTGATATCGCTGCGGCCAAGCGAAGGCTCGATGCTATCGAAGCTGTCGGCGTTGATCTTAAAGATGTCTCACGAACGCTTGAGAGTCAGGGTGTTAAAAAATTCCAAGATTCATTTGCTGCGCTACTTGCTGCAATTGAAACTAAAAGTCAGCTCTAACTAGTCGCTTAGCGAATAGCTTTGTCGGCACTGCCGAGTGAACTGATCTTGTCCTCAACGACGGCCTGTACTGCATCAATAACTGGCTCCATAATCTTTACGACTGCAAACTGCTCAGGATTATCAGCTAGTGTTCTTTCAAGGGCTGTTCGGTATGCAAAACGTAAGTCGCTATTTATATTGACTTTACTTACACCGATTTTAGCAGCATCAGTAAAGAAATGAAGCGGGGTATCGCTTCCCCCGTGAAGGCTAATCTGACAGGTTATCGCGTCACGAATTCTTTGAAGTAGTTCGAGATCTAGCTCTTTTGGTACAGGATACTTTCCGTGCAAATTACCGATAGCGGCCGCAAAAGTATCGATGCCGGTCGCATCAACAAATGCTTTAGCACCTTCGGGAGTACTGAAGGTCTTTTTAATTTCCTCGTAGTCGATGTTCTCTGTATGTAAGTTTGATGAGCCACCAAAGTAGTGTGGCTCACTCTCGACAAGTGCACCTGTAAACTTTGCATACTCAACTACTTCCTTGGTTGCATTAATAATGTCTTCATCGGTTGCATCGTGGTTCGCCTGAGAGATATCAATATGAATAAATTCAAAGCCTGCGTCAACACCACGTTTGGCATCATCGACTGTCGGACTATGGTCGAGGTTAACGTAGATTTCTAGGCCATACTCAACCTTGTAGTTATCAACCATATCACGAATATTGTCGATACCCATTGATTTAATTTCATCGTGGGTCACTTCAACTAGTATCGGAGAGTTGAGTTTCTGCGCTGCCCGAGCAACTGCGACGATCGTGTCCTGATTATCAATATTAAATGCGCCAACGGCAAAACCTTGCGCACGCGAACGCTGCATCAAATGTCGTGCCCGTGTCGTGTTGTCTCGAATTTGATTAATTGTCAGTCCCATATATCCTCCTAATAGTCTCTGTGATATTGTGCAGTATTGTTTATGAAATCCTTAGTCGTTTCAGCAATTTTCTCAGGCGTCAGGCCAAAATAATCTAACAGTTCAGCTGGTGTACCCGACTCACCGAATCGATCCTGCATACCAACTCGCTTCACTGGAGTCGGGAGCTGCTCAGATAATAATTCTGCGACTGCACCACCGAATCCGCCTTTAATTTGGCCTTCTTCGGCAGTCAATACTCGTCCAGTTCTACGTGCACTTGCAACAATTGTTTCATTATCAAGTGGTTTGATCGTCGGCACATGGACTACTTCAGCATTAATACCTTGCTCGGCAAGAATATTTGCGGCAGCCAATAATTGATATGTCATTGTGCCTGTTCCCATAAGACTAATATCGGTACCTTCGCGAAGAACATAAGCTTTGCCAATTTCAAATGGTGATTCATCAGTACTGATAATTGGTGTTTTTTCACGAGTTAGCCTGAGATAGCTTGGTTTGCCATTCTCTGCGAGCAGCCTAGTTGCTTTATCGGCTTCTAGACTATCGCCAGGTACGATGACAACCATGTTCGGTAGGACTCTCATCAAGGTAATATCCTCGAGCATTTGATGTGTTGCACCGTCTGCTCCTGTATAAAGACCGGCATGACTACCAACAATTTTCACTGGTTGGTTATTAAGTGCAATAGTTGTGCGAATTTGTTCCCAGTTTCGTCCTGGACTAAATGCTGCGTAACTGCTGACAAAAGGAATTTTGCCAGCTCGGGCAAAACCTGAGCCCAAAGTCACCAAGTTCTGCTCGGCAACACCGACTTCAACGAATCGATTAGGAAAAGCTTCTTTAAATAATGACATTTGCGTGCTATCTGTCAGATCGGCACAAAGAGCAATAACCATTTCGTTAGCCTCACCAGCTGCTTTTAGTCCTCGACCAAAGCCAGCACGAATCGGCTCTTGTTTGACGTCATCACTAAATAAATCCGGGTTCAGTATATAGTCGCTCATAGCTACTGCACCCCCTGACCTTCGTGGGTGATCTTGCCATTAAGTGTTCGAAGTTTATGCAAAGCGTCTTTAGCTTGCTCGCTATTTGGAGCCACACCATGCCAGTGATAATCGTACTCCATAAAGTCAACGCCTTTACCAGGAATCGTATGAGCGATAATAACAGTTGGGCGATTCGTAATCGCTCGCCCTATGCTGGCTGCATCAATAACACTTTCTATATTATTACCATCAATCTCGATGACGTGCCAACCAAATGACTCCCACTTACCTTTCAAATCTTCGAGAGGCATGACATCCTCAGTATTACCATCAATCTGAATATTATTTCGATCAATAAATGCAATAATATGCGACAGTTTATTTTTGCCAGCAAACATCGCAGCTTCCCAAATGTTGCCCTCGTCGAGTTCTCCATCACCCATGACCACGTATACGAAACGATGTTTTATGTCGTCCATATATTGCATGCTGTAGGCATAGCCAGCTGCCTGGGAGAGTCCACTACCTAAAGGCCCGCTCGTATTTTCAAGACCTGGCAAGCGCTCTCGCTCTGGATGACCTTGCAGACGACTTCCGAACTTACGGAGAGTCAGTAACTCTTCTTTATCGAAAAATCCTGCTTCTGCCATGGCTGCGTATTGAACTGGAATACAGTGTCCATTACTTAGAAGGAAAATATCACGATCTTCCCAGTCAGGATTTTTAGGGTCAAAATTCATAATATTAAAATAAAGCGCAGTAAAAATGTCGGCGAGCCCAAGTGGTCCAGCGCTATGGCCGCTGCCGGCCGCCTCGAGCATGCGAATAATATCTTCGCGAATAATTTCGGCTTTTTGTTGAAGCTGCGATGTTGTCAGTTGCCCACTCACTAGATGACTCCGTGCTTATTTATCTCTTTTACTAGTGTAGCATAAGCGCCAGCGGGATCAGACGACTCAGCGATAAAGCCGCCTACATTTAAGACGTTGACTCCGCCTTGGGTCAATGTGTAGGCATTTTCAGCGTTAATGCCACCATCCCATCCGATTTCAACTGCTGGATTAATTGCTTTAATGAGGCGTACTTTTTCTAACTGCATCAGGCTTGCTGTTCCGCCGTAATGGCCAAGATCGCCACTAAATACGAGAACGTGGTCAGCAGACTTTATCGCACCAGCAACGGTAAGTGGTACGGTTGGTTTCTGTAAAGCAATACCTGCCTTGATACCATTTTTTCTGACTTCATCGAGAATCGGTACCAAATTAACACCTGTTTCGACGTGGAAAATAATCAAGTTTGGCTTGAGAGCAATCAGGGCTGGCAGGTGATCAGCTGGGCGAGCTACCATAGCATGAATATCAACAACCCATTCCTTTGGCCAGTAAATCTGCTTCTCATCAAGAAGGAACGTCGGTGCAAACTCACCATCACTCAGGTCAATATGGACGCGCTGTGCAAATGGCTGCAGACGTTCAATTGCCCCTTTATACTGCTCCGCTGTCTCAACAGTAATAGTCGGCGCAATTACACTCATTTATAACTCATCAATCTGCGCATTACGGCGCTTATATCGAACGGCACTCGCAAAAGGCGTACCTAACCAGGTTTCGATAATACCTTCCCAAGTACCCTCTTCGTTTTCCAGGATTCGAGCAGGTAAACATAAAATATTACTGTCGTTATCATTACGAGTCATCTTAGCTTCGAACGCGTCCCAGATAACACTCGCTCTAATGCCATGGAACCGATTGGCTACAATCGCCATTCCTTGGCCACCACCACAAATCAAAATTGCGCGTGGATCATCGCCTTCATCACCAATAACTTTAAGAGCTGCTTGTTGCGCGAACTCTGGAAAATCATCGTCTGGATCAAGTACGCGATCACCGACTTCCTCGACATCATAATTATGTTTTGCGAGATATGCAAAAACTTTCTCCTTCAAATGAAAGCCCGCATGATCAGACCCAAGATAAATCTTCATATATGTAAGTATAAGCGGTTTTGATGATAAACAAAAGAGGCTAGATCATCTTATGTAGTATGATAAGTACATGAAAATTGCTATTACGACAGATCACTCGGGTTTCGTTGCCTTAAAAGAGTTAGCCTCATTCCTGACGAGTCTTGGTCACGAGTGTGTCAATTTTGGTCCTACCTCATTTGACGCTGACGATGACTATCCTGATTTTATGTTCCCTGCAGCTCATGCTGTCGCTGATGGAAGTTGTGACGTCGCCATAATTATGGGCGGTAGTGGCCAAGGTGAAGCAATTGCCGCAAATCGCATTAAAGGCGTTCGTGCAGCTGTTTTTTATGGTCCTGTTGTTGCTAAAACTGCAGTCGATGCCGAAGGAACTATGAGCGATGATCCTTATGAAATCATTAAACTGTCGCGCCAGCACAACAACGCTAACGTGCTGAGTTTGTCAGCACGCTTTCTTACAATGGACCAAATGAAACAGGCGTCTCAACTTTGGCTAGAGACGCCTGTGACCGACGTTGAACGTCATCTTCGTCGTATTAAGAAACTCGACGCCTAGTATTACTTAAGCGTTTTGCCTACGTCGGCGACTAACTCAACGAGGCGGTTACTGTAGCCCCATTCGTTGTCGTACCATACCATGACCTTGGCAAGGTTACCACCAACAACTTTGGTAAGCGCCAAATCGACGACACCAGAGTGGCTATTACCGATGTAGTCTCGGCTTACGAGTGGTTCATCGCTCACACCCAAGATACCTTGGTAGAATGGCTCGGCTGCGGCTTTTTTGAATACTTCATTAATCTCTTCAACTGTTGTATCTCGGCCAAGGAGGACTGTCACATCACTGATTGAAACGACTGGGGTTGGAACACGAATACTGAGTCCGTCAAATTTACCAACGAGCTGCGGTAAGGTCTTTGTGACGGCAATAGCAGCCCCAGTTGTGGTTGGCACAATGTTTTCAGCTGCGTTACGACCTTCACGAAGGTCTTTACTTGGCGCATCTTGCAAAGCTTGACTTGCAGTGTAGCTGTGTACTGTAGTAAGAAGTGACTTCTGGACACCAAATTCTGCATCCAAAATTGCCATAACCATACCGAGTGAGTTAGTTGTACAGCTGGCGTTGCTAATGACTTCACTTGCACCAGCAATTTTGTCTTCGTTAGCACCAAGTACAATTGTATCGACGCCTTCGCTTTTGCTCGGTCCGCTGATTATGACACGTTTCGCACCTGCCTTGATATGAAGCTCTGCATCTTCTTTGGCGGTAAAGCGACCCGTTGATTCGATAACCAGTTCTACTCCCAAATCACCCCAAGGAAGAGCCGCTGGATCTTTTTCGGCCAAGACTTTAACGTGTTTGCCATTAACAATAATCCCTGTGTCGTCATAGCCTACTTTTTGTTTGTAGAGACCGTAGTTACTATCGTGTTGCAACAAATACGCAAGTGTCTTGGTGTCAGTCAGGTCATTGATTGCAATAATCTCAATATCACTGCGTTCAAACGCAATCTTAAATGCGTTACGACCAATTCGCCCAAAACCATTAATTCCAATTTTTACCTGTGTCATTCTGAACCCATCCTTTTCATAAGCATTAGCGTATCTACTTCCTAAACTATACCATCCTTAGCCACCACCGACAATATATCGTATACTAATAACTACTATGCAAAAGAAGACGTTGTTGGACGTGGCAAGACCGCATTATGAAGAGAACCAGGTCCTCGAACTCGACCATGCAATCGATTTTGCAACCAAAGCACATGCCGGCCAAAAACGAATGAGCGGTGAACCGTTTGTCTCTCATCCAATATCCGTCGCCAACACCCTTGTTGAATGGGGTATGGATATCGATAGTGTCCTAGCTGGAGTACTCCACGACACTGTAGAGGATACCGATGCAACACTCGAAGAGATAGAATCACTATTCGGTCACGATGTTGCCTTTCTGGTTGATGGCGTCACAAAAGTCTCTCAGGCTCGCTCAGGCATGCAAGACCTCGCAAACTATCTGCCTCAGACAAAAGATAATTTATCTAAACTTCTGATTGCTGTTGGACAGGACGTGCGTGTCATTATTATCAAGTTGGCTGATCGCCTTCATAACTTATCGACATTGCAACATCTGCCCAAAGAGAAGCAGGTAAAAATTGCTCGCGAATCACTTGAAGTTTTTGGTCCGATGGCTGATCGTCTCGGAATGGGGCGCGTGCGCATTCAGATTGAGGAACTCGCCTACGGCTACTTGGACCCAACCGAATACAAAAAACTGCAGGGTGTTGTACGGAAACGCCTAGGACGTAGCACACGTAAATTAGGTATCGTTAGAGCCGAAGTTGAGGCTGTACTTCAAAAACAAAACATTGAGGCCGATATCAATGGACGCGTTAAAAGTATCTATAGCCTCCACCGAAAACTAAAAAAAGTCGGCGGTAATATAGATGACATATATGATCTGATGGCACTGCGTATTCTCGTTAAGACCCAAGAAGATTGTTACAGAGTCCTGGGGGTTATCCATTCACTGTACCAGCCGATGGTAAGTCGCATCAAAGATTATATTGCTGTTCCAAAACCTAATGGCTATCAAAGTCTTCACACGACTGTCATTACACTCAACGAGCAGATTGTTGAATTTCAGATTCGTACCTATGAAATGCACGAATATGCAGAGCGCGGACTAGCGGCAAGTTTTCACTACCATGAGCAAAAAGATTCTAAAGATTATCGCCTGAAGCGAGGCACTTCAACCTTACCAGCACACCTGCAGTGGATTACACAGTTACAAGCAGTCGCATTACAGCTACGCGATAACGAAGACGTTTCAACTGACCAACTTAATATTGATCTATTTGGTAATCGTATTTTTGTATACTCGCCAAAAGGCGACATCTATAACCTCCCCGAAGGTGCACTTCCGCTCGACTTTGCTTACCTTGTTCACAGCGATATTGCAAAGCACGCCTATAGCTTCCGCGTGAATGGCAATATTCACCCATTCGATAAACCTCTTCATAATGGTGATGTAGTCGAAGTTGTCACTCGTAAATTGTCTTCCCCAAAGCAAGCCTGGAAAGATCTCGTAACAACGACGCATGCACGTAATAAATTACGTGGTCAGCTGAAACAGTTAGGTATTATCGAAAGTATAACTAGTGCAGCTAATATCATTCGTCAAAAGACGCTTCGCAAAAAATAGTATCGCAAACTATATCACCCTACGCAAATACTATGTTAGTATAAGCTTATAAATTGGTTAATCGGAAGGTTATAACGATGGCAAATCAAACTAGTTCACATACACAACAAGCACATAACCCTGGTGCTGCCCTTGGAATCGCTGGCTTTATTTTGGCATTTGTCGGCGTACAGGTAGTCGGTTTGATTTTATCAATTATCGGCTACCATAAATCTAAAGTTGCGGGCTTTAAAAATAGACTCGCTGTTGCTGGTATTGTACTCAATATTGTTTTTATGGTGATCGCCATACCAATTATCGCCGCAATCACAATCGTTGCATATAATGGTGTAACAGCGCGTGCAAACCTGGACACGGCACGATCAAACGCCAGCGATGTATTATCTTATGCAGAGGCATTTAACGCCGACAATGGTCGCTACCCTGATTCACTAGCAGACTTTAGTGCTGGCACTGCATCAACAAAACTTTATTCTGGCATTACAATTATTAACACAAATGGCGGAACGACTCTCGACCTCACGGCTGCAACTGGAAAAACAAACATATGGTATCAGTATGATGGCCCTAAAGGTGCAGCTACGGGTGGTAGGATTACCTACTGGGATTATACGAATAATAAAATCTCAGATACTGTACTCTATGTCGGTGATGGTAGTTCGAATTCAGCTCTATTCAGTGACGTTAATTAGTTAGTAGAGATGGTTCAACCGCCTGTGCTGCTTCCTGTGACGTATATGCAATGACTTCACGATTATTTGGATCCCATGAATCCTTACCAATATTACGAACGGTGACTCCTGCCTGCTGCGCAATAAATAGGCCGGGCACTAAATCATATTGTCCGGCATCTGCATTCGTATATACCTGTACTCCTAGGTTACCTTGGGCAAGCTGAGTTAATCTGTAGCCGTTTGGTGGCGGCAGTTCAGATCGTATTAGGCCGTTCTTAACGGCTGCCTCATACAAAGTGTTACGACGTGTTACATCTTTAGAATCTATCCATACACTTTGATCAACGGCTTGCGGATCAACGATAAGTGGTTGTCCGTCCATCATTGCACCATCAGCGGTTGCGGTGAACATATGCGCAGGTTCAGCAGCGAATTCAAACACGACTGCACTCATCACTTTACCTTTATGTATGAGTGCTGCCATATTAGTACAAAACGGTCTTCCTTCAATAAAGGACCTAGTACTATCGATTGGATCAATAACCCAATACGTTTCTATACTTCCCTCTTTTGGCGTTTCTTCACCAGCAAATCCAATATCAGGATTTAGTAATTTCAAAAGCTGCTTTAGCTCTTCTTCAACCTCGGAGTCTCGTGGCGTCAGCAATGAACCATCAGGTTTTATCTGTACATTGTTACTGTCTCCATATGAGAGCATTAGACTATCGCGTTTATCCCTGAAATACGTCTCAAGAATATCTAGTGATTGCTTAACGTATTCTGGACCTAAGCCAACCTCTGAGCGTCTTTCTATAGTTGGCTCACCCATGATGTAAGCCTAACGCTACTTCTTGTTCCAGCGTTCGATTGATTCATGAATAATCGTCTTGGCCTCAGCAATATCTCCCCAACCTTTTACAATAGTTGAGCCTGGTTTTTTCAGGTCTTTGTAATGTGCAAAATGGTGCTCGATTTGCTTTTTTAGTTGGTCAGTAAGATCATCAAGACTATTGATTGCATTACCCGTGTTACGGTCATCAGCCGGGACGACGACTACCTTATCATCAACTTCGCCGTCATCTTCAAACTTGAGTACTCCAATAACTTTTGCTTCCAGAAAGATCCCTGTTGAAAGTGGTTGGTCTGTAATGATCAACGCATCAAGCTCATCACCATCCTCGTCGAGTGTCTGTGGAATAAATCCATAGTTGGTTGGTTTTGCGAAAATAAATGGCTCGACACGATCAAGCTGAAACGCAGCTAACTCACGATTCCATTCAATTTTATGCGTACTACCCTGTGGAATCTCAATAACAACATTGATTATGCCTCCGTCAACGTCGCCTGGTGTCAAAATTTTATTAAAGTCTGCCATTAAAGTCTCCTCATGTTTACTCTTTATCCTTATTTTATCAGTTTTTCACCCAAGACAAGATATAATCGTAGTTGATATGTCGATTTCTCCCAAGCTCCTACTTCCCGTCGCATATGTGACTGATGCAGCTAAACACATCCGCCAGGCGAAAACGCGTGTATCCTTTTTGTCTATGGTTGTTGCAGATGGCAAGTCAACAGATGATTTAATTGATGCACTCTCTGAAACAGCCGAAAGAGACGTGACCGTTGAAGTTGCAGCGGATGTCTTTACGTATGGAGAACTCGGCGGCTTTATTTGGCCAACTCGCTATCGCAGCAAGCAATCGCGTGCAACGACAAAGATGAGCAAACGATTCATTAAAAGTGGGGTGAGATTCACCTGGCTCGGACGATCACATAGTGTTATCTACAGCGGACGTACCCACATTAAATGGTGTGTTGTCGACGACACCGTTTATTCATTCGGTGGGGTTAATTTATACGAAAAAGGTATAGAGAACTTTGATTACATGTTCAAAATTCGTGATAACGAGCTTGCAGACAAACTTATCGATGAATACCATCGACTAGAACGAGCTGACGCCGGTGGATATGCCTACCGTAGTCATAGCTTTATGCACGGCAATGATACAATCCTCATCGATGGTGGTATTTTTGGCGACTCAATAATCTATAGACGAGTATGCAAACTAACTGCCGAAGCGACCAAGGTAACATTTGTATCACAATACTGTCCAAGTGGCAGGCTCAGCTATCTTCTTAAAAAGACTAATTCCGAGATTTATTTTAATGCTCCGGCTAACGCGGATGGTCTTAATCGTATCGCCATCAAGATCGGTATATTTCTAACAGGGCATAAAACTCTCTATGATAAATCTCGCTATCTCCATGCCAAATTCATGCTTTTTGATATGCCCGATGGAAGACGAATCGCCATTACGGGCTCACACAATTTCTCAAATATTGGTGTACTTCTTGGCACGCGCGAGATTGCCCTTCAAACAGAAAATCCCGAGGTGATTAGTCAACTCGAGACGTTCCTAAAAGATCTATCAGCCTAGTCGCGATTCAATTCATCAAGATGTTCACGAATTGATAAGGCCGCTGCCGCGCCTTCTCCGACTGCACTTGCAATTTGCAGCGTCGCACCACTTCGAACATCACCGCTCGCAAAAATACCGCTGATATTCGTTTCCAATTTTTCGTTTGTCTTAATGAGCCCCTGCTCGTCAAGTTCAATGCCACTGCCAGTTAGAAACTGTGTGTTTGGCTTGAGACCAACAAAAATGAATACGCCGTCAGTCTCAAACGTTGTTGGCTTACCGTCTACGACCGCGCGAACTGAAGTAACCTTACCGTCAACTGCAATAATTTCTTCAGTCGTCGTCTTAAGGTGCACGGTAATTTTACCTTCATCTATAAATTTCTGTAGATCACGACGAAGTACTTCACTCGCCTTAATGGTGCTTCGAACCAATAGATCAATGTGTGTTGTGAAGCGCGTTAGAAAAATTGCTTCTTGAATCGCTGAGTTGCCACCGCCAACAACAACGAGTCGCTTCTCACGATAGAATGCACCGTCACATGTCGCACAGTAATGGACGCCACGACCGTAGAATTCAGCTTCACCCGGAACACCAATTTTGTTATAGTCACTGCCTGTAGCAATGAGAACGGTCTTGGCTTTTACATCTTCACCGTCAACAGTCACAATTTTAATACCGTCCTCATCACGAATCGCCGAGATTTCGCCGAACTCAATCTGTGCACCAAAGCGTTCTGCTTGTTTCTCGAAGTAGCCAGCGAGTGTTAAACCTTCAATGCCATCAGGAAAGCCTGGATAATTATCAACCATATCAGTAATTGCTGCGAGTCCGCCGATTGCACCTTTTTCGTATACCACGGTATCAATGTCTTCGCGTGTCGTATAGACTGCTGCGGCCAGACTACTTGGTCCAGCTCCTACCATGATGACGTCTCGTATATCAATGTTTGCCATAATTATTCCTTACTATACTTAGTATAGCATTAAAGACTTCCCGTCGTGTAGTATTTTTCAAGTTCTGCTGGAACGGCCGGTTGTGCGATTGCATCTGGCGTAGGAATAATCATAATAACAAATTTGAGTGGAGTATTAGCAGGAATGTTAGCTCCGCTACCAGTCGCACCATAAGCTTTGTCTGACGGAATAGTAAGTTCACGAATTCCACCAACCTTCATTCCTACCGTCCCGTCCGTCCAACCTTGGATAACACCACCTGGTGTAACGCTAAATGGAGCTTTGAGCGTACTGCCGCTAATTGATTCGTCAAACACGACGCCACTAGGATTCCACCCGATGTAGTACGCACTAAACGTTGAACTTGCCGTTATATCAGCACCGTCACCAACCTTAAGGTCCTGAGTCGTGAGTGACTTTACATCATCTTTATTAAACGCAGCTGGCAATGTCGAGTATTGATTCAGATCCGCAAAGTACAAAGTCGATAGAGATGCAGATTGTGCATCAACCTTCTTTTGATAATCAGCTTGCGCCGTCTGATATTGGGCCGTTAGTGCTGCGATTTTCGTCTGATCGGCTGCTTGATTTTTTGGTGCCAGGACAATAGCAACAAAACCTGCCAATGTTCCAACCGTTAATACGATCGCAATAATCCAAATACCTATACGTTGCGCTTTTTGCGTCGCCATCAATTACTCCCTATTTCTCCAAATTACTCACACTATTATAGCAAACTCTCGGCGTCTTAAATAACAGTTGCGTGAGTTGACGTAATAACAGCGTTAGTTACGTTTTTAATCGTGTCACTGATCTCAGTTGCATCGAGTGTGCGGTCGCTAGACGTCAGTTTAATACGCACTGTAATATTCTTGGTGTCGCCATCTTCTGGCTGATAGATATCAATCGGGCTAACAACAAATTGCAGGTCAGTTGTCTCGAGCGCTTTTTCGACTGCCGATACAATACCGACATATGGTACATCCACGCTAACCTGAAAACAGATATCTCGTTCGCTCGATGGATAACGACTAAGTGGTTGATAGTTGCCACTGCCTTTCTGCGTTGCTCGCATGGTCGCATCTGTATCAAGTTCAAATCCGGCAACATATTCTGGTAGTTTAAAGCCTTTGATCACAGACTTTTTATATTCCCCAACCATACCGATCCGCTCACCCGATGCTCTATCAACGACCATAGCACTTCTACGATACTCGAACGGTGTGGCTGTTGGGTATGGCACTTCCTGTTCAATCGCAACATAGTCAAATGTTAGGCCAAGTGATTGAGCCATGAAATCAAGTATCTTTTTTGCCTCGTAATACGGAGCACCTTGTTGTTTCTTCTTTGAAGCAATAGTTAGAGCAAGAGCATTTGCTTCATCAGGTACTGCTTCATCGGTTGTACCTCGTTGCTTTGGATGAGTTTTATTGAGCTCAAAAAGTGCGAACGACTCGAAGCCACTCTTTATATTTGGATGGACGAGCTGCAAAAGGCTCGGTGTCAGTGATTGACGATAGTACTGTAAGTCAGGGCTAATTGAATTACTAACACGATATGAGTCTTCTGGTTTTTGGCCGGCTTTTTGCAGAATATCTCCGTGGATAAAACTGTAACTTAGGACTTCGTTAGAACCTGCTCGAATAAGGATCGACCGTAATTTAGCGCGCAGTTGATCAAACTGACTCGGAGAAACTGCCGTAAAATCACGTGACGGCAGCGTCAATGGAATCGAATCATATCCACGAATACGTCCAACTTCTTCGATAACATCCTCAGGTATATGTATATCACCACGCCAATAAGGCGCCGCAACCGAAATTGTTTCTTTGCGGACTTCGGCAATGGCAAATTCGACTGATAGCAATGTCGTTTTAATGTCATCAAGTGTCAGCTGAGTACCTAGTAGAGCGTTAACCATACCAGCAGTAATTTCGATAGAAGGAGTATCAATATTTGTACCTGTCGCTTCGGCGACATCACTTGCTCGCTTAGCATTAGCCCATTCACTGGCTAATTGCACTGCGTTAGCGAGAACTGGGGCCGTCAGTGCAGCAGGTTGTCCTTTTGTGAATCTTGTAATAGCTTCACTAAAAATACCGTGACGCATTTGTGTCGCTCGTAAATTATATAAATTAAACGTCGCACTTTCGACAATTATATTCTTTGTATGCTCATCAATAACAGTATTTGCACCACCCATCGCACCAGCTAAACCAATCGCTACATCGCCAGCGGCAATCACAATATCTTCGGGGGTCAGCTCGATAGTACGCCCATCGAGTAGCTCAAGTTTTTCACCGATCTTACCTGATCGAACATGAATATCCGCTTTGCCACCAGAAACGGCCACAAGCTTGTCATAATCAAAGGCATGGAGTGGTTGAGCAGTTAGCATCATAAGATAGTTCGTAACGTCGACTACCGCATTTATTGGGCGAACGCCAACTCTTGCCAGATATGTTTGAATCTCAAAAGGTGATTTTCGGCTTGCATCAGCACTACTTAGTACAACTGCTTGGTATCGAGCCGAAAGTTTTGGATCATCAATAGTAACCGTCGGCGCTGCAATATCACCAATCTTTTCACCATATGTTGGTTGCTCGTGCGCTAACCATTCTGGTGTCACAAAAACGTTACCTGATATTGCGGCAACCTCGCGGGCAAATCCAATAATTCCGAACGTGTCTGGTCGGTGTGTCAGTGATTTGTTTTCGATGTCTAGTAAATAATCATTTAGTTCGTAAATATCAGCAAACTTTGTTCCAGGTTTTGCTTCCGTATTAATCTCGACGATACCAGTATGATCATCAAAAAGATCGAGTTCTTTGGCGCTCGCAAGCATACCATTACTCATAACACCTCGTAAATTTTTTGCGGTTAGAATAAAAGGTTCTTTATCACCAAATGTTTCTGGTACGGTCGAGCTAGGTGGTAGCCATGCAGCTAACATACCTGCTGTAACATTTGGTGCACCACAGACGACCTGAACGAACCCTTTTTCGTCGCGCTCAACATCTTTAGCAACTCCACCATCGTCAATTTTTGTAAGGTTCAAGTGGTCACTGCCAGCAAGAGGCGCACACTCTACAACTTTCACAATAAGTACATCCTTATATTTTTCGGATAGGTCTGTGATTGATTCAATTTCAACTAAACGTGCTCCAATCAACGTTGCGAGCTCGTCGATAGGCATCGTAATATCTGTAAACTTCCTTAGCCAATTAACGGAAACTATCATACGTCTTCCTTTCGTCTACTCACATATGTTTGCCCAGATTGGTATGAGTTTAGTACCTGGGCGATATACGGTACTGTATTTTCTGGCAGTTGGTTAATATCAAACCAGTCGAGTCCACCGCACTTTTCAGGTTCCATGTTCGTAAACTCGCCTTGCCAGTTAGTAACTTCAAAGAAAATATCAATATAACTATCGACAGGATCAGCGCTAACCCGATGCATCAAGAAAACAAATTTTAGCTGGTCTTTTGTAAGAACAATACTACTTTCTTCTTTTGCTTCTCGAATAGCTCCATCCTCTGCGGTTTCATTCGCCTCAATATGTCCAGCAACGAGACCATAATTACCATCCATATAACCCGTACCTTCACGAAGCGATAATAGGACCTGATTGCCTCGCCTCGGAATAATATAGGCCGCTGATTTAATCAGATATTTATCTTGATTTCTCATACAAACTTCCTCAAAAATGCCAGTTTGCCTGATTCAAAATGACGCAGGTCCTCGATGCCATACTTCAGCATAACAAGTCGCTCAACACCGCCACCCCATGCAAAACCTTGATATTTTTCTGGATCAATATCAGCTGCTAGTAGCACATTAGGATGAATCATGCCGCAGCCTAGCATTTCCAGCCATTCACCCTCTTTACCACCAAGTGCTGCCGGTTTTTCAATCATAAATTCAAGACCTGGTTCGACGAATGGGAAATAACCCGGCTGAGTTTTAATCTGAAGTGCCTGACCATAATACGATTCAAAAAAGGCGCGAAGTACACCTAACATGTCGCCAAGAGTTGCCTTGTCACTAACAAAGACACCCTCAACTTGATGAAACGTATGTTCATGGGTCGTATCAACATCTTCGTTACGAAATACACGGCCATAGCTAATTGCCGCAATCTGACCACCTGCCTCGAGCTTTGCCTTACCTGCCTTTAAAATACGATTCTGCATTGTGCTGGTATGGGCTGGCGCAATAAATTCCTCTTCAGTGCGAAAGGTATCATAGCCATCACGTGCAGGATGATTTTCTGGAAAGTTAAGACTACCAAACATATGGAAGTCGTCGTCAATCTGACGTGATTCGATTGCCTCAAATCCCATACGCGTAAAGATATCGATAACTACTTCAAGCTCCTTAGTTAGAGGATGCTTCGTGCCTTGCTCGGTCGGTAGTAATTGCAAAGCCCCTGTATTCACATCCCATGGTGCTGTCACATCAAGAGCTTCAACGTCACTATTTTCAAGCTCTGTCTCCCTGGCGAGCACTGTAGATTCAAGTGCGAGTTTCAATTCATTAACCGCCTTGCCAAATTCACTTCGTTTATCAGCAGGTAAACTTGTCAATTGGCTATAGAGTGATTTCAGTTCTGAAGATCTCAAAATATCGCGCGGCGTCGGATTTGACGCAACTTGGGACAACAAATTTGTACGTACTTCTTCAATACTTTGCATAACTGCTTATTATTATACTTTACGTCTTACGAATATGGATAAACTTCTGCGACTAACCCAGAGTTGTTACGTATATGATAATGCCAGCGACTAGCACAACGACAACAATTAAAATAATGAAGAGTATTGTGCGTGTCTTCTTTTTAGGTGTTGAGCCCGCTACCGTACCATCCGATGCCTCTGCAGTTGTTGTCGATGCAACAACACTTGGCAATGGAGATAGGGGAGTTGTCGGTGTAGTCGCTGTTGGAATTGGTGGCTGAGTAGAGTCAAAACTGTCAGCAGAGGTTTGAGCGACTGATTGTGCAATCGTATCTGGTTCTTTGAAATCCGGTATCATCTCTGATGTTGGTTGCTCTGCTGATTCAGATGGCCGCGAATTTGGTTCCACTTGGATATATCTCCATATTAGTTATGCTTACGCTCATTTTACTTCGCACTTGTCGCTATCGTCAACCATATAACAAGACCGATCACAAATAAGACAATGAGAATCCATAGCCATGCGAGACTCGTCGTCTGTTTAGTATCTTTGATATATGCAGAATCAGTTACGCCATCTGGTAAATCTGCTTTTTGAGCTTTTTGTTTTGCTCGCTCCTGAAGCTCAGCCGCTAATCGTTCCTGTAGCTGTGACCGGTTATCATTTTGTCGAATAAATAATGCCATATCGACCTATTATACCATCCCTGTTTACATAGTTACGGTTATGGTATACTATAGCCATGTTTCACATAAGGAGGAAAATACATGGCTACTAAAAAAGCTGCGCCGTCAGTCAAGAAATCGACTGTCAAAAAGCCAACTAAGACATCAACCGTAAAAGCTGTAGTTGCAACTAAACCTGCGCTACTATTCAGCTCACCACTAAAAGGAATGCCCCTTGCGACTGCAATTGCCGCTGAGTTCATCGGAACATTCTTGTTTGCTGGAGCAGTTATCGCTGGCCAAGGTCAACCGATTATCATTCTATTTGCTTTCGCAGCAATAGTTCTACTAATCGGAACACTTTCAGGTGCTCACCTTAACCCAGCTGTAACAATTGGTGCATGGGTGACTCGCAAGATCACTGGATCACGTGCTGTCGGTTACATCGTCGCTCAGGTTGTTGGTGCTCTTGCAGCACTCGGAACATTGAACGCATTCATCGGTGGCGCTGCTGCCCCTGCAACAGGCTACGCCCCTGCTGCACTATATCAAGCAGCTGCAATCCCTGCTGGTAAAGAATGGTACGTCTTCTTTGCTGAGTTGATCGGTACTGCAATCCTTGGATTTGCTATCGCAACTATCATTCGCACAAGGGGAGACCGTTTGACATCTGCATTCACTGCAGGTCTTGGTATCTTCGTTGCATTGCTCGTTGCTGCATCTGCAGCTGCATACGTTGGTGGCACAGCCATCATCAACCCAGCTGTTGCATTGTCACTAAACGCACTTAAGTGGGAAATGTGGCCACTTGCTGTTTACGTACTTGCACCAGTTATTGGTGGAGTTGTTGGATTCATCCTACGTGATGTTCTTCAATCAGACGACGACAACGCCTAATACGTTTCGTCTCATAAAAATACCTCGTCTTAATCGGCGAGGTATTTTTTATGCTCATGCTTGCAGATTACCGTTCATTATAGGAAAATATACGCCATGACTATAGAATCTGAAACATACAAAACGTATACAAATTTCGGTGAGCGCAGTAGAGATGTTCTTCAAAAAACAGGCTTGCAGCTACTTAGTAGTTTTTCGTACGGGTTCGAAGTACCTACTCGTGGTACTGATGGTATCTTCCATCTTAAACCTAGCGTCATCACTGACCCTACTGCACAAGAGAGTGATGCGAATATCCTGGGTCTTCATGTTCGCGCATATCCTGGAATGAGTTCAGAGGAAGAAATGGCATACAATGCTCGGTTCATTAATATTGCTAAGTGGCGCGAAGTGCGGTCCGCTGGACGCGTATCTTTTGGTGATGAGCAGGCAGCAGTAATCGATCATCCGTTTCTAGATGAAAATGGCCTTGAGCAGGTTGGCATTGAGATGGTCCCGTGGGACGAAGGCGCATTAACGAACCTAGTTATTCAAGCAGTCGATGATATCCGCACTAACAATGTACCTCAGCCTACTCGTCATCACGAGGCTTATCAATCAACAGCGGCTCAACCGACGACACGTTTCCTGCAATCTTAACGACGTCCTTATCAACCTTACCCAGTTCTTTATGTGCAGCGTTATAGTGATTGACCGTCGTGCTAAGTGCTGAACCTAGTTTTTGCATAAAGCTATCAAATTTACCAATATGTTGGCCTAGCTGACCGACTCTAATCTGAATATCCTTTGCCTGCTCCTCGATTTGCAGGCTTCGTAGACCCTGCAAAACTGTCTGGAGATATGCCATGAAGCTCGTAGGACTGACAATAATCACTTTTTTATCACGGAAGGCGTACTCAATCAAATCGCGTGCGCTTGAGCCAGTTCCCACATCGCCAATTAGTAAATCATAGTACAGTGACTCACTCGGTATAAACATAAACGCAAAGTCCATCGTATTCTCACTCGGCCGAATATACTTACTGGTCTCATCAATCCGAGCCTTTAGGTCTGTTCGAACTTTTTTGAGAAGCTCTTCTTTATTCGCCTTTCCCTCAGCACTAACCATGCGATTGTAGTTCTCGAGACTGAACTTACTATCAATTGGCAAAATTTGACCCTTATCGAGAAAGACAACGGCATCGGCGATTTCACCATTTTTGAATTTGTATTGCATCTGAAAGTTTTTGGTCGGCAGGATATTATCGAGAACTGACTCTAGATAATACTCACCAAATACGCCTCGCTGCTTAGGATTCTGCAAAACATTTTGTAATGTCTTAAGTTCATCCGCGACATCAACAACGCGTCGATTTGTTTCATCCAACTTCGCAAGCCGCTGCGTCACGTCAGCTACTAATTTTGCACTCTCGCTAAGTTGCTTTTGCATCGACGTCTGCATAGTTGCATTATTTCGTTCCAACTTATCACCCATTGCTTGCTGCAACCCAGCGATACCACGTGATAATTCAGTAACATCGGCCTTGATCATATCAACATTACCGCCACCCTTAAGATCGCGGAGACGCTGATTAAGAATGTAGAGGATAATACCAAAACCAACGACAACAACGCCAAGAATAACTAAAAGGATAACCTCGTTCATTCCCCTATTATAGCATCAAAGACTAATGACGATTCGTGCAACAACTGACACCAAGATCGATATGATAATGATAGGCATTGTCTGGTTATAACGACAGATCCATGCAAAAGTGACGTACGAGAGTGCATAAAGCAGTGCGCTCGAGGCAACAATCTCGCCCCAGCTAAGACCGGACGTCCAGACAGATAATCCCCACAGTAAAATTGCAGTCATTGCGGCAACAATAATTGGGCGTATGACACGTAGACTTACCATAATCCCGAGGCCAATTGTGCCTACCAGAATCGTCGCAATGTTACCAGAGATACCAACTGAGTTTGAACAACTAGCCACATTTAGCGATGCCCCACAATACAATGGATCAATAATGAATTGACCGATTAGAAATGTCAGAATATAGTACAATGCACCAACCGCAAATCCCGTGACCGCAATTTGCCACCACGAAAAGGACATACTGATAGATTGTGGATATACTTCCTCTTGGATTACTTCAACCATACTGTCTCCCGCATAAAACTAAGTATAGTATATATGATTATTGCGTAGCACGCAAAGGTCTTTTGCTTCGTCTTGACGAATAGCCATTCAGATACCATAGTGACCCAATAAGCCCAATAATTACTCCGAAAATAACGTCTGTTGGTGTATGAACAAGAGCCAAGACCCGACCGATACAAATAACAATGACAAGAAATGCAAGTAGCAAGCTAACTACCTTCTGCTTTGTCTCGAACCATACGGCACAGGTTATCGCCGTTGCAAATAAGGCATGATCAGACGGAAATCCTGGGTTATTGAGGAATAATGCACCTGCCTGAGTACCGAGCAGCTCAAATGGACGGGCAGTATCGGGCTGATAAATAACAGCTGCTAGCTTAGCGAGTAAATATGCCGTCAATCCAGCCATCAAGATACGGCAGTACGCTTCAAATCTATGACCCTTAGGGATTTTAAAAACAAGCATGTAAGCACCAATAAGTACGACAGGAATTAGTGTTCCATCAGCAATAATATGAATAAAAGTCGTAAACATTATATCTATAGATTAGCATAAGCAACCGTCCGATGCGACTAGTTGACTGAGACTAAAGGCTTAGTATGGGTAACTTCAAGGATGAGGCATTCCTGCATATGGCGAACGTCGGCATCAAATTGATCTTTATCTTTGTTGCTCAAGATAATCTCAAACACTGGATCGCCGTTATGTTTCGCAAATAATACCGAATCGCCTTCACGAAGTGATTGCTTGAGTGAGACAAATGAAGCAAGTTGCTTTACTTCTTCAATTCCTTCAATGCGCTCTAACATACCTTCTTCGTGTGCATAGATATTAAATACTGCAGTTGAGCTAAGAACTTCAGTAAAAATCTCGGGTACGTCACCCGCACGGTTTAAGATATCATTCATAATGTGATTAATACCGTAACTAAGCGCATAGATGTCATGCCTATAGCCACCAATGCGTGATCCAAGTTCAATAACCTTCCAGCCGTGAGGAAGTTTCATTAGCTCAACATGCGCTGTTACAGAACGCAGGCCAAGAGCATGACATGCCTTTTCGGCTGTAGCCGATGCGTTTCCAATCTCCTGTTCACTAAGTCCACTCGGGGTTGCTCGCATATATCCAAAGAAGTCGTCAAATCCGACGCGTCGTCCTGTAAGGACCTTGACGGGAGGTGCTGGCCGACACGTGCCATCTGCTGCAACATACGTATCAACAGAGTACATATCACCATCCATAAACTCCTCTACAAGAAGTCGTGGTTTCTGGCGTTTAATCCATACATCGTAGGCCTTTTGCACTTCACGGAACGTTTCCCCTAGGATATCGGTTAGCTCAGTTCGGTTATTCGCCATACTAACCAGCAGACTTCCCTCGAGACCTGATGGCTTAATAACCACAGGATAGGTCAGCTTTGCTTCAATCTCGGCAATCGTCGCATCCGAGTTGTCCATGACTTCCATGTAGCCTGGAACCAGTGAAGGATCATATGCCTCCAGTAATTCACGCATTAATTTCTTTTCGGTCGACCAATCAAGTGAACGCTCACTTGGCATTGGAAGGTATGGGAAGTACGGCACAAGTTTTTTTAGCTCAAGCATCGAGTTTTCATACTGACAAGTTACAGCGTAAATCCGATCACGATATGGACGGATTGCTTTCATGAGCGAGCTTGGCGAATCAAAATCGGCGTTCAAAACAATGAGGTCTTTCCCCTCATGCTTCTGGCCATTTCTCTTGGTAATCGATTCTTGAATTTTCTGATCAACCAACACAATTGGCGTAAATGTACGGCCTGTTTTTTGCTCATAAATCTCTAAAGCGCCAAAGGTGGCTGGCCTGATCGCATTCACAAACAAGATGATATCTTTATTCATTACTTAACAAATACTACCACAACGTTTTATTTTTACAATCATTAGAATAAATTTTACAACTTCTTTCGAGCTGGGAATTCTTCAATAATCTTAGCTAGTTGTCCTGGACGCGCCTCTCGTACGAGCTGCAAGCTCGTGAAGGTCGTTTTGACAGGTGTGAAGTACTTCTTTAATGAGTTAGTAAATGCTTCAACTTGGGGCATTGGTAATTCGCCTGCAAATTGAACTGGTGTAACACTCAGCGTCGTTGGCACAGATTCATACATAGAGGCCTGCAAACCCGCTGTAAATAGTCGGCGCAGTTGGTTCATATGCCCATTGTCAGGCGCAACTATCATAACTTCTGATTGAATGGCTTCAAGAGTGTCGAATGCAGCTGCGACTTCAAACGGCTCACCATTTAACTCAACTGTTCGATTCAGGGCACTTGCTATAGTGGGTCGCATAGCTTCAATTCGAGAATTAACACTTATGGCTGACTCACTTGGTTCAGGAATAATAAGTCGAGCGAACGTAACATTTAACTCGGTCCGATGCGGTAAGTGAAGATGTGAATTACCGAACTCATCACTGTATGCCTCCTGCAAGGCATGCGATTTATCAAGCATTTCATCGGATAATGGTGCTATGATACGACTCCCGCCGATAAGACCGGGTTCTGATACATGCGTGAATTCCGTTGTTGACATTGTTGTTGCTATTATAGCATTTAATCAATTATAAGTCAAAGAAAGCAGCTCTTCTATATCCCCTATTGTCCAATCTGGAGCAAGTACATCAGATAACGGTAATTCATCCTTAAACTCTCCCGCGCGCAGCCAGACAGCTTTTGCGCCAAGTGACTTACCAATTGCAATCTCACCCTGCGCCCTATCACCCACAACAAGCGTTGATGCCGGGTTGTCCTTGGATATAAACTTTTCAAATAATTCGTCACTTTTTGTTGGAACAAAATGCACCTCACTAAAGTATTTGCGTGCACTCAGTTCATCCAGTACTTTGTCCATGTCAGCACCGCCCTTACCAATAAGTACCATCTTTACATTTTGTTGAGAAAACGCATCCAACACCTTATCTGCGCCTTTAATTAACGTCTTGGTCTCAGGATCATACAAAGTCCGCTTCCAGTCAAAAATAATCGTATCAATCATTATTCTTATCATAACAAAAACGAGTCCAAATAGACTCGATTTTGCTTGGCTGGGATGGAGGGATTCGAACCCCCGAATGTCGGCACCAAAAGCCGATGCCTTACCACTTGGCGACATCCCAATGCACTTAGAAAGTGTACACTAATTAGGATGTCGGCTCAAGAGAGGACTATTTTTTCGCGTGAGCTACTTTGGCGGTACCAAAGTATGAACGAATTTCATAAGTAAAGTATGCGCTAATAGCAAGACCGATAGCACCAAAAATGAGGCCAAAGATAAAGCCTAAGATACTAAAGCTCAAAATCGAGCCCACTACAACGGAGACAGCATCAGCAATTAAGACCAAGAATAGTCGATCCCATCCTTTTTTCTTTAATGTCTTTAGTGGAGTTATCGCTGTTGCAAGTAGAATCACAATCAAGATTGAGAATAGTAACGACACAATTGATCCGATAATCCATCCTGGACCGTAAGGGGAGGTTACATAGTAACTATATGCTGGAATATTACCAACCCAAGCCATATACGCAAAGATAGCACTAATGCCAATCAGAACAGCGATTGCTGATGCGATAACACCAATCAAGACAATCCACCAGGCGTTTTCAGCAACCCACTTTTGTCCGCCCCTAGGTAGATGCGGTACTGACTTTAACCAGTTACCAACGATATTCTCAGCTCTACTCATGCTAGCCATTCCCGAACTCCTTGTTTAATAGTTTAATCATACTCTCAGTGAAAGTTTTCAACAACTATTTTTTATGGGTGTGACCGAGAGGCCACATACCCCAACTTGCCCAAGCTGCCAGAGTAGCTAGTGCCAGACTTACAAAGACCGCCCACCAACCCGGCGTCAACACAAACACAGTGCCCAAAAAGCCAATATTAGTGACTGCATTAACGCTGAGTAGCAGCCACAGACTAATTCCTAGCCAGATCACCGGTACGATCCAACCAAGCACCATACTAACTATACGAAATAGATTGCTTACTCTCATCCGTAGTAAAAACGGCAAAGCGAATACTTCGGCGATAACAATCACACCCGAGAGTAGGTAAGCCGACGGAGTGCCCCCAGGCAACCAATAGCTCTGAATTAATACCTGAAAGTCAGGGAAGCTAAATAACTGCGTGACAGCAAAGATAATCAATATAACACTATACAAACGTGAGATTGTGATAATATTACTGGTTTTTACCGGAGGTGCCTTAGTAACGATAGGTAAAACGCTCATGTTCACAGTATAGCTTTCCACCCCCTTGTAGGCAAATGTTGTTATTTTTGATATTTCGCTTGCGCTTTTGGAAACGACAGCGTACAGTACGTTACAGCGAAAGTTACAAAAACAAACATACCTCCAAAAAAAACATATGTTGTGACTGATCGCACTACGATATCCACCACAACAACAGAACGCCCTCTCAAAATGAGGGCGTTCTTGTTTGTAAAAATCAGAACCTATACTTCACATTTTTTCACTCTCCCCATCAGAGGTCAACACTTTCCAAGGTCCAACCTTGGAAAATTACAACAGTTTTATCAAACTGACATCTGTTATTTCGATATCGCGCTACGAGAACTCAGCTTTTACTGAATTCTCTTCTCGCCATTTAGCAATCTGAGCGTGGTTACCACTTAGCAAGACATCGGGAACTTTCATACCGTTAAACTCTGCGGGTTTGGTATATTGGGGGAACTCTAATGTCTCACCATCACTAAAACTTTCAATCGCTGCACTATTCTCACCACCTAATACCCCTGGAATAAGGCGTACGATGCTATCAATAATTGTCATAGCCGGTAACTCGCCTCCTGTCAGTACATAATCACCAACACTCACTTCTTCATCAACCACTGTCAGTATGCGCTCGTCATAGCCCTCGTAGCGACCACAGATGAATATATAACCAGTTTCACTATCTGACCATTCTTGGGCAAGAGATTGCTTCCAGCGTTGTCCACGAGGCGTCATTATAATTACTTTCGCCGTTGGATCGTATGCCTTCGCATCATTAACAGCCGCAAAAAGAGGTTCTGGCATCAAAAGCATCCCATCACCGCCACCATAGGGTGTATCATCAACCCTTTTACGAGGACCTAACCCAAAATCTCTTAGGTTAACCATACGAAACTCTACAGCCTTTTGTTCCTGTGCTTTCCATAGCATAGACGTGTTCAGCACACCGTCCAACATCTCAGGGAATAACGTAATAACTTGTATCTTTTTCATCTGTTACTCAGTGTACGTTAGATTGACTGAACTGTAAATATGTGGTAATATGAAGATTGGCCTAAACGTAAGTTAAAGCCCGACCCACAAGGAGAAATTTTGACAAATCCACCACTTCACCCCGCCGCACTGATGGTCAAGGACCTGACGAAAGGCATGCGGGTGACAGTCGTGAACCACCTGTTCGATATGCCCATCAGCATTGTCGACGATGTCGCTTCCCGCTCACTGACGATCGTCGAGATCGACGCGAGCGAAGGCAACTTCACCGGCTTCGATGGGCTCAAGCCACACACCTTGGTCACCAAGACCTTCGTGGAGTGCGGTATTCCTGACGGAACCGACGGATGGAACACACAAGTCTGCACAATGCTCTGGGAGGTTGCCTCCGACTTAGAACGCGCTTTCATCAGCGCGACAAGAGTCAGCCCCTTCAACCGACAGCTTGTCGGTGCTGGCTTACAGCCGACAACTCCACACTGGGTCAAAAGCCCGTAGTCCCCGACACCCCTGAAAGGGTTGGCTGAACGGGACTCCGGGCAGCTAACTGAGTTATTGAACCTTTCGATAATTCAGTTAGCTGCAACACAAATAAAAAACTGCCTTTAAACGGCAGTTTTTTATACATATAAGGCTCTCAAACCTGTAGGTTTGCTCGCATGAGCTTCTCGCAGTTCAGGTATCTTTAGAACTGTTAATGATTATATATCGAGGTCGTCTAGTTCTGCAAGCTCTTCTCGAGTCTTTTTTGAGTAATCGCTAGCATTATCCACAGGTGTATCTGTTGACTTATTCACAGGTGCTGTCGTTTCTTCGTCAGAAGTCTCTAAAGTATCACTAGAATCATCAGAACTACTCGTCGTGTCACTGGAAGTTGAGTCATCGGATGATATTGTATAGTGCTCACGATCATCGTCATTATTAATGATTTTTAGGTTGTATCGTGCATCATTTTTTGTCCCAAGAGCACGAAGCAATGTACGGAGACTTTGCGCAGTTACACCACGTTTACCGATTACACGTCCCAGATCTTCTGGGTTAACGGTCAGTGACAGTAATACTCCTTTTTCGTCGATGATACGTTCAACGATAACGTCGTCAGGGTGTCCAACGACTGATTTAACGATATATTCAATAAATTGCTGGTCGATTGTTGACATATTACCCTCCATGCCTCTAGCATATAGCCATTCGTCACACTAACTAATATCGTACTCCCATTGTAGCACAAGCATTTTTCGTTCGAAAAGCTTAAACGTTCCTGAGCAAAGGTCCGTCCTTGGCAAAATAAAAACGCCCGATTGGGCGCTTCTAGGTGTGACTTTGGGTTATCTATGCTTCGTCAGTTGCTTCGACGACTGGTTCGGCTGGCGCTTCGGCTTCTTCGGGAGTTTCTACAACCTCAGGAGTAACGTCTTCTGTGACAACTTCAACTTCAGGAGCTACTTCCTCTGCAACTTCTTCAACTTTTGGTTGATTCTTGCGGAGCTTGTCTGCATTACGAGTAGTCTTCGACTTATTTGTCGCCTTAACTACCCAGTTTGGTAGTTTAACACCGGCATCAGCAAGTAGTTTTACGACACGAGGGGTTGGCTGTGCGCCATTATCAAGGTATTTTTGTGCTAATTCGACTTGAATAGTAGCTGCCTTGGTGTGAGGGTTATAGCTGCCGACATAGGCAACAACACGGCCACTACTTGGGTGACGTTGTGCCTCTTGAACAGCGAGGCGGTACGTTGCGTAGCCTTGGCGGCCGACGCGTTGCAAGCGAATTGCTAGCATAAAATAAAATTCCTTTTCTATTATCCGTTAATGTCTCTAGTAGATAAAATCTACGACTCGTTCGAGTTTACACCGTTAGAGCGTATCTGTCAATCTGTTTTCTCGCGTCTCTCTTCACGATTCATATATGTGACAAGAGCGGCTTGGGCAGCGGCTTGCTGAGCGACTTGCTTACTTGGTCCACTGCCTTTGCCCAGCAAGTTGTCATTAACAAATACTCCTAAAGTAAAAATCTTGTCGTGATCAGGACCAATCTCTTCCATAACCCGGTATTGTGGTGTCTGGTTATCATAGCGCTGTGAGACTTCCTGGAGGTGTGATTTAGCGTCACGCCACGTTCCTGCCTGGAGAATTGCCTCAAGCTTGCTTGTGATATGCGTGGCAATAAAGACAGCAGCGTCATCGTAGCCACGTTCAAGATAGATTGCACCAATCACCGCCTCAAAAGCATTCGCTAAGATCTGTTGACGTGCGCGATCACTGCCTTGTTTCTCGCCCCGACTCATTCGTACAAGTGGTTCGTACCCTAACTTGTCACCAGCTGCGCCAATGCTCTCAGTACGCACAAGTGCCGCGCGCCAACTCGTCAGAATTCCTTCTGGTTCATTATAATTTCTGAATAAAAAGTCAGTTACGACTAGTTCAAGTACTGCATCCCCGAGGAACTCGAGGCGTTCATTGTGCTCACTAACGCTCTTTTTATGCTCATTGACGTAGCTTCGGTGCGTTAATGCCGTAACAAGTAGACCAATATCCTCGAATTCAAATCCAAGGTGGGTCCGGGCAAAATCCTGATATGGTGCGGTTGGCATTCCTGTCATTATAAGTTCTCCTGTCGTATGCGCTTCATGCCTAGAAGCATCAATTTTCCTATGTCCTCGTATTCAATCGCATCCAAAGCATCTTGGAATTTAAACCATTTAATACCGTTCATCCACTCTTCTTTTTGGATTGCGTTAGTATCACCCCCAGCCCTAACCAGGTAAATCTGCGTTGTCATCAACACTAATTTATCAACACGTCGGTAACGAAAGTGAATTTTACCAAGCCAGCCAAGAATTTCCGTATCTGTCAGACCTGCTTCTTCGCCAATTTCGCGCTGAGCTGTTTGCTGAGCTGTTTCGCCCTCTTCGATGTGACCCTTCGGAATTGTCCAGCGGTCTTTTGCGTCTTGAATTAGCAAGATCTCAATTGCACCCTTATCATCACGTCGAAAAACCACGCCGCCAGCGGTTGGCTCACGAACTATCTCTTGGATTGATGGCTTTTTACGGCTAAAATACTTCTTAAACTTATCAAACTGTGGTGCTACCATTGGTCGTATCCTCTACAAGCGTTCTATACGCAGTACCAAGTACTCCGTTAACGAACTTGCTTGAGTTATCAGAACCGAACGCTTTTGCGAGTTCAACCGCCTCATTGATAGCCACTTTTGGTGGAACAATTTCGGCTTGATGCAACAGCTCGTACACACCGATACGCAAAATATTGCGGTCAATGCGCGCAATCTGATCAATCGGCCAATCTGGTGCAATGGGCGCAATCTTAGAATCTAGATCATCTTGGACCTTGATAACACCTTTGACGAGCTTAGTCACAAAGGTCTTATCCTCAATTGCTGCCTCATAGCGATCAAGATTTCGCGTCAAAATTTCGTTAATATCTACAGACTTATCTTCAGACTGTAGACGAAATTCGTACTCGTACAACGACTGCAAGGCAACGATGCGACCGAGGTGACGATTAGATGCCATAGCGTTTTATTCCTTTTTTAATGTATTTTTAAACTAACCAAGTGTTGGTTATTTTGCGAGCGCTTTAACTGTTTTGATTGCCAAGGCTTTGCCTGTCTCTTTACGAGTGGTGCGGGCTTTTACTGGTGATTTAGCGTTGACACGTCGAGCTAGTTCAAGGCGCAGGTGACTGCGACGAAGACCAGTTTTACGTGGACTACTCTGTTTCTTTGGCTGTCCCATGTAAGGTACTCCTTTATCGGTTATTTTAAAACTTATATGCTATTATAACGGATGTGGGAGCTATACTCAAGTGCTTATGATTATAGTGACACAAATACTTGACATTTATAAACATTAGTGGTATGATGAAATTATGACAAAACGAACACCAACTGAGCCACAACTTACACGAGCAGAGAAATTACGAAAACGCGGTTTACCTGTGACAATCGTATTAGGTTCGCTTGCTCTTGTTGGTGCTGGACTTCTCGTAGGCCAGACAGTTGCAAATAACGCTAACCATGACAAAGCCGTCGCAGCCAGTGATAAAATTAGTAAAGAACATGCTGACTTTCTTGCCCTCCTTGATAAAACAGCAACTAAACAAGCCGATTCAAGCGAGGTCGTACCCGATTCTGCGATCGTTAACCCTGGTAACCACCTTTATGATGACGCACTTGCCTTCGCGGAAGCGCATAATCTCACTCACGAGGAAAATGGCGTAGACACACTCCTTGAGACTGCTGTTGCGATCTCAAAAGCTAATTATATTCAGCCCGACAGCACATTCGTATTGAGTGAGACAGATCCTAATCATGACGGAGTTGATGAGTTAGTTGTTCAATTAGCTCCAAAAGATCTTGGCACTAAATAATCTAAACGACGATATTCACTAACCGGCTAGGGACATAAATAACCTTTGCCGGTTTTTTGTTGCCTACGAATGCCTGTACGTTCTCTTCAGCAAGTGCCAAAGCCTTAATTTCAGCCTCGCCTAAGTCCTTTGCGACTTCGAGCTTAGCTCGCAGCTTGCCATTTACTTGCACGATAATCGTAATAGTTTCGTCAATGATCAAACTATCATCCCAGATAGGCCACGGAATATCCTGAACCAAAATTTCGCTGCCTAGCTCACGGTTTAATTCTTCACTCAGATGTGGCGCAAATGGTGCGATAAGTTGCATCAGTACATTAAGTGCTTCGCCCCATACCTCAGTAGAGAATCCATCCACTTTTAGTTTATAGAGTTCATTTGTGTATTCCATGAGCGCTGATATAGCCGTATTAAAACTCAGTCGGTTGAAATCCTCAGTTACGCGACGAATCGTCTTGTGCTGAATTCGCGTAACGGCTGTATCATTGCCCATAAATGATTTATCGGACTCAATGTATTCCTGCGCCAGAACCCAGACACGGTTAAGGAATCGGTAAACTCCCGCAATGCTCTTAGAGCTCCAGGCAGCATCGAGTTCAATTGGCCCCATAAATAGCACGTAGGTACGTAGTGAGTCAGCACCATAACCTTGGTTAATAATATCGAGTGGGTCAATAACATTGCCCTTACTTTTGCTCATCTTGGTGCCGTCTTCGGCATTGATATACCCATGATAAATCAACTTTTTGACTGGTTCTTTAAAATCAGTTAAGCCCATTTCGTTAAAAACATGTGTCCAAAAACGAACATACAACAGATGCGCGACTGCATGATCGCCACCGACGTAATAATCAACCGGATTCCAGTAATTGACCGCTTTAGGGTCCCATGCCTGCTCAGCATTCTTAGGATCAGCGTAGCGAAGCAAATACCAACTACTACATGCATAGCCATCAAGTGTGTCAGTCTCACGTTTGGCAGGTCTACCGCAGGTGGGACACGTTGTATTCACCCAATCACTGGCAGCTGCGAGTGCAGATAGACCGTCGCCCTTTGGTGCGTAATCTTCGATAACAGGAAGGACAACCGGTAATTGATCCTCGGGTACAGCCACCGCACCGTGCTCATCACAATGGATGATCGGGATTGGCGCACCCCAATAGCGTTGACGACTGATAAGCCAATCACGCATTTTGTAGGTAATCTGACTATGGCCAGTCCCCTGCTCTTCAAGCCATGCGACAATTTCTTCACGCGCATCACTCGATGACGTTCCGTCAAATCGATCAGAGTTAATCAGTGGTCCTTCGCCGTGGTACATTCCCGCCTCGGTGTCATCAGTTGGTTTTTCGATAACTTCAATAATTGGCAAGTTATATTTCTCTGCAAACGCAAAGTCACGTTCGTCGTGAGCTGGGACTGCCATAATTGCACCAGTTCCATATCCTGATAATACGTAATCAGCAATCCAAATTGGGACCTTTTGCCCACTCGCAGGATTAATTGCATATGATCCGGTAAAAACACCTGTTTTTTCACGAGTATCATTCATGCGCTCAATTTCTGACTTCTTAACAGCTTTTGTAATATACTCATCAACTGCATCAAGCATGTCCTTGGTCGCAAGTTGCTTGCTGAGTGGGTGTTCAGGCGCTAAGACAACGAAGGTTGCACCGAACAGCGTATCGGGACGAGTAGAAAAAACGGTAATAATGTCTTCTGATTCGTTAATCTTGAATTCAATCTCGGCACCTTGGGATTTGCCAATCCAGTTCGTTTGGGCAGTTTTGATCTTCTGTGGCCAGTCCAGATCAGGAATCTCAACTAATAATTGCTCTGCATAATTGGTAATACGAAAGAACCATTGCTTCATCGACTTCTTTTCGACTTCGCTACCACAACGCCAACAATGACCACCCTCAACTTGTTCGTTGGCGAGCACAGTCTTGTCGACAGGACACCACCACTGCATACTTTCTTTCTGGTACGCCAAGCCACGTTCGAATAATTTCGTGAAGATCCACTGGGTCCAGCGATAATATTCAGGGTCACTAGTGTTTAGCTCACGCGACCAATCGATACTGACGCCCATGCGCTTAAATTGCTTTTTGAAGTTCTCGATATTTTGAGCAGTGACGACAGCTGGAGCAGTTCCAGTCTTGATTGCGTAATTTTCAGCAGGCAGACCAAACGTATCCCAGCCCATCGGGTTTAGGACATTACGACCATGTTGACGATGAAAGCGAGCAATTGCATCAACGATCGAATAACTGAACGCGTGTCCCGTATGCATGCCTGCACCACTTGGATACGGGAACATCCCCGAGACATAGATTTTTTGCTTCTCGGGATTAGCAACAACAACATTCACCTTCTGGTCTTCCCAGATTTGTTGCCATTTTGGCTCAATTTCGGACGGATTATAGCGCTTCATAACTTTTTCAGTATAGCAAAACCCTCGACTATATTACAGAGGCGGTTTAGTCCCAGTCAGTTGGTCGATCAGGTCTCGTCACTACTCCTCCGACACGTCTTGGGTTAATACGATCTGCTGATTCGCTATTTGAAGGTAATATATCAACTGTATCGCTATCATGTTCAGGCTGTGGTTTTGTTACCGAACGCTCACTCGATGGTGTACCTCCCCATCCGCCTTCCCAATCCACATACTCACCAATTTCCGTCATAAATTTCCTTTTTAATAAATTTGGTGGAGCTAGAGGGACTCAAACCCTCGACTTCTTCCATGCCATGGAAGCACTCTAATCAACTGAGCTATAGCCCCAAAATTATTGCATCTCGCATACAGTTCTGTAACCTAAACCAATAATTGTTTTTGGATTAGAGTTGCTTATTAATTACTTTTTCGGCATAAATGCCCCAGGCAACTGAGCTACAGCCCCATAACCATATGGCAGTATAACAAAAGCTCGCCCCTGCTTCCAGAGACGAGCCTATCATGCTGCTGTTGCGCGCCCACCCGGGGCACTTTTTTGTGTTTGTGTTTATGTTAAGCGCAAAAGGTTACCCCTTTGGCGCACCAGCTCTGACGGATATTATGAAGCAAGCGTCACTAAAACACAAGCGGTTCATCCCGCTTACACTAGCTATTATTGTCGGAGTATGCTTAAATAATAGCGTTCAGAAGCACACGCGTATTCAAGGCAAAAGGCGGGCGCTTACCACTTAGGTAAACTCTCTTCTTCGCACAATCGCTAGAGCGGTCGATCTGACGATAATAAGTATCAGATAAGAAGAAAAGAGTACATACAATATGGCACAAAATCTATTCATCGGTAGCTTAGCATACGCTACTACTGACGACACACTAAAAGCTTTTTTTGAGCAAATTGGTGAAGTTGAAAGCGCACGAGTAATCACAGACCGCGACAGCGGCCGTTCAAAAGGATTTGGATTCGTAGAATTCAAAGACGAAGCAAACAACCAAAAAGCTGTTGACCAGCTTGATGGCAAAGAACTTGATGGCCGCGCAATCAGCGTTGGTCTAGCTCGTCCAAAGGAAGATCGCCCAAAGCGTGATTTCGATGGCGGCAACCGTGGTAACGGTGGTGGCGATTCATTTCGTCAGCGCAGCTGGTAATTTAACTAGCTAACCTAAAAATACCTCGCTCAATTGAGCGAGGTATTTTTAATGTATAATAACAGTAGTGATTATACAGAGTGCGAGGCAGAGTACGATTCAAAACCTTATCAATCAAACCTTGATCGATTTCTTTGAGGTATCAATTGAGAAAGCTCACAATGTTGATGAACATTATGAAACTCTTTGGAAAAACTTGTACGACTTACACAAATCAGGGGGTAAGCGTATTCGGCCAAAAATTGTCCTTATGTCATACGAGGCATTCGGAGGAAGCGATTATGCTACAATTGCACCGATTGCCTGTGCACACGAACTTCTCCATTTCAGCATGCTAATCCATGATGACATTATTGATCGAGATACCATGCGCTACGGTGTCGATAATATTAGCGGACGTTACCAAAAACTCTATGCCAAGGTTTTGTCTGACAAATCAGATCAATCACACTACGCCAACAGTGCAGCACTTATCGCTGGTGATCTTATGCTAGCAGGTGCCCAGAGACTCATCAACGAAAGTAATCTTAGTAGTGATCAAAAAGTCGCTTTGCAAAGAATAATGTACGATAGTATCTTTGACGTGGCTGGCGGCCAGCTCCTTGATACTGAATCATCATTTCGACCTCTTGGGTCAATTGACGCACTTAAGATTGCGCATTTTAAGACAGCTAGTTATTCTTTTGTGGGGCCATTTCTAACTGGTGCAAGTTTGGCCGGTGCAAACAAAAAAGATACCGAGACTCTTCGCGACCTTGCAATGAACTTAGGGATTGCATACCAACTGACCGATGATCTTTTGGGCATATTTGGCGATGAAGCAGAAACGGGTAAATCGAATACTGGTGATATTCGTGAAGGCAAACGAACCTACCTGATTGAACGTACAGTTAAACTATTATCCCCTGCTCAGTTGCAAATATTTGAGACATACTTTGGCAAACAAAACGCAACTGAGGCGGATATAAAATCCATAAAAGAGCTTATCGTAAACAGTGGCGCAAAACATGAAACCGAAAAATTAATCAGTCTATATACAAAGCGGGCAGAAAAATCTCTCGACACACTTCATATTCCTGACGAGTCACGTACACAATTTGCAGAGCTTATAGGTAGCACCACAAAACGTAATTTCTAATTAGGCTATTTTTTTGAAGCACGGTATTTCTGCGCCATCAATCAGAACTGTACCAACAAACATATCATAGGGTCGAGCCCAATATGGCACTTTGCTTTCTTGTAGTGGTTTGTACATAACATATGGCTGCAGATTCTCACTATCTAGCGCGACACCTACAACCTCATAGTTGTTACCTTTATAATGTTGATATGTACCGAGTTCAATGTACGGTACGTTGAGTTGTTCATCTGGGACATTAATCATTTTAAAGCTCACTTTCGTCAATTAATGGATATATATCAAAGGCAACTTCATCGTATGGATGAACTGTGCGCATCGCAGCAATCACTGCCTTTGCATTCTCACGCTCACAGACAACCTCAATACGTTCTTCCTCAATCACTTCAAGCTTACCTGCTTCACCAATGTATGGCTTTGCGTTGATTGATGGCATTGACCTGCCCTTACCAGCTAAAGAATAACTACAGAAGCTATATTCACCAATCTGCCCTGCGCCTGCATTGCCTAGAGCCTGACGAACATCATCTGCGTTTTCTAGCGGAACAAACGTAACTATTTTTACTCGGTTCATATGATCAGCTCTCGAAGTTCGTCTTCATTAATAATCTTCGTGCCGTATTGTGTGGCCTTTTGTAATTTACTACCACCTACTTTACCGCCAGCTACTAAATAGGTGGTGTCTTTCGCAACAGCAGTCTGGAATGTTCCACCTTTTGATCGAATGAGCTCTGCGGCCTCATCGCGCGACATAGTCTCTAGTGTGCCGGTAATGACGAATGCGCTGCCCGTTAAAGTACCAGTCTTCTTTGTAAACTTCGGGAGAACACCAAGTGTTTCAAACTTTTTTAACAAAGCTTCGTTATCTGCATCACTAAACCAGCCGAGAATCGACTCAGCGACAACCTTACCAATACCATCGACACCTTCGAGTGCTTCGATTGATGCATTCTGTAATGCCTGTATTGATCCAAAGTTTTCCGCTAGGTCAATTGCAGTCTGTGTACCAACGTGCCGAATACCTAGTCCTAAAATAAATTTTTCGAGTGGTGGTGTTTTTTTCTCATTGATAGCATCAACTAATTTTTTTGCTGATATTTTGGCAAAGCGATCAACCGTCAACACGTCATCAACGGTTAGCATATAGATATCAGCAAGGTCCTTCACAAGTCCAGCATCAACAAGGGCAATAACATTTTTTTCACCAAGTGTATCAATATCAAGCGCACCCTTCGACGCATAGTATTCGATAGCCCGTTTTAGGATCAGGTCACCATTTGCACCTTTTACGCGGTACACGACGTCATCACCTTGACGCTCAAACTCAAGTTCTGGGTATTGTTCACTGAGTAATTGCTTGTAGTTCACGGCTGATGAGTTTTTTGGTCGTAATTCCATAACAACATTCTTAACTTGGGGAATAATATCTCCAGCCTTAAAAATAATCACCGTATCGCCAATACGAATATCGAGTCGCGCAATTTCATCCGCATTATGAAGGCTGGCGTGCTGAACGGTCGACCCCGCTACAACCACAGGATCAAATACGGCAACTGGCGTAGCTGCCCCAGTACGACCAATACTAATAACGATATCCTTTACAATGGTCGTTGCTTCCTCGGCCGCGTATTTGTACGCAACAGCTCCGCGTGGTGCCTTGCCAACAACGCCAAGACGCGTAAATAATTGTCTACTATTTACTTTTATGACAAGTCCGTCAGTATTAAACGGCAGTTCATGACGCTTCATATCCCAAGTCTCAACAAATTGCATAACATCATCTAGTGTTTTAAAAACAGTTGCCTGAGAATTCGCCGCAATACCAAGTGCGCGAAGAGCTTCGTATGCATAGCTATTCGTCGGTACATCCGCTGGATCATCACGAAGCAAATCATATGATCGATACGTCAGTGGACGACTTGCGGCTTGCTCTGGGTCAAGTTGACGAATAGTACCAGCAGCGAGATTACGTGGATTAGCATACAGCGGTTTATTCGCATTCGCCTGTGCGACATTTAGAGCTTCAAAATCCTTTTTCAAAATGACAATTTCGCCCCTAACTTCCGTACGTCCCGCAAGAAACTGCTCGTATCCTTTTGCAACTCGTAAGCTCACCGGAACACTCGCGATTGTCCGCACGTTTGCTGTTACATCTTCACCAATACGGCCATCACCGCGTGTCACAGCCTGGACCAGAACACCATTTTGATATATCAACGAACAAGCAAGACCATCCATCTTGATATCACAAAACAATTCATGGCTCGAACCTGGTAATAATTTATCAATCCTCGCTACCCATGCTTCGACTTCACTGCGGTTAAATACATCGTTTAGACTGATCATTGGATACTGATGCTCAACTTTGACAAATTTATCAAGTGCGACACCTGCAACACGTTGGGTTGGTGAGTCTGGAGTAATAAGTTCTGGATGCTGGGCTTCGAGCTGAGACAATTCGTGCTTAAGACTATCCGCAGCCGCCTCACTCATAATTGACTCGTCGAGCACATGATAATGATATCGATAGTCATTAATCAACTCTCGAAGCTTTTCTATACGTTCCTTAGGCTGGGGCGCTGTCATCTGCGACAATCCTCCTATATAGCAAATAAATGTAACTCGTTGCCCAAATGACAGTTAATGCACCGAGAATTAGTAATGCTACTGGAACAATCGGCAACCAGTTGACTGCTGGCCACAAGCTTTTGAGCCAACTATCAAACAGAATGATAGGAATCATGAGAATAACCCACGATAAGGCGATACTTAGTCCCAGCCATAATATACGCAGTAATATACGAATACGTCGACCGATAACTAAATCTCCAGCAGTTCTAAGTGCTTGAATTGGATACATCCCAGGAAGCGTGACAACAACGAGCGCGATGAACGTACTCGTAATTAAATAAAGTGATAGTAGAGCAAGGGATCCGGCAGCAAGCCAGAATAACATCGCTTCGACTCCCCCATTTAGAAGGCCTGTTGTCTGTGCTGCCGTATACCCCATAGCTGCAATAGCAGCAGGAATAAGCTGAAGAATTAGAACAACCCCCACGAGCACCGTTGATAGTAATGGCGCAGTTGCATTATATAACCCATCACGAAGCTTAACCTTGTGACCTGCCAAAATATTTCGTAGTAACCATATCGTAGTAAGCCACGTTATAAAAATAATCAATCCTGCATATACTCCCTCTGCCGGAGTCAAGTTAGAACTGAGTCCACCGGAAATTGCCGAGAAAAATAATAATCCCGCCTTGCCAATTGCGCCTAAATTACCAGCGAATAAATCACCGCTCGTCTGGCTAATTGTGTCGTTTAATGTCGTATAGGTAGATTGAGAAGCAACGCCGACCATTACAGCGGTTATTACTGCATATACAAGTGAGAGCAGTAGAAATGTCTTGCGATTAGCCCATAATGTCTTTCGTACATAATTTGTAAAACTAAAATACCCGGGAAGCTGAAGTGTGCGTACATAGTCTCGGCGGCGAGTTCGACGAAAGCTACGATGAGGTCGCCTGGCAAGATAGGTTTTTTGAGTATCCTTTAAAGATGCGACGATCTTGTCGATTGGTGTTGTTTCTTTAGGTGCCTGTTTTTTCTTGACCATATTAGAACTTTGCCTCATTAGCATGGAGCCTAGCAATCCTGTCAGCAAGTGGTGGATGAGTACTGAATAATTTACTAAATAGCCCTGGCTTCAAAGGATCGTTAATAAATAAATGCGCGGATGATGTACTTTGCTTCCTCATTGGACGACCAAACTCTTCTAATTTCGTCAGTGCACTTTCCAGAGCTTCCGGATTACGTGTTGTGAGAGCACCGGTTGCATCTGCCAAGTATTCTCGTTGACGACTCACTGCAAGCTGAATGATCACCGCAATAATTGGGGCTAATATCAGAACAATAATTCCAATGACGAGTACGACAGGCGACGTGTTGCTATCTCGTCGATTACCACCAAAAAAGAACATTCGCAGAACTATGTCAGTTAAAAACCCAATCGCGCTAACCAAACCAAAGGCTATCATACTGACACGAATATCATAATTTTGAACGTGTCCCATTTCGTGTGCCATAACAGCTTCTAACTCTTGATCGTTCATTAGTTCGATCAGTCCAGAGGTCGCAGCCACGACTGAATGCTTTGGATCGCGACCTGATGCAAAGGCGTTTGGTGCTGGATCATCAATAATATATACCTTGGGTGTTTGAACACCGATTGTTATAGCCAAATTTTCGACAATGCGATAGTAACGAGGATTGTCCTTTTTCTCAATTTCTGTCGCACCAGTTGAGGCTATTAATAGCTTACTGGCGATAAAGTACTGGATAAATGCATACAATACGGCAACAACGATGACAATATAGGCAATGCTACGATTGCCATATAGATAACTAACGACCCATCCGATTGCACCGATAATACCAATAAACACGGCCATGATTAAAACCGTGTTTCGTTTATTGGCAGCAATTGCTTTATACATTCTGGCGTCTCTCTTTAGTGGTGGTTACGAATGTTAGAATTTTACGTCGACTGGCTGTTCTGCGACCTTTTCCTCATCGTCACCAAGTTGGAAAAATTCACGAACTTTGAATCCAAAAATACCAGCAACAACGTTACTTGGGAACGTTTGAATCTTCGTCGTAAGATCACGAACACCACCGTTATAGAAACGACGTGAAGCTTGAATTTTGTCTTCTGTATCAACAAGCTGCTGCTGCAAGTCGATAAAGTTCTGGCTTGCTTTTAGGTCAGGGTAAGCCTCAGCAACAGCAAACAAACTTTTCAATGTGCCTTCAAATTGGTTTTCAGCGTCTGCCGTAGCCTTTACTCCCTGAGCATTCAGCGCATTAGCTCGAGCCGCTGTAACATCCTCGAATACAGTTTTTTCGTGCGATGCATAGCCTTTAACAGTTTCAACTAGGTTCGGGATAAGATCCAGGCGTCGTTTGAGTTGAACGGTAATATCGCTCCACGCTTCGTCTACGCGTACACGTAATGTTACGAGCCCATTGTAGGTTGCCCAAAAGAATAGTGCGACAATAACGACAATTCCTATAATAATCCAAAGTGCTATCATGATCTCCCCTTATATACTTTACGTACTTGTGTTTATAGTATAGCAAATTTTACTATCAAAAACACTAGTTTAACTCTAGTCTTTATCGTATCTAAAATCTATTAATATTTCACTCACCACCCTTTCCAAAGTTGAACCTTGGAAGAGATTAGCTCAAATTAAAATAGCCCCGTTCGAGGCGTATTCTAGGTTGGTGCGCGGGGCGGGACTTGAACCCGCACGACCTTGCGGCCAAGAGATTTTAAGTCTCTCATGTCTACCGATTCCATCACCCGCGCACGTAAATTGTAAATGGAGGCACGTACGGGAGTTGCACCCGTCTACGCGGTTTTGCAGACCGCTGCGTAACTGCTCCGCCAACGCGCCATCTGGGATTATTATAACAGAGCAGCACAGTTATTTATTGGGCTTTTGAAAGATTGGTTAAATGTTATTACGTTAGCATTTTTTCTAATGAAGAATATTGCTGCATAGACCTATATCAACCCGTTACTCCTTCGATACGAACAACGATTTGATTGATTCCGCTCAAAAGAGGGGCTATTTAAAAAATTCGATCAGGACAGGAGCGAGTGCACCTGACTTTACGTCATGTGTTTGGTTTTCAAGTGAACGAAGCGTGCTATGTGGCATAGCTTGCGAAAGTTTTTGTGCAGTCTTGGCCATAAAGGACGGACTTGCACCACCATACATTACTAATGATTTAGTAGTTACGTTTTGAGCTTTTACGTTAGGGTAGCTTTCCATCAGTTCAACCGTATCGTATAGCAAAGTCGGCGCCATTGCCGTCAGCCCTTTCCACATTGGTAGTTTCTGCATCGCACTAATCTGCTTTTCAGAGACCCCTACTGATGTAACGAATAATGCAATCGCATCGCCCCTTTTGTCTGCTGACAAAAATTGTTTAAGATTTTTCTTGTACTGCTCTGCTATTTTCTGGGCTTGTGGGTCGTCATTATATGGGACCTCGTAGAGTGCTAGGCCGATAACTTTTTTATCAAGCTTCTCTGCCGCCTGAAGTGCAAGTATAGCGCCCGATGAGTGCCCATATACATAGGCACTTCCGCCGAGTTCATCAATCAATGCACCTATATCATCGATTTCTTTGTCGACTGAGTATGGTTTTGTGTCGCCACTATCGCCTCTGCCTCTGCGGTCATAACTAACGACAGTAAAATCGTCTACCAATAATTCGGTCAGCTTTTTACCTGAGCCTCTTTTATTAAGTGCACCAAGTACTAATATCAGGGCTGGACCCTGTCCTCTTTTATCATATGTAATTTGTGTGCCGTCTTTAGATGTTACTTTTAACATAAATTAGTCGCCTAAGCCCCAACAGTACCGGTTTTAACTTTTCCAGCCCGCTTGTAATTGGCAAAAATCACGCCGCTAGGTGTCACACTATTCTCTGCTAACGTAAATGCAGCGGGGATCGCACCGCCATCAAACAACTTTTTTCCAGTGCCTAGCGTCAACGGGAAGATTTTGAGCCACAGTTCATCGACTAAATCATTCTGCAGTAGCAATTGAATAAGCTCTCCACTGCCGTGAACTTGGATATCAGAACCTTCGGAATTTTTAAGCTTTTCAATATCTGCCAGGCCCTCCAGGAAAACTGAGTTTTTCCAGTCTGACTTTTCTAAGGTATTGGACAAAACGTATTTTGTAACATCATTAATCCCTAACCATTCGCTTGCGTGCTCTGGCCAAAAGTTCGCAAAAATCTCAAACGTTTTTCTACCCAACAGTAGATCCGCTGATTTCATCTGTTTTCCCATGATCTCACCAGCGGCTTTATCAAAATATGGTGCAGTCCAACCACCGTATTTGAAACCGCCCGATATATCTTCCTCAGGTCCACCAGGGGCTTGCATTACCCCATCAAGTGAAATAAATGATAAAACAATTATTTTTCTCATGTCTTCATTATATCAAAAACAAAATCCCAGATTAACTGGGCTCTATTTTTGGTACAGTCGACTAAAAAGTTTACATGAAATCAGTAGTGAGATAGAATAATGGAAGGAGCTTTTGGCTATTCCGTATCAAGTATACATATTAAATAGGTAGTGTGTGAGCTATTAAAGCCCAAATGCCTCATAAACTTCTATACTACCCGTGTCATCTTTGACACTTGGGGCATTTTTTGCAAAGCTGAGCGCTTCATCGAAATCCTTAGCATCAATAATAGCAAATCCATTCAATAGATTGTCCGCTTCATTCGTACCCTCATAGCTGACACTCTTGCCACCAAATTTAAAAGGCATACTATCTTTACGCATAGGCCCCATAGAACCAACCCACTCACCCCATGCTTCTACAATTTTTGACACTTCCTCCTTTGGAAGTAAAGACCAATCAAGTGGTGCTTTAGATTTATAGACCAGAATATATTTTGTCATAACAAAACTCCATTTCTTATACGTACAATTAATTACACTTTGACTGTAATACGTTAGAATTTTCTTTACAATGTAAAAAAGTCAACGATATAACATTCAGAAATTTGTTGCGAGGAAATAAAGAATCGACGCTGGATTCTCTATTTGGTGCAACTGAACAGAATCTTCTCAAACTTTTACACCATCTGATGGATAACCCGTTTGAGCAAGGTATGCCTTCCAATACCGTTTTCATGCAACAGTCAGACAAGAATATTACTGTAATTTATTGAAATCTTTTTAGTGAAGTTTTTGTTCAGCGTCAAGAAGTGCAATTATCTTGTCCTGTCGCTTCTTCCGAGTCTCGTCTGTTTTAGCTGTCTGGAGACGCCATGCAATTGCATAGGTGTTTGCTTTGTTAAGTGTTGCAAAGAACTTTTCAGCCACAGGATGCTTTTTTAGTTCGGCAAGGAACTCATCAGAAATAATCATTTCACTAGATGTATCATATGCAGCAGCCCATCGACCATCCTCTTTTGCTCGTTCAACTTCTAATATCCCAGTTGGCATCATGAGACCCTGTTCGGTAAGTCGTTCAATATGTTCAATGTTGCGTTTTGACCACATGCTCTTTGTACGTCGTGGCGTAAACTTCTGCAAGAAAGACTCTTCATCGTAACTCTTCTTTTGACCATCAATCCAACCATAGCATAGCGCAACGTCCAGAGCCTCTGCATAACTAACAGTAGGAACACCAGATGCCTTCTTGTAGAGCCTCAGCCACACTCCATCAATTTTGGCATGATTTTCATCAAGCCAGAGTCGCCACATACTTGAGTCTTTGAAGGTAATAATTTCATAATCAGTTTTCATCTTCTTAATAATAGCAAAAAGCCCCTGACATCGGGGCTTTTGTATGGAACTAAATTGGTGCGGGTACAGGGACTCTAACCCTGGACCTCGTCCTTGGCAAGGACGCGCTCTAACAGCTGAGCTACACCCGCATGGTGTTGGTTCTATATGAGTATAGCGATGCAAGAGCCTTTTTTCAAGAGGTAGAACGCTAGTTGTCGGTAATGAGGACAGACTTTCGAACGTGGGTTATGTCACTGAGTTGCTTGAGTAAAAACTCAGCCACATCCGCACGAGAAATACTGTCGGTTGTGCCTACTTTTTCGGTCTCGCTGACAATTCGATAGTGCGGATTGAGTGGTTCGTTAGTGAGGCGCGTCGCGTAGACAATTGTGTAATCCAGGTCAGACCCGCGCAGTTGACCTTCACCTGAATTAATGTCAGCAACGATACTACCCATCAGCCTTAATGCGAATTTAACGATTGGATTTGGTTGAAAGTTTTGGGTCGCGAGAAAGCTGGACATCATAATAACGCGCTTTACACCCTGTGATTTGGCAGCCGTTATAAGCGACTTTGTTGAGGCAGCAATAACGCGATCGCCAGGCTTACTAGATCCGAGAGTGCTGATAACAGCGTCCTGACCCTTGAGGGCTTTTTCGAGATCAGCTACGTTACGGGCATCACCAACAATTGTTGTAATACCTGGGATCTCAATCGTCGTCCCATCACTACCTCTGACAAAGCCAGTTACCGTGTGACCTGCAGCAAGTGCCTGATTAACGAGTAATGCTCCAGTTCGTCCTGCGGCTCCGAGTATTAGTAGCTTCATATAGTCAGTATAGCTCATCGCCATGACCAACTTGAAAAATAACCCCTGTTTGCGTACAATAGTCTGAGTACCAAATACGGCCGTTTAGTTCGTCTCGGTATGACTACAGTTGAGCAGAGGCTTGCCGAATATCGTCGACTAGCAAATGTATTAAATGTAGCAAAGTTACCAATATGGCTCTTTAGCTCAGTTGGTAGAGCAGAGGCTTGAAGAGCCTTGTGTCCCCAGTTCGAGTCTGGGAGGAGCCACCAAAGAAAAAACCCCAATAATATGTTGAGGTTTTTTCTTTTATAGATTTAGAATTGCTGCAAAAAATTAGAATCAAATGTAGTTTCTTGTTTTTGTTGCTGAGCGAAGCGTTGTTCGGCAAATGCAATGAGTTTGGTCACGAGCTCGATCGACGAAGTACCGCTAGCGCGCCAGTTATGATTATAAAGACTACCAGGAAGCGGGTTAATCTCGTTAAAGTAAACAACTCCAGATTTACTATCAATCAGTAAGTCAACACGGGCGATGCCACCAGCACCGATCGCTCGGTAGGTTGCCTCAGCAATAGCAAGAGATTTGTCATACAATCCATCGGGTAGTTTTGCAGGTAGCTCGCTATAGCCCTGGGCTCCTGTCGTTTTGGCACCGCCCTTCTTGCCACCACCATTTATGTATTTTGTATCAAAGTCAAAGACACCATCGTCTTTGGATAGCGGTCGTTCAACAAATGCAGGTGTGAGAATATCGTTACCAATAATTGGCACGGTTACTTCAATCAAATTTTCGACTGCTTCTTCAACAATAATTTTATTATCGTAATACGCGGCAACTTCGATTGCGTTACTAAGTTCATCATTATTCTGTACTTTGGTGATACCGATGCTTGACCCTAGGTGTGCCGGCTTCACAAACAACGGGTATTTTAGCTTTGCCGTGATCGCCTTGATTGTCGCTGAGGGACTATCAGTAAACTGTAATTTACTAAATGCATAAAATGCTGATGTCGGGATACTATTTGCCTGCGCGACTTGTTTGGCTAGGACTTTATCCATCGCAATCACACTTGCATCCATATCACTACCAACGAAGGGAATACCGGCCATTCGCAGTAGCCCCATGAGACTGCCATCTTCGCCGTATGGACCGTGCATCGCAGGAAAGGCAATGTCTATTCGCTTTTTATTAATAGTAAATCCGCCGTCAAATGAGACGGTGAGCGGTTTAGCTTTGGCTGCAAGATCATTAATCTTACCGGTTCGATAGGTCTTAATATCGGTTAGCGCAGCATCGCTAATCCACTTACCGTTCTTGGCAATATAGATGGGTACAATTACATACTTTTTAGTCAGCTCGAGTGGTTTAATAATCGATGAAAGTGCCGTAATAATCGAAATATCATGTTCGGTTGAACGTCCGCCAAAAAATACAGCAACTGTCTTTTTCATATATACCTATTATACATAGTTATCCGTCCAGTCGTTCTGCATAAGCACAACGTCACCGGCTGCTACGAAATGTTCGAGGTTAGTATAGAACTCAAGAGGATCATCAATAATCGTAAGCTCACCCTTAAAGCCGGCTTTTTCGAGACCACTCACAATGTAGTCGGTTACTGAATTTTTCATAAGCACAACCACATCGGCACTCTTTGCGGCCTGTTTACCTACTTCAATATGTACTTCTTCGGTTTTATTGCCCTGTTCAACCAGGCCTGGAGTTACATAAATACGACGTTTTGCTTTCATGTTTTTCAGGAGGGCCAAACCGGCCTTCACTCCATCACTATTACCATTATATGTATCGTCGATTACCCACGCACCATGCAGTTGCCTTGGCTCCATGCGATGTTCAAACGGCTGAATTTTTGCAAGCCCCGTTTCAATCTGCTTTACGGACAGACCAAGATTGTATGCTATCGATATTGCTGCAGCCGTCACTCCAACTGTATGTAGTCCAATCAGCTTGGTATGTGCGTTAATCACTGCTTTATCTTTTTTAATGGTAAACTTTGTTCCATGTAGATCGGTCTGTAAATCTGTGATTTTCCAACCATCAACACCATTCTGACTGTAACCGAATGCATCCTTAGGACTCACGAGGTCTGCAAGTATATTATTTTCCTTGTTTTTATAAACGATAGCCTTTTTACCAACATAATCAACGAGTTCAAAAATAGTCGATATAGTACTTTCGAGCGATTTAAAACTTTCTAAATGAGATTCGTTAATGCCCGTGATAATTCCCATCGTTGGTACAACAAGTTCACTGAGCTCTTTTACGTCACCTGGTTTTCCCTCACCAAACTCTATGATGAGGACATCCTCTTGACCTGATAATTTATGAGCAAAGCGACTAATACCGATTGGCGTATTCATATTACCAGGTGTTGCCTTGGCGTTCAGTCCCTCACTGAGGATCGTTACGAGAATCTCTTTGGCTGTTGTCTTGCCGTAACTACCAACAACAGCAATGTGAGTACCTTTGTGAGCAGCAAGAATCTTGTGTGCTTCTTGAATAATTGTCTTCTCGCGAGGTAATTGAATAAGAATTCGACCAAAAAAAAGTGGCACAATAATTCCGTAAGCCATTAAAAATGGCAATAACAGCACAATAAAAATCGCAACGAATCCCCACATCGACGACTGTGAAACAAGCCCAACATAAATACAGATGGCGACAGCAAGCTCGCCTAGGGTCCATAACGACCACAACATAATCCTAAGAAGCTTTATCTTTGGGGTGACGTCAAGACCACGTCGTTTCATCACATAGCGAAAGTCTGCTGTACGGTTGAACCACGCTAAGTACTGATCGAGTTTATACTCACTGTCCTGCAACATGTAAAGAATTGCTGTTGGGTAAATAGCCGTGTAACGAGTCCAGTAATATTTGATCATAAGAATGCATCCAGTTCTTTAATAACTGCAGTTTGATCGTCGTTATAGACAAAATGTCCTGCGTCGGGAATAACAATCAATTGCCCGTCAGGTAATTCATGCATAATTTTCTGGGCATCTGCTACTGGGGTCTCATTGTCATTCTCTCCCCAAATTAATAAGGTTGGCTGAGTAATTCGATGAACATCTGGTAGTAGGTCTTCGTTGATTGTATTTAAGAATACTTGCTGCATACTACCAGCGTTGAGATAATCGCTCGCACCCGCTGCGCCGTACAGCTTTTTACGTAGCGCAGGCCTCATAGACTTCAATCCGGGTAGCATTGTCACTACCTTACCCGCTTTAGCAATTGATTTGTAGATCGACTTCATGGCTGATCGTGGAGGTTTTACACCTGCCGTACCAATGAGTACTACTTTTTGAGGCTGAAAGTAATTGTTAGCAATGCCTTTTATGATGACACGACCACCGAAGGAATGCCCAATAATCCCATAAAGATTGTCGAGTTTTAACTTGCTAATAACGTTATTTACCAGTTGCGCGTACTCACCAACCCCCCAATTGTCAGTAGGCTTAGAGCTGCTCCCAAATCCTGGAAAATCGAGTCGAACAACATGAAAACGCTTAGATAGATGGCTCGCGAGACTATCGAAAGTCGCAAGATTAGACCCCCAGCCATGGAGCATCACAATAGTCCGACCTTTGCCCTCATCCTTGTACCCAATCAACTGTCCGCTAACCATAATCTGCATATGTATTTAGTATACTTTATACCACGGTGTTACGGAAAAGAAGTACAATTATCTATATGGATTCACTCGTACAAATAACTGATATTATTCCTAGCGCAAAGCTTGATCTACGCTACGCTACGACGAATAACATAACCGGTCGGGTTCTCTATCCAGAGGCAAAAGCTTTTCTAGTCCCTGATGCAGCAATGGCTTTAAAGAAAGTTCACATGGACCTCGGAAGCCGTGGTCTTGGTATTATGGTATGGGATGCCTATAGGCCACTGTCAGTTACACACGCACTTTATAACGCAACGCCTGAATCACAAAAACACTATGTTGCCGATCCAGAGGAAGGTAGCAGACACAACAGAGGCACGACTATCGATCAGACTTTGTTTAATCTTGCCTCGGGTCAGCCACTTAAAATGCCGACTGATTTTGATGACTTCAGTGAGCACGCATCACCTAACTTTGACGAGCCTGATCAGGAGCGTCGGAGAAATCGAGACTTGCTTATAGGCCAAATGGAAAAACATGGGTTTATCGTTAATGAGCACGAATGGTGGCATTATGATTGGCATGAATGGGCGGACTACCCAGTGCTCGATACACCCATCGAAGAGTTATAATAGATACATGCAACGAATTCCGCTGGCTGAGCGTATGCGGCCAACAACACTTGATGAAGTTATCGGTCAAACTCACCTACTAGGCAGCGGTGAGATTCTACGTCAGATCGTGAAAAACAAAGAACCTGTTAGTTTGATCCTATGGGGGCCACCAGGGAGTGGTAAGACAACACTTGCTCGCATTATCGCCCGTGAGGTAAAAGCCGAATTTATTGAATTATCTGCAGTCACGAGTGGGAAAAAAGATGTCGAAAAAGTTGTTGAACACGCCAAGCAAAATTGGAACCTACAACTACGCACGATTCTGTTCGTTGATGAAATTCATAGATTCAATAAAGCCCAACAGGACGCGTTTTTACCACACGTTGAGTCAGGGCTTATAACACTCATTGGCGCTACAACTGAGAATCCAAGCTTTGAAATTATTAATCCACTACTCTCACGTAGTCGAGTGCTAATCCTAGAGCCACTTAATAAAGAAGAAATTATTACGATTTTAAAGCACGCACTAAAGCTCGAGAAGGCAACAAAAAACGTCACAGCCTTAGCGCTCGACTATCTCGCTGAGTTATCTGGCGGCGACGCACGAGTAGCACTCGGCAATCTTGAGTTAGCCCTCAGTATGAACGAAAAAGTAACACCTGAAGTTGTAAAAGTTGCGGCCCAAAAACGTGTGCCGGGCTATGATAAAAAAGGTGAAATGCACTACAACGTCATTAGTGCATTCATTAAAAGTATGCGTGGTAGTAATGTTGATGGCACGCTATACTACCTTGCGCGCATGATTGATGCTGGTGAAGACCCTAAATTCATCGCACGGCGAATGGTTATTTTTGCAAGTGAAGACATTGGTCTTGCGGGTAATGGCGCACTCGGCCTTGCGCTGAACGCCTTCCAGGCAGTCGAACGTATCGGTATGCCTGAATCAAGCTATATATTATTTCACGTCGCTACGGCACTTGCTAAAAGTGAAAAATCTCGCCAAACAACCGATGCTATGAATCGTGCCCAGTCGCTTGCCAAACAGTATCCTGACTCGCCTGTTCCACTACACCTACGTAATGCTCCAACTAAGCTTATGAAAGACATTGGCTATGGCAAAGACTACAAATGGGAAGCAGACTTTAAACCTGGCAAAGGCTTTTTACCTGATGATATTAGAGATCAAAAGATTTTCTAATACTACTCGGTCCCGGCTAAGAGTGCCTCGAGCACACCGTTAGTCCACCCAAAACCGTCCTGAAGTGGATACTCACCTCCACCACCAAGTCCATTCCCGCCAGTTACATCATACTTTTCAACAAGCTTGTGTTCCTGGTTATACACGGCTTTGTTAGCGCCAATCCATGCATCCTTAATTTTGTTGGCAAGATCATAATAACCATAACTTCGAAGGCCCATAATAGTCACGTAATGAAGTGGTGCCCAGCCATTCGGTGCATCCCACTGCTGTCCAGTATCAATCAAGGTACAGACAAGTCCGCCTGGTTTTAAGAAATCTTTTTCAATACGTGCTGCGACATGCGCAGCTTGTTCAGTTGAGGCAATTTTTGCATAAAGAGGGAATACTCCAGCAAGGCTCAAGTTCCCCGTACGCATATGGTGATGGAAATTATAATCGCTATAAAAACTAAGTTCATCATCCCACAAGTAGAAGTTTATAGCAGCGGCACGACGATCAGCTAACTTTTGAAATTTGCGCGCAAGTAAAGGTTGTTTTAATAATCGATATGAATCAACGATTGTAAGCTCGAGCTGATAGAGTAAACAGTTCAAATCGACGGGAATAATATCAGCTGTGTGAATTGTTCGAATATCGGTTGGGTCCTCAAACCACCTCGAGCTAAAATCCCAGCCTGATTCCGCGCCAGCACGTAGATGGAGATAAAGTCGCTCGGAATCTCGTTCAATTGCCTCACTCGCTGTGTCGGTATCTTCACCTAATGACTCCGGACGTGGTGTTGTTTTGTTATCATAATAACGACCAAGTAGTACTCCATTATCCATTTCAACTATTCGAGCATAGGCTCGGTGCTCTTGCTTTGCCAGCTTGATTCTGCCCTTTGTCCAAAAACGATATTCCCTTAACAGATAGGGCAAATATTCAATAAATGCAGACTTGCCTTTATGCCCTGCGAGTAGCCGAACCATATGCGAAAAAAATGGTGGCTGTGAACGACTAAGTAGATAGGTACGATTAGCTGTTGGAATAAAGCCAAACTTGCGCATCATATATGCAAAGTTCTTGATCATGCCTTCAATTAATGTCCACTTACCCTCAGCCGCAAGCCCTAACATAATAAAATAGCTGTCCCAATAGTACTGTTCATCAAAGCGGCCACCAGGTACAACATACGTATAGGGCAACGCGATCAGAGAGCCTTTATCGCGATGGTTGCGTCGCTCGAGATCAGACCATAGCCTACTAACATGTTGCGTGATAGTATCGTTAGGATTAGCTATAAATGGCTCATTAGAACGAGCGGTTGATAGTTCATAAAAATGCCTTCTGACAAATTCATGTAAATTAAACTCTGGATCTTTTTTGGCAAGCTTATATTCACGAAGGAGTTGCTTTGATCGTTTTATTGGAATGAGATCAACAAATGTCTTGCTGTCGACGTACACATTCTGGCCCTGGACATCGGCAAACAGTTCTCCTAATCCAACCTCAGGACTCTTTCCAGCAGGTAAAAGTGGTCCGGCACTCGAAATGAATGATGATTTAATCTTGTCAGTGTTTATTATTTTCTTCATCATACTACTGCTAGTATAAGCGTCATGTACAGTTGATTCAATCTAAAATGACCTTGCTATTTCGGCAAGGTCATTTTATTTAGTTTTTGGCAGCGCGCTTACGCTGGTTTGGATCAAGATATCGCTTGCGTAAACGTAATGACTTTGGTGTAACTTCGAGCAATTCGTCATTTTCGATAAAATCGATTGACTGCTCAAGACTCAGGTCGGTGTATGGTGTTAGCTGAATCGCACCATCACTTGATGAAGTACGCATGTTCGTGAGTTGTTTACCTCGACATACATTGAGCTCTAGATCACCACCACGGTTGTATACACCAACAATCATACCAGGATAGACAATTGTACCAGGGCCAACGAATAGCTCGCCACGTGCAGCTGCTGCGTCAAGTGCGTAGGCAGTTGTACTGCCCGTTTCGGTCGCAATCAGCGCACCATTACGAGTTTGCTGTAACTTCGCACCAAGTGGCTGGTAACCATGAGGCAGGCTATTCATAATAACCGTTCCCTTAGTTGCAGTAAGCAGTAAGTTACGAAGGCCAATCATGGCACGAGTTGGAATAATATACGTTGAACGAGTAGTACCGCTGCTGGTTTGTTCCTGCTTAATCGGAGCTGCACGTCGTGTACCTAGCTCTTGACTAACGGCACCGAGGAATTCTGAAGCTACTTCGATAAGTAATTCTTCGACAGGCTCTTTAGTCTCACCATCTTCTTCGATTGTAACTGCCTGAGGTCGACCGACTTCAAATTCAAAGTCTTCGCGGCGCAAAGTTTCAATCAAGACCGACAAGTGGAGTTCACCACGGCCAGAGACAACAAATCCGATACCTTCGTCACGTACGCGAAGCGATACATTGGTTTCAAGCTCTTGTTTCAAACGATCACCGATTTGACGACTCGTATTATATTTGGCCTCTTTGCCCTTTAGTGGACTAGTATTTGGACCAAGGTACATGCTAATTGTTGGCGGTTCGATATCAATAACGGGTAGAGCATCAGGGTGTTCGCGATCAGCAAGAGTTTCACCAATATGAGCTTCTGAAATACCTGTTAAAGCAACAATATCACCGGCTCCAGCTTCATCAATTTCCTCACGTAGTAGTCCTCGGTAGCCAAAGATTTTATCAATCTTGCCATTAATTAATGAGCCGTCACGCTTGATAAGAACAAGCTGCTGAGCGCGTTTGACTTCACCTCGCGTTATACGACCAATTGCATACTTTCCAAGAAATGTATCGTACTGCAATGACGTTACAAGCATCTGGAATGGGCTATTGGTCTCAACTGTTGGTGCGGGAATGTCATTAATGATTGCGTCAAAAATCGGGCTAAGATCAGCGTGTTCTGATGGGTTTTCTGGAAGCTCTTTCCATGCCTTACCTTCGCGACCAATCGCAAAGTATGTTGGGTAGTGCAGTTGGCTGTCGTCAATCGCAAGCTCTAGGAATAGATCAGCAATCTCATCTTCAACTTCTTCAATACGCCTAGATGGTTTGTCGATTTTGTTAATCACAATAACCGGTTTTAGGCCTAGTTCAAGTGCCTTAGATAACACAAACTTAGTCTGTGGCATTGGACCTTCCTGGGCATCAACAATCAGTAGAACTCCGTCGGCCATATTAAGTGTTCGCTCAACTTCACCACTAAAGTCTGCGTGTCCTGGAGTATCAATAATATTAATCTTGTAATCACCGTGATAAACGGATGTTTGCTTAGCAGTGATTGTAATACCACGTTCGTGTTCCTGGTCGCCACTGTCCATAATAAGAGACTGTTCCATCTCAGCTTGGTTTGAACGGAAGGTATTACTCTGTTTTAAGAGGCCATCAACCAGTGTCGTCTTACCGTGGTCGACGTGAGCAATAATTGCAATGTTTCGAATAAATTTTGGGTCTTTCATAAAAATATACCCGTTCCCGGGTTTCCTTATCTGTAATTATAGCAGAAATAGTAAAATCATTCAACCATAAGTAACGTCTCCTTCACCACTGTTGTCTGACATGTCGCTGTGCTGTATAATACGCTGGTGGTATAAGGGCGCTTAGCTCAGTTGGCTAGAGCACCTCGTTTACACCGAGGGGGTCGGGGGTTCGAGCCCCTCAGCGCCCACCATACAAACAGTCCGTTTTTATAACGGGCTTTTTGTTTGGTAATGTTGAATTCTGCTTATGTCTAGCTTATACTAGAGATGTAACGGTGAGGACAATAAGACAAGATGCGAGCTTGGGCTGAAGTTGCAATAAGTCACAGAAGAGTCAATCTGACCTTTGCCTTCCTTATTATTGTGTCTTCTCTGGTTGTTGTATGGTCTCATATAAACTTTTCATCCCCTAGACCAACATTACCTGCTTCTAATTCGAACTATAGCAAAGCTATGTATAGCACAGTAGCTATGCAGCCAGTTCTCAATGTTCCAGAGATTGTGCCCATCATTAATTCCGACCTTTCTGGAGCAGATACTACCAGTAGGATCATTCCCACGAGTATAAAGGTCGAGCCATCAAAGCAAACTATACCTTCAGTATCATCACCCGTGCCTCCGCTTCAAAATCTCGTTAAAACTGTTGTTGATCCTAGTCTGACTGTGGCCACTAATGCTATCGTCAACACACCTCTTATAGATGTCAACGCTACATCTGGCTGCGTATCGCTCCTCGCTATTGAAGCTTGTCTGAAGTAGAAATCATCAAACAAGAGTTTAGCTGATAGACTAATAGTGTTATAATTTACCTTAATGCGCGCGTGCTGGAATTGGTAGACAGGCCAGCTTGAGGTGCTGGTGTCCTTCGGGACGTGGAGGTTCAAGTCCTCTCGCGCGCACCAATCGAAATTTGAGTAGCTTTTACCAAGCTAGCGAAAGGCTCTTTCCAGATAACGGAGAGGGCATTTTCGTTATTTATGCGTAGGTTCAAGAACAATGTACGCGCTAATTCGTCTTTTTGCACTACTGAGCCTTTTTTTGTCAAATTAACAGATTAAAACAGTCCTAATTAATCTTTTCGTCCCAGATGCGGCTTCAGAATGTTTTCGAATTTCTTGATTTCATCAGTTAATTTTTTGTTGTATTCGTCGTTTTCGTCCTTTTCATATAATATATCACTGAATTTCTGAAAGTCATCTTCCCATTTTTTATCTGTAATAGACCTGATATACATAGTTAAAGCATGGTTTAGTTGGCCAATAAGTGAATTGGCCGATTTCCTTGCATCCGGAATGCCTTTTCCCCACACAACCTCACACTCTAGTGAGTTAGTATCCAGTAAAATCAATGCTTCTCTTACTTCTTTCCAGCGATTTATGTATGCCGATTGCTCCCACGGTATATTCTTATCGTCACTGTTTGATTCACCTACTGACAGGAAGGGTTGTCTTACATATCTCAATGCATCCCTAAGTTTATAAACACTGAATAGAGTCTTCTTAGCAAGCTCGTAGTCATATGTACCCTTAAGCTGTTTCCTCCATGTAAATAGACCAAAACCCGCAATAACAGCACCAGATAATGTCGCTACAGCAATTATAGAGTTTGTTATATCAGACCACATACTTAAATTATACGCTAGTCTTAATAAAAAAGTTAATTGTTTAAAATGGTTCTAATTTCGTACACGATGCTCTCCAGGCATAAACACAATAATTGATGCGCAGAGTACTTTGAACTATCACTAAAAACTGCATAATGGAAATAGTATGATTCGAAAATATTCACCAAACAAGGTAAAGAATGGTACAAGATACATTCTGATGAGAGGTGAGTATTTGCAATTTTCGGTCAGTGTTCATTATTACCAATATTTGATCGGGATGCTGTTCATAATATTAGGTCTCCCAAAAAGATCGGATGCGAATGTAGGATCAGTTTTTCACAGAATTTTAATTGAGCACTTAGATGAAGTGAATGATCCTGGATTTAACTCAGAAGGTAGAACAGCCAGTAATAAAGAAACATATTTGTATTCATTTGCAGATGATATAGTTCTACTTTATTTGGAAGGATTCTTGTTACAAAGCCATATAAAAAGAATTCGATCTGCAAATGACGGAGAAGTTAGAGGAGTAATATATGAGCTAACATTAGCCGCTTCGTTCGTAAGGCTAGGCTACAAAATTAAATGGCTTACTGACGAAAGCCAGCCAGAATTCACTGCAATAAAGGATAGTATAGCAATCGACGTAGAGGCCAAAAGAAGGAATAGACATAATTCTTCGGACGAAGAATATAAGTTGACGAGAGAAATTCGCGCTTTTAGGGCTAACTTCAAAAATGCATTAACTAAAACAAGAACAAATAAATATTTAGTGTGCCTCGATAGTGATCTTCCACCAGCCGCATCATTTGATCTCAAAGATCTGTATGAAGCTATGTCGAAAGAATTCGGGAGTAATGATCTAAAGGATACAGCAATACTTATGACGAATTACGGTTTCGAGTATCTCCCAGATGGTCAAAATTATGCTAACTCATCTTTGGTAATTAAAGACAAAAACTCTATAGATGACGAGGTCTTGGAAGCACTCATCAGGAGTATTAATGCTGATATGCCTGATGCAGTATCGCAAGAGTGGCCTATTAACTAATGCATACGAGCTTGGCAGTGGATATTATGAGTATTCCAAAAGCAATTAATGTTAGAATTATCGCTACTTATTAGCTAACTAAGGAAGAGTTGTATTGCCGCTTGTGTAATATTTTTAACCACCCTTCAATAACCTTCGCTATTTTTTGCTTGCAAGATCAGTATAGGCACGAGTATCCTTATCCTATAAGGGAGCTGTTATGCTAACAACCAATGAACAAGACATTATATTCGACAGATATGGCGCAGCAACCCTACGTATACTAAAAAGCGGTCGCATCATCACATGGATGGGCGAGCATATTGGGTTCTTATCTAAGAATTTACTGTATAACTACAATGGCGATCATGTCGGCTGGTATGAGGGAGGCATAGTCAGAGACAATGAGGGCGCAACTGTCGGATTTGGTCTAAAACCTACAGGCGTACCAAGGCCATACTTACCATATAAGCAATATTTACCTTATAGGGGATATATACAGTACGCCCCATATTTGCCTTATAAGAGTTACCCTAATTTTAGGCCTTATAAGCAGTATGGTTGGTCAGAACTTAACCCTGTCGAGTTATTCCTAGGAGCTGATAATGCCGATTAGATCAGCTCTCACAAAAGGACAAAAAGATGCAGTCCAATCTACTGAAGGCGCAACGGCACTTGTAATGTCTTTAAACAAAGAGGTACATCAAATGGAGCATGAAGTCAGTGCTCAAAAGATTACGATCAAACACACACAAGATGAGCTGGAAGAATGGAGGGAGCGTTATCACGAATCCGATAAGAGAAACGGAATACTAAATTCAAAACTTAGTTTTTTCACGGGTGTTGAAATCCTTAAATATATAATCTCTGCAGTCGGAACTGGTTATGGTGTAAATCTATTGTCGTCGAATAATTTTAATGGCACTTATTGGATTATGTGTTCCGTTATTTTATATATCATAATCACTGTATGGCAAAAAAGGCACTAGCTCTCTAAAATACAGAGCATATATCGTATATTTTAGGTTCAATACCTCTCGAGCTACTCATATAATGATCCGAGTACTACAGTTGATACTGCGCTACATATCCAATTGATGACGCTTCCTGTTTAAGACTCAACCAACTAACATCTTGGTTATCTAACAGCCAATCACTGATAGCTTCTAATGGTTCAAGTTGTTTGGCTTCTGGTGCACCAAAGTAAAAGACCCATTTATTTGGGTCTTTTACTTTTATGGTGTTTTAAAGACGAGATTCGTTCCGACCGACCAATAAAGGACGTCTGCATATCTATCAAGAGGAGACACAAGAACATTTGTGTCCTTGTATGGTGAGACACTCGTACTATACACATAATGTGTCGTCGACTGATAAAGCCCGATAGCCGGTACGTCTGATAGCCATTCGCGCGCAAATGTCAGATATTTATTATTGCGCAGTGCAGGTTCCAAGCGTGAGCGGGCACTTGCGAGTGCATCATCGCTGATTGCATTAGCATAATTAGAAAAGTTAAGACCCTGAACACCTATTTGAGACGAATGCCAGTACGCATAGACATCTGGATCTGCGCCAATTGTTAGCTGATAGAGCAAGACATCAAAATTACGTGGCTGAAGGATATTTTGGACGAAGCCCTGGCTGGTATCGGCTGGATCAACTACTAACGTATTAATGGTTATTCCAAGGCTACGCCATTGTCCCGCAAGTGTTTCAAGTACGCGTTCATAGTCGTTATCTTTGGTTGTTACAATATTGAGCTTTAGTGCAACGCCATCTTTTTTACGTAGCGAACCATCCAATTTCCATCCTGCATCATCAAGTATTTTCGCTGCAGCTGCGGCGTTGTAGGCCGGTGCCTTCGGTACGTCACCAGTAAGTTGACCATTCGTAAATGGCAGATCAAGCCCAGGTGTACCTGGTGTGAGTTGTTTAAGAATTGCTGCAGTATTAGTACCGACTTGAAGTGCCTGACGAACGGCTTTATCCTTTAGAGTACTACTCGTTGTATTTAATAGTGCATATACTCCACTCTGAATTGGACTGTTCCTGACAACATAGCGATTTTGATTAATTTGTGCAACGTCAGTCGCTGTTAAGTCTGATGCGGCATTAACTTCACCTGATGTTAATGCTTTCAAGATTTCATCATTAGTTCCATAGACATGAAGCTGAAAACGCTCAAGTTTACTGGCGCCTTTATAATAGTTAGTGTTCCGCTCCATATGGATAATTCTATGGCCACCCGCTATATCGATATCTTGAATAAACCGTAACTTGAATGGCCCGCTACCAACCGGGTTTGTGCTAAAGGCATTTTCGCGAAGCGCGTTAGGCGCGACTCCTGACAAGATATGTTCTGGCAAAATCGGAAATGTCAGAGCATGCTCAAATGCAGCGTAAACTGCAGGTAACGTCAAAGTTATGGTTGTATCATTAATCATTTTGGCTGTAACATTATTCCAGCCCGTAATCGTAGAGTGCACGACCGGATTCTGCAATAAGCCAATCGTAAAAATAACGTCCTTAGCAGTTACTTTGATACCGTCACTCCAACGTGCATCAGATCGAATCGTTACAGTATATGTCTTGCCAGTTCCGTCGACAGTGACTTCTGAAGCCAGATCATTACTGAGATGCCCTGTCGTGTCGTAGGACAATAAGCGTGAAAACAGTAGCTGACTTGCCGATTCTTCGGCACTATTACTGGCAAAGAGTGGGTTTAGTGTATTAAGCGGTCCTAGTACCGCCTCGGCATAGGTACCATCTGATGCTGAGGTAGTTGTCTGATAGTTGTGTTGATACCACATCAGCTGGAGGCCGCTTGCACCAATAAGAATACCAACAGCCATAACCCACATAATAATATGTCGACGAACTTCACGAACGTTATCGAGACGATGGAAGATAAATTTGCGCGCATGACGAATCGTGACGCCCTCTGCACGACGCATACGACGAGCAAGGTCTTTACGATTAAAGCTTAGTTTTTGGAGACGCTGCCACCGACTCGGTTTCCCCTCTTCCATAAGGTCCTATTCCTACTTTATGCCTGGTATGAGTAGTCCAGCAAGGATGGATAAGACAAAAATGACGGCAAGTACGACAGACACCTCAAAGAGGTTTTTATCGAGGCCTCGGCGTGTCGTATAGAGTTCACCAGAGCTTCCAAACCCAGCGCCTAGAGATGCTCCACGCTGTTGCAATAATATCGCGATAATCATCAGAACTGCCGATCCCAATGTAATAACTTGAAGAATTGTACCAATGCTCATGATTTGTTCCCTGCCTCCGTAGGTTGTCGTAATTCTAATACTGCACTTACTATATAGTTTATCAGACTAAGGAGCATTCCAGTAAGAATTGAGTTGATAAATGACATTGAAAGCCCGGGTGCAAGTTTGAGCGATATATAGACCATCAGGCCATTAACGACCAACATAAACAGTCCGAGTGTTAGTAGGATTGCGGGCAGTGCAAAAATAACCGTAATTGGCTTGAGGACGCTATTAATAATCGAGAATATAAGTCCCGCAAGCAGAAATCCCCAAACCCCAGCGGTTGCACTGGCATTATTGTAGCCAGTTCCAAACACACGAACCGCAACCCATAACCCAAAAGAGTTCAGCACCCATCGAACTAAAAATACGAGAAATTGTCGTCTCATTACTACTTTTAGTATATCACAAAGAGGTGGATAAGCTCGCTGATAGGTTTTGGTGGCCTATTGTAGTGATCAAGATATCATCCTCAATACGCACGCCGATCCCCTCCTCGGGTATATATATACCAGGCTCAACGGTTAGGACCATACCTGGCAAAAATTCAGAAGGCGCGCCAAGACTGTCGTGCACATCGATACCAAGTCCATGGCTAATTGCATGCGGAAAATACTTGCGATAGGTCACTTGGTCATCACGTGATTTTAAAAGACCCAGTTTTATCAGAGCATCTTGCATTATCGTATCAACAGATGCCTGGTAATCGCTAACGCTCAACCCTGGGCGAAGTAACGCAATAATGTCACGTTGCGCGCGCGCTACGGCAGTATGAACGTCCTGTTGCCTCTTTGTTGGTACTCCAACAGCATATGTTCTGGTAATATCTGCGGCATAGCCATCAACCCTGGCACCAATATCGATAAGTAACAACGAGTGATTCTTTAAACGTTCATTATTTGTATTGTAGTGAAGGGTCACTGCATTGCTGCTACTTGCTACAATTGGATCATAAGCATGACCTGTGGCTCCTGCATTTCTGAACCTATAAGTAAACTCAGCCTCCACTTGGTATTCATACTTTAATTCCGACAGCTTTGGCTTTATAGCACTAAATGCATCATTCGTGAGCTTAATCGCCTGTTTTATTGCATCTATCTCTATTGACTGTTTAATCGCACGAATCTTTGCCAAATCAATACGACAATCACGTACGTCGGTAAAATTTTTCTTTAGATATTGCTGCATATCCTTCCCGGCAGGGTTAACAACAAAATCGTAATACTTAGCATGTGGATCAGAACTAAGCGTGTAGACAACCGAACTAGTCCTCGCTATGTGTTGCAACATGTCGCGTGCATCATCACGAGATATAACCTCATCAACACCGCTAATTTCTTTGGCGTCGTTTCCGGCTAGACTTCCGTTAAACACCTGGTGAACTGCATCAACCTCAGGAGCAACGAGCCAACTTTTGCTTCCATCGATAATCACCCACCAGTCAGGTGCATTAATGCCTGTCAGATACCAAAAATTAGCCTCCTGTTCAAATCCAAAAGCAGCATCATTGCCACGTTGCATTTGGCTATATGCAGATAGAACAATAATCCCTTTATCAAGGTTTTCTACTAAGTTAGAACGATTACGCTGAAAAAAATCTGGTGTCATAAATATCTTATTATTGTACCAGTCACTTCACTATTTTGCAGGTGTCGTGATCGAGATTTGCGGAGAAAATGCAGCGTGACTTACATCAAAACTCGCCGTAATCGCTTTGACGTGATACCAATATAATGTTCCAGGCAAGAGGTTATTGGACACTCCCGAGACAGAAGTCTGAGACACTGTGTGGAGATCTTTAATGAAATCAATATCTGGTGACCATTCAACAATATACGAAGTTGCACCTGCGACCGGTGCCCAAGAGTAACTAACTTGTGTTGATGATGTCGCTGTGGCCTTTAGATCAGTTGGCGTAACCGACAGTAGCGTTGTCGTAGCTGAGACAATCTGAGACCAAGCCCCAGCGCCAGTTTGATTGTTACCTCGTACACGCATGTAATAGGTCGTCCCCTGCGACAAATTGCTACATGTCGCGTTAGTCGTCTTTATTGATTTAGTGACAAGTTTTGTCGTGAAGTCCTTATTCGTAGCACATTGAAGTGTGTAGTTATCAGCGTATGGTGCTGCATACCAACTAACGCTGATTTGATCAATACTGACAAGACCCACCGCGAGAGGACCTGTTGAGGCAGGCTTAGAAGCAGACGCACAGCTGCCACCCTGTGTCGTCTTACTAGCGGAGTCAATGTGGTAGATTATAGTTTTATCTTTAACACTTGTTCCTGTAACACAGTAGCTCGTACCATCAAAACTACCGCCGCCTTCAATTTTTACGTCTTTATTAGTGGTTGCCCCATCAGGCAATGTGACTGAATAGCCCGCCTTGTTAGTTGCTGCTTGATTGATCTCAGCTGATGACGCGTTAGTTAAAGCATCTTTCACTTGGTTTGTTAGTTGGTTCTGGTTATACCAGTTAATGCCAATGAGACTAGCCACGACGATTATCGCGACACCAACGATAATGAGAAGGATGCGTATGATAGGTAATCGTCTTTTTGGTTGAGCGGGTTGTGTGTTATTTTCCATATATTTGTCCTTAATACTTAATCACAAATGTTTTAACAATAGACGGTTGGATGTTGTTAAATGGTTGACCGCCACCCGTACTCGAGACACCGATTGAACCATACAGGACAGTACCAACAGAGAACGCAATATTGCCTGCCGTGTTTGGTGAACCAGTATACTGCCATGAAGCATAACTACCTCCACCGTAGGTGAAGTTGTGACTGTGGCTTGGCATTTCTGCAATCGTGAGGGTGTGGGTTTTCTCGCCGTATTTTTCACCGATTGTATTGAATTCTACATCCGATGGGCTAAGACCTACGCCAACTCTACCCCGTGAATCGGGTAGATTAAAGGTAGTCGAGCCATCACCTGTACCGTACGTCGTGCCGATGACAGCGAATAAATTAGCGTAAGTGCTGCGTGATACTGCTGAGCCATTTTCCGCAAGGAATCCAGATGGCACAGATGACCAGTACCCAGCTGTTGACGTTCCAACCGCAACCGCAACATCACTACCTGTCGTTGCAGGTGTATATTTAATAGCTGCAGTCTGTGTGATAGATGACTGAATATCATTAAATGGTGTGCCGCTTCCAGCCGTAGCGATACCAACAGCACCATACACAGTAAGTCCCACTGAGAATGCGATTCCACCTGCCGTGTTTGGAGAACCTGTATATGAATATGCCGAAGAAATATTACCGCTATAGTTGAAATTATGCGTATGGCTCGGCATTTCCAAGATTGACATTGTGTGTGCTTCTTCACCGTATTTTTCACCCATCGCACTAAATTCTGCATCACTCGGGTTCAAATTCACCGATGCACGACCACGTGAATCTGGTAGGTTGAATGTCGTTGAGCCATCGCCCGCACCATAGGTAGTACCAATAGAACTGAATAGATTAGAGTATGTCGATCGAGATACTGCCGAACCGTCTTCGAGCAAATATCCAGTTGGCGCTGATGTCCAATATCCGTTAATTGAGCTGCCTGCAGACAGAGTGGATACAGAATTATCAATCGGAGCATACTTGATAGCGCGCATTTTTACTATTGATGGCTGAACGGTGTTTGACGCACCGCCACCACCAGTACTTGCAAGACCAACACCGCCATATAATGTAGTACCTACCGAGAATGCGAGACCTCCACTGGTATTCGGCGCTCCTGTATATGGGAAAGAGGCATAGTTACTACCTCCATAGGTAAAGTTGTGGCTGTGGCTTGGTAACTGTGCAGTGGCAATCGTTACAGTCTTTGCACCAGTCTTTTGTCCCACGGTTGCAAAGTTAGCATCTGTGCTTAGGCGATTAACTACCGTGTAAGCGCGTGAGTCTGGTAGGTTGAATGTCGTTGAGCCATCGCCCGCACCATAGGTAGTACCAATCACCGCAAATAAATCTGAGTACGTATTGCGTGATACGGCTGAGCCGTCTTCAATCAAATAACCCTGCGGAGCTGTCGTCCAATAACCTTCGATCGATGAGCCAACAGCCAGTGATCCAAATACGTTAACGGTTCTACCACTTGTCGCTGAGCTCCATGCACTTGTTCCGTTTGGATTGACGGTATTAATTTTACAGTAATATGTCACATTAATACCTAGACCGCTAAAAGTCCAGGTAGTCGCAGGGCTTGTCACAGATTGCGAAATGACACCTGTTGTAAAGCCTGAGTTTGTTGCACATTGTAGTGTATAAGTGTAAGCGTCGCTGTTTGCAGTCCATGACAATGTAATTGAGGTATTGGTCGTTGCACTGAATGCAAGTCCTGTTGGTGGCTGGTAGGGGTTCGTTGTAGCTGTAGTGACTGGCGACCACGCACTATCACCCGCACCATTAGTTGCTTTGACTCGACAATAATGGGTAGCGTTTGCCGCTAGTCCTGTTACGGTTCCTGTTGGTGTTGTCATTACCACCTGCCCCATATTTTCGACAAATGCAAGGTCGCTGGCGCATTGAGCCGTATAGCTTGTTGGTAGAGGACCAGAGGCGGCAGACCAGGTCAGCGAAACTGTTGTACTTGCAACAGTTGTCGCCATAGGAGCAGACGGAACACCCGGGAGCGTCTGCCCAGGACGAGTTGCACAGGTACCAGCTAATGCGCCTTGGTCTTTTGTTTCGGATGCGACGTAATATGTACTACTCGGACTGTCACTGCTCACGCCATCCACACAATAGTTAGTCGTCGTTGAATCAGGTGAAAGTGTCAACGTGTCGTTGCCGCTTGGTTGTACTGTTGAAGGTATTGATGTGGGATAGCCATTATTAAACGACCGGTAGCTTTCCATCGCTGTAGAAACAGCATTTAGGTCGCTCTGTACTTGTGTCGCAATAGTATTTGAACGCCATGCCCCATATCCTAGGATAGAAATAGTCGCAAGAATCGCGATGATTGCAATCACGACAATAAGCTCTACGATTGTAAAGCCTTTTTCTCCACCCGTACTTTGCTTACGTAAGCGCATGTAAAACCCCTGTTTATGCAACTATAGCATAAGGATTATGTAGTCTGCAAATACGGAGCTAGAAGAGCTGCTTTCGAGGCGCCAATCGCTGCAATAAGCTGTTCCTGGGTTGCTGCTTGGACGCCACGTAAACTACCAAATTTTCGTATAAGAGTCCGCCGAGTAACGGGACCAATGCCTGGAACTTCATCGAGCATACTTGCCGTTTGCTTGGCACGTTTTAGGACCGTATGATAACTAATGGCAAAGCGATGCGACTCGTCACGAATACGCTGGAATAATTTCGTAACATCCGAATATGTCGAAAAAGTGTTTGAACCGCGTAAGTTTCCCGAGTGCGATGAAGCGTTGATCTGCCCCGGGTGAAGGTTCACTATGTAAAATTCACCTTCGCGTGATACAAATACGCTGTCGCTTGGTGTTTTGATTATATCTAGTAACCTATTAATTCCTATATTTGAGCGTGTGCTATGGACGATAATTTCTTCTTCGCGCTTCGCAATACTGATCGTGGGGATTGTTAGGCTTCTCTCCTCGAGTGCCTTTAAGGCAGCATCCAGTTGACCTTTACCCCCGTCAATGAGGATTAAATCTGGTTTGCCCCACGACTTCATATTTTTTTCACTGGTTCGTCTTTGGATCGTCTCATATATATTATAGTAATCATCGTTTTGCTCAATTTTAGTCTTGAATTTACGATAGTTAGCTCGATCACTCACACCGTTGGTAAATACAACCATGCTCGCGACGACGTTGGTTCCACTCATATGACTAATATCATAGCCCTCTATGCGAGCGGGGATTTTTGGCAACTCAAATAAATCAACAAGTGCGGTGAGCGCCTTGTCTTTACTAATATCCATAAATTCTCGATCACCAAACATAATACGACTTTGTAATTCACGAAGGTCGCGAATTTTGTTACGCAAGGTTGCCGCATTTTCAAAGTCATGAAGCTTGGCAGCCTGATGCATCTCTTTTTCTAGCTCCTTCGCGAGAGCCTTTCGTCCGCCCTCCATATAACGAACTAGTTTGCGCAAGGTGGCCTTGTAATCCTCACTGGTCGTGCCGAGTTTAGGACTGAGCCCAATATGGACATCGAGATCCATCCTCTCGGATGTTTTGATTGGCTTTGTGTAATAAGGAAATACTTTGCGTAGATACCTAAGCGCTTTTTTCACCGCATAGCCGTTATAGTATGGGCCAAAGTAATCAGCCCCATCATCAGCCGGATTACGAGTAAAGGCGACATGTGGCCATTCACTTTTCATATCAATGCGAACAAATAGCTGTGACTTATCGTCGCGCAGCAAAATATTAAAGCGCGGCATATAGCGTTTGACCATTTCACTTTCAAGGAACAGAGCGTCAATTTCACTTTCAGTCTCAACCCAATCAGTGTCTTCAATCTCGGCAACCAGCGCTCGTGTTTTAATATCCATATCTCGGGTGCTTTGAAAGTACTGTTTGACTCGATTTTTCAGAACTGCCGCTTTACCGACATAAATAATTTCACCTGTTTTATCTTTATGAAAATAAACCCCGGGATTTCGCGGTAAAGTCTTCAGCTTAGCTTCTAGTTTGGTATTCACTCTTTTATTATACAGTGGTGCCGACTTTAGCGTTCTCGCGACAAGCCTCGGTATGAAATAGAAGATCTGGGTTCTGTTTACAATTCAGGCAAATAAGAACAAGGTCATTACAATTCGCCCACGCACAGTTTTCGTAATTGTTTGTTGGACCACCACAGTGACTACAAACACCAATAACCTTGGCATGATCACTAAAATCAACTGTCATACGATCGTCAAATACGCGGAGGCTGCCTTCCCATAATCCATCATCGCCATACGTTTCACCATATTTTACGATGCCGCCATCGATTTGATAGACATCGTTAAAGCCACGTTTTTTCATCATAGCCGAGATTACTTCACAACGAATACCGCCCGTGCAGTACGTTACGATTTTTTTATTTTTGTATTTATCATATTTATTACTCTCGAGTTCATTGATAAAATCTCGCGAGGTATTTGTGTTTGGAACAATCGCATTCTTGAACTTTCCAATTTTAGCCTCATGTTCATTCCGCCCATCAAAGAACACAACGTCGTCGCCATATTTTTCTACTAGTTCATGAACTTGTTTTGGCTTTAGATGCTTACCACCGCCAACGACACCACTTTCATCAACTGAAAATTCGTCATCGCTGCTCTTAAAACCGACAAGCTCTCGCCTCACCTTCACACTCATCCGAGGGAAGTCCTCGGCCTCGCCATCACTCCACTTGAATACCATATCTTTAAAACCAGGAAACTCTTTAGTTGTTTTAATGTACTTCTTGAGCGCTTCGATATCACCACCAACCGTACCATTAATACCATGTGTCGCAATCAGAATTCGTCCGCGAAGGTTAAGGCTTTCGGTCAATGTCTTTTGCCACAGACGAACAGTCGCTGGATCAGCGACTGGCGTAAACTTGTAATAGAGTAATATTTTCTCCATGAGTACCGTATATTATATCATTTTTTGGTTTTAAGGTCTTGGTACTCACCCCATACAAGCCAGATAATAATGATATCAAGTAGTGTAAATAGCGCCATACCAATACTTGGTTGAACGATTAATATATACGCCTGGTAAATGAGGAATGCAACCAAGATAGCTAGTGCAACTGGGTACGCGCGAACAATTTCCTTTAACAGACAATAGACAAGTGCGAGCTTCACGAGTCCGTGCGCAATCAGAAAGACGATTAGAAACGTAATACCGCTGCGTGCAAGATCAGTATCAACCCGCGCAATGTACTCGGATATAAAACGAAATACACTGCCATGACGCTCACCGACTTCAACCGCGACACCATGAAGGACAGTGTGCACGAGCGACGGAGAAAGCAGCAACGCGATGCCCGTTACTAGCTCGACAAGGCCATCAAATCCCTTAATGCCGACACCTATTTTATAGACGGTCTCAAACCAAGGTTGTTCGCGGATCTTTTTACTCATGTCTTTCACATTACCTATTATAGCTGTTTTGTGTACAGAGTATACTAGTAAGAGATATGGCTAAAATTCATTCATCACGACGAGTTGTGGGATTTTTATTCGGGCTGCGCAAGGTAGCCCCTGTCCTTACGTCCTCAATGATATTCGTACAGATCGCCTTTGCAGTTCTGACGACAACAATTGCACCGATTTTTGTATCACGATTACTGACGGAAGTTGCCAATGGAACGGCCACCTTACATGGTAGCGTTGGATTATTATTAGGATATGGCATTATCCTCATCTTTGGTGATATCGTCGCCATTCGACTGACGATTGCAATGGGATACTTTGCAGAGACCAAAATGCAATCAACTGTCGCAGCTCGTGTGCTTGATCACCTCACTAAAAAGAGCATGGGGTATCACGCTAATAATATGAGCGGCAGCATGGTGTCAAATTCCAGCAAGCTCAATGGCTCAATCGAACGATTTTGGGATACGCTTGTTTTTACTGCGATCCCAATTACCGCAACTGTTCTGTCAGTGTGTACAGCCCTAGGGTTTATTTTTTGGCAATATGGTCTGGTGCTTGCGATTCTTTCAATCATTATCATCAGCATCATTGTAAGGCTACAGTCATCAATCGCACCAATTAGCCGTGACGTCGCAGAGAAATCAAGTGCGTCAACGGCATATTTTGCAGACGTTGTCAGCAATATTGCAATCGTCAAATCATTTTCGGCCGAGGATTCCGAACTTAAAGGCTACAAAAATCTAATCGGCATTTTGCGCGTAGCAAGTATGAAAGAAATGAAAAGTGTTCTGTTTATCACGGGATCGTTTGGAGCGATGATGACTGTCATGAATATCGCTGCCTTCGTCGCGGCAATCTTTGCGACAGAACACCACCTCGCGAACATTGGCGTTGTCTACTTAGTGATCAGCTATACGCTGAGCGTCGTCTCACAGTTATGGTCGGTTGGTAATATCACGCGGTCATACGTCCGTATTATCGGTGATGCTGGACCCATGATTAGTACACTCGACGAAGAGATTGAACTTAAGGATATTGATAATCCGCAGCCTTTAAATATAACCGCGGGCAATGTCGTATTTGATAATGTTACTTTCACACACGAAGAAAATGATTCTGCATTATTTAGAAACTTCTCAATTGATATCAAGGCCGGCGAACGCATTGGTCTCGTCGGACGATCAGGCTCAGGTAAAACGACACTGACGCGGCTGTTGCTCCGGTTTAGTGATGTCGACAGTGGGCAGATTAGAATCGACGACCAGCCTATTGATAGTGTGGCGCAGGCTGATCTTCGTCGCCATATCGCCTATGTAGCACAGGAGCCCATGTTGTTTCATAGATCATTGCGCGAAAACATTGCGTATGGCAAACAAGGAGCGAGCGACAAAGAAATCCTAGCTGCGGCAAAATCTGCTAATGCGCTTGAGTTCATTGAAAAGTTATCAAAAGGCTTGGATACAGTCGTTGGCGAACGTGGCGTTAAGCTATCTGGTGGACAACGACAGCGCGTTGCAATTGCTCGCGCTATATTAAAGGATGCTCCGATTCTGTTACTCGACGAGGCAACTTCAGCGCTTGATAGTGAAAGCGAAAAACTCATTCAAGATGCTCTCGCAAAGCTCATGACTAATCGAACGAGCATTGTGATCGCACATCGCTTATCAACAATTGCGAAGCTGGATCGTATTGTCGTACTCGATGATGGCAAGATCGTTGAACAAGGAACGCATGGCGAACTGCTAGCCATGAAAGGCACGTACGCAAAATTATGGGCACATCAATCTGGCGGATTTATAGAAGAGTAAGAATAACTGACTATTCTGATTTAGAATCGTCAGACTTCGTGGCATCAGCGGCAGGTACATCACCATTCTCAGCAGCAACCTCTTCGGCTTCTTCTGGCTCTGCATCACCACCAGTTGCCTCATTGGCAGCCTGAAGAGCTGATGGTTCATAAACATTCGCAATAACGAGATCAAGATCTTGTTCGTGATCGGCAAACTCAACACCCTCTGGTAGTTTAACGTCAGCAACAGTCAGCTTATCTTCGTCGGTCGCGAGGTCAATAATTGACATCTCGATAGATTCAGGTAGATCAGCTGGAAGTGCACGAACTTCAAGGTGTTCGATTGCTTGTAGGACAACGAGTCCAGCACGCTCAGCTGCACTCTCGCCGAGACCAACCAAGATAACTGGAACTTCAGTAACAATCTTGACGTCTTTGTTAATAGTATGGAATGCAACATGTCGTAGTAAGTGCTTGACTGGATCCATGTCGATTGACTTGATAATTGCGAGAACCTTCTTGCCATCAAGAATAATATCAATTGGTGAGTGAAGACCAGCCGTGTGAGCAACTTTTGTTGTCTCAACAATAGCTGATTGAGTTGAAATCGGTTCGCTATCGCCACCGTAGACGACACTTGGTACAATGCCATCACGACGAAGTGAGGCTACCTTTTTACCGGTTACTGTTCGGGTATCTAATTTAAGTGAAATATTGTCGCTCATGTGTTCTCCTTTATAGGCCACTTTGGGCAGTTAATATGTTCATTATACCATAAGTTTTGAGTTTACGCATCCTCGTAACCTAAGTCCCCAATCCCTGACTCGGTAGACCACTTCCGCTTTGTATAACAAAGCTCGCGCTACGCTCTTCGTTTGCTTCGGAGGGATTTGAGATTTATGGTAAAATGGACACACATGATACCTGGATTTGACCTTACCGCATTCGCAACAACGGCCGGCCCGTGGGCTGCAATTTTGATTGTGGCGTTAATCATTTTTGCCGAGTCTGGCCTACTCATTGGCTTCTTTTTACCTGGTGATAGCATCCTGTTTACCGTTGGGTTTTTAATCCAAGGTGGGACTCATCTCCACTTTAATATTTTTCTAGCATTCGCTATTTTCTTTTTTGCAGCGGCCCTGGGTGACACTGTCGGGTATACATTCGGACGTCGCGTTGGACGCAAGATATTCACACGCCGAAACTCACTACTATTTAAACAAGAGAATATCCAAAAAGCTGAGGAATTCTACCAAAAACATGGCGGCAAAACCATCATCATCGCCCGCTTTATTCCTGTCATCAGAACATTTGCGCCAATTGTCGCCGGCATAGGGACAATGAAGTACAAGACATTCCTGAGTTTTAACTTGATTGGCGCGCTTTTATGGGCAACTGGTATTACTTCGCTAGGTTATTTTGCTGGTAAATGGTTTGAATCAATGGGCATTCAGATCGACAGCGTCATACTTCCTATCGTCCTCGTTATCATTGTATTGTCTGTCCTTCCGCCACTTGTTCATATCTTTAAAGACAAGAAGCAACGCGTTGCATTCATTAACGGCGCAAAATACCAATTATCGACTATATTCAAAAAGAAATAATCTTAAAGCATTTGTTTGAGATACTGACCTGTGTAGGATTCGGCCACTTTTGAGACTTCTTCTGGCGTTCCTGTCGCAACAATCGTACCACCTGCAAGTCCACCCTCGGGCCCCATGTCGATCAAATAATCAGCCGTTTTAATGACATCGAGGTTGTGTTCAATAATCACCATACTGTTTCCTGATTCGACTAGTTTCTGCAAAATGCCAAGGAGACGCTTAACATCTGCACTATGTAATCCTGTCGTTGGCTCATCTAATATGTAGAGAGTTTTGCCCGTTGGACGACGTGATAATTCTGATGCGAGCTTGATACGCTGAGCTTCACCACCACTGAATGTTGTTGCAGGTTGTCCTAAGTGGATATAGCCGAGACCAACATCAACAAGCGTATCGAGCTTTCGAGCGATGGAAGGAATATTCTCAAAGAATTTAGCAGCTTGCTCAACGGTCATATCAAGTACGTCACTAATTGTGGCATCCTTGTATTTGATCTCGAGTGCCTCGCGATTATAGCGCTTACCTTTACAGACATCACAGGTCACATAGACATCAGGTAAAAAGTGCATTTCAATCTTAATAACGCCATCACCCTGACAATTCTCACAGCGACCGCCCTTAACATTGAAGCTAAATCGTCCAGCCTTATATCCACGAATGTTTGCCTCAGGTGTGCCAGCAAATAGTTCACGAATTGGTGTAAAGACACCCGTATACGTCGCCGGATTAGAACGTGGTGTGCGGCCAATTGCTGACTGGTCAATAATGATAGCTTTATCGAGATATTTTATTCCTTCGATATTTTCGTGTGCACCGGGAATTTCGTGTGATCGATGGAGGCGCGCTGATAGCTCCTTAGCTAGGATATCGTTCACTAGTGTTGACTTACCTGATCCACTCACACCACTCACAACTGTAATAAGACCAAGTGGAAATGCCACGTCGATGTTCTTAAGGTTATTCTCCCTGGCGCCTCGTACAATGAGTCGACGATCAAGATCTACCGTACGTCGCTTCTTTGGTACATCAATTTTATCGGTGCCACTTAGGTACCGTCCAGTGATACTATCAGGATTTTTGGCTACTTCATCTGGTGTGCCGGCCGCAACAACATGACCACCTGCGATACCAGCGCCAGGACCGATATCGAGTAAGTAATCGGCATGTCGGATCGTGTCTTCATCATGTTCGACGACAAGCACCGTATTACCCAAATCACGAAGGTGCTTGAGCGTGGCAATCAGACGATCATTATCACGTTGATGCAAACCAATTGATGGCTCGTCGAGTACATACAGTACACCCTGAAGTCCAGATCCGATTTGGGTCGCAAGGCGAATACGCTGCGCTTCCCCACCGCTTAGCGTGTTGGCTGCACGTGATAATTCTAGATAATTAAGTCCGACGTTACTCATAAACCCAAGGCGAGCTTTGATTTCTTTGAAGATCTGAACAGCAATAAATTGTTCTTGGTCATTTAGTTTCAACGTATTTTCGAATAGATCAAGTGCCGCATCCACACCGAGATTACAAATATCCATAATGTTAAGATCGTGTACGGTGACCGCTAGGACAACTGGCTTTAGACGTGCACCGTGACAAGCGTGACATTCACGTTCACGCATGAAACGTTCGATGTCTTTACGCATAAACTCACTGTCGGTCTCCTTATGGCGACGTTCTAGATTAGGAATAACACCTTCATAGGTCGACTCGTAGGTTCGTCCTGCGCCAAGATTTACTGTATACTTCTGACTACCTGTTCCGTAAAGCACCTTTTCGAGATCAGCTGGTGATAATTCCTTAACCTGAGCATGAATACTAAACCCATGAGCATTCGCAACTTCGGCAAGTCTTTTCATATACCAAGCATCGCTGTTAACACGGTTATACGGCCGAATAGCGCCTTCAGCAATAGTGAGGTTCGGATTGAAAACGAGATCAGGATCAACTTCTAAACGACTACCGAGACCGGTACAAACAGGACAAGCGCCCTGAGGTGCATTAAAGCTAAACAACCTTGGCTCAAGTTCTGGGATATCCTCATTTGGGTGATCCAAACACGCATAACGTTGGCTATAGGTCACAACTTCATTTTTATCAACGTCTAGGATTTGGATGATTCCATCAGCAATTTCAAGTGTCTGTTCGACTGACTGCGTTACACGACCAATCATATCTGGACTCATCGCAATTCGATCGACAACGATCTCAATATCGTGTTTATATTTTTTATCGAGGTCAGGGAATTCATCCAAAGAGTAAACAACTCCGTCAACTCGTGCACGAGCAAAACCTAAACGACGATATTGTTCTGGAATATGGGCAAATTCACCTTTTTTACTTGCAACGATTGGTGCAAGAATCATCAGCTTGCTACCTGTTTCAATCTTCATAACTTCGTCGATAATTGTCTCGCTTGTTCGGCGAGTCACTGGCTTGCCACAGATCGGACAATGAGGCACGCCAATACGGGCGTATAGTAAACGCAGATAGTCATAAATTTCGGTGACAGTGGCTACCGTTGAACGTGGATTACGGCTCGTCGACTTTTGGTCAATACTAATTGCTGGGCTAAGTCCATCGATCTGATCAACATCTGGCTTTTCCATTAGTCCCAAGAATTGGCGCGCATAACTCGAAAGACTCTCGACATAGCGACGTTGTCCTTCAGCGTAAATGGTATCAAAAGCAAGCGATGATTTGCCTGATCCTGATAGACCAGTAATAACCACTAATTTATCGCGCGGAATCTCCACGCTAATGTTTTTTAGGTTGTGCTCACGGGCGCCAACGACTCGAATTACCTCTGACATAACCCGACTATTATACTCTTTTTTGCCGTTTTGGTCCACCATGAGAATTATGACCATACTCTACCAAACCATCTTGTCCCCATCATTGCTCCGATCACACTAACCATATCAATAAATCTTAAAATAAACTGAGCAGAGGACGGACCTCTGCTCAGTTTATTCTAAGATTCATATGACGGGGCAGTGTCCGTAACACTTACTGTTTATACAAAATGCTTATCGTTGCATGCTGACAGGCACGGTGCTATATTGCTTACAAAGTCATTATTAAAGAGGTCGGCGATATGAAAAAATCTATTATAATTATTTGTACTGTTGGTGCACTGATGCTTATTCTTGACAGTATGAACGCGGCCGATTCTCTCCTTTTATTCTTGTTCGCTGGCATCATACCTGGCACTAACCTATTGATTGCACCTGTAGACATGATGGCTGCAACCGCAACGGCGATTACAATAATTATCTTACGCTTGGCTTTGTGGCCACGTATTCGTGCTTCGCTTTTCACCGCACCTACATCAGTACCTGTAAAACGCACTCATCGACGAGCCGTTTAACTATCAATATCAGCTGGCAGGATACTTTCTGCCCACAGCTGCAGTTCTTGCAGCATAAACTGCTTATTATCATCACTTATTGTTGCCGATAAACGCGTCAATGACTTCATAAATCCTGGGAGTGCTGTGCTAATTTTGGCAGCTCGCCATTTTTCCCATGCAATTGACTCATCCTCTGCAAGACTCGAAGGAAAATTGCGCGCTTTGTAATGTAGCAATAATTCAGGTAATCGTTCATCTGTAAAATTAGGATTGAAATCAGCCAATTCACGCGCACTTGCGTTTCGAACCGACTCGATCCGAAGCTTATCGATGTCTGGTACAAAACTATCGTAGAGTTGCGCTTCTGGGTCCGGTGATTTCTTGTAGTCTGGCTTGTTCTCAAATAGTGATCGAATATTCTCAGCAAAACCAGGAGCCGATAATAATAGTTTTTTATGCTTGGCTATCAGATCCTGAGTCAGTCCAATATTTTTCCAACCATCGCCATTTTCCAAAACACCAAGCGGTGCAACTGCAGGCACATGATTATACTGCAGTTCCTTAACAGGTAACTTTACAAAGCCCTCAGCCTGTCTTTCCTCCCATGTAGCATATAGTTTTTTCGCAAGATCCTTAGAGCTCATCTCAAGAAACGTTGTTGGGTCATACCGTAGATCATATACCACAACGTTGCCGTTCTTGCCGGCCGTTAATGGAAATGCTACCGTTGCCTTATTGAACTCGCCGTCCAAACGTCCACTCACATAGACAAACGGCTGCTTCACATCCAGATTTACTAATTTCTTTACTTCATTTTTATCACGCATTTTCAAGAGATATTCGTATAATTGTGGTTGTTTATCACGAATAAGTTTTGTCACACCGATAAGTGCCTCAACGTCGCTCAGTGCATCATGTGCTTTGGTATGGGTGAGGCCGTTGGCTGATGAGAGTAGCTCGAGACGATTGGTTGCATTACCCTTATCATCAACAGGCCAATTAATGCCCTCTGGCCTGAGTGCCCGGGTTATACGCACAACATCAAGTAAGTCCCACCGAGAACGTCCGTCCTGCCAACTCCATTCATATGGATCATAAAAATTACGCCAAAAAAGATGACGAATAAATTCATCGTCAAAGCGAACATTGTTAAATCCAACCGTAATCGTGTCGGGTGTAAAGATTTCTTCCGATAAAATCTTAGAAAACTCCGCCTCACTGTAGCCATCATCCTTTGTTGCCTGGGGGCTAATACCCGTTACCATAATAGCGTCAGGACTTGGCAAGACATCATCACCAAGCTTGACGAGTAGATTCACTGGCTCACCTACCTGCTTAAGATCCATATCGGTGCGAATACCAGCAAATTGCATAATCCGATCATCGCGCCCACTAAGACCGCTGGTTTCAAGGTCATAAAAAAAGAATGTTTTTGACATATACCCAGCATAACAAAAAACACGCTCGAAAGCGCGTCGTTGAATAAATACTTAGGGTTGAATCCGTAGTGACGTTTGAGGCAAAGGCATATAGCCTAGCTGCGGGGGATTCCCAAACGTCACTACGGTGCTCGGCCAGTGATGAAGTCACGGCAACGAGCTGTCATCCCACGGATGTGGGGAGTTGTTAATGTGTTTTGAAAAAGTAGGCCACAGAGCCGAGAGTCGATCGGCGTCGGGGGAACGCCACACTATGATCACAACAAGTGACCCGCGTCGTTACTCTCGACCCTGTGGGGTCTTGGGGTTATTCGGGTCCCCCATTCGTGGATTAGATCCACTAACAAGCAACCCGATTCGGGTCAGGTTGCTATGCTTTTCCGCACACCATAGATGTAAAGAAAAGCATAGCAATCGAGACCATATATTTTCAAAATTAACACTAACACATCTCAGGAAACTCTGTTTCAACTGATGACATGTATAATTATAGCACTAATGTGTTAAAATGTCAATAGATTTATGTAAGTGGCTAGAGCTTGTCTTTATGTTGATAAGTCTGACCATGTCACACCCGACAAGTTCTCAATAGTATCAATACCATACTGCTCACTCGGATTACCTTCAGTGAGAACTGAAATTGTATAATCAACTCCGTCGCCGTGAACATGACCAATACTATTAACAGTCCAATCATTAGTGCCACTGTACTGATCATTAGTATCGCTATCGCTGAGCCAACCGTCTTTGAGCTCAATTGCCACGCCACTCGGTACTCCCCCACTCACACCCCACTTTTGATCTGCCTCGACTTGATCAAGTAATTCGTTCACAGTGGTAGTTGAGCTGCTGGTCAATAGTGTACTGGGGTAAGCTATAACATTAAGAATCTTTAACTGATCGAGTGCTGTTGTCTGTGTTAATCCCCACGCATCAGCTCCCGCGACCGTCGAATTCGTACCTACTTGAGTAAAAAATGAATCCATAGCACTTGCTTCGCCAACATCATTCCATAAATCTGTTGCTGCATCATTGTCACTATTTTCGATCATTCGTGCAGCTTCAGCAGACTCATCAGCTGTAATCGTTTGTCCAAGAGATTGGTCTTTCAAAAGAACTTCTTCTAAAATTGACAATTTTACGATACTGGCCGTATTGAATGTCTCATTTACATTCGAGTAATGCGTCGTTTGTCCGTTAGCAGAATCGTAAACTGCAATGTCTACGTCACCTTGACGACCTGAAATAGTATTAATCCAGTCGTTTTTCAGTTGCGTAGAAACTGCCTGCGTATTCGCAGATGTTGCTGAGGCGCTCGATGTCGTACTAGCAGCCGCCAAGTCAGTCGTATTTGTCTTTACTTTTGCCAGGGCAACACCGTCAGACTGGTCTACGCCAATATGCCATATCAAAAAGCCTACAACTAAAAGTGTAAGACATACGACGATTCTTGCTTTTTTGTAGCCTTGACGTCGAAAGATGTAGGAAATTGGCATTCATTAACCATACAAAATTAATCTATAGATTAGCTTGGGGTAAGCTATAAATTAGCTTAAAGAGAACATCGAACGTAATGAATGTCAATACTTGCAGATTTCACTATTGCTCTAGGAAGGTAAATTCACTGTCACCAATGTGGATATCAGTGTCACCCTCTGCGCCTTTACGCCGCAGTTCGTGGCTGATACCCATCTTCTTCATAATGTCACGAAGGCGATTTACACCTTCAAAGTTATCAAATTGTGTACGCCTGGCAAACTTCTCAATCTTGTCACCAACAACCTTATAGTAAACTTGGCCATCTTCAACGATCTTTTCGACCGTCCAACCTTCGGCGATCTGATTCTGGCCAAGTGTAATCGTCTCGAACTCTTCATCATCAGCTTCGATGTCATCCTCGGCAGCGATCTTTCGTGCCTCAATAACCTTGTGACGTAATGAACGAAGTACTTCCTTGATGCCTTTATGCGCACTTGATGAAATAGCGAGTACTTCAGCGTCACCGGCCACAGCCTTAACTGCATCAATTTGCATTTGAATAATATCCTCATCCAAACCATCAATCTTGGTGAGTGCAATGACCTCTGGTCGATTGGTTAGCTCAATATTATAACTTTCAAGCTCGCTACGGATTGTTTTATAAGCAGCCGCGATATCATCTGTGTATACGTCAATGAGATGCAACAGAACGGCTGTACGCTCAATATGACGTAGGAATGCATCACCGAGGCCCTTACCTTCGCTAGCGCCTTCAATGAGTCCTGGAAGGTCGGCAATCAGCAGACTTCCATCATCAATATCAGCTACGCCAAGATTAGGAGATAAAGTCGTAAACGCATAATTAGCAATTTCAGGTCGGGCATTACTAACAACACTAAGGAAGGTTGATTTACCGGCATTTGGAAAACCAACCAGCCCAACATCAGCAAGGAGTTTTAACTCAAGCTCCGCTTCAAAGGTGTCGCCCAATTCTCCCTTTTCGGCAATTCGAGGAGTTTGACGAATCGAAGATTTGAAGTGAGCATTGCCAAAGCCGCCATCGCCACCCTTAGCAATAATTACTTCCTGCCCATCAGCCGTTAGATCAGCAATAATTTCGCCATCTTTTTTAACAACCGTCCCCATAGGAACTTTGACGTACAGTGCCTCACCTGAGCGACCATGTCGATCACGTTTCGAGCCATTTTGTCCATCGCTACCCTTTAACTCTGGCTTGTAGCGAAAATCGAGAAGTGTATTAACGTTCTCGCTTGCCACAAAGATAACATCGCCACCTTTGCCGCCATCACCACCATCAGGACCGCCCTTATCGACATAAATTTCATGACGAAAACTAACGGCTCCGTCGCCGCCCTTGCCTGCTGTTATGAATACTTTGGCGGTGTCGACAAACATATTGCTTCATTATACCAAAATCGCCTCTGAATTAACAGAGGCGATGGTTATGTCAAGGCTTTATGGCCTAGTGAATATAGAGATATTGACTAACATAGGCAGCAGGAACGTTACGTCCTGAAACGATATTCCATCCTCCACCTGAAACGTATGCGTTCATTTCACTAACCTGTACATCACCATTTGGCAAAATGTTTTCGACAATAGCAACGTGCCCAGAATCTTGCATAACTGCACCAATTGATGGTGTATGGTCGACTTGTAGTTTCTGGCTCACACCAATACCGTTAGCAGCGTTATACGCCCAGCTACCAGCGTTACCCCAGTTCTTACCAACAGGTAGACCAAGCTCCATACGGCGGTCATAAGCATATGCTGTACAGTTACCTGCTGCATAATTACCGTTGTTTGGTGTGCCGTTCTTGATGTGCCATGTATTACCGTCAAAGCCTGAACTGTATCCCGTAAAGAACGCTGTTGTTGCAGCAACGGGCGCAACATATCCTGGACGTTCGTTAGTAGGAAGGTTTGCACCAGGAAGAATCAATTTTAGTCCTGTCGTTACGCTACTTGCATCAGCGAGGTCGTTATAAAGAATAACGCGCGTCTGATCAACACTATATTTATCGCTAATTGACTGTAGTGTATCACCAGCTTTTACAGTGTAGAGAATACCGTCAGTTGGTAATACTGTCAGTACAGTACCTGGTTTGAGGGCACTTGAAGTTAGATTGTTAGCCCATTTGATTGTATCTGCAGTGATCCCATACTGAGCAGCAACGCTATCGGCAGTATCGCCAGCCTTAACGGTATAGTTCGTGATGGTACGGTTTTCAGCACCTGGCTGAAGGATTTGAGGCTTTGAAATAACCGTTGTATCACTCTGCAAGAAATCACTTTGAGTCTGGGCTGACACAGCTGATTCAATGACATTTGGCGCTACTGAGAGGTTAGTTGTCTCTGCGAGACTTGCGGCAACGCTAGTTGCAACAACCTGGTCTACGGTTGCAGATTGTGCCTGCGTATCTGTTGTTGCAGGGCTAGCGTTAGCAACACCTGACGTTTCTTGAGGTGCATGATATCCGATTGCAACAATCGCGACGACGACCGCAAAAATACTAGCGTAAATAGCGACCGTTGAGGCCTTTGGTACTCCCTTCGCTCGTTTTCGGCGATGGGCCAATAATTGCTGTCGCAAGGCAACAGTTGATTCAGAAGTAAGACTTCTTTGAATCTGATTACGAATACTCGTTCTCCTGCCGCCTGTATTACTACAAGGGCGTCTACCTTACTTTGTCTTTCTTCTCGCTTAGAACGGGGTACGTGTCGACCTATTTCATTTAATTGATAGTGGTTGAATTGTGTTGCTTTTCGGTACCCGTGCGACATTTTAGGTAGGCTCATTCATGATTCTGGGCTTCCCACCTGCTGCACTGTCAGAAGACAATAGCAGTAGTCAGAGTCACAAAATGCGCTCCAATTAGTGTATCAAGTATTGCCATATATGTCAATTTATTTTCTTGCTATAAAGTGCTGCACTTAATAGCGCAGTGAGCTTTGATATTTGCCTGATGCTCTGCATCGGTATGTGCAAAATATGTCACATTATCATCACCACTTAGGAAGAATAAGTAGTCTGTCGTAGCAGGCGCAGCAACTGCCTTTAAAGCAGTAATGCCAGGAACAGAGATGGGGCCAGGAGGCAGACCTGGGTAACGACGAGTATTATAGGGTGAATCGAGGTTTGGATCACGAGGAACACCTAGTTTATCTGCTGCATACTGATAGGTCACATCAGATCCTAAGTTCATACCAGTAGCCAATCGACTATAAAACACCTGGGCAACTTGCTTTTGGTCTGTCGTAGGCGTTGTCGATGTTGGGGATCCTATTTCTTTTTGAACAATCGAAGCTAACGTTATACCCTGATATAGATTTAGCCCCTGAGCTTTTATGCCTGAAATGATATTATCTGCACTCAGAACTGAATAAAACTGCGTGAACGTACGTTTCAAAATATCAGATACCGATGTACCCGCAGTAAAATTGTAGGTCTCACCATATATATAACCTTCAAGGTCTGCGGAAGCCGGCTTATTTTCGAATAATGGTGAGTCATACGTATCGGCCAGAGCGAGATCAACCTCTATTGCGCTATAGCCAGCGTCGAGAAGTACTTGACGATCTTGTTTAACTGTTGCACCAGGCAAGAAAGTTATTGAGAACTGATCAACATCACCTTTTACTAAATGGTCAACAATCTGCGATGTTGATTCTGCAGGTGATAACCTATACGTTCCAGCTTGCAGATCGCTTCGCTTACCTGAAATACGCGTATAAATATCAAAGGCAAGGCCTGAGCGGATAACCGAATGGCCCTGCAGTAGTTGCCCAATTTGCTTTGGTGTTGACCCAGAATCAATTTTTACGACAACTAACTTTTGCGTGTTTGTGCCAAGAGGTGCGATTTGGATGTTATACCACACGAATGCGGTCAGACCAGCAGCAACGAAGAACGTAATAATCGAGGCTACAACCCATATCATAATTTTCTTGACGTTCTTCTTTGGCTTCAAACCACTCGCTTGACCATTAATAGGCTGCTGGGTGATTGGTGTCCCTGTTGATGGCTGTGCCGGGACAACTGGTACTATGATAGGTTCAGCCGGCTGAGCCTTCGTAGTTTTCTTAAACAGGTTACGCATTATGAGCCTCTAGATAATCTGTCAAAATGATAGCAGCGGCCTGAGCGTCAATATCACCCTTAGTGTATGGTTTTTTATGGATGGCGAGTTGCTCCTCGGCCATAACACTGGTTAGTGATTCATCCTGGAAGACAATTGTAGGTACGATACCCTGTAAACCTTTGGCAAATTGCTCAACGTATTGAGTCTGTGCAGTTGGTTCACCTGATTGATTACGAGGATAGCCAACAACAATAACCTCAGCACGTTCTGTAATAGCAATCCGCGCGATAGCACCTATCTCATGACCATCGACCTCAATAGTTTCAAATGGCACAGCGATTCTAATTGAAGTATCTGCTACTGCGACACCAATGCGCTTTTCGCCCACATCTAAACAGATAATATTCTGGCTAGCCATTAGTCAACTTGAACTGAACATCAATTTTATTGACGTCGTTAGGGATAGTCGTTACCCAAGGATAAGAGAAGTTTACTGTGACATCGTTCACTCCTGAGATATTCGACAAGAGACTCTGAACTTCACCGGATTTTTTGCCTTTTACTTGACCCTTAAGGGCCGTCGCATCAATATTTGGCCCTACTTGACCAGTTGTGTTAAGGTTAACGGTCGCTGGATCGCTGCCGTCATTAGCATAGCCTGCTAGAACAACCTTACTTACTCCGTCGTCGTAAATACGCTGATTCGACGCATTTGTCAGTTGTTTCGTAAGCTGATCTTTCAGATATAGATCAAGATCAGATTTGGCGATTGCCGTCACAACGAAGGTTGTACTGGCCGTCAGAGTAGCTTGTCCTGTTGCTTCTGCGCCTACGGCTGGAGTTGATACTGACGCAGCTGATGCAACGGTAAAGCTATCACTAATGACGACATCGGATGCATTAAACTTAGCGACGAGCTGTTTTTTAATTGTATCGGTTGAAAGCTGAGACAAGGCTTGCTGAGCCTGAGTAATGTCACTATCTGTTACAACCGTAGCCTTGTGACTATCACCACCGGCGATATCAGTTGAAGCAGTCGCACGAAGATACGCATTAGTATTATTGGAGTGACCAGACACTGAGAATACCGTTCCACTCGGATCGTTGTAGCCAGTACCGATATCGTTAGCTGTTACCGCGATAGCAGTTGAACTGCCCGGACTCGTGCAGCCGTTAAAACTACCCGTTCCGCCCGAAACAACAACCGTTGCTTGAGTTGTATAATTATTACCTGCTGAATCAGTAATGATAGTCCCTGATGGAATGGTTTGTGACGTAGCCGTCTCGCAGTTTTTGAAAATTACCTGTCCAGTTGCTGCTGTGCCGACCGTCTTAGAACCAGTTGCAGTGAATTTAACACTCATATCTTGTTTGGCTTGCTGGGTTATCGTTTGTAACGTGCCCGTTGTTAAATTAGTCGCCGCTGTACCACCGAGCTTAACGGTGCCGCTGACGGGGGAAGGAATAGTTTTGGCCGTTACAATAACTGTCGCAGCTGGAGCATAGACGTTAGCCCAAATCAAAAATATAACAAGCACTATAAAGGCAGCAATGCCTAAAAATAGTCGCTTACGAAAGGCATTGAAATTCGGAACTTTGATACCATTTTTCGACTTCTTTGGTTGCTTAATTGCGACCGCACCCATACCTGAGGCTACATCTACCTTCTTGTTGTCAATGTCGAGCTCATCGATTGCATTATCAACGGCGTTAGCCTTAGGGCGGTCTGTAGTTCGCTCGAGTTCACCAATTGGCAGATTAGAACCATCAATAATATCTTCCTCGTCATCGACGTTAAGGACTGTAATCTCGGCAAGCTCTGGCTTGCTCTGTAGATTCTTGGCGACAGGAATCCCCGCAGCAGCTGATAAAGCAATTAATGCCTGGTTATTCGTTATAAGAACGAGGTGTTTGTTGCTTGAATTTGCCATACGATCGAGTAATCGCAGATTGACCGCACTTTGCAGCACTCCGACACGCTTTGGCGGTACAAGCGCAATGACTTTTTCGCGACTTGCCTTAATCTTACCGATAATCGCGGTGACATCATCTTCAACATCGATATATATTACATCTTTATTCATAGTTAAATTCTTAGGATCCGATTGAGTTTTTCTTTGATGGTATCACCATCGCCACTACCTATAAGTGTATCATAGCCAACGCGCAGAAGCCCCATAGCCGTGATGAATGTATGATCATTAACTACCCCTGTCGAATCAACGATGCCTAGCACATCAGAAGGCTGAATATAGTGAACGGTCGGCTTCTTGGTAAACGGTAACTCTTTGTGCCACTCAGCTTTGCCAAGCGCGTCTACTAACTTCTCTAGGCTCGCACCACCGCCACATAACAGAATACGATTAGGTAGGTGATCAACTGAATCAAATTCACTGAGCGCAAGTTCAACACCCGCAACCCAAACCTCAAGAGTCTTATCGATGGCATCATTTACTTCATCGGCGACACTGGCCTTAATCTGGCTATGACCAATATTTACCTTTAGCTTCTCGGCATCCGTATAAGATAAATTCATTTCACTAGCAATCGTATTGGTAAAGCTACGTCCACCAATACCAAACATCTTAGTTCCTTCAACTCCACCGTCATTGACGACAGCGATGTCTGTTGTACCACCACCGACGTCAGCGAGGATTGCTGTGAAGTTACTGTTGACATCACTCCCCAACATGGTGCGGCTGACCGCGAAAGGTTCAGCCGCAACAGCTAATAGTTCCAAGGATAGCTCGTCAGCGACTCGCTCGAGTGCACCAATGTGCACCATCGGCGCAAAGGCCGTATAGATTTGGACAGCAACGTCCTTGCCCTGAAAGCCAATTGGGTTACTGACTTTATATCCATCAATGTGAATACTTACGAGGGCACTATTTACCAGTTTCACTTCAACTTCATCATTACCGGTCTCGAGAGCAATCTGTTTCTGAGCCTTGCCTTGGGCACGTTCCTGGACTTTTTCAATGATGAATTCCATCTCAGCAGTATCAAGAGGTCGGTCCGGTTGTGGACGGCGATAACGAATTGTATTAGTGACGCCCTTGACGAGTTCGCCAGCGATTCCAATAACAACACGTTTGGCCTGTAGCCCCGCCTGATCTTCAGCCTCAGATAGCGCATCCTCGCAGTTACGAACAACACCAGCAATGTCTGCGATAGCGCCAGAGTGCATATCGCTCAGTTCTTGACGAGCACGGCCAACCCCAACAATATTGAGAGTATCACCATCAAGCTTGGCAATTAAAGCCTTAACAAACTCGGTACCAATGTCTAATGCCACAATATAGTCATTGGCTGCGTTGTTTTTGCGGCTGGCTCGAAGTTTTTCAAATACCATAGATGGCTCTATTATATACTAAAGACGCTTATGGTAGCTAGTTAACTCGCCCCATATCGGCTTCATCAATGATTTCGTGATCAAAGATCTCCTCAATAAGGTCCTCAATTGTCACAATTGCGACAATTTTGCCGTCGTCCGTCACAGGAATCAAATGAGAGTGTGAGGTGATAAACTTGTGAAACATCGTATCGAGTGCGGTCATATTACCAACAGATTTTGTTTTGTGAAGCCTTAGGTCACTGACGTGAATCGGATAGGTATCAAAGTCGACATCAACCAGATCTTTCATTAGTAAAACACCGTAGCAGGTCGTCAAATATTCGTCAAAAATCGGTATACGGCTACGGTTTTGTTTTTTGATCTCATCTATTTTTGCATCATCAAGTAGTGTGTCGAGCGACAAATAATAAACTTCACTAATAGGTGTCGCGATACTGCGCACGCGCTTCTCGCTGAGACTAAGTGCTCCTTGAATAATTTCGGCTTCACTTTCATCAAGTTCACTGTCAATTTCGCCAGTTAAATGTTCACTAATAATATAGCCAAGCTCATCACGACTATGCAGTCGCTCAGGCGAATGACCAATCATGCGGTCAAGTACGAGCTGCAGGATCTTTGTTATTGGATATGTGGCGATAATCATAAGCCATAATACTGGCGCTAGGTAGTATGAAAATCTCAGAGCAAATCGAGCAAACAAGGCCTGTGGTAATAGCTCGCCAAAAATGACAAGTAATAGAGTTGTCGCAATAACAGCCAACAAACCCTGTATTTGTGAATCGAACAAAATTGATGTTACAGACACCGCAGCGATATTACAAAGTAGAAGTGCTGCCAGACTGAGATGGCTATTTTGTCGTAGCGGCAGGACCCTTTTTGCATACACATTACCGAGTTTTGATTGGCGCTTCAAATATTGCGTTGATAATGACATCAAGGCAATATTAAGTCCGGAACAAATTGCCGAGAATATAATTAATGCAAGAATTGCCACCCAAAAAAGTAAGTTCATAGTTAGATAAGTTGAGCTTTGATTCTACGAATACCCGCAGAGCTCGATTCCTCCTTGGTAATCTTAAAGACTTTGCCACCTTCAGCCAAATGCCCGGTGTTATCAACATGCGGACCACCACAGATTTCAAGAGAAGCAATGTGATCGCCTTCACCCATTTGATAAACTTTCACTTTATCACTATAGCGTTCGCCAAACGGACCAATCGCCCCCATGTCGAGCGCTTCCTGCGTTGGATAATCCGTATACGTTACTGGTAGGTCTTCTTTGATCCAGCCATTTACTAAATCTTCAGCCTTTTTGATCTCATCAGGCGTCATTTTACTGTCGTGGTTGAAGTCAAATCGCAGACGCTCCTCGGTAATGTTGCTGCCGTGCTGACGAAGGTCAGGACCAAATAGTTCACGAAGGGCAGATTGTAATAGGTGAGTGGCCGTATGATATTTTTTGTGAATGTCTTTATCACCTGCAAGGCCACCTTTGAAAGTTCCCTTGGCGGCAGTTTGCGAACGTTCGCGCTGTTCTTGCATCTTGGCATCGAATTCCTCATGCCAATTTTCGGACAAAGTAATTTCTTGTTTAAATGCTTCTTCTGTCGATAATTCAACTGGAAAACCGTATGTATCATAGAGCATAAATAGCTCAGTACCCGTTAAACCATCCGCTTTGAATTTTTCAAGTTCACGTAGGCCTTTACGAAGAGTTTGACGAAATACTTTTTCTTCCTTCACAAGTGTCGCGATAACATCTTCACGTTGCGCCTTAACTTCTGGATAATCATCCTCATACATGTCTGCAATCACAGGAACAATTCCCTCTAGGAAGTTCTGCTCAATCCCTAGATCAAACGCAAAACGAATAGCACGACGCAGGAGTCGACGCATTACGTAACCTTGCTCTTTATTAGCAGGCTTTACACCATCAACCGCGAGGAATGTTGCCGCGCGCAGGTGATCTGCAATCACGCGCATGCTTTCTGTGTGAGACTCGTAAGATTTACCGCTCAGCGTTTGAAGCTTTTCAATAATTGGCCACAGCAAGCTAATTTTAAAGACATCAGGACTATCAATCTGGGCTGCTGCGATTCGCTCGAGGCCTCCACCAAAGTCTACATTTTGCTTTTCAAGTGGCGTGAAACTACCGTTCTCGTTACGGCGATATTGCATAAAGACTTGATTACCAATTTCCATAAATTGGCCACTGTCGCTCGCTGGATGCGCCAAGCCAAATCCCTCGGCATGATTCTGGGGACCAAAATCATAAAATACTTCGCTATCAGGTCCACATGGATCACCAATCGGAGTTTTGTCGAGTCCACCACCTCGTGACCACCAGTTTTCACCATCATCGTAAAAGAAAATACGTTCGCCTGGTTTAATCCCGCGCTTGTTACCATCTTCTTGGCTACCAACTTCAACGATCTTGGCTTCAATATCTTTTTCTTCAAATACTTTCTGCCAAATATTTGCCGCTTCGTCGTCCCTAGGAATACCGTGTGCCTCATCACCAATAAATGCAGTCACGTAAATTTTGTTTGGGTCTAGTCCTACGACATCAGTCAGAAATTCAAAGAACCAACGAATTTGTTGTTCCTTGAAATAATCACCCAAGCTCCAGTTACCAAGCATTTCGAAAAATGTCGTATGACGATTATCGCCGACATCATCAATGTCCTGTGCTCGAAGCGCAGTCTGGCTATCAGTAAGACGTACTCCGTCTTGATGCGGTTGACCAAGAAGATAGGGCAGTAACGGTTGCATACCACTACCTGTAAATAGAGTCGTTGGGTCGTTAAAGGGTACAAGCTTGGCACGAGGAATAATTGTGTGACCACGCTCCGCAAAAAACTGCAGATATGCATTACGAATTTCCTGTGCATTCATCTCTGTTATTTTAGCAGTCCACTGAGTTAATTACAATTCGCTAACATTTGTGATTTTATCTTCCAAGGTTCAACCTTGGAAGGTGTTAATCAAAATGCTCACCCTTTCCAAGGTTGAACCTTGGAAAGAGATGGAAAGATATTGAAAAGTATTGAATATTAGACGACAATACCACCGCCGAGGCAGACGTCTCGGTCGTATACGACAACTGATTGACCAGGCGCAACGGCACGTTCGGCATTATCGAGTTCCAGAATAACTTCATCATTCTCGTAGCGTAATTTTGCTTTAACAAGTGGCGCTCGATGACGAACACGAATATCATACTCACCCTCAGCTGGTGCATCGTTAATCCAATGTGTACTTGCGAGTCCTACGGTATTCTTCCAAAGTGATACATCATTCAGATCAGTCGTGATGTAGACTTCATTCTTGTCCATGTCTTTGCCTACAACATAATAAGGCAGCCCGCCGCCAAGTTCTAGGCCATGACGCTGACCGAGTGTATAGAAGATTGCTCCGTCGTGATGACCAAGAACTTTTCCAGTTGCTTTATCAATAATCTTGCCTGGCTTTTGCTCAACGTACTGTGACAAGAAATCACGGATACCAACCTTACCAACAAAACAAATTCCCTGACTGTCCTTTTTACCTGCTGTATAAAGTCCACGCTCTTTCGCTATTTCGCGAACTCTTGGCTTCGTAAACTCACCAAGCGGAAAGAGTGTTTTTGAAAGTGCTTCACCTGTAATGCGATAAAGAAAATATGTCTGATCCTTATTACTATCCTCAGCCTTCAGGAGTCTTGACACGCCCTTGCTCAGTGTCTGATCCTCTTCTGAAGAGACTGCATCCGTTGAAGCGCCAGCGATCAACACTGTCTCTTCGGAAGAGCGATCTGTTGCTGAATGATGTACCACGCGAGCATAATGCCCAGTTGCAATCATATCTGCGCCGTCCTCGAGTGCGGTTTCGAGGAATAATTTAAACTTCACTTCTTGGTTACACATAATGTCTGGATTTGGTGTACGACCGGCTTTGTATTCGTCGATCATATAGTCAACAACTTTGTGCTTATATTCTGTCTCAAAATCAAATACCTTGAAGTTTATCCCTAGTTGCACAGCGACGCGCTTAGCATCAGCCAAATCATCAGCCCAAGGACATTTCATCCCTGGAAGATCTTGTGTCCAGTTCTTCATATACACACCCGTAACATCGTAACCCTGTTCAAGTAACAGCGCAGCAGTCAGCGATGAATCAACACCGCCACTCATGCCAACATAAACTTTGATGCTCATTACTGACTCACTCCAAAGTAAAATAGTACGATCTTAAATAGTTCCGTAACTGCTAACGTCCAACCATGTGGATTGGTCCACCACCAGAATGACCAATCTTGCTCAGTACCAACCGGGTGATTATAGACTGTAACTTCTGGCGCACGCTTGTTAAATTCTAGGCTAGCTCGTCGTTGGTGATAACCTGACGTAACGAGAATAATAGTTTTAATATTGTGTGTATCAAAGATGGTTTTGGCATTCTCGGCATTTTGCTTCGTCGTCTCAGATAATTCATCAACCAAAATAGCCGACGCAGGAACTCCTTGGGAAATAGCACGAGCCTGCATGACCGCTGCATTACTTGGACCTGACTTGTCCTGGGCGGCACCAGAAAAAATTAGTGTCTTTGACCAACCATTTTTATACATACGAATAGCTTCGTCCGTCCTGGCATTAGTATCCCCTCCACTGACCGCTACAATTGCACCAACTGGTAGACACGGTGCAGCGGTACCGACCTTATCGTTACAACTACTCAAGTCATACGGCTGAAGATAAAAACTGATACCAACTATAATCGCAATGACAGCCAGTGGGAAAATAATTAAAAAGCGAATCACGATTTGGTCCTAGCGTATTCTCGCTGAACTTCTTCAACAATAATGTCACCTGCCTCTTGGATATTTTCATCTGTTGATAAATGACCGAGTGTTAAACGTAGGCTGCCATCGGCAATTTCTGGCGCGAGCCCAATTGCGGTAAGTACATGCGAGCGAGTCCCCTTATTAGCAGCACATGCGCTACCTGTTGCCACCAGTACTCCACGATTCTCGAGAGTGAAAACAAGTCGTTCACCATCAAGCCTCGGAAATGATATATGCAGGTGGCCACCAAGACGGTGTTTATGATGCCCTGAAAAAATTGCATCTGGGAAAGCAGTTGTTAGCTTTGCCTGTAGGCCATCACGTAAATCAGTCAGCCGTTCTGATTCAAATTTGCGATGTTCTGCTGCTAAACTAAGCGCCTTTGCAAAACCAACAGTACCAGCAACATTCTCGGTACCACTTCGAAGGCCTCTTTCCTGTCCACCTCCAACAATCAGAGGTGTTAACTTTACGAAACTAGCAGTCCACAGAAGTCCGACTTGTTTTGGACCGTATATTTTACCTGAGTTTAGTGTCAGCATATCGATGCCGAGACGCGCAACGTTAATATCAATCTGTCCGACACCCTGTGATGCATCCGTATGAAAATAAATTGGTGTGTTATCGCCACGTTCAAGTCGTACTGCGCGTTCATTTTTAACAATCGTAGCAATGTCACGTAGCGGCTGTGTCGTACCCAACTCATTATTTGCAATCGCAACACTGACTAAACGTGTATCAGGACGAATTGCATCCTTAATAGAATCTGGTGATACCAATCCCCGCTCATCAACCTTAACAATTGTATGATTATGAAGTTTCGCCACAGCCAAGACTGCGTGATGTTCAATCGCGGGAACCACAACGTGACCACCTATACTATTGAATGCGAGGTTGATCGACTCTGTTGCACCAGCAGTGATAACAATTTCATCGGGCTTGGCGCCAATGATTTGCGCGAGTGTATGTTTGGCATCTTCGTATGCCCTACGGACATTGACCGCAGGAGAATAAGGACTTGATGGATTATAAAAGTCATCAGTAAAATATGGCTGCATGGCAGCAAGAACACGCGGATCGATCGGTGTCGCCGCGGCATGATCAAGATAGAACAACTCCGTATTCATCTCATAATTATATCAGTTAAAGCCCAAATAGGGCACGGGCGTTTGCCGTTGTAGCCTCAGCTACTTGCTCAAAAGTAATACCTCGAGCAATAGCTTGATGTTCGGCAATGTTTTTTACATAGGCTGGTTCGTTAGGTTTACCTCGAAATGGTATAGGTGTTAAAAATGGCGCATCGGTCTCAAGCAATAATCTATCGAGTGGAATTGATGCGAATAATTGTTTCTGTGTTTCGTCCTTAGTGAAGGTACTGATGCCGTTAACACCAATATATAGTCCCCGTTCTAAGCCCTTCGTTAGATTTGCCTGGTTGTCAGTAAAGCTATGAAGTTCACCACGAATTCCTGAAAATTTATCGAATATCGGCCAAAAGTCGTCAAAGGCGTCGCGAACATGGAATATAATCGGCAAGTTATTTTTAAGTGCAAGTTCAATTTGCCACTCGAGTGCTTTGATTTGTACATCTCGTGGACTGTGATTGTAGTAATAATCGAGGCCTATCTCACCAACTGCAACCACTGTATCGGCTGTTATAATTTCAGATAATTCTTCGTAGCCATCCTTGGTCTCGTGTGGATGTATGCCAATTGTCGCTGAGGCTTCTGGATGATTTTTTGCAAAATCAATCGCTCGGCGCGAACTATCAAGACTCGTGCTGACACACAAGAACTGCTCAACGCTCGCCGCATGTGCTCGTTCTACAGTTTCATCAATATCGAGTGGGTAATCGACTTCGTGAATATGACAATGTGTATCAATTAACATCTGCTCAAGCCTTTGGAGCTTTTGGATCAGGGGTATGAATGTATAATTTTGGAAATAGTACACCTTCAGAGGGGACAACTACACCTGTTTCAAAGGTCTTATGAATCTTCTCTGCAGTTGCGGGTAAAAATGGCACAAGGAGATCACCAATTTGAAGTAGTGCGCCAACACAATATGCGAGGACCTCAGACAAATGTGGTTCTGCTTCACTATCTTTACCAATTTTTTTGGCAATCTCCCACGGTTTGACATTCTCAATATACTGATTCAAGCTTCGTACCATTTGCCAGACTTCGTCCATCGCTTTATTAAATTCTAGGTTATCCATTGCTTCGTGATAGGCACTCATGTCGTGCTCACCCTGCGGTGCTTCACCGATCACACCAGCTTGATAACGTGTTAACATACTGGCAACACGTTGCACAACGTTGCCGAGATCATTGCCAAGTTCACTGTTATAGGCATTTTCGAATTTTTCCCAGGTAAAGTCGCCATCATCAAGCGTTGGAATATGGCGAGAAAAGAAATAACGAAAGGCATCGAGTCCGTATTGATCGATAATTTCATTTGGATCAACCACGTTACCGACAGTCTTGCTCATTTTGGCACCACCAACAATAACAAATCCATGAACCAGAAGCTTACGAGGCAGTTCAAGCCCGAGACCAAGTAACATCGCAGGCCAAATACCAGCATGGAAGCGTAAAATATCTTTACCGATTACTTGGACATCCGCTGGCCAATATTCTTTCCACGTAGGATCATCAGGATAGCCAAGTACTGTGATGTAGTTTGCTAATGCATCAATCCAGACATACATGATCTGATCTGAGTCACCGGGTACGGGCACTCCCCAACTCAGGTTCTTCTTGGGACGAGAAATACTCACATCTTGTAGACCATCTTTCATAAGTTCGAGGAATTCTTTCTTACGAAATTCTGGAACAATCTTCATTGTGTCAGTCATAATTGCATCGCGAATCAGATCCGTAAAGACACTCGTCTTGAAATAATAATTCTCTTCACTTACTTGTTCATAAGGCGTCTGATGGTCAGGGCAAATCCCTCCCGTTGCTTGGACTTCTTTATCAGTAAAGAATGCCTCATGACCAACACAGTACCAGCCCTTATAGGTACCTTTATAGATATAAGGAGCGAGTGTTTGCCAAATGTACTGAACTGCCGCCACGTGATGCTCGTCAGTTGTACGAATAAAATCAGTATAGCTCGCATTAACTTTTTTCATTAATGCTTCAAAGTTTATATAGGTTGAGTCAGTGTAGGCCTTCGGGTCCATACCCATTTCGGCAGCTTTAGCGGCGATCTTATTACCATGCTCGTCGGTGCCTACCTGAAAGCGAACTTCATGACCATTTTGTTTTTGGTAACGTGTCCAAATATCTGCTATCAGATAATCGAGTGCATTACCAATGTGTGGCGTCCCGTTAACGTATGGAATGGCCGTCGCAATATAGAGTTTCTTTTCGGGCTGTTGCATATATGTCTATTGTAACAGATGTACTGATTTAACTAATTACTGCCACAGGCCTGTGTAAATATAGCCACTGTTGTAAACCCCAACAAGCTTAGAACCATCAGAAGACGAGGCAATATCATTCCACGACGTAGAGTTAAACAGAAGACTTTGTTGAACCCACGTAACACCAGAATCCACTGAGGTGTATAGATAGCCACCATTTTTTACAGCCGCTAGTTTAGTTCCGTCCGAAGAGGAGGTAATCGCGTACCAAAATCCGGTACCTGCACTTGTTTGTGCGGTCCAAGTAACACCATAGTCTGTCGACGTGTAGATATTGCCATTAGTTGCTTCACCTGCAACAAGCTTAGAACCATCAGCCGAAGATGCGATACCTCGCCAGTTTCTTGAACCTGAACCAGTCTGTTGAGTCCAGGTAACACCGTAATTTGTCGAGGTGTAAATATAGCCATTTATTGTTGAGACAGCTAGTGTCGAACCATCTGATGATGATGCTAGGGAATACCATGCTCTTGAGCCAGCACTCGTCTGTGCGGTCCAGGTTGCACCTGAGTCACTGGAGGTATAGATATATCCACTGTTCTCACCAGCGACTAGCTTACTCCCATCTGATGATGATGCTAGGGAATACCATGCTCTTGAGCCAGCGCCGGTTCGTTGAGTCCAAGTCGCACCCGAGTCAGTTGATGTATAAATATATCCGTTATATACCTGAGCAACAAGCTTCGTTCCGTCAGCCGACGATACAATATTCTCCCAACTTGATGATGAGCCAGCGCCGGTTCGTTGAGTCCAAGTCGCACCCGAGTCAGTTGATGTATAAATATATCCACTAGACTTAGCCGTGGCTAATTTAGTACCATCGGCGGAACTAGCAACCGCCTCCCAGTTTGCAGTTCCAGGATTCGATTGTTGTGTCCAAGTGAGGGTCGTAAATGTATTAGCAGGTGCTGCTCCTGTTTGAGCTGCCAAAGACGCGCTAAGCGTCGTACATACGCCGGGTGTTGACTCTTTAATGGCTGCTGTTGCAAGTGTTTTATAGGTTGCAGAATTAGGATTATAGGCACGAATACAATAATCGGTTGAGTTGACGACAGCATCGATAATATTACCTGCGCTTGGGGTAAAGTTAATGCTGCTGTCTGCGCCACTACCTGAATACCATGCCTTTCCGGAGGCATTATTGTTAAGACCGTAGTCTGTCTCAATTCCATCGAGAGCGTCAAGATCAGATAATACGCTCTTATCCCTCGCAGCACCTTGAATGCCGTTATAAGAAATTAAAACTATTGTGGCTAAGAGAGCAATAATAACGACTACAATAACAAGTTCGATAATTGTAAAGCCACGATTAGAATGACGTCTGAGATGTACTTTCATTGTATGGTCATTTTAGCATGAGCGGAATCAACCGACAATGCGAGTAAGTCGCACCCAATCATCGAGCGATAACGCTTCAGCACGCGAGTTTGGGTTAATAGAGGCTTTTTCGAGGAGCGATTCAGTCTCAGGTTTTGAAAGCTTGAGCCCACCCGACAAGCTACTACGAAGCATTTTACGTTTTGCCGAAAAGCCTGCTTTTACAACTGTAAAGAAATCCTTTTCCGAGACATTAGTGAGAAACGGCTCGCTTCGAGTTCGTAAAATAACGACCTGACTGTCGACTTTGGGTGGTGGTGTGAAAAATGCCGCCGGTACTACATCACCTAGTGTGACGTCGGCAAAAATCTGCGCGCTAACCGCGAGTATACTCATTTGGCCCGATTTTGCCGCCAGCCGCTCGGCCACTTCTTTTTGCACTAGTAGGACTGCAATGCGGGGCTTATTCTGGGCAGTGAGTAGCATCTGAACAATCTTACTCGTAATGTAGTAAGGGACATTCGCAACAACAGCATAATTCGCAGGCAGCGTCGAGAGATCGAAGGATAAAATATCATCTTGAACAACGTCTAGATTTTTACCAGGAAATTGTGCAGGGAGCTTACGGGCGAGTTCACTATCAAACTCAACGGCCACTACTTTTTTTGCCCGGCGTAGTAGTTCACTTGTTAGTGTCCCAAGGCCTGGTCCAATCTCAAGCACGGTGTCATCTGGTGTTAGCTCAGCACAATCTGCGATATGTGCCAGAACATCTCTATCCTTCAGCCAATGTTGACCGAGGGATTTATTAGGACCTTTTACCACCAGCCTTTTTGCACCTTAAAGGTATAGGCAGCTAGCCAACTACCATAGCGAGAAACCGCATAACTAGTACACCACTTCATTTGGGTCACGGGGTTCGTACGCCAATCGTCCCCTGCTGTCGCCATCTTGTTACCTGGTGTTGCCTGGCATAGACCGTAGCCAATCTGAGCGCCTTCACTATAAAGTGCACTGTAGACCGCTGGACAGCCTGATTGACCTTGCCAACGAGTTGGGCACCACGAGGCATCCTCGTGATCAACGATATAGGCAGCATAACCTTGATCGCTGTCAGCAATTCCAGCCTGTGTCATAACCGATACGCGGTCTGCTGAATAACTTCTTGAAAGAGCAACTTTAACACCAACAATTTCAACTTGCTGTACCGGTTGAACCGTCACAATACTCGCAATTGGCGTTCGACCAACCTCCTTACCATCTTGGATTGTTACTTCATACGTTACACTCTGTGAGCCGTTGACTCCAGGGGTTTGGACTGCATCATAGCCTACGTTATAGTCACCGTCTTGAATCTTTTGAGTTGTAAAAGCAACCGGTTCAGCCACAGTGATTGTTTGCTTGCCCTCTCGCCATACACGTACTGCTAAACCATTCGTTAATGGTGTTGATTGGTCCGGTGAAACATGGTCATCTGCCGTAAGTGTGACACCTTTTTCTTTGAGCATAGCACCAACAGTACTACCCTGTGCACGGGCATCGGTCGTTGTGCCATAGAGCGTAAACGTAAACGGAGTTGCACGATCAATCGTAAGTACAAGTCCTGCACCATCTGCAGTAATGTCATCACTGGGTGCAAGCGTTGTTTTGTCTTCTGGATATAATGTGATGCCAGCGCCCTTAGCAATTTGATCAGCTGTTTGGTACGGTGTAATGATCTTTTGCTTAGTCGCACCATCAACAACAATAACTGGACGAGCACGATAGATATTAATATTATATTCGCTGGCAACAAGCTTCTCTGTGACGGCTGGTTCAACCGTGTCACTACTGTCAAGTTGTACGTTAGCATCTTTTAAGGCATCCCCGACCGTAGCAGCATCGCTCATAATAACTTTCTCGGTTCCGCGATCATGGATTGTGATCAAACGACCAGTTTGCGATTGTCCATTTGTTGCTCCAGCACGACTAACGACAATAATCGCTATAACAACGATCAGCAAAAGAAAGGCGGCGATAATCGCTCCGAACGGTGTGGCGGATCTACGTATAAGACTCTTCATATAATATTGAACACCCAAAAAGTGTGTTCCTACCAGTATAGCAAAAAATGCGATTCACGCCTAAAAACATAAGCGTTATATTTTTTCTAGACGGGCATACTCAGCGTTAAGTTTTTTAGTCTGGCCACTGTCGAATTTGATCGTGAGCGCTAGTCCATCAACATCAATTACTTCACCGTTACCAAATGCACTTGAGCGAACAATATCACCTAGTGCAAACGGTTCGTCACTATAGAATTCTTGTTCTATCGCGGCTCTCGGCGCTTGTGAAACAGCAGCAACTTGATCACCCATATCAGTAATAAAACGCGACATCGCATTATAGCCACGCTGGCCAAATTGTAGACGACTCTGTGCATAGGTAAGATGTAGCTCCTCGCGTGCCCTCGTCATACCGACATAGGCAAGGCGACGCTCTTCCTCAAGTTCAGCTGGACCAGCTTCATAAACCCTGGCATGTGGAATAATACCTTCCTCCATACCAACAATAAAGACGACAGGAAACTCAAGTCCTTTAGCAGCATGGAGTGTCATCAACGTCACTTTACTATCGCGACTATCCGTATCGGCACTGGACATCAAAGCAACTTCCTCGAGAAAATCAGGTAGACTCGCAAAATTCTGTGCATCAGATAATAATGCCCCTAGGTTTGCTTCGCGTTCTTCGGCCTGAGGGCTCCCATCAAGAATATAATCACGATAGCCCGTCACATCAATCAGCTTTTCTATAATTGCACTCGGATTTGCCGTATCGATTAATATCTGTACCGTTCGTAGTTTTTCACCCAAACTAACAAGTGCCTGTTTAGCGCGTGAGGTCACCGTGCTTGTTTGCTCGACGTTGATAAGTGCGCTCAGAATATCCATACCACTATCAGCTTGCCAAGCCATGAATCGCTCTAAACTCGTTTCACCAACACCACGAGTTGGCACATTGACAATTCGACTAAAGCTCATCCGGTCATTTGGTTGATAAATCAGACGAAGGTATGCGATGATGTCTTTAATCTCTTTACGATCGTAGAACCGAACGCCGCCAACAATTTGATAGGGTACGCGCAGTCGTAGGAACGCACGCTCCAATGTATAGCTCTGCGCATTGGTACGATACAGAACTGCAAAATCACCAAAACCTCGTGCCTTCATTGCCACGTGTGATGAAATACGTTCCGCAACTAAGTTTGCTTCTTCAGCTTCATCGTAAACGCCGTGTACCTGTACGGGTGCGCCAGGCCCTTCGGCTGTCCATAATTTCTTATCAGTACGCTGTACATTTTTGGTAATGATATTACTAGCAGCATCGAGGATATTACCGGTACTACGATAATTCTGTTCAAGCTTTATTACTTTTGCGCCCTTAAAGTCACGTTCGAAATTCAAGATGTTTGTAAAATCTGCACCGCGCCAGCTATAAATCGACTGCCAGTCATCTCCAACAACACAAATATTGCGATCCTCACCAACTAACGATTTCACAATCGAATACTGTGCGGCATTGGTGTCCTGGTACTCATCGATCAAAATGTGCTTGAACGAGGTTTGCCACTTTGTTCGTATTGTCGGTGCTTCTTTAAATAAGCGAACTACTTCAAGTAACAGATCATCAAAATCAAGAGCACCAGCAGTTTTTCGTAGCGCTTCGTAGCGCTTATATACTTTGGCTACATTCTTTTGGTATGGATACGTCGCTGCCGCTTCAAATTCATCAGGATTCACCATTTCGTTTTTGGCAGTTGATATAGCACCACTAATTGACTGTGCTTTTATTTCCTTATCACTAATTGATAGCTGCTTCATCGCCTGCTTAACAAGGCCTCGCCTGTCATCTTCATCGTAAATAACAAAGTTACGTGCAATGCCAATGACTTCGCCTTCAATTCTTAGAAGTCGTACACAAATACCATGGAATGTCCCCATCCAGGGCATAAAGCCACGGTTTGCTCCGTCTTGACCAAGTAGCGTACCTAAACGTGTGCGCATCTCTTTGGCTGCTTTATTTGTAAAAGTTACTGCTAGGATTTCGTTTGGCCAAATAGATTCATGCGAAATGAGGTACGCAATTCGATGTGTCAGTGTCTTAGTCTTGCCACTACCCGCCCCAGCCAAAATTAAGAGCGGCCCAGAAGTTGTCTGCACCGCCTCAGCCTGAGCCGCGTTTAACCCATCAAGAATATCCATTAATCTTATTATAGTTCATTAACGACAACTCTCAAATTCTTCGTGCGGGTCCTGTCATCCGATTTACCCCTTCTTTTGATTTTTCTTTTTAAGAAAACATCAAAAGCGGGTGTTGCCCCATCGGACGCCACCCGCTAACGATGCACTTTTTAGAGTCGTGGTAATACGAAGAAATAAACTGCTGCACCGATACCGGCACCGACGATAAGTAGCAAGAAAATCCATAGAACGACGAATAGTCCAGACTTTTTACCCTTAGCAGTTTGTGGTTTTTTATACGCTTGGGTGTCGAAGATATTGCCAGCTGGCTTATCGCCAGTGCTCGGTTGTTGGGTATACTGCGGTGTTATAGAAGTCGGTCCTATAGGAGTTGCCTCAGCTGCTGCATCGTCAGCCTTGGTCGCATTAGGATCTTCATTGGCTTCAATAGATAGAAGCCCTGGCTGTAGTTCAGCTGGAAGCGGCGTATCATTCTCAATTGGGTGATCCTCAGATTTTGACGTAACCTCTAGTGGTGAATCAAGAGATAGCGATTCGAGATCAGGCTCTGTAGCTGCTGGGACAGAAGCTGGAATCGATGGGCCTGAGTCATGAACTTCATTTGAAAATGCCCCAAGAGGACGCTTCTCTACCTTTGCATCAGCCAGAAAAGGTGATTCGAGTGGCCCATTAGCATCATCTGTATCCGTTTCAGGTGGTGTACTTGCTGGCTCAGTGGCTGTATCTGCCGCATTTGCTTGATCAATAGGATCAGGCCACGAAGTTGTAGGTTCTGCTTCGGGTTCTGATACTGGATCTGGTGTCGACTGCTTAGTTGGCTCAGACTGGACAGGTCGTGACGCTACAGAACCGCGCATATCAGATGATGGATGAACGACATCCATGAAACGACCCGTACTGCGACGTTCAGCAAGAGGCGGAGTTATAAGTGGCACAGGTGCTGGTTCGGTGATTGTGGCAGGTGTAGTTGCTGACGGGGTTGATACTGCATCTGGGTTAATCAACGAATTAACCGCCCTATCTAGTTCATCAAAATCAATATCTTTCATATCACCACCCTATTCTTTGCCTGCGCCCGCAGGCTTATGTGCTTTTTTAATAATCTCATTAAAGACATGTGCATCCAAGCTTGCCCCACCGACTAACAGTCCGTCTACTTCATCAAGCGCCAAATAATCTGCTGCACTGTCCTCTTTAACACTTCCACCATACAGTACTGCAATAGCATTTGCGGCCTTTTCACCATATAGATGCTTGATTTGGCTTCGAATCGCTCTGATTGCCGCTGTCACATCCCCAGGCACTGCGTTCAGTCCACTACCAATTGCCCAAACTGGCTCATAAGCAATAACGATATGCTCGAGTTCTTCGCTGGTCACATTAGCAAGTCCACCAATTAATTGATCGTGTAGAACATCCGATGTTTCACCTTCGCTTCTCTCAAATGCCGTTTCGCCGACACAGAGGATTGGCTTGATGTGATTGCGAATTGCTGCTTGAACCTTCGCACGAATGTCTTTATCAGACTCATGAAAAACATGACGACGTTCAGAATGACCAACCAGTGCGTACTGAACAATTCCTCTTAGCTGACTTGCCGAGATTTCACCAGTGTATGCACCCTGATCACGCCAATAAAAATTCTGAGCAGCTAGTTTAAACTGCCTCGTATTGATCTGAAGACTGAGCGATTGTAACACGAGAGAAGTCGGCGCCAGAACAACCTCGACGTCGCGATGGGGCTTGACCATCTTGGACAACTGATGGACATACAAGCTCGCCTCTCCCATATTGAGGTTCATTTTCCAGTTGCCTACGATGAGTGTTTTATCTCGTGCCATTTATCTACATATTACTTATGGTTATTACTGTTAGTGTACTACTTTGAGCCTGGAGAGTCTAGCAAGCTTTCCACACCTGGCAGTTTGTCACCTGACATCAGTTCTAGGCTCGCCCCACCACCGGTCGAGACATGTGTAAAGCTTTTACCACCATGCCCATCCCATTTGAGTGCAAAGTCAGCCGTATCGCCACCACCAATAATTGATGTCGTTTCTGGCTGAGATGCCAGAGCGAGCGCAAGTCGGGCGGAGCCATGAGCAAATGCAGGTTGTTCAGCGTAGCCAAGTGTTCCGTTCCAGATTACTGTACCCGCACTTTTTACAATCTCGACCATGCGCTCAATAGATTGATCGCCAATATCAAGAATGTCATCTTCACTTTCAACGTCGCCAAGACCGACTACGCGACGCCTTGCATTGCTGGCAATTGACGGTGCAACGGCAACATCAACAGGCAACACGATGAAATCATCGAGAACTTTTTCACCTTTTTCAGTCACTGCCTTATAAATACGATCAATCTCACTATACTGATCGGGTTCAACAAGGCTTTTTCCAACCGGTACACCCTTATGCGCTAGGAACGTATTGGATAAAGCGCCTCCAACAATAATCGTGTCCGCTAATTCTACGAATCGTTCAATAAGAGGTATTTTATCGCTCACTTTCGCGCCACCCATTACGGCAACAAGTGGTTTCTTTGGCGATTGCATTGCCGTCGTAATCATTGTGTATTCTTTCTCGACGAGCAGACCCGCTACACTTGGGATACAAAGAGTAATTGCATGGGTACTCGCATGAGCCCGATGTACGACGCCAAAACCATCCTGCACAAAGTAACGCGCACCGCTCGCCTTTGCAATCTTTTTGGCAAAATCGAGGTCATCAGCCTCCTCTTCCTTATAAAAACGAAGGTTTTCGAGCATGATAATCGAGTTTTTAGATGCGCGCTTAACGACTTGGTAGACCTTATCACCAATTGTTTCGTCGATAAACCGTACATCTTTTTTTAGTAGCGTTGCAAGTCGCTCGGCAATCGGCTCGAGACTTAACTTCTCATCGCGACCTTCTGGACGACCAAGATGACTGATAATAACAATCTTGCACCCTTTCTCTAGGAGATATTCTATAGTGGGCAGGCTCGCTCGAATTCGAAGATCATCACTAATTTCACCCTTTGAATTAAGTGGCACATTGTAGTCAGCACGTAGAAGTATAGTCTGATTATCGAGTGGCACGTCACGAATTGTCAGTTTGAAAAAGCCCATATTTATCTATAACCCACCCTTTTTAATATATTTACTGTAACACACGAACTTTGATTGTGTCTGTCATCCCTGTTGCTCCCGGTTGTTGACCGCTGACGATGATCACCGTTACTTCTTCTTCACCGAAAAATCCTTGGTCTTTTAACTCTTTAGCAATATCAAAACCAGCTTCAGCAGAATCTGGACGAACGTAACTACGATTCGCATAGCTAAGTGATAACTGTTGAGCAGCGCGAGGTTCACTTGTCACGCTGATGATTGGTTGATTTGGCCGATGAGCTGCGATATTTGCAGCAGTTGAACCTGATCTAGTCTCCGCAATTATTGCTGAGACGTTAAGCTGCTCAGCAAGGCTAACCGCTGCAGTACTAATCGCATCCTGCTGTTTTTTGAGGCTAATAATCTTATCAAGAAGTGGTGAGACAGGCGCATTATCCTGTGTATAGAGAATAACCTTTTTCATGGCTGCAACTGTTTCAAGCGGATATTTGCCGTTGGCCGTTTCATCTGATAGCATGACCGTGTCAGCACCTTGAATAACTGCATTAGCGACATCACTGACTTCCGCGCGTGTTGGCTCAGGATTCTCAACCATGCTTGCCATCATCTGCGTGGCAACAATACTTAATTTGCCATGCTTACGACAGAGCGCAATAATACGACGTTGCACGATTGGTACAACCTCGGCTCCTGCTTCAACCGCAAGATCACCACGAGCTACCATGACGCCATCACTGGCTTTGACGATTTCCTCAAGCGCATCTTCCTTGATGGCTGCTTTTGTTTCGATTTTACTGATAATCTGCGCATCAGACCCACCTGCAACCAAAATCTGACGAAGATTATTAATGTCCTCCGCACTCTGGATAAAGCTAATCGCCACGTAATCGATATCCTTGGTCAAGCCATACTCAATGTCCTTGAGATCCTTAGGTGTGAGGATATCACCACCAAAATCAGTATCGGGTAGATTAATACCCTTTTTACTCATGAGTATGCCATCATTTTCGACACGAAGTTTGATTGCCGTCTCCGATAATATCTCTAATACGGTTGTGCGGACTTTACCGTCAAAGATATAGATTGGCTCCCCAGGTTTTACCTTTTCAGCGAGGTTGTACTGAACGGGAAAGGTAAGCCCATTATGCTCAGCAGCATAATCCAGAATAATTTCGTCACCAGTCTTGACCGAAGTATTTTCATTTAACATGCCGAGACGAATCTTTGGCCCTTGTAAGTCCTGCAAAATAGCAACGGGCTTTCCGATTTTCTTGCTCGCATCACGAATCCACTGGATCTGATTATCTCGCTCTGGGTAGTCACCGTGGCTAAAGTTAAGGCGAAATCCATTCACACCCGCAAGCGCGAGCTTCTCGATCATTTCAGGATTACTGGTTGGTGGACCAACCGTTGCTAATATCTTGGTGCGTTTAAATATAAGACTCATGACCTTCATTGTAACACTTTATAATCTGTTAAAAATCACAATATGTGCTCGAGTATATATCCTGCCCTCCTCTCCCTTCTACTATTGTTCCAAGGTTCAACCTTGGAAAATTACAACACTTTCCGTATAATCTAGTATATGCCAAAGCCCAATACGGTAAAGATATACGGCGCTGATCAGTACTACCATATCTATAACCGTGGCGTAAACCGACAGGATATATTTAATGATCCTGAGGATAGGTTTTACTTCCTGAGTCTCTTTAAGCGTCATTTGTCACCCAAGGGCGAAACCGACAAACATAATCGACCGTTTGCACAATATAGTGACGAAGTTGATCTCATCGCATATTGCCTAATGCCTAATCATTTCCATCTGTTATGTTACCTAAAAGACCCTGAAGGTCTTGTCCATTTAATGCGTAGTGTTATGACAGCATATACGATGTATTTTAATAAAAAGTATGCGCGAACAGGTGGATTATACGAGGGGATATTCCTCGCCTCACGTATCACGAATGACGGCTACCTATGGCATGTGAGCAGATATATTCATCTCAATCCGATGGACATAGGTCAAGATTTCAGAACCTATCCATATTCAAGCATTGAGTATTTCGTTGGTCGTAAACATGCAAATTGGCTTCATCCTGAAAAACTCGTTCAAACTGCCGAAGAAAAAGAACAGTATCTCGATTTCGTTGCCGACTATGAGACGATGCATGAAGATATGAAATTACTAAAAAATATCCTCGCTTCCTAAACTTCCAAGGTTCAACCTTGGAATAGAATTACATCTGTTGTTTTCAACCTTTGAAATTAGCTAACACTTTCCAAGGTTCAACCTTGGAAAGTAAATTAATCGTTCAGGTAAAAGGCTTAGGCATCATGAAAGTGAAGATGCCAGAAAAAAGTAAAATACCTATCGTAATGATAGGTATTTTACTTTGGTGATCCCAAGGAGAATCGAACTCCTATTGCCAGGATGAAAACCTGGTGTCCTAACCGTTAGACGATGGGACCGCGTTTTGAGTGAAATGTATGTCCGATATGATCCGAAGGACTCATATAGACTAGCTGTTTAATCGAGAGACTTTTCGTCCTGCGACCTCCGAGCATTGTAACAAAAAAAGCCCCTTCTGACTAGGGGCAGACGTGGAGTTCCGATTGACGGAGAACACCGATGGTAGTCAAGTTGCTCAGATGAGCGTCCTCTCTACACTTCAGTGTCCTCCGTCGCTTCGGATAGTCAGGCGACTTTCGACTGCCCGTAATACTTGTCGATCTCGACCTGCAGGCGCGGATCGTGCCAGAGGTAGTAGCGCCCCGAGGGGCCCTCGACGAGGATATTCTCCACGTCAACGATGCGCTCGATGATCTTGCCGATGGTCGCGATGCGCTCAGATCGAGAACCGTAGGTAGGAGGAAGCACCTTCCACCTATCGCAGTTCACGATCAAGGCCTCTCGAGACATCGGTTCGACTTCACTGTCAGCGAAGCGAACGACGATACGTGCGTATGCGACTTGCTCTTCCCGTGCCTTCATTGAGAAGTCGGGTACACCACAGCGTGGTTTACCTGTACGGTTGTGACCTGTCGTCATTTTCATGCCTTCCACCCGAAGCTTCAGTACTTGTCAACCGACAAGCAGCGTGGGCTCTGTGCCACGACATTTAAACCTTATTGAAGGTTATAGGCCGTGAGTAACTTTTTGTCAAACAAAACTCAAATTTGCGTGTTGCCTTCCTGTGATCTGTCATATGTTCTGAAAACGCTTGTGTTTATTGTTAATATATTGCATAAGCATTGACATTATAAGCCTTTTGTGGTAGATTGGGATTATCAGTTGTCCCAGGTGTGAGGACCCAGGATAGCGGAGGTAAGTTAACAAATCAGATCATTACTATGCATGTCTTTTGTATAGCTCGAATGCAGCGTGGTGCGGTGGGCCCTACCAGTTCAACTTCACCACGCTGCATTTGCAGCTTGTTCGAATTGAGCTTCATGGCTCTTCGGGCAAAACGCGAAAGATCTCTGTTTTTTAGTTCATTGTTTTTCCTTGTACGCAAGGAGTGGTCAGTCAGTTAATCACGGTTGATTGACTCGCCACTCCTTGTAAAGAAGTGGCCGGGTAAAACCCGTTTGTGTATAACACCATCCGGGCATTCCCGCCCACTATCAAGGAGATTCATCATGGCCAAGTTCACCGCCGGCACAACCGGCACCACCATCACCGATAAGGAGCGGCTGATCCGCGAGATCAAGAAGAACGGCATCAGCCTGGGAGGGGTTATTCTCTTCCTGGTTGCCGCCTACTTCTTCTACGTCCTCGCGGTCAACCTGTCCCACTTCTCGTTCAGCTTCTGGACGGGACTTGGCGCGCCGCTCATCATCGCTGCGGCAATCGTGGCGTTGCTCTGGGCAAGCACCGACAGAACAAGCAACATCGTCGGCCCGATTATCACCTTCGTAACCGTTGGTGTCCTGATCGCGATCGCGATTCTGCTGGTGATCTTCAAGCTCTTCGATACGGTCAACTTCGGCATCCTCCTTTTGGGTGGTGCTGATTTCTTGATCATCGTCGGGTTGATCGCCCTGTTACGTGTATGTGCCTGCCTCATCAATAAGTTCAACAACTAAGTCCTAGGAGGACACTCATGAACCGGAAGGTTGGATTGGTCCCCCTTAGTGGACTCGTACTTGCAGCGGCGCTCACCCTCACGGGCTGTAGCGTCCCGGGACTGGGAGACAACGGCGTTTCGGCGCCTACGTCCACCAGCTCCGCCACACCAACGCCGCACTCAACCAGCTCCGCCGCGGATAAGAAGGCAGCCAACAACCTCGCAACGGTCAAGGCTCCTTCCATCCTGGACGACTGGTCGTATCCGGCTCGGTATGTCACTCTCACCCAGCATTACAGCTACGCCACCCATAAGGCAGTCAACAAGCAGACGTTCCCGGTCTTCCAGATCGGTAGCCTCGGCTCGAAGACCATCTGGCCCGACTCCGTTCGGGATCCGATGACTGACAAGTCGCCGGAGGAGGTCGTAGCCCATGTGCTGGCCGAGCCTGACTACTGCGCGCAAATCGCAGTAGGGTTGTATAACACCTCATGGGTCACCCCCAATGGTGCTGTCATCGTCGTCAAGACGGACAACCCCTGGCTGAAGAAGTGGTTCCCCACAGACATCAGCAAGGTCAACGACTGGGCAGCCGCGGCGATGGCGGGAGATTCTCAGGATCAACTGAGAACTGCAAAGGAGTGCGCGCTTGTCGGTGCGCTCTTCGAGCAGCTCACGGATAAGGGTGTACAAACCCGTTCTACGAGTCTCAACTACCACATCGCTACCGAGGGTGCAGACACCATCAACGCAGCTAACCCCTTCGGAACTATCCGCGAATTCACGCTCAACCCGTTCCAATACACGGGAGAGTTCGAAGTCGTGGAGTTCCAGCTGAAGGGATGGCCGAGCAACTGCAACAACCAGATCCTGATCAACACGGGAGATGGTCGCTTCGCTCGTCCGGACTGCACACCGCCAACAACTACCAAGTCAAATTGCACGACGTCATGTGGTACTACCACGACGCCGCTGTGCAAGGTGGGTGAGATCGGAACCTGGTGGCCTAACGGTACCCACACCTGCAAGAGCTCTGTCCTCACTGACCCCAGTCACCAAGGACACGTTCCAGCAGGAGGTAGCGGTCACGCACCCGCACAAAGTGACCCGGTTGGTAAGCCTGCAGCAGGCAAACCTCCGACCACTTACACTGTCCCGTCAGCACCCGCTGCAGGGACACCGGTCGGATCAACGCCCACTCCAGGAAACACCCCCGGATCCAACGAAGGAGGTGATGGGCTGAACTAGCCCAGGGATGTCTATAAGTGGACGCTGGGGTCATTCGGACTCAGCGTCCACTTTGGACAAAACAGAGACTTTCGCATTATCCGAAGGGAATCCAACATTCGTGTTGTCGATTCCCTTTGGAACTCCCCTGACACGCTTTGTAATGATCTGATTTGTACTATTTAACAAATCGGTAACAATGTTTTCACAAACGATTAATTAATAATTTAGATTTACTCTGCGAGATAAATCTATAAAGGAGAATTATATGAGTATACTTTCACTCATCAAACGTGCTCCTAAGCGAATGAGTGCCGTTGTAGCTATGATTGCGGTTGCAATTATCCTACCAGCATCACTTCATGCTTGGGGACCAGGCCGACCAACCTACGGAATGGGCGGAGCTGACAAAATTACTTTTAACTCGATCATCGACCCAACAGATCCAATCGGTAACGAAACAAACTTCGTTAACGTTAAAGATGCAGCCGATACCAGCGATGGTGGATGGCAAGATAACGTAACCGTACAACCTGGTAAAGAATACCTCGTTCGTATGTACGTTCACAATGACGCGGCTACAAGCCTAAATCTAACTGCGACGAATACTCGTGTTAGTGCGACTGTTCCTACAACAACTGGTACAAACGTTTCCATTAGTGGTTTCGTAAGTGCCGATAACGCTGATCCACAGCAAGTTTGGGATGATATTCACTTTAATAGTACATCGAATTTCAACCTTGCATACGAAGCTGGTTCAGCACAAATCTGGAACAATGGCTACGCTAAAACTGGTCAGCCACTACCAGACAGTATCGTAACTAGTGCAGGTGCACTCGTTGGATACCTTGGTCCTGACGGTAAAGTTCCTGGTTGCTTCCAGTACGCAAACTATGTTTACTTTAAAGTAAAACCACAGTTCGCACCCGTTGATAAATTTGAAACAACGAAACAAGTACGTAAACTAGGTGATACAAACTGGTCTAAATCAGTTACAGTTAACCCTGGTGATACATTACAATACCAGATTACCTACAAGAACGCTGGTGAAGTTAATGAATACAACGTCGTTGTCAACGATACGCTACCTGCAGGTATCACATATGTTCCTGGATCATCAGTGCTAACTAACACAAACTACCCTGCTCCTGGTAAAACAGTTAGCGATAGTGTTGTGACAAGTGCTGGTATCAATATAGGTAGCTACAAGCCTGGCTCAGTTGCAACTCTCGTGTTTAACGCGAAAGCTCCTGCAAATACTAATAGCCTTGTCTGTGGTCCTAATACCTTAACGAACAAGGAACGCACAACCGCCAATGGTGGTTACCTTGAAGATACAGCTAATACTGTTATCAACAAGACTTGTGTAACTCCCGCATACGTTTGTACTTCTCTGACCTCAACATTAGTTAGTGGTACACAGTACAAATTCAACGGTGTTGCAAGCGCAAGTAATGGTGCCTCAATTGTTAACTACGTGATCAACTTTGGCGACGGTACTTCACAAACTGTGACGAACCCAACCAATGTACTTCACACGTACTCAACTCAAAACGCTTCATACAGTCCAACGTTAACTGTTAACGTAAATGTTAATGGCGTCGCTAAAACTGTTACAAGCGCTGGTTGTATGACGGCCCTTACAATTGGTGTACCTCCTGTTACACCACCGGTTACTCCTCCAGAGTTGCCACACACAGGACCAACCGAAAGCATTGTTACCTTCCTAGGACTTGGCGCCTTGATTGCAAGCGTAGTTTACTACGTCCGTAGTCGCCGTATCCAAGCCTAAACGAGTCTGACCGCTCACCGGATCCTCACGATTCTGAAGAAATTCAGATCCCCGAATAACCCCCGCCTTTATGCGGGGGTTATTTTTGTCTGATATACTATAAACACTATGGGAAAGCAGAAAAAGAAACGCAACAAAGCCTACACGGGCGTAGATGCTACGATTACGCGTCCAATTATTACACGAATTTCAGCAAGTAATCGTAACAAATTTGCCCAGTGGTGGTTTGAGTATAAACGTATCATGAAGCCAATTCTGATCGCAAGTGGCGTAGTATTAGTCCTTATTGTTCTTATCGTCGAGATTATTCGCATCGCGAACGGTGGCTAGTTCCTCTATCGGGAGCCTAAACCCAAACGTACTGCCCTTACCTTCAACTGATTCAAACACAACCTTGCCGTCGTGCGCATCAATTACTATCTTGGCAAGATACAAACCAACACCGGTACCATCAGGTCGTTGTCTACGGGCATTACTAGCTCGATAAAACTTACTAAACAGCTGAGATTGCTCAGCCCGTGGTACGCCAATACCCGTATCTGTTACTGTAAAGACAGCTTCCTTACCCTGAACAGCAAGCTTCACTTTCACCTTCGTACCTTCAGTTGAGTAATAAATAGCATTGTCTGAAAAGTTCATAATTACCTGACGCATTTTATCTTCGTCTAGGTTAAGAATTGGAAAATCTTTCGGTGGTGTGTAGGTAAATACTAAGTTCCTCGATTTGGCATTGGTTACGAGACTATCAAGTTCCTGCTCGATAACTTTCGCTAAATCGACTGGTCTTTTATCAACCAGAAATTTGCCTGTTTGAAGCCGTGAAACATTTAAGAAATCATTGATCAGATGGACCATACGTTCACTGCTTGCAAACGCTTCACCAAGCATTTGATCCTGCGATTTGGTGATCTTACCAACATCGCCTTCGCGCACCATACTAATATATCCCTTGACGCTTGTTAGTGGTGTACGAAGTTGATGCGACGCCATACTAATGAAGTCATCCTTAGCTTTATCAAGACGACGTAACTGGCTATTGCTTGCCCGTAGCTCACGTGTTGCATTGTCGACACGTTGCTGAAGGGTTGCGTTAAGATCGCGTACAGCCTGAATGGATAGGGCATTTTCCATGGCGATTACTAATTCATTAGCAACAGTCTGCAAAGCACCGATGTCACTTCGTGTATATTCAGAACTCAAGTGCTCGCCTAAGAAGAAGTACCCTATTATTAAATCATCCTGTTTGATAGGGAGAGCAAGCGCGATACGATGACCGATAAGTAAGCGCTTAATCTCCCTACTGTCCGTCTCATCGTTTGGTGACAACTCGTTCGTTATTAGCACATTAGCTCCATGCGCTGTTACATACGCGTCGAGAGCTTTGGCATCTTGTTGGGGAATAGCTTTACCTCGAACAGTTGACATATAGAGTGGCCGCTCATCAATGCGGTACACGAGAAAGGCACCGAAGCTCGCCTTGACCGTTTTGCTAATTTCAGTCGAAGCATAGTGAAGCAGCGATGAAAGATCTGTCATCGTGCTCAATGTGTGCGTCAGTCTCGCAAAAAATTCATTTTCACTATATGTATCACGATAAAAAACAAAGTTAGTAATTCGATCGAAAAATCGCTTAATTGGCTGGAAGACAAAAGCGAGTAAAAGGGCCAATGTAATATTCAATGGGCTGACTGCTGAAGATATATTATCTGCAGACGCATGCAGAACAATATTTGAAATTAAGAAAGCAATTGCGTAGTAAATAAACCCGAGTGTAAGCAATGTCAAAATATAATTAAAGGTACGGATGACAGCTCGTTTAATATCAAAAAGACCATGTCGTTCCATGGCGTAAACAAGAAGTGCCGTCATAAAAATGATAGCCAGTGGACCAAATTGGCTGCTTTGCCAACTACCGGTTACTGTCGGGATAACCAAGTTAAGGATAATACCCAGCAAGGCAGTACCCACAAATGCAATCAAGACTAATCTGGCTTGTTGACGTTGTCTAACTGCTATTCCACGACGCATACGGGAGAATAGATTACGTGCCAATACCCCTAAAGGTAGCATGAATAAAATTACATATATCCACACCAAGCTTCCGATGGTAAATTCAACCACCCCATCAGCAACTTTATCAGCTGCGCCTGAGACCAGCGGCGTCAGAGACAAGGATACATTCACAATACTTGCGGCGAGTAATAATACGACAGTCGATTTCCTCGGTTGTTTAGTGACTGGGAAAATGTAGGTAAAGATCATTGCACATACGATCACCAAATATCCGGTTGCGAATGCAATCGCGTTAGCCATATTATTGGTCACAAAACCAACATCGGGTAATTCTGAGATCGAAGCTGATATAACCCATGCAGATGCTACAACCATCGTCATGGCAAAAACCCTACCGATTTTGGACTTTACATCTTGTAATAAAACAAAGGCGCCGAGAGCGATATTAACGACTGTAGTCGTGAGTGCGATGACGAGTCCTAAGTCCATGTCTGTAATTATAGCGTAAGCTGTTTAATTTTCAGTATCGAGAACTAGTGATCCATCATTAGCTCCCATAACGAGAACTTCAGCGGCCCTACTAGCCGCCTTACCGATCGGCGCGTCCATGCGATGATTAGCAGTCAAATACATATCTGGTAAGTGGCCATAGACAGGCTGAGTCCACTCAGAATGATGATATGGTGCTCCCGTTGAACCTGCCAGAGGCTGAAAAGCAACACCAAAAAAATTCTCCAATTTGCCTAATGCGTTCTTATCAATTAGTGCCACAAAATGTTCAATATCATGAACTTCGACCGCTGACTTATATACCGCCCTGAAAAGTTGAAGACTAACGAAGCCATTCTGATACTCTGGCAGCACCCCAAGCGATGCTATATCCCAAACTTTGTCTAGGTCGGTTATGTCATGCTGCTTCATCCACTCACCTTCAGCAATATTAAACGGCGGATTACTTAAATCATGGGGAGTTTCAAACCCGGCAGGAGAATTTTCTATCACTCGTATAACGCCTGTTGCTTTGCCTTCTCGTCGATCGACTGATATAAAGAATCGACTGGCTGACTCGTACGGCTTAAATTCGCTCTCAAGGTCGTCTTCTTTAAAGAACGCCAAATTCTGTTCTATATGCCTAGCAACATTAGAGTATATCTCATCGGAACCAACCTCGACAGTAACCAGCCGGTGGCCTTCTGAGATACTTTTAGTTTTATCAGCGATTAGTTCGTTCGTTAAGCGATTGAGCTCTTCTAGCGATAGCTTATATTTAGGCTCAATCTGTATAGTGTCTTCTGACGGTTCTCGTTTCATCGGCAACATCGTCATTTCAGTTTAGCATGCACATGCATTATAATCTTGGTAGGATATGACTAAAATCGCAATCATCGAAGACGACCAGGTAATTAGCCAAATGTATCGTATGAAATTTGAGGCTGATGGCTTTGATGTTCAGCTCGCGAGTGATGGCGAACGCGGCGTGGCACTCGTTGAAGCATACACACCTGATATGATCCTAATGGACCTACAAATGCCCCAAATGGGAGGCGCAGAGGCACTCGCTGTTATACGAAAGAGTCAGTGGGGCAAAGATATTCCTGTCATTATCCTCACTAATTTAGGTGAGGAAGAAGCACCCAAAGAAATTCGTAGTCTTGGCATTCACAGCTACATCGTTAAGGCTGACCTGACACCTCGTCAAGTCGTCCAGCGTGTTAAAGAAGCGTTAGCTTAAAGGTCTTGTTGGCCTTTTTTCTCCGCCACAACCATCGCAGCACGAATAACATTATCAAATAAAGCCGCTACTGTCAGTGGCCCGACGCCACCCTTGGTTGGTGTAATCGTAATGTCATCAAGTTCACGCACTTCAGCTGCGACGTCACCCACGATCTTGCCATGTTCTGCGGCAGTTCCAGCATCAACAATGACTGCACCTTTTTTAACCATGTCAGCTTTAATGAGCGATGGTACGCCAGTTGCGGTCACGATCACATCCGCCGTACGAACTGAACCGGGTAAATCAGTTGTGTGTTTGTCATAGACCGTAACATTATAACCAGCTGCACTCCATAATGTCGCGAGTGGTGCGCCAACTAAACGGCCGTTACCAACGATTGCAATTTCCTTACCAGCGAGTTCAACATTATAACCAGCTAGTAGCCAATCAATTGCCATTGCTGTTGCGGGAGTTAAGGTCGAATCTTCACCAAGTCCATCAACATCCTTTTCTGGGGCAACGGCATTGACCGCAACCTCAGTCTGCTCAGGGTCAGCAAGCGGCAGTTGAGTAATAATCCCGTGCACTGACTCATCCTTGTTCAGTGTTTCAATTTGACTCATTAAATTAGCCTGATCAATCTTATAGATATCAACTTCGACTAAAATATCCTCTCCGTAGGCCCGTTTCATACGAACATAGGTATCAATCACCGAGCTATCGCTCGTTTGAATAATGGCAAGCTTAGGAATCACGCGCCATGACTGACGAAGCGCACGCACTTGCTTTGCCTGGCGTTCCATAATGTAACCTCGTAGTTCTAGTCCGTCTAATAATCGCATTCCCCTAGCTTACCAAATCAGCACCTGGTGTTACAATGATAGTATGAATTTATTATCACAACTCGCAATATACCAATCGCACTATTCGTATGTCTATAATGCTCCTGCCGACGCAGCCGTCGCGCCTGCCGTTATAGCCCTCGTCTTCTTTGTCGGCTTCATAATCTTCCTGGTTATCTATGCACTTCATGCATTTCTATTAAGCCGAATTTTCAAAAAAGCCGGCGCGTCACAGGGCATTGCATGGGTTCCGTTTTACAACACATGGAAATTGCTGGAGTTGGGTGACCAACCAGGTTTCTGGGCTATTCTGAGTATCGTCCCTTTCGTCAATTACGCCGCGGCAGTCTTCTTGTATATCGCAATGTACAAGGTCGGCCTTAAGTTTGGTAAGGAAGGCACGTGGGTCCTACTTGCTATCTTCCTGCCGACTGTTTGGATGGCAATCTTAGCTTTCGATAGTTCCAAGTGGAACAGCAAAAAAACCACTGCTTAGTTTAAGCAAGTAAATTATGGCCCGCTACGTCGTGGACGCGTAGATAGGCTGCGCCGCTTTCCACTGCAATTTTACCTGCCTCGAGGTTGGTAGCAAGTTCCATGCGATTCTCACCGAGAAATCGTTTGCGTGAATAGCCAATCATGACTTTGTACTGTGGTACAAGACTCGCAAAGCTGAGTAGCAACTCATTAACTTCTGGTGTTTTACCAAAGCCAATACCCGGATCAAGAATGATTTGATCACGACTTAGCCCAGCATTTTCAAGTTCTTTTGCCCTAGCTAATAGATCGTCTTTTACTTGTTCTACGCTCGTCACCGGTATTGCTTTATGAGCCTGCTGGATCGTCATTCCATTTGGGAAATGGCTAACAATAACGGTTGCCTGTAACAGAGCAACCGTCTTAGTCATGTCTGGATTGTTAAAACCCGTAACGTCATTAATAATGACTGGACCGATTTTCCATGCTTTCCTAATTGTCGCTGGATGATATGTATCGAGTGATATTTTGCTAGGATATCTTGGGATAAGGTCCGTAAGAATTGGCTCGAGTCGCGCCCATTCCAACTCGTCCGATAAGACTTCGGCATTCGGTCTGGTTGACTCTGCACCAATATCCACTAAGCTAGCACCGTCATTAAATAAATGCTCGGCTTGTTTAATAGCCGCCACAGGATTAAGAAACTCTCCTCCGTCGCTAAAGCTATCAGGCGTCACATTCAAAATGCCAACAAGTTGTACCATGACACCATCATAACACCGTATGTTACACTGTGAAGTACTATGGCAAGAGTGTATTTAGCCCTCGGATCAAATGTTGGAGTTGGCAATAAGCAGTTCGACAAAACGATTAAGCGGCTCCGTGAACAACTGAATAATATCATTGAGGCGCCCCGTTACAGATCGAAAGCAGTTGGTTTCGTCGATCAACCAGATTTTCTTAATACGGTGATTGAGGCTGAGACAGATCTCTCACCTCATGAACTACTCGCATTCACACAACTAGTCGAACAATCCGTTGGTCGCATTAGACGATTTCATTGGGGGCCACGCGAAATTGATATTGATATTATTCTCTACGACGATCAAGTAATAAATGAATCTGATCTTGTTATTCCGCATCCACGTTTTTTTGAGAGAGATTTTGTGTTAAAACCGTTAGTTGATCTTAATCCTACCCTAACTGACCCTATTAGCCATTTACCTGTCAGTAAGTTGTACGACAAGCTTCCTGCGAAAAGTCGTGCGATTAAAGACTAACCTTCAAAGCGCCAATTATTTGTTTCGCGTTTCTTAAAACCTGTCTTTTCGTACAATGCCTGAGCGGCCAACTTATCAGGACGAGATGTCAAATCAAAACGCGTAATGCCGTTTTCATGGCCAATCTCAACAGCCTTTAACATAAGTTTTTTACCAATACCTTGGCCTTCGTGGCCAGACTCAACGACAATCTCATCAATATGCGCAACATCGTGGACAGTAGTTTGTAACATTAGGAGTGTAACTGTTCCTGCATATGCTTCGGCTGGAATCTGTTGCCAATCTTCATCTGATTCTGGCGCTTTGCCAGTAATTGCAAAGATTAGTGCACTCCGAGGATTATCAATAACTACCTGGAGGTTCTTGGCCTTTGGCACATCGCCGAATCGGCTCAGTAATCGATCCTGAGCTTCTTGCATCGAAGCCGGAACCTGTATACCAATTGGAACACGTAAGACTGTAATAGATTCATTTATTATTTCCATATCTGCCATTATATAGCCTTACTTACTGTAAGTCCAAACTGAGAATTAACTGAGCAGAGGTCCGTCCTCTGCTCAGCTAATATTAAGCTTTTGTTATGTGTTACTTATCACTTATCGCTTCTCAAAGATCAAAAGTCGTGTTATATTATAAATATGTTAAAGATTAGTTCACAGTATTCATTCCGATCACGCCCCTAGGGGTAGTACTAATCTTTTGATTTCTCACCCCTCTATATAGAAATAGAGGGGTTATTTTTATACAACTTACATACAGGAAAACATACCATGATCGAAATATACGACTTTGCACAACTTGATACAGAAAAACAGAATGAGGTCGCTCGCCTTGTCTCGCTAAGCACAATTATCGACAACGAAAACGAACATCCCCTGCTTGTGCCTGTAACAATGGAGGAGATCCTAGAGGCTATGGATGCGCGTGTCGCACTAACGGCAAAGAACTTATTCGCTGGGTACATACGAGCAAAAGACACATTGCTAGATCAAAACGCTCTCGCCTTTCGTCAAATTGGCACATTGACTGTTATCCCAGAATTTAGAGGCAACGGCGTCGGAGTCAGCCTTGTAAAATCTATAACTCAGCTTGCGACGCAGGAAAGTATCCCATTCGCATTCGTAAACCAGTCGAGCGAGAAAACCTTCGCCTTAGCAAACTATAGACGCGCCGAATCGGGTGAACTACCAGCCAGTGCTGTAAGTAAACTTGGTAACCAGGCAATGATTTATCCTAACTAGACAGTTTGGGGCTGGCGTTTTGGTGCCTTGATGACAATGAACGCGATCAGCGACGCAGCGAGCGCAATGCCCGCACCTGTATAAAATGCCCCGTGCATACCTTCTACTTCAGCGAGTAAAGGGGTGAGTTTCGTAGGTAAAGACGTTAAGTGCGTGACGTAATTCGTTGCTGCGGCTGATGCGACACCAGTCAAAACGGCTAGTCCGAGTGATCCACCAATTTGCTGTGAAGTATTTAGGAGTCCTGAGGCAAGTCCTGATTGATTTGGTTTAACACCAGACGTTGCTGCAATTGTGCCACTTACAAAGCTCATTCCAGCTCCCATGCCTAGTGGAATAAGTGCAGGCAAAACATTCACAAAATAGTTACCGTCAACTGGTACGTGCGCCAGAATGAGAAGCGCCGTCAGAATAAATAGTGGTCCAGCCACTAATACTGGCTTGAAGCCAATACGTTTGATGAGCCTTGGAACATTGGTTGCTGTAATCGCAATAGTCACTGGTGTAATCAGGAAGCTCAGTCCAGTTTGGACAGGATCAAAGTGTAGGACATTTTGCAAATACAGTGAGCCGAAAAAGAACGTTGAGAACATGCTTGCAACAACCGGAAATAGGACTAAGTTAGCACCTGTTAGATTACGGTTTTTGAATATCGCAAGTGGTACAAGTGGATTTTTCGCACGTCGCTCATTAAAGATAAAGAATGCTAAGAGTACAACGGCACCAACAAAGTACGCAAGCGTTGCACCTGACAGCCATCCATTTGTTGGTGCATTTGCAATTCCAGATACAAGCAATAATGCCGCGCCAGTTACGGATATTGCGCCTGGTAGGTCTAGGTCACTGTGCTCTTCCTCAGATTCATGTGCAGGTAGTAGACGCCATGCAAGTGTGAAGATCGTGATGCCAATTGGAATATTAATAAAGAAGTTCCAGCGCCAGTTAAGATACTGTGTCAGGACGCCACCAAGTAGCACGCCAATAGCAGCTCCACCAGCACCAACCGCACCCCAAATTGAAAGTGCCGTGTTACGTTCATGACCTTCTCGATAGGTCACAAGCACAATCGAAAGTGCTGCTGGTGACATTAGCGCTGCGGACAATCCTTGAATCGCACGTAGAACAACCAACATCGTACCGTTCTGCGACATTCCATCAATGAGTGATGCGAGCACAAATAACGTAATTCCGATAAGGAACATTTTCTTACGACCAAATAAATCAGCTGCACGACCTCCAAATAATAGGAAGCCTCCGAATGTCAGTGTATAAGCCGTAACGACCCACTGCAAACCGCTCGATGTTAAATTAAATGCATGTTGCACTGCTGGCAAAGCGACGTTTACGACTGATGAATCGAGTACGACCATCAATTGCGCAGCAGCCAGAATGACGAGAATGAACCAATGGTTCTTTGCTTTTTCGATCATGAGTACTCCCTTGTTGTATCTTATATTGTAATATTGTAATATTGTAAAATAGTATTACAATCATTATAAAGGTCAATTGTTGACTATGTCAAGTATTATGAAAGAAATCACACAATGAAATCATCAAATCAATTATCATTATTCCACGCATCGCTGCTTGAATTCTTGCTCACCGCCAAGCAAGGGCTGATGACTGTTGCGCGCGATTATGACCTGACGTCTCTTCAAGCAATCACGCTCGTCCTGATTGATAGTAATAATCCAAAACCAATGAACGCGTTTCAAAAACTTTATAGCTGTGACGCATCAAATATTACAGGCATTGTTGACGGCATTGAAGAAAAAGGACTCGTCATTCGTAGTGAACTTCCCGGGGATCGACGAGTTAAAGTGATCTTACTAACCCCAAAGGGTGCTAAGTTACAAAAAATCCTAGCAAGTAGTTTTATGGAAGTTGATCACGTTATTTTGAAAAATCTTACTAAGCAAGAACTTGCAACATTTCAATCAATTATTATCAAATTGTCGATGCAAAATCTCACCAAATAAAAAACACCCTCGGTAGCGATCAAAGGGTGTTCTTTATGTGGAGGGCCAGCGGGGACTTGAACCCCGGACACCCTGCTTAAGAGGCAGGTGCTCTAACCAGCTGAGCTACTGGCCCATAGAGTAATTGTAACGTGAAAGGTACTACCTGTCGCAAAGCTTACCCTGAAAAGTTTAGAGCACCTGGTGCTTAATTATTTCTATCAGACAGACAAGCTATCTGAGGCAGCTGAGCTACTGGCCCATACAGCTTTTCACTTTAACACATGACCCCTGTTATAGCAACAGTTAAGCGTTACTTTTACCTGAACCATATAATTGAGGCAACTAAAATATTTTCGGTCTGATTAAGATTAAATTGATACAATAGGAATATGTCATTTCAAGCGTACATCGATAATATTTATGCCAAAACCGGTAAAACACCAGAGGACTTTCTTGAAGCAGCTAAGGCTAAGGGAATGGTCGGGCCGGATGTCAAAGTCATGCAAATAGTAAACTGGCTCAAAGCTGACTACAAGCTCGGTCACGGTCACGCCATGGCCATTGTATTAACGTTTAAAAATGCTGGCGCCATTCCAAAGTAGCTCTTGATACAGCACACTAAGGACTATTAAATTTCTTCTTGTGGACGAGTGAGCGTTATAAGTTTGACAATTCCCCAGGCGATTAGGCTGTACACGACAACTGCCAAGACACTACTCCATTCAAACAGGAAGCGACCGTATATCGGTTCTCCAAAGATACCAACGAAAGGTGCCACTAATATACCGGTGATGCCGTAAATAAAGTCGACAAATCCCGCGCTCTGGTTTGCACCTAATAGAAGCAGGATAAATCGTATTGCAATGAGTGCGTCGATGACGCCAACGATGAACCAGATAAACCTCTGGGCAATAACAATGCCTGATGTTTGTGATGTACGGCTTACGTTATGCCGCTGCACTTGTGCTCCGTTAGGTTGAGTGGTAGTTTCATGTACTTCTGTCGTTTGCTCTGTTTCTGACATACATTTTCTCCCTTTATGTATATCTCCATTTTAGCACTTCTAGCATATTGTTGGCAAAAAGAGACTTCCAAAGCAGTCTATGCATAACGTTTGTACAGCGCACTAATCACTGTCGGATTTTACTGGTATCGCAAAAAGCCTTAGCCCACCTTTCCAAGGTTCAACCTTGGAAAATTACAACACTTTATCGAAAATGTATAAATTGACGCGCTAAGGCAAGATGATACAATCAGATCAGAATGAAGCCAAAATCAGCTACTCCGCAAGAATCAGCCCAAAAGCCTCAAAGTCGACTGAAGTGGTCATTGCTAGGAGCTCTACTTCTTGCACTGCCAGTTATATTGTTTGTCTTGGCACAGATTTGGTATACGGCTTACAATCAACTGTTTAGCCCACCTCCATCTTATTCCTATTTTGCAGTCTTTATTGGACCTCTCCTGCTGTCTCCTTTTACGCTTGTGCTGGGTATCCTTGTTATTATTTTTGCTAAGCGAGATACACAGAAGTTCATTAAATTCCGAAGAGTGTCTCTGTGGTCCGTCGTAATACTGGCTGTCATTTCTTTTGCATTATTTTTTGTCACCTCTTTCTTCGAAGGTGGACGTACGCCATTTAATCGTCCAAATTATGGCATCACAAGCGCACAGGCAAAGGTGGACATACAGCAGGCTTTCGACGTCATTATATCAAGTGGCCACCTGGTTTGGGCCGACGGAAAGCCGAGCCTTGAAAAAAGCCAAGACGTTTCCTTAAACCATGATTGGTGTACCAGATGGTCTTATGCTTCAAATCTCACCGACGATCCCACAACGGACGTCGATCAATCGACCATCTTCTCCCAAGTATCCAGTGCACTCAACAAGATTGGCTGGAAAGCTGGAATGGGCAAGTTCGACGATGGTAGCGGTAATTATGTAAGTGCATCTAAAAACAATGATAGCCAGGATAATGGCGCTACCATACAGCTATTTTTTGATAGCGCCGCAAATGAATTAAACAATGCAGATAATAATGTGCATGTTGATGTCGAAAGTGCTTGTTTTATAGAATAGACTTCCGAGAAAGTCTATTCATAATGCTTATGCTTTGGTACGATGCAGTAAATGAGGTCATAACAATTCTGGTGTCTCGTCATCAGTTCTAGCGCATCATGATCAGGACCAAACTTAAATGATACTTTCGCTACAGACAAACCAAAGCATTAGATATATTATAAATTATAATGAATCAGAGAAGTCATCGGACACTAATTGAAGGCCCTGAGCCAGGTGCGGCTCGCGACGGTGGCGCATTGGGAGGTCTTGGCCCGTGGACTCGCCCACTAGATGCTGTACTGGTGGGAGGGGTAGGCATTGTTGGTGGAGTTGGTATTTTTGTATTGTATAGCCCAAAAGTTTTACGACCGCCAATTGTTATTCCTGCCCTACTGATTGTCGTGATCTCAGGTATCGCCCTTATTGTTGTAGGTATAATCACCTTACGACACGGTATTCGCAGATGGATGTGGCGTAAGCTAAATATTGATCGGACCGGAGGTCATTATCTGCATGCGTGGAAAGAAACGCCAACGGAATTTGGTACATTTCGTCCAAGATAACCAACTTGCTTGATCCGATGGCAACGATAGAGTTTCCGTAAAGGAGACTTTTATTATAAGCATAGCCGCGGTACAGCACTTTAGTGAAAATTAGAACGAAGTTAGTCTTTAGAACGTCAGTGAATCAGTTTATAAGAACCAGTTATAGAAGCCCACAATCGGATCAGAAATGTCGGGATAGACAGACGGGTCATCCCCATACGTTGCCACAAGTGCAGCTTGATAAGCGGTATCAAAGTTACGCATATCTATATTCAGCGGTTGTATTTTTAAGTACACGTCTTCTATACGCTTAGCAGTTGCTTCTGACATATTGACACTGAAACAATCCCCTTTGTTGCTAAAGTCTTTTATGTCAAAGATACGCTGCTTCAAAGCGTCAGCATCGATACCTGTCTTTGTGACAATATTAAGTCTTGTATCGTCAGAAACGATTGTATCTGTGAAGGATATTATTGCATCACACTGATCCGAATATGCCATAGCCAGCTTGTATCCTGGTGTTTGTTCGAGTACTTGTTCATTATGACTTTTGATAGCATTGTCGACGGATATAGCACCTGCGACCAAGATAGGAATAATAAGAGGCAGTACGTAATACCTCCAGTTGAAGCGTTCGCTACCAGTGGCATGACGAATCTCCGCAAGGATGACAATAAAAACAAGACCGTAGCCTACCCAAATGCCAATACCACCCCAAATTTCAGGGTTCCAATCACCAGACAATACACCGAGACATGAAGGAATAAGAATAATAGCAGGAATGATGGTAGTGAGGATCAGATAGCGTTGAAGCTTACTCGATTTGATAGGAGACGACTTCTTTGTTACTTTTAATGTTCTTTTCTGCATACTCTCATAGTAACAAATAAAAGGCTCTGCACTGAGAATATTTTATATTACTTACGTTTTGGTACAGCCGCACTAGTCGCTGTCAGAACTTTACTGGGCTAGGTTAGCTTGATTGCCCCGCTATCCCTGACGCAACAAAGCAAAGTATCGGTAAGAATATGATATCGATACCTGCTACGACAATTGCTGCTACTGCCAGTCCTTTGGGAGCCGAGGCTTTTTTTCTTAGAGACAATATGCCTAGTACAAGCGATGTGATGCCAAGCGGCAAACCAATAAAGCCCCAAGTCAACACAGCGTAGAAGAATACAGAAATCGCCCACCCGGCTTCACCACCGCTACCGTTTGCTATGTCGTAGTTCACTGTTACAAGATACTGAATTAGTAAAGGTACGACAAAGCCCAATAGAGATAGGCTAAATGCAATAATCGAACGTCTGCTTGCTGGCTGTTTGATTGTTTGTTGTGTCATGGTAGATAGTATAACAAACAATAAAGACTTCGGTTGAAGTCTTTATACCACTTATGCCTTGGTACAGCGCACTAGTCGCTGTCAGAACTTTATTAGTTTAAATACCACATATGAAACTAGAGCTGTTTTGAATAGTGTCCGAATTATGCCACAATCAACTCGTGGGAATCTTCTACCTAATCGCCTCCATAGTTGCCGAGAGTATCGGCAAAACTATCGACAAGCTGAACTTTCGACACAACCATATTGGTGCACGTCAATCATTGTTCGTTGCTTTTGTTGGTATGTCTCTGTCAATTGGGCTATTTCTTTATTTGACCCGTCAGCCATGGCCTGCATTTAGTCTCACGGTTGTTGTATTGCTTCTGCTCATCGCTTTGTTTTCATTTAGTGGGAATGTCTTCGACGAACTAAGCCTTAAAGCCGACGACCTTTCGCTTCGTGAGCCTCTCGTTGATTCTGAGCCAATTTTAGCTGGTCTTGTCGCTTATCTGTTGTTTCCTGGGGAGCGCAAGCCAATCATTCTGGCAGCATTTATATTGGGTGCCTTTATCGTGAACTGGGGCATTCATCGTCGCAAACTACGCCGAGTCCAACGAAAAGGTATGTTGTATCTCCTGATTGGTATTGTCCTGTATGCGGTACTACCAAGCTTGTATCAAGAAGTACTTAAATATATTGCGCCTAGTTATATTGCCTTTTTCCGTTCAGCATCAGTATTGATACTTGTCGCCTTATTCTTTCATCCAAAGAAATGGAAAGGCTTTACGCCTCGAAGAGTTAAGTATGCGGCATCTGCGTCACTTTTCTACGCTTTAGAGGCAATTGCCGCTTTATACGCCATTAAAACGTACGGAGCAGTTCTTACTATGCTCTTCTTGATGCTCGGGCCGGCGCTACGCTATTTATCGGGGCAGTTTATTCTGCACGAGAAAGTCAGACGAGGTGAGGTAATCGCGAGCCTAATGCTTACGGTTGTGGTGGCAATAGCAGCTTTTGCTAACTAATGGTAATGAAGCCATAAAGTTAGAACCAGATTAACAGATGAGGAACGATATTCTATTAAAGTTGTATAAAATATCAGAACCAAACTGTCAGATGTAAAATAATAAATTCCGTTTTGGTACACCCGGCAAGATTCGAACTTGCGACACCTGGTTCCGAAGACCAGTGCTCTAATCCACTGAGCTACGGGTGCATATCAGAGGTAATTATACCATGGACTATATATATTTTGTTATGATAGTAGTATATGAGATCATCCAAACAAGAGCGAATTTACCGTAAACATATGAGTCGTGCTGATTTATCGATCTGTACTTTTTGCCAAATCGATGAAGGCCACAAACAGTTTGTTGAAGGTACAAAGTATTTCAAGATCATCAAAAACCGTTTTCCTTATTCGTTATGGGACGCGCAGGGTGTCTCAGAACATTTAATGATTGTTCCTAGAGAACACATTAGCTCACTTTCAGCGCTAGATGATAACGCAAAGCTAGAGTATGTGAATATTCTGCAAAAATACGAAAAACGAGGCTACAACGTCTACGCACGTGCCCCTCAATCAATTATGAAAAGTATCGTTCACCAACACACACATTTGATTAAGCCCGACGGACCAGTCAAGAAGTTTGTTTTAACACTAAGAAAACCCCTCATCCGAATTATTCGTTAATCGACTATACTAAATACATATGGACCTACATCCTAATATTCCACTGAAAAACTTTATGACCATGCGGCTAGGTGGACCAGCGCTATTCATGGCAGAAGCACAAACCCCCGAAGAAATTGCAGAAATTTACCACTTTGCAAACTCGCGATCGCTCCCTGTTTTTGTCCTGGGCGGTGGCAGTAATGTTGTAGCTAATGACCAAGGATTTGCTGGCGTTGTAATTCATATTCGGATTCCTGGATTTGACGTCATCGCCGACGATCTGAACTCAACAACAGTTCGCGTTGGTGCTGGTGAGATCTGGGATGAGACAGTCAAAAGAACGGTCGATATGCATCTTAGCGGTATAGAAGCAATGTCGGCTATTCCTGGTACAACAGGTGCCGCTCCCGTCCAAAATGTCGGTGCATACGGTCAAGAAATCGCCGACTCTTTGCAATCACTTACTGCCTATGACTCTCAGACCGATACATTCGTCACTCTTCAAAATGCCGATTGTGACTTTTCATATCGTGACAGTATCTTTCGCGGCAGTGAAAAAGGTCGGTATGTTATTACGTCAATAACGTTGAAACTATCAAAGTCGAGTCCACAGCCACCATTTTACGATGCACTACAGAAATACTTCGATGATCATGGTGTTCATGCCTTCACCCAAGAAATTGTGAGGAATGCTGTTATTGATATCCGCACCAATAAGCTCCCTGATCCAAAACTTCTTCCTAACTCTGGGTCATTCTTTAAAAACGCAATTATAGAAGACTGGAAGTTAAATGAACTCCGTACATCATACCCAGACATGCCAGCATATGACATGGGTGATGGTATGTTAAAACTTTCAACTGGATGGCTCATTGAGCAAGCTGGCCTCAAGGGTAAGGTCATACATGGTATGCGTGTACACGATAAAAACAGCTTGGTACTTATTAACGAATCTGCTGGGAGTTATGCTGACCTTGCAAATGCTCGCGAAGAAATTATCGGTGTGGTACGTGATAAATTTGGTGTTCAGATTGAACAAGAACCACTCGAGATATAATCTGTTCAATATGCTTGCGATTTGAACTCAAAACTCTTATGCTAGTACCATGAATCGTCGTGGGTTTACAATCATTGAGTTGATTATTGTTATTACTATTATGGGCATCCTGATGGTTCTAGGCGTAGTTAATTTGAGAGGCACACAATCAAATGCCCGTGATACACAGCGTATAGCTGATGTCCAGTCGATTGCCCTCAACTTGGAAAATTTTTATGCCAATGGCACCGCAGGCTCAACAACGTTTGATCGCTATCCTTCAACAGGCCTTATTGGTAAAGAAACAACAAGCTTACAAGATATAGACATAAAATCACTTGTTGCACCTGGCGTAACTCTTACGCCAAACCCTTCCGGCGTATCAACTGCACCAACGCCCGATTCATCACTGGTTACTGCAACTTGTTCAGGTGTCTGCGTACAGACAACTGCAGGAGTTACGCCACAACCAACGATCAATACGTTTGTCTATCAACCCTTACAGTCAGATGGAACACTTTGCACAAGTGGTGCGCAAAGCTGTCGTAAGTTTAATATTTATTATGAACTAGAGAACGCAACGAGCGACTGTCCTGGGCCTAATAATATATGTATGATTACGAGTAAAAATCAATGAGCAAAAACCGACAATCAGGTTTCACTGCAGTTGAATTATTAATCACTTTGTTCGTTGCGGCCGCTTTTTTGGTGGCTGGATATCAGCTATATACTGTCGTCATTAAGGACGGTGCAAATACGCGAGCGCAGTCACGTGCAAGTAATGTAGCATACGACTATATGCGACGCTATTCACCAACTGTGGCTAGTCCATGTGCAGCGTCGACACCTCTAGTTAATGCACCTATTTCAGTATCCAATTTATCAGCTGTTCTGGTCAATGTCACGCTGACCTGTCCTTACGCTACAGTCACATCTATTACGAAGGTAACTGTTACAATCACCTATAATAACCCCCAACAAACGATGATATATTCAACCTATGTTAAAAAATAATAACTCAGCTAAAGTTATAAAAAACGGATTTACCGTTATTGAATTATTGGTTGTTGCGCCAATCGTACTGCTTGTCATTGGAGCCTTTATTACTGTAGTCGTTAATATGGTTGGTGATGTTCTGGCATCGCGCACCTCAGGAGTACTGACCTACAATATTCAAGATGCGCTGGATCGAATTGAAAGTGACATCAAACTCAGTACAACCTTCCTTGCACAGAGTAATATCACGCTCACCTCTCCACAAGGTTTTAGCGATAATAGCACAACACCGTTTAATAACGTTGATAGCACTAACGGTGATATGCTCATCCTCAATACACTTGCAACAACAGGCACGCCTTTGTCTACAACAAGTGGTCTGATATATCTCACAAATAGCCCGAACGACTGCACAAGTACGCAGGTCGGTCAAAATACTCCGATGACAATGAACGTCGTATATTTCATCAAAAATAGTAGTCTGTGGCGTCGGTCAATAATGCCGTCCAACTATAAGACTGCGGGCTGTAGTGTCCCCTGGCAACAACCAAGTTGTAATCCAACCTATATGACTAATAATCCAGGAGCCCCTACCGCTTTTTGCGCGACGCAAGACGTTAAATTACTCGACAATATTAATCCTAGTGATTTTCACATTCAATACTATAATACTGCCGATGGCACAACTGTAAACACCGTTGCAAGCGACCAGACACAAACTGTCGCTGCTCGTAATACAGCCCTTCAAAGTATTACGACTGCAGGGGCAAGCATTACAGTGAACACGACAGCCTCCGGTCGTGCTATTTCGCAAAGCGGTTCGATACGCGCGACCAAATTGGACGTCAATGCATCAACCATCGCGCCGATCATAACACCGACAACACCAGCTGCGCCGACAGTTACGGCTAGTCTCAGTCAACCAGCCTCTGTTATCTTTACCTGGCCAACAGTTGCTGGTGCAACTGGCTATACATTCCAGTACAACACCACAGGTGGTAACTGCAGTAGTGGATCGTGGACAACTGCATTTTCCAACCAAAATACTACAACATATACAGTCCCCGGTATTCATAGCACACCCTCAACACCTAGTGTAATATACGGATGCGCCACAGCGACTACGGCCGGAGCATCCGTACCGACATCAGGTTGGAGTACCGTTGCATCAGTTACTATTCCCGTATGGGTAACGCCGTCACTACAAAATAGTTGGGCTGATTTCGGTAGTACATATAATACTGCTGGTTATACGAAGACGCCGTATGGTCTTGTTATACTAAAGGGTCTGATAAAACGAACTGGTACATTTGTCAGTGGTGAAACCATATTCACATTACCGGTGGGTTATCGCCCTGCCTATAAGCTGACATTTGCCGTTTCCTCTAATGATGCGAGTGCCAGTTTTACGATTAACACCGACGGAACAATAACACCGTCAACGAACGTATCTGAAAGCTACTTATCGTTGGAGTCTGTTTCTTTCCTAGCAACTACCTACACTGGTACCTGGACAAATATGGCGATGATCAGTGGCTATAGCAACAGAGGAACTACTGATGACCCACCATTTAGCTATACCCAAGATCCTACCGGAAGACTTAACGTCCGAGGAACGCTATCTGCTGGAACACAGACTGATGGAACAATTATCAACTCTCCTGCACTTCCTGTTGGTCTACGAGTGCCGTTGTATCAACACTTTGCCCTTCGATCTGGTGGTAATGGATATAACCTTATCGGTGCTGATCCTACAGGTAATCTTCTTGCTAAGGGTGGTTCTGCGGGCTCTGCATACTTTACAAACTTTGCATACCTACCAACTAGCTATAGTGGTACATGGACTCCTGTTCCAGGGCTTGCAACGAATGGCTGGGTAGTTTATAGCGCTTCATATAGCACGCTTCAGTATACAGAGACGTCCGACGGGATAGTGAACTTAAAGGGACTAATTAAAAGTGGTACAACCGCGACCGGTACAGTAATCGCTACATTGCCTGCAGGATTCAGACCCTCAAAGACCGTTCTAACAGATAGCGTCTGTGCAAGTCTATATTGTCGAATTGATATTACAGCGAGTGGTAATATCGTGGCACGAGCAGGTGTCAGTGCAACCTGGACATCATTTGATAACATTAGTTTTATGGCTGAACAATAGAGTTAAATAGATTATAATAAAATGCTTGTGTTTATAATTAATTCGTAGTATATTTGGGCTATAACAGTAATCAATAAGTAGGGGGCACTACCAAAATGGTACTTAACAATATTAAATCTAGACAACAGGAACGTGGCTTCACGATCGTCGAGCTCTTGATCGTGATCGTCGTGATCGCAATCCTTGCTGGTATTACGATTGTTGCCTACAGTGGTATCACACTGACTGCACAGCAATCAAAGATTCAGCAAACTGCTCAGAACGTACAGTCAGTTGCAGAAGCATTTAACGCTGATAAGGGCTACTACCCTGCACTTGCTGCAAGCGGTACTGATGCATTGGCGCTTGGTTCTACATCAACTAAGATTCCAACAGGAATTACGATCGTTCCAGACGCTGCAACCTCACCTATTACGTCAGCAAGCACACCTCAATCAGGTGCACCAACAATTGCATACGCATGTTTGACAGCTTGTACGCCAGCTGGTGGTTCAACTGGTGGACGTATTACGTACTGGGATCCAAAAGTTGGAGCTAAGGCCTACGTCTATGTAGGTGCTGCAACTGCAACATCTCCAACTTGGGCATACCCAGCTACTTAGACTGCAAAGATTACATACAAAAAGACTCTGCAATTTGCAGAGTCTTTTATTTGTTAGCTTAGCCTCTATTTATCACTAGGTAGCGGAAAGCTGAGTGCAAACTTCTTCACCTCTTCGCGAATCGACTTGAGTTTTGCTGGCTTATCGTGATTATCAATCGCCTGCTTCATCCACTCTGCAACTTGCTCCATGTGTTCTTCCTTGAGCCCACGTGTCGTGACCGCAGGGGTTCCGAGACGAATACCACTTGGCCTGAATGGCGGTAGTGGATCATCAGCAACAGAGTTTGCATTAAGCGTCAGCCCAATTGCATCCATGGCGACCTCAGCGACCTTACCATCTATTCCAAAACTCTTATAAACATCGGCTAGGATCAAGTGGTTACTCGTTCCGCCAGTTAATAACTGAAAGCCACGCTTTTGCAGTTCATTAGCAAGCACTGAGGCGTTCTTGAGGATTTGAGCGGCGTATTCCTTAAACTCTGGCTGAAGGGCTTCACCGAACGCCACCGCCTTAGCAGCGATAGTATGCTCGTGTGGACCACCTTGGATACCAGGGAAAATTGCACGATCAATCAATGTTGGAATATTTTCGAGGGTCTTCTCGGGAGCCTTGAGCGGGTTACCGACAATCCCCTTCGAGAGAATTAAACCACCACGTGGACCACGCAGTGTCTTATGTGTGGTCGTGGTAATGACGTGAAAGCCATAGTCAAATGGATTCTTAGCAACACCACCAGCAATAAGCCCAGCAATATGCGCCATATCAGCCATCAATAGCGCACCGACTTCCTTACCGATTGCAGCAAACTTCTCATAATCTAGTTCCCGTGGATACGCACTGAATCCTGCCAGGATAAGTTTTGGTTTGTGCTCAAGTGCCAAACGACGAAGTTCATCGTAGTCGATCTCCCCTGTTGCAGGATCTTTCATCTTGTACGGAATAAAGTTATACAGATGCGCCGACATGGTCATTGGGTTACCATGCGTCAGGTGACCACCGTGCGATAGATCCATCGCGAGGACTGTATCACCAGGCTCTAGCCATGCGAAATAGACCGCTTGGTTGGCTGGTGCGCCTGAATGTGGCTGCACGTTGGCATGATCGGCCCTAAAGAGCTGTTTCGCACGGTCAATCGCAAGCTGTTCTACTGGATCAGTGAACTCTTGCCCACCATAATAACGTTTGCCGGGATAACCTTCACTGTATTTGTTGGTGAATATACTCCCCATCGCCTCTAATACGTCGCGTGAAACGTAGTTTTCACTTGGTATTAGCTCTAGACCTTCGCGCTGACGTTTCTCTTCGCCCTTAATAAACGCTGCTATTTTAGTATCTTTCATATACCTACGAACTCCCCATTTAGTATATATTGATGTATTTACACTTTATTATATCATTATTGACAATATATCATAGGTGGTATAATATAGATTTTATGACAAATGACACCTATAAAGCCAAAATTGGTACCCTAATTCAAGAGAACAGACAATCACGCGGACTCACGCAAACACAACTTGCTAAAGCTTTAAACACGAGTCAAAGCGCTATAAACCGTATCGAAAAAGGTGGACAAAATATCAGCCTTGAGATGTTAGCTCGTATTAGTGATGTTCTGTCAAGTCAGATTGTAAGCCTAAATCAGTCAGGTACGCTCAACTTTCGCGTTGAAGGTGGTCACGAACTTAGTGGTAGTATCACCACCAACACCAGCAAGAATGCTGCAGTTGCTTTGCTCTGCGCCTCGTTACTTAACCGAGGTACGACGACATTACGTAACCTTGCCCGTATCGAAGAAGTAAATCGTATTATTGAAGTCCTAAATAGTATTGGTGTAAAGACGAGATGGTTCGGTGATAACAACCTCGAAATTACACCACCAGCAAAGCTCAAGATTGATAGCATGGACCTAGCGGCTGCTCGTCGCACTCGAAGCATTATTATGTTCCTTGGCCCACTGCTTCACCGCTACAGGACATTTAAGCTGCCATATGCAGGTGGATGTACCATTGGCGAACGTACAGTTGAGCCTCATCTTAGTGGACTACGCGACTTCGGCCTTGCAGTTGATACGGTTACTGGGTTTTACGATGCAACATCCAAGCCAATTATCCCAGAACGTGCCATCGTGCTTTCAGAACGAGGTGACACTGTTACTGAGAATATCTTGATGGCGGCAGCACTCACTGATGGTGTTACGACTATTCGCAATGCCAGCCCGAATTATATGGTTCAGGACTTGTGTTTCTTCCTCGAGAAACTTGGTGTAAAAATTGATGGTATCGGTACAACAACACTCGTGATACGTGGTGTTCGTGACATTAACAAAAAGGTTGAATACTCCCCTGCCGAAGATCCTATTGAAGCAATGAGCTTCATCGCTGCTGCAATTGTAACTAAATCATCAATTACGATTAAACGTGCACCTATCGAATTTCTTGAAATTGAGCTCAAAACTCTCGAGGATATGGGATTTGAATACGAGATGTCTGATGAATATACAGCACTAAATAGTAGAACGCGCTTAGTTGACCTGACCACCAAAGTAACACCTCTGCGTGCTCCTCAGGATAAGATTCACCCCCTACCTTTTCCTGGTCTCAATATTGATAACCTGCCGTTCTTTGCGGTTATTGCCGCAACAGCCAAGGGACGTACACTCATACACGACTGGGTATACGAAAATCGTGCAATTTATATGTTAGAGCTAACCAAATTGAACGCTAATGTCCAGCTGCTTGATCCGCATCGCGTATATATTGAAGGTCCAACAAAATGGAAGCCCGCCGAAATCGTCACACCCCCAGCACTTAGGCCCGCAGTTGTGATTCTCCTTGGTATGCTAGCTGCTCCTGGTATTTCTACACTAAGGAATGTTTACTCAATTAACCGTGGTTACGAAGATCTTGCCAACCGTCTCAATACGCTTGGTGCGCATATCACGGTTATTCACGATATTAATGAGTAGTATTTCTAGATAATAGTTCGACAGCTGCCTTGACGCTAGTCGCTTGAGCTTTCATGCGCTTAAACGCCAGCTCGTTGTCATCTTCGTTTGCATTCAGAACCCGTTCTAGCCAAAAACTAACGAGATAAGCGAGCATCTTAGGGTCATACTTCTCTGGGTGATATACGTAAGGGTCAAAACCAGATATATACATATTCACGAATAGTGGTGTCCGATCAAGGCTCGCATCACCGACGCATAACCAATTCCAATCGACGAGTTTACCTTGTTTAGTAATCGGATCATAACCAAAGTTATCAGCCCTGATGTCTTGATGTACTAACGTATCATCTGCAATCTCCCAGCCCTCGAGCATTGCTTCATATGATAAAATTTGATCGCGAGTAAATGAGGCATCAACATCAAGTTTTCTAAATTTTGAATTTATATGTTCGATACCATCACCCTTTAGAATCGTCACCCACTTCGAGTCAAGTCCGACGACACTCTCTAAAGTAAAGTCTGGATCACCGACAAAGAGTGTTTTATATTCCTTCAACTTCTCTTGTGCCCGTAAGATCGCGTCCAACTTATCAGTATCCCAAACATTTTCAAAGTTTGAGTGATCTAAGTATTCAATAGCCATTGCGCTGTACGATTCGTCGTGCGCTAATAACTTTGGAATGTATGGGTATCCTGCGCTAATAAGTTTTTGGTAGGCAATAATTTCCTTGCGTAGCCATTTTTTTGTTATGTCTCCCTCAGCGATCTTTACAAAAACCTTCGCGCCATCAGTGAGCGTCACGACACCACGCTCTGCGAGACTATAGCCACCCTCAACAGGTTGCATCGTAGCAAGAAATGGCTCGATGTCCTGTGTCCAGTCGTACGTTAGCGTAGTCATACTATTCATCATATCAAAGTATTAAGTCTTGGTACGTTTAGCATCCTTAATACTGCAAGTATGTAGCGTTTGTTTAGCAGATGACAGGTTAGTATGTTGATGTACTTGAGGTAGAAGAAGTACAGGTAACGCCAGAGCCAGGCTGATTACACTTTTGCACGACTGCTACTGCACCGATAATAATAAAAGTCGTGACAATGGTGACAACAACAATATTAACAATACCAATAATTATTCCTGCTAATGCAAATCCGTTGGTTTGGCCAGCAGTTTTTGATTTCTTTTTGGCAATAATACCAAGGATAAGACCAACAAGACCAATGCCAACAAGTGATAATATAAAGCTCACAATACCCATTGTCTTGCCAGGATTTACTGGAGCTACAGCTACTGGAGTAGAAGTTACTGGAACGACAGGACTTGCTGGCGTGACAGATGCAACTGGCTCGACTGAAGATGTTGACTCAGTTGCCGGTTCAGTCGTTGGCTCAGTGTCTTGCTGAACAACAGGTTCAACAGGCGGTGTTGATTCGACAGTTGGTTCTTCAGTTGGCTCTACAGGTGGTTGTTCTGGTTGGGTTGGTTCCATGAGTAAATAGTCCTAATTGTTTTAAGTAATATACTCATTTTTATATCAGAGATGGCACAGAAACACAAGCAGTTTACTAAAGGTATAACCTTAAGCGACGGCTTTTTTGATAAGTGCTGCGATTTCATCCTCGACAGTCTGAGTAAGCTTAGTAATAGCAAAACTGATCGGCCACATCCCATCATTGTCAAGTTTGGCGACATCATTAAAACCTAGCGTCATATATCGCTCACCAAACTTTTTGCCACTGCGAAACCAACATACAATATGACTACCATTATGATATGCTGGCATGCCGTACCATGTTCTTGGCAGAAGTTCTGGTGCGTTCTTAGTAATAATCACATGAATGCGTTCACTAATATTGCGATCTTCTTCTGGCATAGCTGCGATTGCCGCAAGCACGGCTGCTACGTCTTCTGCTTTTTTATCGTTTGCGCGTTCGGTCATTACATTTAGTATACCAACAAAGATAAACTACCGTATTTAAATACCGTCATAGTTCGTCCAGTCGGTCGCAAGATCAAACCCATATGGATAGTTCGCAACAAATCCACCCGTGTCATAAACTTTTCCCGTTCCTAGGCTCGTTTCAACAAGTGAACATTTTGGATAATACGCATAATTCGCGGCCACAATTATATACCCGTCACTATCCACTTTTGCTCCGTCAGGCCGTACCAAATAATACCCACCTTGCCCACAACTTTGCAGCGCTGCACTCATATTAAGATCGTAATATGTCTCACGATGTGAAACTCCCTTGCTGTCCGTATGGTACTGGGCACCCTTTGATTTGGTTAAACCTGTACCATCATTTTTCAGGCCAATAACTTCAATTTGCTGAATTGGGCTTCGGGTTAAAATATTCGCTATTTCTACTCTCGAAATCTCAACGCCACCAAGCACCTCTACTTGATACGTAATGCTTCGGATGCCTGGTATTCCCTTTGTCTGAACGACGCGATAGCCAATTGGTCGATCTCCATCGTAGACAATCTTAGTAACAGCAGGTACGTCCTGATCGACAGAAATCGTTTGTTCACCTTCACGCCAAACACGCACGTTCATGCCCTGTGATATCGGTGTTAAAAGTGGTACAGATACACGGCCCTTATCGCCAAGGACAATGTTTTTTTCTTTTAGCATATCCCCGACTGTTTTTGCTTGTGTACGAATTTCAGTCACCTTTCCATAAAGATCAAGGTTGAGAGGTACCGCCCGTGTAATAGTTAGCTGAAGTCCTGCGCCATCCTTAATTAAATCAGTTGTGGGACCTAGCGTCGTAATATCTTCGGGATAGATAGTTATACCCACACTCTTAGCGATTTGCTCGACAGTCTGATAGGGCGACAGAGTTTTTATGCGCGTTGCACCATCAACCACTACGACAGGTCGAACCCGGTAGATATTTACGTGATAGTTGGACGCGACTAACTCTTCATTGATTGATGGCTCAACCGTATCACGAGCATCAAGTTCAATATTTTGATCCTTGAGTGCGGCTCCGAGAGTTTTTTCCTTAGTGACAAATACACGTGTTGTACCTCTGTCATAGACTGTAATAAGTCGCCCGTCTTGATTTTTCGCGAGAACCGAATGACTTAAGCCCAAAATAGAAATAATAACTAGGACAAAGATAGAAACAAAGCGCCACACCATTTACTCAATTATAACACTTGAGACTATGTCTGTTTGTAAGCTAAAACTACAAGCCATTACAATGATTCAATTTAATGCGGCACTTTGGTCGAAGTTAGAATCTTGTTAGTTTGACTCGGCTGAGACGCATGATACTATTGAATGATGGAAATGCTACCCTACGTTTTTATTGCAATCGTAGGGCTAGTCTCAGGAATTTTCTCGGGCGTTAGTGGCGGCGGCGGTGCCATACTCATGATTCCAGCTTTTATCTTTAGCGGGTTACCGCCCCAAATGGCCGTCGCAACAGCAAAAATGAGTGGACTGGGTGGAGATTTTGGTGGCCTCGTCGCTTTTATAAAATCTGGGCACATTCGAAAAGACATCATAAAGGTGATGGTACCGATCGCTATTATAATTGGCCTTATTACTCCGCTCGTCTTTGCGGTCATAGCGAACCGAAGTTTCCAGATTGCCCTGGCTATCATTATGATCGTCATGTTGCCGACACTATTTATAAAAAAGAAGGCCCTCAAGCGTCCGACACGCAAACATAAACTTATCGGCTATTTCCTCTATACGGCTGTTCTGTTTTTGCAAGGGATCTTCAGTGGGGGCGTTGGTAGCCTAGCGGTGTATGTTCTAACACTTCTATTTGGTACATCAAGAATCGAAACCATGGCAACGCGTCGCGCCATTATCGCTGTCATGTCGCCCATTGCTTTTATTGCATTACTCATTAGTGGCTTCATCAATATTGGGCTCGGTCTAGTTGGCTTAATTACTCAATTCATCGGAACTCACATTGGCGCAAAGATTGTGCTCAAACGCGGTGAAACATTTGTAAGTGTTGTGATGGCTATTACTATTTTGATTTCTAGTATTACCCTGCTGGTTAATGCGTCATAATTTTGGTACAGTACTTTTGCAAAAGCTAGAGTTCTAGTTGGCTATAGTTAGTGATTTAATCGTTGCTTCGATTTGAAGAAATTTAGGCGAGTCAGCATATGATTGCGCTTCTTTCAAAGTAGCAAACGAAGTCAGACCAATTTGATCTACTGCCGTTTCGGCATACCAGGAACCGAATGTTATATCGACAAGTGGACTTCCTTCAACACTGACAAGGTAGGCATAGTTGACCGACATGGATGGACATTGTACCGATGAATCACCTTTCGTAAGCTTTCCGTTGTTCAGACCGTAGCCAATACCAAACGTACCATCTGTTTTGGTAACAATAGTATAACCAAAATGTGCAGTCGTATTAATACCCGGTATCGATAGAGGATCATCAATCAGGGTTGATATGGCTTGCATGGGGGCTGATGGATCACACTCTCCACCAACCTGGCCACCCGTACCGAGCGTAGCAACAATATTGTTTTGATCATCTGAAACGGTTATATTATCACTATAAAATTTATCCGTGTTCTCAGCCGTATTAACTCGTTCACTTACGATCCAGTTGGAAGGGTATGCAAATGAAATGCCATACTTTTGTGAAATAAATTTCTTTGTAGTGATGTCGTTCGGTGCGGCCTTTGTTGACGATGACACTGGAGTAACTTTTGAGGTTGTGTCTGTTTTTTTAATAAAATTATTCCAGAAAGCAAAACCAAGTAACCCCAGAACCACTGCAATCAAAACTATAACAATAACAAGATGTACGCTTCCAATTTGTAATCGACGTGATTTCATTGATGCCCTTTCATTAAAATGCTGAGTACGTTTATTTAAGCATGCTCTCAAATTAATCACAACTGTTTTGGTAAGTGCTATTGCCGAAATTATAACTAGAATATTACTATCAACTTCGCCTTAATACTAGCCACAAATATACCGCCCATACACATACGCCAACTAGTTGTGGTACAACTAAATCAAAGACAGTAATTAATGGGCTTAACTGGCCAATCAACTGTGAGACCAATGAAACAGCTATGCCTGAAATGGTGATTGTAATAACTGCTTCTGATAAACGTACGGCTTTTGATGGTCGGCTTTTAGCTAATACTTTGTACGCTATGATAATCAATATTATCTGTAGAATTAATGAAGCAATTGATGCTAACGCAAGTACGCCTATTGAGTAGTCCCCGATTACAGCAAGATATACTGAAAGTGCAGCGAAGCTACCAACCAGTACGATCTGGTACGGTCGATGTTGTAATACTGATGATTTATTTTTTTGGTTTTTAGCATATGTAATTGAAACAAATAACATGACGATAATCGTCGCAAGTACTGGCCATGATGCAATAATTGATGACCAAGGCTCTGCAATGCTCATCATTATATTTGGAGTTGTCTCAATCCTAATAAACATAAACAATATCGCTAGCCAATACGACGCAATCCCAAATAGTACCCCGTTATAGTGGTGCGACGTTTTATTTTTAGTGTGCGTTGCGCTATCACCCATTACATACGACAAGACCGTTGGAAGTATCGCGCCCAGAGTGAGTGCAATGAGAATAATCAAGGCGTTAAGGTGTCTCGTAACTGTCGGGTTAAACAACAATGATGTAAATGGTATAACAGTGAACATTGTCAGTATCACCAACGTGAATAAAAAGAGACTATAGCCAAATACTATAGTCACTCTCCTTTGTCGATTCAATAATTTATCTGTTTTTTTCATAACTAAGCATAACTATAATCGAATATATAAATAATTTCTATATATAACTGAAATGGTACCCCGGGTTGGGATCGAACCAACGGCCTTAGGCTTAGAAGTCCTCTGCTCTATCCACTGAGCTACCGGGGCAAATTATAAATTGCAATGAACAAATATCTTTCGATACTTGTTCATTATAGCAATATATAGCTATCATTCGTGATGATATGACAAATGTCACACAATGCTATCTTTTGTATAGTATCGCTATCGGCTCTGTGATACAATAATAAGCGTAAAGATGTTGCACGTAACGATGAACGTAAGGTATTATTAATATATGTCATCCCTGATGGAGTCCCTTCACGAAAAATGCGCAGTATTCGGCACTTTTGGAACAGGTGATGATGCTGCACGTACCACCTTTTACGGACTGTGGGCGCTACAACACCGTGGACAAGAAAGTTCAGGCATCGTCAGCTTTGACGGCAGCCTCTTCCATCAACATACGAGTCCAGGACTTGTAGCCAGCGCATACCGGCCCGAAGATCTAGAACAACTCACGGGTAGCACTACTATCGGACACAATCGTTACTCAACCTCAAGCGTCGGCGAAGAAATGCACTTACAACCTATCCTAAAACGAGACGCTAAACTCGCATTCGCACATAACGGTAACTTCCCTGTAACTGACAAATTAGAATCATTTCTTGACGAACGTGGCGTATCACGTGCCAAGCTCAATGATTCCGAAATGATGGCAGAAGTTATCGCGACGTTCATGACACAAGACGGCCTTACTCTCGATGAGGCCGTTGCTAGTTCCTATCCGTATTTTGACGGTGCGTTTTCATGCGTTGCAATGACGACAGACAAACTCGTTGCTTTTCGTGACTTTTGCGGTATTCGCCCATTATCACTCGCTAAGCTTGGTGATGGATATGTTGTTGCATCTGAAACCTGTGCATTCGACACTGTTGGAGCAACCTTTGTCCGTGATATCAAACCGGGTGAAATGGTTGTTATTGATAAGGACGGCGTACATTCCCGCCAAGTGGTTCCTGGTAACCTAAAGCTAGATGTCTTTGAGTTCGTCTACTTCGCTCGTCCTGATAGTGTCATTGAGGGTCACAACGTCAATCACGTACGCGAACGAATGGGCAAAGCAATGGCTGACGAATTTAAAATTGATGCAGACATTGTCGTCCCTGTTCCCGACTCAGGTATCCCTGCCGCGCTTGGTTACTCTCATGTTAGTGGTATTCGATTTGAAATGGCACTGATGAAGAACCGATACATCCATCGAACATTCATTCGTCCATCTGCACAACTCCGTGAGCAGGATCTGCGTATGAAGCTTAATCCAATTCCTGGAGTTCTCAAAGATAAGCGAGTTATTTTGATCGATGACTCAATCGTGCGTGGCACTACTATGCGTAAAATTGCCCGCATGATCTACGATGCCGGCGCTAAGGAAGTTCACATTCTAATTAGTTCTCCGCCAGTGCGTTATCCAGATTTCTACGGTATTAACTTACCAAATCAAGATGACTTAATTGCGCACCACATGAGTCCTGAAATGATCAAAGAGTACCTCGGCGTTGATTCGCTTGGCTACCTATCACTCGAAGGAATGATTCGCTCAACTGGTATGCCAGCAAGTTCACTATCGACTTCATGTTTCGATGGTATCTATCCTATCGCAATCGGTAAACGACAAGCATCAATTACCAAACCAGTTCTCACACACGTTAAATAAAATAGGCGACCAGATGGTTGCCTATTTTATTTGGGGCGAATGACGGGGATCGAACCCGCTACCTACGGAACCACAACCCGTCGCTCTAACCAGATGAGCTACATTCGCCATGTTTGCCTAGCCATTGTAACAGATTAGAACCGATAAGAAAATATGATATAATGTCTAAAGCGCGGGCGTCGTATAATGGCTAATATGTCTGCCTTCCAAGCAAACGATGAGAGTTCGATTCTCTCCGCCCGCACCAGATAGAACCATTCAAGAGACGTCAAAACCTTGACGTCTCTTTTATTTGCGCTTTTTAGGAGGCCGTGCGAGTGACGATTTCGTGTCATTTAAGCTTGGCACAGCTATTGCCTCGGAGTATGCTCTAATTATAGAGAATAAGAAAGTAGACATTCATGAGCGAAGTCGAAAAAGAGTATTCAGCAGGTCAGAGGGGAGAGCGCGTAGGGTGGGTGCGAGTGACCCCGCAGATGATTGACGATAGAGAGGTTATTGGCATTGATCTTGTTGCTGCGACCGTAACGGGTAAAGATGGCGCAAAATTTGGTAGCAAGTTATCTCGCCCTCAATCAGAATCGGAAATAGCAATATCGGTGCCCTACGAGCAAGGCTTCTCGGCTGTTACGGCTTTTTCAGGTATGTTTGGCATGCCGCATAATGGCCATAGTTTTGAATCTAGTTTGGTATATAGCTCTACGACGAGCTCATATTACGGACACGAGGATACGCCTGCAGACCTTCTCCATCAGGGAACAGACGACCTGCATTTTAAGTATTTTTCAGACAAGACTTGGGCAAATAATGGCCTCGCACTTATTGATACGCTCCATCAACTGCTGATAGATGCAAAAAGCGAAGAGCTTTATAGTCCACTATACTACTGGATCAATGGTGCAATTGGGCGTAATAATAGTGGCCTACTTGAAAGCCTTGATGGTGTTCAGATGAGTGACTTGCTCCTACCGGACGCCTCACTGCATTTCCAGACAGAGCAGCAACTCGCGCACACGGAGGTGATATCGACGCTTCTTGCCCAAGCGTTAGGCAATGATAAGGAGATGCTAAGCGATATTACTCTCCTTTCAGAAACTCCTGCAAATGAATTACCGAGTGTTTTTGAAAAATCGCGAGAAAAAGCGCGTCAGTTATATCTTGATGTAATAAATCATATTGGACAATTGGCGGTGCGTCGACTGGTACACGTGCCTGCGGAACGAGGTAGAGGTAGCCACAGCTGGCCGCATATGAACGTAACAGAACAGACTGCCGATCGGTTGTATGGCGTAGAGCTTGGCGCAATAAAAGAACAAAGCATCGGTCGTGCCCAAGTGAAGTTGGAGCGAGAGATGAAAGAATTAGAACATCGCCAGGAATTTGCCGCCGATGCCGCGCACAGGTTTGGCTATCTAGCTGCACAGGAACTTATAATAAGCGTACGATAATAAATTTTAATGCCATTAGCCGACCTGCGAAACCAATACCTCGATAAGAAGATCGTTTAAGCTCGGGCATGTTCGACTTATTCCATGTCAATCGGATGATAAAATAACCAAGCAGTATTGTTCTGACTTTGTCTAGGACGGTGCACCAAGAAAATACTACACTGTTACGGTGTGGTATTTTCTTTGTTATAGTTGATTCATGGATAAAAATATTGAAATACTAAAAAATGGCGGAATTGGTGTAATAGCAACCGACACTATTTACGGAATTGTAGGCCAAGCACTCAATCGCAACACGGTTGCGAGAATTTATAAGGTTAAAAAGCGCAGCCCCTCGAAACCGTTTATTATTCTCATAAATACTCTATCTGACCTCAATTCTTTTAATGTCGAGATAAGTGAGCAAACGAAAGCTATTCTTAATTCATACTGGCCTGGCCCTGTTAGTATTATCCTAGATTGTCACGCTACTGACTTTGAATATCTTCATCGTGGCACCAATACACTCGCCTTTCGAATGCCAGCCAAGGCCGAACTCATCGAAATTATCGAACAAACAGGTCCGCTTGTTGCACCAAGCGCCAACCCCGAAGGTCTTGATCCAGCAGTTGATATTACAGCAGCTAAAGCTTACTTCACAACGACAGTCGACTTCTACCAAGAAGGGACGGTGAATACAAAACCATCACGAATTGTAAAGATTACTGATAAAGGCGAAGAGATTATTCGGCCTTAGACTCGGAAATTATTTTATCAGCTGTTTTCTTTGACGATAATAGTGCTTCAACTTGTTCGAGCGTAATCTCGACTGTTCCACCAGCTTCAACTTCACCTGATAATACTTGTTTTGCCACCGTATTTTCGACGGCTCGCTGTACAACACGACGCATTGGACGAGCACCTAATCGTGGATCATAGCCAGCATCAACAAGATACTCTTTGGCATCACTAGTTACAGTCACTGATACTTTTTGTAGTTCGAGCGTCTTGTTAATGTCCTTTAGTATCAGATCAACTACTTGAAGTAACTCATCCTTCTTTAGTGGTCTGAACATAATAATTTCATCGAAGCGGTTCAGGAATTCTGGCTTGAATAAATTACTCTCAATAAGCTCATCAACGAACTGACTCTCAAATTTTTCAATATCGATGCCACGTTCAATATGTTCACGAATACGATCTGCACCAGCGTTACTTGTTGCAATAATAATCGCATCGCGAAAACTCACTTCACGACCACGTATGTCCCGTAATATACCTTCATCTAGTAGCTGTAGTAGTGTTGTTAGAACATTCGGGTGTGCTTTCTCGATCTCATCAAGCAGAACAACACTGAACGGCTGCTTCATGACTTTTGCCGTTAAGCTACCCGGCTCGTCGGCACCATCAGCAATCAGACGAGTTACGTCATCGTTACTGACATACTCGTTCATATCGAGACGAACTAAACGATCTTCTCCGCCAAAATAGACTTCGGCAAGAGCCTTAGCTAGTTCTGTCTTACCAACGCCTGTTGGCCCGAGAAACATAAATGTACCGATTGGGCGATTTTGATTGCGTACCCCCGCGCGTGCACGACGAAGAGCATCACTCACCACACTGACTGCGTGTGTTTGATTAATCATCCGTTCGTGAATGAGGTCTTCCATATGGAGCAGTTTCTCACGTTCATCTTCACTGTGTGCATTTGTGATTTTAATATCCATCGTTTTTTCAATTGCTTGTTGAACGGAGAAAGCAGTGACGAGTCCATCCTCACTATATCCAGCGGCTGACTCTAATAGCTTCAAGGCACGGCCCGGCATCGCAAGATCATGAATGTAACGAGACCCCAGTCGATACGCCTCCTCAAGTGCTTGATACATGTAGGTAACTTTCTGCATATACTCAATTGTCATCAAATGATCTTGCATCACGACAATAGTCTCATCATGTGATGCGGGCGTAACTGCAATTCGATTCAGTGCGTTAGCTAGTTGTCCGTTACGTTCGCTAATTTGTAGATATCGTTGTTCGTCCATCGTTAGGATAAGTCGCTGATTAGAATTTTCAAGAACGGGTAATAGTATGTTTGTAATATCGACCGACCCAAGACCTTCTTCAAAGAATAACTGTGCATTATCAAGACAAATAATAATATTCTTAGCACTATTGGCTTCGTTAAGTAGCTGCATAACGAGTGACTCTAACTCACCACGCCCAGGTGCTGCCGATATCAGCGAAGCAGCGTCGAGTAAGAATATTTGACGAAATTTAAGATCAGATGGTACGTCTGAAAATCCATCAAGAAGCTTATCAGCAAGCACGTATACAAGTTCTGTTTTGCCAACACCTGCGGGGCCAATAAGAACTGCATTTTGGTGGCCATTTGAACTAAGTATATGAACTAATTGATCCAAGGCGTCCTTATGCGCTTCGAGCTGTGTAGATAACATACGGCCACTTGTACTAATATTCTGACCAAATTCTGATAATGTCGGAATCCAGCCAAATGACCAATCGCGCGCAAGTCCGCCTGTTCGTCTGGGTTTCTTATATTCCATGACAACGTTGTGAAGGTGATTCTGCCAACGGACGCCCGCAATCACGTCATCAATATCGAGTTGTAAATGAGCAAGTAACGCCTCATGTTTCGGATGCATTTTAATAAGTGCCACGACTAAAACCGCAGCCGTGATCATCTTGTCGTCAGTAAGCTGAGCAACTCCAAGAGCTTCTTCCCATAATGCAGCTGTGTCTGCTGTATCCTTTGATGTGATCTCCTGCAAAAAGCCCGAGCCAATGCCAAATCGTGCGGCAAAGAATTGCCCACCGTACACTTGGCCGACAATTGTCGCAACTTCATACGGAGTTGGGCTACGTGATAATAGGCCTAAAATATCACCAGACAAAATATCATCAACTGAGTCGTATTTATCCTCAGGCTTTAAGTCATCAAGTTCTCCTCTCGCCCATTCTATTGTCATCGCCGGTATAGCCGAGAAACCAACGAGAGCCCAGCCAACTGGCCAACCAAGTGCAACTCCAAGTACACCAGCGACTATCAGTACCACGACACACGCAATGAGTAGTCTCATTCGTGTCCTCGTAAGGCTCACACTAATTCGGGCTTTTTCGGCACGCGGACTGGAATACTTAAAAGATATTATAGCCACGATGGTACCCAACCGATTACCATCATAAGTAGCCCCATAATTGGGAAAATAGGAACAAATAGCCATACGGCCAGCACAATACCACCAAAGATTGCCTGCAATAATATAACGACCAGTCCGAAAATGATCATAAAGGAACGTACGATTGCACCAATCATTCGAGATATAAGTTTATCTCCAATGGCACGTAGTTGAGTGGCGAATGAACCATCAACTGAACCTGCTGATATCTGTCTAAATGGCGAGAATAAAGTCGAGAGCAATAGCCCAACTGAAAAATAATCATTGCTACGCGCAATGCGACCCCCGACCATGCCTGCCCGCTCGCGCCAGCCATCACCATACCACCAGGTCAGAATACCCACCAAGAACATAGCCTCATTATACCTGCTTAAGTTATAATAGACCATATGTCCACACGCTACGTTACCATCTTAGGAAAAGCAGTTCGTGCAGCCATGCGACTTCGAGGCGGAGGATCGGCTCTACCGGGTCTGGTTGTTGAGCGAATTGATCCAAATTTTATCAAAGCAACTCTTGCTACCCTCCCTCGTGGCGTCGTCATAATCAGTGGCACTAACGGTAAAACAACGACAACAAAAATGGTTGTTGAGCTACTTGAAAGCCAAGGACTCAAAGTTTTCACAAACCGTACTGGTAGTAATTTTACGCGTGGTGTGGCTGCTGCATTACTCGGAGAAGTGAATTTTGCTGGGAAACTCGACGCAGATATTGCCGTACTCGAGCTTGATGAAGCCCATGCCGTACATTTCGTTCGTACTATTCCACCTCGCCATAGCTTAATTCTAAACGTTATGCGCGATCAGCTTGATCGATTTGGTGAGATTGACGCAACTGCCGAATTGCTGCGCACAATTACCACAGCAACAAGTGATACGGTTGTGCTTAACCGTGAAGATGGCCGTATTGCAGGGCTTCAAAATACGCTTGTTACGCAACGGGTGAGTTTCTTTGGCTTGTCCGACGACTTACTCACAACCTTTCCTAGCGATGATCAACTACATGGCGGTAGTTCACGTCTCGCGACTGCAAAAGCTGATGTAACCTTGAAAAAGTTCGTCGATCAAACTGCGACATTCCATATGGATGGCCATGACATTACGACACAGCTAAAACTTAACGGGATTTATAACGTATATAACGCGGCAGCTGCGCTCGCCTTAGTACGAGCCATACTTGGTGAATCCATTAATCAAACTGCTCTTATTGCACGTCTCGCTCATATAACACCAGCCTTTGGGCGTGGAGAAACATTCATAATCGACGGCAAGTCGCTTGAACTAATTTTGGTTAAAAACCCTTCAGGCTTTCGCCTCGGCCTTCAATCATTTAACCCGTCAGGCTACGCAACAATGATTGCTATTAACGATAACTACGCTGATGGTCGTGATATGTCATGGCTGTGGGACGTAACATTCGAGAGCCTCCAAGACGAGGGCGTCGAACAAGTCAGCGGAATTCGTGCTTATGATATGGCACTCCGTTTGCAGTACGATGAAGTTCCTTTGTCTGATGTAACGACAAACCTTACTAAAGGCTTTAAGCAGTTCATGAGTGATAACCCAAAGAAACCAAAACGAATTTATTGTACTTATACCGCCATGTTAAAAATTCGTCGTCAAATCGGTAAAATTATAGACGTGGAGTCAATCGGATGAGTAAACAGACAATCACTATCCTTCAGCTATACCCTCGTGATATGAATATTTACGGTGACTACGGCAATGCTCTCGTACTACTACGGCGGCTAGAGTGGTATGGTTATACTCCTCGGCTGATTGCCTATAATCCTGGCGATGAGTTCCCAAGCGACGTCGATATTATAATTGGCGGAGGCGGACAGGACAGTGGTCAAGGAAAAATTCAAGCAGACCTACTATCAATTGGCTCCCGTCTGAAAAAGCTGGCTGACGCAGATGTACCTATGCTAATGATTTGTGGCTTGTATCAACTTTTTGGAAAATTCTTCAAGACATCAACAGACGAAATTATTGAGGGTATTGGGCTTCTTGATATAGAAACATATGGTAAATCGGAGCGCCTGATTGGTAATATTATTCTCGAGAGTGAGCAGTTTGGTCTTTTGTACGGCTATGAGAATCACAGTGGTCAAACGTACCTAGGTAAGAAGGTAAAGCCGCTGGGAAGTGTCCGTATGGGCGCAGGAAATAATACGGCAGATACTTTCGAAGGAGCAAGATATCGAAATGTTATTGGTAGTTATCTCCATGGATCGTTGCTGCCTAAGAATCCTCAAATTGCAGACTTTTTAATTGAGACAGCTGTTGTCAAGAAATACGGCGAGTTCAGTAACGATGTTATTGATGACTCATTTGCTATGCGCGCGCGTCGTACGGCTGCAAGACGTCCTCGCTAAATCTTTTGTAATTCCTTAAGGTCTGCAACTATCTTTTCACCATGGCCGATTGGCGTTACGCGGCCATAAACTTTAACAACGATGCCCTCAGGGTTAATAATGAAAGTTTTACGTAAAATTCCCTCTACGCCAAACTGTTTCTTTCCCCAGGCACCGTATTGCTCAATCACATCCGCTGTAGGATCACTAAGGAGCGTAAAGTTTAGCGAATGCTTTGCTTTGAACTTTTCGTGTGCGCTGGCGTCGTCCTTACTAATTCCGACAATTTCAGCACCTAATTCAGCCAAATCATCGCGCGCATCACGTAGACTACAGGCCTCAACTGTGCACCCAGGTGTGTCATCTTTGGGATAAAAATATAACACTACCCATTTACCTTCGTAATCTGACAATGTATGCATTTTTTCAGACTCATCAGGCAACGTAAAATCTAGTGCTTGATATGGAGCTTGTTTCATACTCTAATTATACGCTAAGGCTGCAGTACATAGTAATCGACAACTTGCTTATTAAATGTCTGAGAGGTTTTTAGACTATAGTGCGAACTTGGCTGAAAAAGTGATTCTGAGCCTACCCAATGTAAGACGTACAGCGTTGATGCGTGGACGGATTCAGCCGATGAGACTCTGAGGCCGCTATCATGAAGTGGTGCATAGCCGCCCGAAAAATTTATATTCTCTGGTGAATAAAACCGTAAATTACATCCATCAAAATAATACGCACTATCAATATAGGTGTATGGATCATCTGCCATGACCACCGATGAGCTATCACATGTTATAACTGAGCGAATTGAAGTTGTCTCAGGCATTTGTAAACGCTCAAAGTTAAAATTGCCTGTTCGTAGTACTTGGACGACACCAAATGTTAAAAGAATTATTGCGAGTCCACCAAAAATTATTGCTGTTATGCGTTTGCCATAGCGCCATCCAAGCGCACTAATGATACCGATTAATCCATAGAAAAAGATGACGATATGCGCCATATATCTTGGGATAAAGAATGGTTTTGGTAGTAAAGACGTCACTATATAAAACGCTAGAGGCAGCAGAAAGCAAATCAAAAGTAGCCAGAACCACTGCTTATTTGTCTGAGGCATTTTCTTTAGACTGTAGATCGTAAGATAAATTCCAAGACCAACAAATAATAGTAATGCAATTGATAATATTCCGCCTATTTGCCAACTTGGAATATAACCCATCATCAGGCTCAGTACACCACCTAAGCCATCAATTGTTAGGACGCTACCAATGCCTGGTAGCGCTGAGTGTGTCATTTGATACAAGAATGTTGGAACATATGGCAAGAATAAAATCACTGCACCAATATATGCTTTTATCCAAGGCTGCTTTAAGGTTATGTCTTTTTGTTTAATGGATCGGACCAATAACCACACAAAATGTGCTAACCAAATAACAACTGACATGTAGAGCGTGTACATGCCGAGGGCAACAAAAATGCTGTACAGTATCCACCATTTTTTCTTTTTAGTTTGGAGTGCGGTTACTAAGAATAAAGTAGCAACTACTCCAATAAGCCCGACGAGTGCGTACATCCGAATTTCATATCCGTAGCGTAAAAAGAACGGTGATAGAACTAAGAATGGCATTGTCAGCAACGCAACTTTTTTCATGAAAAGTCGACGAACAAGTAAGATCATTACGCCGACTGTTCCTGAAGCTGCGACTGCACTTAAGCTTCTCAGTGCAAATTCACTCCAGTTAAAAGTACTGCCCCATAATCTTAGTAATAAATAGTATAACGGTGGGTGCGCGTCGACACCTGTGAGCGCAAGAAGTCTTGTGAATGGTTGTTTGGCTAATATAATTGAGTAGCCCTCATCAAACCATACATTTTGACCCCGCGCTAAGAGCATAATAAGTACGTATGTAATACCGACACAAACAATAAGTAAGAGCCACCAATATTTTTCAAGTAGTCTTAAAAAGGTAGATAAAGTAGATATTCCCTTAATCATCTAAGCTTATTTATACATGACTCAGCCGACAAATACCACTGGCAAAAGTTGCCATTTTACGCTATAATCTCACAGGTAATAACACATCGGGGTGTGGCGCAGTTGATAGCGCGCTCGGTTTGGGACCGAGAGGTCGAAGGTTTGAGTCCTTTCACCCCGACCATATAAAAATAATCATTCGAAAGAATGATTATTTTTATATTCAAAAGTCGTGACGTAGTATTATAGATTCAATGCAAAAAATTATTGTCGCATCCAAGAACCCTGTTAAACTTAATGCCACACGTCGTGGATTCGAGCAGATGTTTCCTGGAATTGATTTTGAGGTTGAAGGTGTATCTGTTGAATCAGGCGTCAATGATCAGCCAATCGGCCGCGACGAAACACTACAGGGCGCAAAGAATAGACTTGAGGGTATTATCGCAGCAATACCTGATGCCGATTACTGGGTTGGTATCGAAGGTGGGATCGAAATACACGATGAAAATATGGAGGTTTCAGCTTGGATTGTTATTCGCGATCGAAGTGGTCAAAATGGCAAGGGTCAGACAGGAACATTCATCTTGCCTCCCGCAATTGCTGAGCATATTCGAGACGGCAAAGAGCTAGGAACTGCAACGGACATAGTCTTTAACCAGACAAACTCTAAACAAGCTGGTGGTTCAATCGGTGAACTTACAGGTGGACTCGTTGACAGAACAGCACATTACGACGTTGGCGTTATATTTGCGCTAATTCCATTTAAGAACCCTAAGCTATACCAGATTCGGTAATACTATTTTGCAAACTCAATCGCACGTGTTTCGCGGATAACATTAACCTTGATCGTACCTGGATATTGCATGGTACTTTCAATCTTAACGGCAATGTCACGGGCAAGTTTGATTGCAGACAAATCATCAATTGTCTGTGGACTCACGATAATACGAACCTCTCGCCCAGCACTAATGGCGTAGGCTTTATCGATACCCTTAAAGCTGAGTGCAATATTTTCGAGATCGCGCATACGTTCAACAAAGTTCTCAGCACTAATATTTCGTGCGCCAGGTCGTGCAGCTGATAGTGCATCACAAATACGAACAACTAATGCCTCTGGTGTCGTGGCCTCAACGTCGTCGTGGTGTGCTTCAATTGCGTGCGCGATGTCCTCGGTCATACCGTACTTACGTGCCAACTCTGCACCAATATGATGATGCTTGCCCTCGATCTTATGCGTCACAGCCTTACCAACATCATGGAGCAAAGTAGCGATTTTAGTCACTCGAACGTCGGCACCAATCTCCTCTGCAATCAGTCCTGCAAGATGTGCCATCTCGGTACTATGCATCAAAACGTTTTGACCATAGCTCGTACGAAACTTCAGTTCACCGAGCAATCTAATCATCTCTTTTGGTATACCAACAACGCCTACTTCGCGCGCTGCATCCTCACCTGCTCGGGTAATTTCTTTGTCTAATTCTTTCTCGGCCTTCGCAACAACTTCTTCAATACGCGCTGGGTGAATACGCCCATCTTTCATAAGTTGCTCGAGTGTAATACGAGCGACCTGACGACGAATCGGATCAAAGCTTGAGAGGATCACCATACCTGGAGTATCATCAACCAAAATATCGACGCCAGTGGCACGCTGTAAAGCTTGAATATTACGACCTTCTTTGCCAATAATACGTCCTTTCATTTCCTCGTCAGTGAGCTTCAAAGCAGTAACGGTTCGTTCTGCCGTAACCTCAGATGACATACGCTCCATAGCGGTAACAAGTATCATCTGTGCGTTTTCTTCAGCGTCTTCCTTGGCGTCGTTTTGAAGCTTATTAACAAGACCAAGCAAGTCCTGTTTGATGTCTTTCTCTGTCATTTGCATCAATTTCTCGGCTGCATCTGATTTTTTAAGACCAGCAATTTTTTCTAATTTTTCCTGCTGACGAACACGAATTTCACGAATTTCATTCTTGAGTCCTTCGACTTCATCTTCCTGTGATCTGAGTCCATCAGAACGCTTGTCAAGTTCATCTAATTTACGATCTAAATTAGATTCACGGTCTGCTAAACGATTTTCGGTTTTTTGCCATTCTTTGCGTCGATCAGCTTCTTCTTTCTTTGCATCTCCTAGTAGTTCCAATGCTTCGTCTTTAGCCTTAAGGACGATATCACTTGATTTTGTCTTTGCATCAGCAATTGCCTTATCTGCCTTATGTTTACCACCAAGACTTCTCTGTTTTTCATAGACGACTGTACCGCCCACGCCAACAAATGCCCCAATAATTGCGGCAATAATACCCTCTATCATAATCGTTCCTTCCTCGGGTAATTTGGCCAAGTGTTCATCTTGACTGGAGCTATATCACAAACCACACCGAAAGTTTCAAAAATTTATTCAAGTAGTACGAACGAAATACGTCGAACCATCTTTATTGTATCATTCGATACAATAACTCGCAGCTCAGATTTAAACATGCAAGCATATTTAACTCCTTCGCTTACTCTTATTGTAGCGCCTTTTTGTATGAACGTACAAGTTATTTGCGAGGGGCTGTAATATGCGCTTCGCTGCCATAAAATGGCATAACAATACGGTCGTTTTCGCCTTTATCAAGCTTCCTGATAACATCCGTCTGCCACATCTCGCCACGGCCACCGACGATAGGAATTGCTAAACTATCAGCGATCGTATTGAGCACGGTTAGGCCGATCCGAAGACCCGTAAAACTGCCGGGACCCTCAAATACTCCGATCGCAGAAATGTCATTTAATGTTTTCCCAAACTTTTCCAAATCCTTAGTAATGTAGCTAAGTAGGCCATTTGCAAGTGTTCGATCAGCCTGCCACTCGTCGTCAAAACGTATATTTCCCTCGATAAGAGTCAATTTACAAATGGGCGTTGATGTGTCGAGTAAGATGATCATAAGCTCGCCTCAAGCTTCTGACTTCTAGGCCCATGTGCTTCTACAATAATCCGCCGAGTTTGTTCGGTTGGCGGAACAATGGTCAACGTCAAACGATCAGTTGGTAATATCCCCGAAACGATGCTGCCCCACTCAACGACGGTGATCGTTGTCTGGTCTTTGACTACCTCATCAAGTTCTTGCTTCATAATCCCAGCGTCGTTCAATCTATAAAAATCATAATGAGCAAGGTGCAGGCCATCACGAACCGGATAGACACGGCTAATTGTAAAGCTCGGACTCTGAACCTCTTCCTGTACACCTAAACCTTCAGCAATTCCCTTTGTAAGCGTCGTTTTACCAGCTCCAACGTCACCAATTAATTCGATGACTTCACCGCCATGAAGCACGCCAGCTAAGCGCTTGCCAAACGCGTTCATTTCAATAATGCTCTTGACCTCTATAATCATGCTTTCTTCATTATAACATCTGGCGCTTTTCACCTCTCGGTCGTACAATAGGCGTAAGCAGTATGCGTATTTCTGATGCAATCATCGAAAAATTGCTCGCACGCAGTGGTGTGGCTACTGCAGAGCAAATTGCTGCCTTGAAAGAAGAGGCAGCTCGTTTGAGACGCCCTATGCAAGAGTTAGTTCTTGAAAAAGAAGTTCTCAATGAAAAGACATTAACGCAGGCATTTGCCGACTATGCACAAATTCCATATATCGAACTTGATCCTCACGATATTCCCTCTGACGTCCTAAACCGAATACCCGAGCGTGTTGCTCGTCAGTACAACGCAGTACTCTTTAAGGTGGTCGAGGGTGGCATGCAACAACTTGCCATGGAAGACCCTGACGATGTTCAGGCGGTCAATTTCATTCAGAAAGAAATTGGCGAAAATACACAGATTTTCATTGCTTCTCGCTCCAATATTCTGGCTGTACTTGAAAACTATCGTGGTGACGTTAACCAAGAGCTAAACGAAGTTATTGACGTCCAACGTGAGGACGACAATGCCGAACAAGTCCAAGCTGTCAGCGAGCAGGACGTTGCCGAAGATTCACCAATTGCTCAGACTGTTAATCTCTTGCTTGAATACGCGATTAGGTCACATGCAAGCGACATCCACATCGAACCCCGAGAAACATTCGTACAAATTCGCTACCGCATTGATGGAGTCTTAAAGGAGGTTAACCGATTACCACGTAATGTTATCGGGGCCCTCGTTAGCCGTATTAAAATTCTAGCTAACCTCAAAATCGATGAACGCCGCGTCCCCCAAGATGGTCGTTTCAAGATTAAGGTTGGCGGTAAGCAATATGCACTTCGTGTCAGCTCCATGCCAATTGCTGACGGTGAAAAGATTGCGATGCGTATACTGGATGAATCAGATCAGGCTGTTACACTCGAGTCACTTGGCTATTGGGGAGTATCACTCAAAGTTATTAAAATTGCCTTGACCGAACCTAACGGTATGGTACTGGTAACTGGTCCAACCGGTAGTGGTAAATCTACTAGTTTGTTCAGTATCCTTTCGATCCTCAATACTCCTGACGTTAATATTGCAACTATCGAAGATCCTGTTGAATATAAAATTCTTGGTGTTAATCAGACACAAACGAACAGCAAGGCGGGTATGACGTTTGCCAATGGTCTGCGCGCACTCCTTCGTCAAGATCCAAATATCATCATGATCGGTGAGATCCGTGATGGTGAGACAGCAAACCTAGGTGTCCAAGCAGCACTAACAGGACACTTGGTGTTTAGTACCTTGCACACCAATGACGCCGCTACTTGTCTACCTCGACTCCTTGATATGGGCATTGAGCCCTTCTTGATCGCGAGTACCGTCAAAGCTGTTGTCGGTCAACGACTTGTACGACGACTTAACAAACCAACTCGGCAAAGCTACACACCGACCGAAGAAGAAAAGCAAGCTATTATTCGCATGTTCAACATTCCTCCCGGCAAAGATTTTAGCTACATCCATGAACTTGAGAAACAGGCTGCTGCAGAAGGCATCGGTGGAGATACGCCACTCAGCACTGATGAACGCGGTATCAACACACTATGGCGACCAAACGCAGATGATAACGAAAACGATGCCCATAATGGCTATAAAGGTCGTATCGGTATCTACGAGACTCTCGCCAACACCCTACCTATCCAGAAGCTCATTATGAGTCACGCAACGAGTAATCAGCTTGGTGCGCAAGCAGTCGCAGACGGTATGATGACCATGCAAACGGACGGTCTAATCAAGGCGCTTCGCGGTGAAACGACCGTCGAGGAAGTCCTGCGAGTAAGTAAAGAATAACTATGACAAAATTTGCTTATATTGCAACCGATGCCGATCATAAGCCTGTCAACGGCGTTACTGATCAGATCGATCGTGCAAATGTTATTGCTGCTCTTACGAAGCAAGGTCTCCGACCGATTAGCATACGCGAAGCAAAAGCTCTCAGTGGCTTTTCTCTCAACAATCTATTTAACTCCAATAAAGTAAGGCCGGATCATTTAGTTATGATGACAAGGCAGCTTAGCGCCATGGTTAGCGCTGGTGTTCCAATTGTTCGTTCACTGACTTCACTTGCCCAGCACTCTGAAAGTCCAGCTCTCAAGAGAATCATGGGTGATGTTATCAAGGACGTTGAAGGAGGCATGGGCCTTGGTGATGCCCTTGCTAAACACCCTGCAGCATTTAGTGACGTCTACGTTAACATGGTCCGTGCTGGTGAGACCGCAGGAATCTTGGACGAAATCTTGAAGCGTTTGGCGTCTCAACAAGAAAAAAATGCCACAATTCGTAAGAAAATTAAGAGCGCTATGGCCTACCCAACTGTATTGATTGTTATCACCGTTCTAGCATTCTTCGGTTTGATGCTTTTTGTTATTCCACAAATTGGGAAAATTATTACTGATCTTGGTGGTCCTGACGCTAAGTTACCTGGTATTACGCTATTTATGCTCGGTATTAGTGGTCTTATTACGGGTTATTGGTTTATTATTTTCCCCCTCATCATTGGCACTGTTTATGGTGTACTTCGCTATCTTAGGACCCCCAAAGGTAAACATCAATTTGATGCTTTAATTCTTCGTATTCCTGGTATTAGAACGATTATCATGAAGGTTGCACTGGCTCGCTTTGCACGTACTTTCTCGGCACTTATGGGTGCTGGTGTCGCAGTACTCGAGTGCCTCCATGTTACGGCAAGATCCGTTGGCAATTCTGTATACGAAAAAGCCCTCAACGATGCTGCGGTGCAAGTCAAAAATGGTAAGCCATTATCTGTTGTTATTGGTGATAACCCTCTTTTCCCGCCAATTGTTGCCCAGATGCTATCAGTCGGCGAAGAAACAGGTCAGACAGATACAGTTCTTGTAAAGGTTGCTGACTTTTACGAAGAAGAGGTTGATGTCGCAATTGAAGGCCTCAGCTCAATCATTGAGCCTGTCATGATTGTGCTCATGGGTGGTATGGTCGGACTCATTGCGGCCAGTGTTATGACACCGATCGCTGGGCTTGCACAGCAAATTAAATAACCCTGCTGGAAGCGTGCCGCTCATGCTATAATAATGCTTAAGTATTAAGAGTGGGCATCATGGCAAGATTATTCTATAAAGACAAACCGATTATCGGAATAGACATCAGTAATACTGGTGTAAAAGTCATGGCCATAGACACCAAAAAATGGCTCGTTCTAGGCTACGGATCGATCGACCTCGAACCAGTTAAAGTCAAGGAAGCTCTTGAGGGAACGAGTACATACCTCGCTGATAATATTAAAGCCCTGATGAAAGAAAAAATGCTCGGATCACTTTCGAGTAATCATGTTGTACTTGGCGTTCCAACTGCACGAAGTTTCTCACGTACCTTCTTACTCCCTGTAAGCGCCGAAAAAACACTTAAAGATGCTGTTGAAATTGAGGTTGATCAGTATATTCCCATCCCTGCTGCGACACTGTATATCGACTACAAAGTCATTGAACGAGATAAACAAAACATTACGGTCTTAATGAGTGCAATGTCGAGAGTCATCGTCGACAATTGTGTTAATGCGGTCGAAAGTGCCGACCTACAAGTGGTTCTCGTAGAGCCTGGTATGAATGCAGTGGGGCGACTTCTTACGTCTACAGAGGATGGTCACCTCCCAACTGTTATTGTCGACATTGGGCCAGCTAGTACAGATATCGCCGTCCTTGATAGTGGATCAATCCGCGTTACTGGTGGACTCGCGATTGGTGGTAATACGTTCACCCTCGATATCGCTAAAAAGTTAGGCGTAACGCTAGAAAACGCCCATCAGCTAAAGGTTCTTAACGGATTGAATGCTGGACCTAGACAAGAAAAAATCAAAGCCGCACTTAACCCAAGCCTTGAACGAATTATCGTAGAGACACGTAAGGTCATCCGTTACTACAACGAGCGTATCAGTGATGATCGCAAGCTCGAACAGCTTCTCGTTGTTGGTGGCGGAAGTAATTTGCCCGGTATCGGTGAATATTTTACTAATTCACTTGTCATGCCCGCCCGCGTTGCAAGCCCATGGCAAAAGCTAGACTTCGGCAAACTACCAGAGCCCGCTAAACAGTTCCGCTCTCGTTATATCACTGTCGCGGGGCTTGCGAGCGTCATTCCAGGGAGTATCTGGAAATGATAAATTTATTGTCCGAAGAGTCAAAGAAGGAGCTTCGAGCTGCTCGCTCTAATGTCACCCTCCTGAACTACATGCTTATTCTCGGACTAGGTGTTATATTCTTGGCGATAATCTCTGGAGGAGTTTACTTCGTGCTCTTAGGTACACAATCAGACGCCCAGAATCTCATTAGTGCAAGTCAAGCAAAAAGCTCAGCCTATTCGTCAGTTGAAGCGCAGGGGTCATCCCTCCGTGCAAGCCTCACAAGCGCAAAGACAATATTAGACCAAGAGGTTCTCTATACAAAGGTGCTCACAAATATTGCGGGAGCAATGCCTACTGGTGTCATTCTCGATAGTCTCAATCTAAATCCGACCTTATTTGGTACACCAGTCACATTGCAGTTCTATACAAAAACTACTAAACAAGCACTTGCGTTGAAAGATAGCCTTGCAACTTCGCCAATGTTTTCAAACATCAGTTTTCTATCACTTTCAAGTTCAGGTAGCCAATCAGTTGATTACCCTATTAGTGTGAGTTTGAGTCTTTCAATCAACAAGGACGTTGCAAAATGAAAAAATCAGGCTTAAACGCAGTCACACTACGAGGAATCTTGGGTACTTGTATCGTCCTCCTAGTCCTGCTTGCAGGCGTCGGCTTCTACTTTGCTCAAAACTTGTTGCATAACTTTGCTGTTTCGGTCAGCCATACGATTGCTGATTCCCAAGCGAGTGGTACAGGCTTACAGTCACTTCAGACATTGCAGGATGAACTATCAACCCAGCAAGATATTATTACGAAGACAAATAACATCTTCACGTCCACTACCACATACCAAACACAGGCGGTACAAGATCTCAGCACCTATGCGGCAGCAACTGGTATTACCATCACGAACTACACCTTTCCTGTGGTCGCTGCATCGTCCACTGCAACGACAATTCCGACAACACAGGTAACCATCACACTTGGCAGTCCTGTGTCCTATACGAATTTGCTTAAATTTATGACAGAAGTCGAGGGTAACTTACCAAAAATGCAGATTACGGGCATCAACCTAAGTCGCATTAGCGGTGATAGTTCGTCGGTGAAAATTGATCAATTAACAATAGCGGTGTATACAAGGTAATAGTATGAAGAATAAAGATATATCCACTCTCATTGGTCCAATCGTTAAGGGTTTTCGAAAGTACAATCTGACAATTTTTATCGTCGTGCTTACGACAGGACTTGCTGTTGCCGTTTTAATGCTTAATGCAACGCTTCAACAGTCTTCAGATACAACCGGCTATACTGCTGCCACTAATCCAACAAACTTCGATCAGGCTACGATCGATCGCGTGAAACAGTTACATACAAGTAGTGACACACTCGCTCCTGTCGTATTACCTTCAAACCGTATCAACCCATTTGCCGAATAACGTAGCAGTTTGGCACAGCGCAGTAAAACGCTTATACTAATAGTATGCTACTCCTTGGCTCGCAACTCATTGACACGCCCGTACTCAGTCTCCAGACTGGCGCACGCCTAGCCGCAGCCAACACTCCTTTAATCGACCCAGCTAGTCTCAAAATTGTCGCTTATGTTCTTGAAGGACCTCTACTAACCGAACGTCCGTCCCTTGTTCTAACTGACGATATACGCGAACTCAGCACTATCGGCATGATCGTCGATAGTAGTGACGAATTTATCGGTTTAGAAGATGTCATTAAAATTGATAAATTATATAAACTCGGGTTTAATCTCCTTGGTATGAATGTCATAGATCAATCAAAACATAAACTCGGCAAAGTCGAAGATTACAGTGTCGAATCAGATAACTTTGTAATCCAACAACTTAATGTGAAACGAGGAGTATTGAAGGCATTGACTGAGACAAGTCTTCTCGTTCACCGTTCACAAATAGTCGAGATTAACGATCATAGTATCATCGTGCGAACCACCGCAAAAAAAATAGAAAAAGTCGTAAAAGCAGAACGCCGATCCTATGTTAATCCGTTTAGATCCACCTCACCACAGCCCGAAAATACTGATGCCTAAAACTCTTTGCCAAAAGCAGAATCAGTTTGGCTAATCCTCAGTTTTTGATAACGCTTCTTTGATATCGTCGTAGGAGAATCCTTGACGTGCCAAATAAGCCATCAGTTTTTGTTCGTCAGGATATTTTGAACGTTTCTTCAAAATGACTTTCTGAAGTTCATCTTCGTCCGTCCGTTCAGATTCTGCAAGTAGCGTTTCAATGATTGACTGTTCAACGCCTTTTGTACGCAGTTCTGCGGTTAACTTGCGTTTGCTAGCGCCTTTAGTCAGCGACCTGTTTTCAACCCAATAGCGAGCAAAGTTCAGATCATTCACATACTTTTTTTCGACTAGTCGATCGAACACTCGAGTTGTTACCTCCGGGCTCACACCCTCACGCATCTCGCCTGACTTAGTACGAGTTGGCCGTGTTTTACGATACAAGTAATCTCGTACTTCTTTGGCACTATGCGGACGCATCAAGCTATACTCAAGCGCACGTGCGTAGACTTTACCAAACTGACTCTCTTGTTCGAGGGCTATTAACTCATCGTCGGTATATTCATTACCAACTCGTATTCCGATATCACTGAGTTGAAACACATCAAGACTAAAGCGATACTTACCATCGACTGACACATTAACGCGGTTTTTGTCACGCGCCTGGATCCCTATAGCCGTGATTTTCATGCTTTGACTAAGCGGCTTCGGCAGCTACCTTAGCACGAACCTTAGCTTCGATTTCAGCCAAGACTTTTGGATTTTCTTTGAGGTATTCTTTACTGGCTTCACGGCCCTGACCAATTTTAGCGTCGTTATATGCAAACCATGCACCAGACTTATCAACAATATTATGAAGAACGGCAAGATCCAAGACGTCACCTGTCTTAGAAATTCCTTCGTTGTACATGATATCAAATTCTGCAACTCTAAAAGGCGGCGCGATCTTGTTCTTAACAACCTTTACTTTTGTACGGTTACCAATGATATCTTCACCTGATTTGATTTGACCTGTACGACGAATATCGAGACGAACTGAGGCGTAAAACTTCAACGCATTACCACCAGTTGTCGTTTCAGGGTTACCAAACATCACACCAATCTTCATACGAATCTGATTAATGAAAATAACGGTTGTTTTGCTTTTACTAATAATGCCCGTTAACTTACGGAGTGCTTGGCTCATGAGGCGCGCTTGAAGTCCCATGTGGCTGTCCCCCATGTCGCCGTCAATCTCAGCCTGTGGAACCAGCGCTGCAACGGAGTCAACAACAACGAGATCAACTGCATTAGAGCGAACCAATGTCTCGGCAATCTCTAGAGCCTGCTCACCATTATCTGGTTGAGAGACCAGCAGATTATCCGTATCGACACCAAGGCGACGAGCATAAGCAGGATCAAGCGCGTGTTCGGCATCAATAAAGGCAGCCGTACCGCCAAGTTTTTGAACTTCAGCGATCGCATGTAAAGTTAATGTTGTCTTACCAGAGCTCTCAGGTCCATAAATCTCTAGGATTCGACCCTTTGGATAACCACCACCTAATGCCAAGTCTAGTGATAATGCACCACTACTGACGAGCTCAACATCAACGGTCGTCGTGTCGCCAAGTCGACGAATTGCGCCATCACCAAACTGCTTGTTAATTTGTTCCTGCGCAAGCCCTAATGCTTTAAGCTTTCCCTCAGACGCAGTTGGCTTCTCTTGAAGCGGATCTTTTGTTGCTTTTTTAGCTGCCATATTGTTCCCTCTCTTTAATCTATCTATTATTATACGTCGAGCGCTGATAATTTGCTATAATGAGAGACAATGAACAAGCACTCTCGGGGTTTTACCGTTATCGAACTTATCGTCATCGTGCTACTCCTAGTAGGAGCAAGTATTATGTTCTTCATTCAAAAGAATAACGTTGAGGTAGCAGCTCGTGATAACGAACGTAAAACCGCCATTAACGCGATGTACTATAGCCTCGAAGAGGTTTTCTATAAAGCCAACGGTTTCTACCCACAGACCATAAATGAGACAAACCTTCCTTCTGTTGATCCTGCGTTATTTACAGACCCAAATGGTGTCAAAATTGGTGCAGCTGGTAGCAATTACCGCTATGAACCCCTCAATTGTACAAGCGATCAATGTAAAAGTTACACGCTACGTACAACACTGCAAAACGAAGCTGATTTCGTAAAAGACAGCAAAAACAAATAGTACCTACAGAGCAGCCGTATGGCCGTTTTTGGCAGCCTCAACCGCATTATTGAGGGTGTCGACATAGTCTTTAGGACTTGCGACGTAATTATAAAGATATGACTTTTCGTCACCAATTGTACTGAGTTTAATCGTTCCGTAATTTACTAACGCTTGGAGAACATTTGTTTGCGCATAGCTTATGTCTTCAACACTGGCAAGGTCTATTGATTTCTCAACGTGAGAGAATAAACTTGTTTGCGTCTGCTCGATGATGCTCTCATTCGTAAGATAAAATTTATTATTTATATACACATAGTAGGCAACGTATGTCAGTAAACAGATGAGTAGTACAAGAGCAATAATAGGTAGAGCCATTGAGCCAACATTAGCGGCAGCTCCTTTAAGTCTCAGAATCTGAACAACAATATCATAATTAAATAATGCTGAAATTGCGATAGTCACGAACAATAATCCAAGACCGAATGCAACGAAAAGCCCTATTGGGTGACGGCGCACAACAGCGACAACATATTCACCCTCACTTAAATTAAGCGTTGGATAAAGCTGGTGTGAACGATCATGCTTCACTTTAGTTGCATCACTTACGAATGGCTTTTCAATATCAGATGGTTGAGCCATATGGACAGCCTGGCTTGCGACCATTGCCTCGGGTCGTGCCATCTGAGATGGGTGCATGTAGAGAGGGTGTCCCGCTGTGTCATAGGCAACAGGTCGTTCGTCTTGATCTGATATAGCCTCTTCAGGATTCATATAGCCTCATTATAACAACCTACACCAATTTCTGCTGTTTATCATCGCTTGTTCTGCCGACGTGCTGATGACCCTTAGCGGTAACCCGTCGTCCTCTTGGCGTTCGCTCGATAAAACCGATTTGCATTAAATATGGTTCGTAAAAATCTTCGATGGTCGTTGCTTCATCACCCGTCAGTGCTGCAATAGTATTGAGCCCCACAGGATTTGAGCCGTAGTTATCAATAATGCTGATGAGTAGATTACGGTCACCTGGATCAAGTCCGAGTTCATCAATCTCGAGTAGCGCCAATGCTGAAGTTGTCGTCTGGACGTCAATGATACCATCGCCGTTAACATCCGCGTAGTCACGTACACGTTTAAGCAAGCGATTCGCAATACGAGGCGTTAGACGCGCACGAGTCGACAGCATTTTAGCAGCAGCTTGATCAATTTTACTATCTAAGATTGTCGAAGCGCGAGTGATAATTTGAGCAATTTCGTCAGGTGTATAAAACTCGAGACGATGCATCAGGCCGAAACGATCACGAAGTGGCGCAGATAGTGATCCAGTCCGCGTTGTTGCCCCAATGACCGTAAACTTCGGTAAATCTAGGCGAACACTTCGTGCTGCTGGGCCTTTACCGATCATAATATCTAATTTGAAATCTTCCATCGCACTATAGAGGACTTCCTCGACTGTGCGTCCCAAACGATGAATTTCATCGATGAATAATATGTCGCCATCGTTTAGGTTCGTAAGAATACTCGCAAGATCTCCTGCACGTTCAATCGCTGGTCCTGCAGTCACGCGGATATTTTTACCCATTTCGTTTGCGATAACATTCGCCATTGTCGTTTTACCAAGTCCAGGAGGACCGTAAAGCAAAATATGATCAATCGGATCACCACGTTTTTTCGCTGCTGCAATTGCGAGTTTAAGATTCTTTTTCAGTCGGTCTTGTCCAACATACTGCGAAAAATCCTTTGGCCGTAGCGTTACTTCGATGATTTCTTCGTCATCATCCTCATCATGCAAACTCGTATCAATAATTCGTTCAATAGCCATTATCATTAGTATACCTTAAATCACGTTTAGTAATTAGGCGGTGTATCAGATGGATAGTCAAGCGGCACAGCATCCGAGACAAATTGTTGGTTCGGAAAATCTTCACGAATACGTTCGATATCCTCGTTCTCCATCACCCAATCGATTGCTCCTAAGTTTTCGATTAAATGATCGACGCTGCTCGTCTTTGCGATTGTAACGACATTTTGCTGAGATATTAACCAGTTAATTGCAATTTGCGAAGGTGTCTTATTATATTTTTCAGCAAGCTCGGCTATGATCGGCGCATTCGGTAAAGCGCCTTTCTGGAGAGGCCGCCAAGCAACCAACATCACATCATTGCCTTGCGCATATTTTAAGAGACCCCGTTGCTCTACTTCGCGGTACTGTACATTGTAATGTACTTGATTACAGACAATTTTATTTTCTGTCAAACTTTGGGCAACGTTAAAACGTCGTTGCGTTACATTACTAAGTCCAATATTTTTTATCATTCCCTGTCGTATTAGTTCATCCATCGCACGCATCGTATCAGTTATATCAATACCAGGGTTGGGAAAACTATGGAGCATATAAAGATCGAGATAGTCAGTTCCAATACGCTTAAGGCTGCCCTCGCATGATCTCATGACGTTATCATAGGATTGATTTGCACCGGTAACTTTACTAGCCAGAATTAGTTTTGATCTGTCATAATCCTCAATTGCCTTGCCGAGTAGTTCTTCTGCGTGACCTACACCATATACCTCAGCGGTATCAATATGTGTAACTCCTGCGTCAACTGCTGCTCTAATTGCCTCAACTTCGACAGTATCTTTAGAATCATCCACCTCACGTCTTCCGCCCATACCCCAAAGACCCAATCCATAGACTGGGAGCTCAAAACCATTTTTCAGTTTCTTGGTCGGAATAGTAATCATTTGCTATCCTTTCAGTGCCAAAGTAACACGTTGTGCAGTTGGAATATCTGTTGCAATATTTTCGAGCGCCTTTGTTGCATCTGCAAGAGTATAGCCGAGCGCAATGAGAGCCTCTAGTGCTTCATCGCTAACAATCATACTTGATGATCCGATTTTGCGTGTAAGTTGAATAGCAAGCCCGACCTTATCAGATAGATCAACAACCACTCGTTCAGCAATTCGCTTACCTACTCCGCTTGCCTGAGTAATGTAGGCGCTATCACCATTAGCGATGGCGTTACGAACTTGCTCGCTGTCTCCTAATGACAAAATAGACAGTGCAGCCTTGGGTCCGACACCTTGCACGGTAATCAAAAGTTCAAATAATTTCTTGGCGGCCAAGCTAGAAAATCCAAATAATTCTTGCGATTGCTCACGAATGTGATGATAAGTATGGAATTTAATATCTTCGCCTAGTATTGCTCTGTCGAAATCACCAGCGGCAACTTGCACCTCGTAACCTACCCCAGCGACATCAACAATCACCGCACTACCGAACTTTTCAGCAACTACCCCAGAAACATGCGCTATCATATGTTTATCATTATACGTGAGGTGTGTCCTTTCAGCTAGTTAATGTTAATTCTTATCATCAACTACAAAAACATTGTGCTTTTGCTTTATTTTTATTTTGGCGTATAGTGACATGAGCATGTCAGAGTTGGAATTTATCGATCAACGCTCTGTTGGTGATATAGACACACCACTATCCGACCTTTTTTACACTCAAGAAATCGATCTACAGTTTGCAGAAATTGCGAGGGCGGAGGAAGATACTAAACCTCCTACAGAGCCCTTCGTTACATTCAGTAGCCAAGGCTTTGTGAGTGGAATAGAAACACAAATACGTGAGCACTATCTGTCTGTTAACAAAACTCGATTTGACGCCCACCTGCCGCCTATAGACCTTCCGCAACAGTTATTAGAGGGTTTTCAAGAACTTGTCGAGGGTGTAAAAAACGATCAATATAGTGAGCTCCTCGTTCGAGTAGGTCATCAGGCAGTTCGTCCTTTCACTATTCTTGATCACGTCGCGACACCTGCCCGCAATTACTTAGAACAAGGTAGTTTAATCGAACTACGTGAGGCTCAACCTGATATCGTCAACCAGGCTACAAGATCAGAACATCCAAGGCCTCACTTATACACTGGAAATTACGGAACCTTTCTTCCAATTGCATGGATTGGCCGAATCCTCGGTGATGAAGGCAGCCTAATCCTTAAGCCCGTTAAGCCTCGCCCTGGAACGCACGTTTTTAGTGACGGCTCATCAAGAAATGAGTAATTGCAGCTGCAAGTGCATCGGCACAGTCATCAGGTTTTGGTACATCTTTTAGTCCCAGTTGAATGCGCACCATCTCTTGCACCTGTTTTTTATCCGCCTTACCGTAGCCGGTCAACGTCTGTTTGATTTGGTTAGGCGTGTACTCAGCAATAGGTAGTTTTGCCTTTCGTCCGACCAACAAGGCAACCCCGCGAGCTTCCGCAACGGTCATTGCAGTTGTGACATTGTTTGTGAAAAATAATTTTTCAACTGACATAACTTCTGGTTTCGTTGCTTTAATGATCTCAGTCAGACTATCAAAGATGTCTTCGAGGCGTTCATCATGAGGCGTATGAGCAGGTGTGGTAATAACGCCAGCATCCACAAGCTTCATCTTGTCCTTCACGACGTCAATAACACCAAAACCCATGATGCCTGTGCCTGGATCAATGCCAATGATTCTCATAGCTTAAGTATAGTTTATTTCTGTAAATGAAAGAATGTTGAGAGTCTACGAACAGCTTGAATTAATTCCTCTCTCCATTCCCACCCTGCATAGGCAAGTGCAATAAGACAGACACCTCCAACTGCCAACCATCCAACAATACCGCTACTTGTATCAGTAACTGGCTCCACGGCAAACTCAGCAGTGGGTACACTACTAGCGACCGTTCGACAACGATTAGTATCTGGATTACGCTCTTGGCCTGGCTTACACGGAGTTGGCTCAGACGTGCTCGATGTGATCAATCGGCATCTGTTTGTTTCAGGATTACGTTCTTGATTTGCATCACATGGCGTTAGCGTCGCAACATCCGACGCAATACTTCGACACCTGTTTGTTATTTCACTTCTATATTGACCATCCTGGCATGCAACGAGGGTTGATCCAACCGTTATGAGCAAGCGGCAGCGATTCGTGTCTGGATTACGATACTGGTTCGGCGCGCACGGATTTAAGCCAACAACTACTTCTTCAACAGTATCTTGCGACACAATCGATGCAAGATTCTTTGCATTCGGTGTTGGCTGATTGGTATATTGCCACGTACCATCGATGAGTGCCCAAGCAATACCGTCTTGTGGATTATTGTAGATCGGTGACTCATCAACCAGTTGATTATCAACACTGACAAGACTCACTTGACTCATAGAGTTGACCAACGTAAATGGTATATCATCATCGGAGAAACTTATATAGCCATGAGGCTCTATCGCACTTTCTAGGGGAAAACTATAGAATTTAGGCGCATCGATACCAATTTTTAATAAATAGACGATTAAATCAACCGGAGCGTCATTTGGATTATATAGTTCAATAAATTCATGCCCATTATCACTACCGACAGCGTTCGCGAGTAACTCATTAACTTTAATTGGTAATATATCAAGAAGACATAAACCCTGATTACCTGCATGGTATCCATCTGGAATGATTGTTTGGATTCCCGAAATATTGAGACAATAATCATGATCCACACAATTCCCGTTTGAGTCCAGCTCTTTACTTGAAGGTACGATAATTTGCAGGCCGCTGATATTACTACATACATCAGGCTGACATAGGTCATTTTCATCAAGCCCATATCCTGTAGGCATAACTGCTTGCAACCCATCGATATTAGTACACATATCAACCGGCGGAGGTATGCAATTCGCATTTGTGTCTACCGAGTATCCGCCCGGAATACTGGTTTGAATGCCTGCTATATTTTTACAAAGATCTTGAATTTCATATATAGAGCCATAGACATAGTTAGATCGTGCGGTGACTAGTTCAAAATCAAGACTGTTGTTGTCTGTATCCTGCAAAGTATTTAAAAGTGTGTTTACTTTTCGCCCTAATACCTTACCGAGAGGAGCCGTTGGCGTAAATAATGTCTCAGGAGAGATAGCAGTCGTACCCCAACCCACTTTATCAATCTCAATGCCGTCACCATCAACGACTCTAACATGGCCAGCCGTTCCAGATAGTGTCGCAGCGAACTTAAGATCACTACCTAGACTCGGTAGGCTGGTTGCGAGTGCTGTTGAAATAGCGAACACATAGGTGTGTGTCGGTATATATAAGTGCAAACTGTCATTTTCTGGTACAAAACAGCCGAGTTTACTACCAATTTGCGTTGAGCTAGCACTCGCATAATATAAACACCAATTAGTAATTTCCGTCTCATTCGATGAGTTATTATATACTTCAATAAATTCATTTGATGCCGATGCGGAGTTACCAAGTTGTACCTGACTAAGTACAATTGAGGGACTCACCGCTAGGGCATTTTGAATATTTAGTCCGCAAATTACGGATGAGACTGCAAGCATCGCCACCACAAAACGCTTACGCATATCAAAATAATATACAAATTCTCAGCAAAAATCAAGGATTATTTAAAGCTAAATTTCAGCTGTAATATCTGCATTGGTATGAACACCAACCACATCATCAAGATCATCAAGCGCGTCTAGTACCTTAAGTACGCGTGCTGCAACTTCTGGATCGTCTACAACAACAGAACTATTTGGAATATATTGTAAGTCCGCTTCTACAACGCTCAGTCCTGAATCAATAATCGCCTGACGCACTTTCGCAAGATCTTTTAGCTCGGTATAGACAATAATTTCACCGTCCTCTTCGACTGCGTCTTCGGCGCCCGCATCTAGAATTGCTAGTAGTGCATCTTCGCCACTAGCAGCAACACGAATCACGCCTTTACGACTAAACTGGAATGTGACGCTGCCGGCATCTGCAACGCGTCCACCATTCTTTGTGAGAGCTGAACGAACTTCAGGAAAGGTACGATTCTTGTTGTCGGTTGCTGTTTCAATAATAATACCAACTCCTCCAGGACCCATACCTTCGTATGTTGTTTCTTCTAGGACTGCAGCGTTTTTATCCGCAACTCGGTCGATTGCACGCTGAATATTCGCTGCTGGCATGTTGGCCTGTTTTGCTTTTTCAATTGCCATAGCAAGGCTCGAATTCATCGAAGGATCTGCTCCACTGCGAGCTGCTATTGCAATTAAATTACCGATTTGCGTAAATACTGCTCCACGTTTTGCATCCTTGGCGCCTTTTTCACGTTTGATTGTAGACCATTTGCTATGTCCAGACATATCTTCTTCTCCAGATAATTATCGTATTACCTTTATTATAACAGATACGGAAATGATCCAATGACTCGGACTATTTTAAAAGCTTAATTTTTGCTGAGCAAAGGTCCGTCCTTGGCAAAGTAAGAGTGACGAAAGTACATGGTAAGATTGATTTATGAAGAAACTGCTTATTGCTATCGGACTGCTCATATTTGTCATCATCGCAAATAACTCAGTAACATACGCAGCAGATACTGAGCAAGTTAGTCGCTTCGATAGCCAGATTACTATCAGCCACACTAATAATGTTACGGTCAAGGAAACAATCGTATATGACTTTGCTTCAAATGCTCATCACGGAATCTATCGTGATATACCAATTGATTACCATGATGGCAATACAAACTACTATGTTAATTTCAACCTCGATAGTGTTACTGATGAAAATGGTAATTCCATTCAAACACAACTATCAACCGATAGCGGTAATAAGCGAATCCAGATTGGTGATCCAAATACGACAATCACAGGTATTCATACATACGTTATCAGTTATGAACTCTACCCTCTTGTCACCCAAAAAGACAACAAACCTTTTCTAAATCTAGACGTTGTCGGATCTGGTTGGACTGTACCGATTTATAATATTTCTGCCAAAGTAACACTAGAGAACAACGCGCAACTTAGTAATGTTTCGTGGTATGGTGCCAGCAATCAAAGTACAAACCTAGGTGAGTTAATGGTTGACTACGTCGCGCCTTATCAAGGCGTCACAATTAATGCAACTCTGCCAAACAGCTACGTTACAAACTATCTACAACCTAACAAAATGCGAACCGAAGATGTACTGGCTGCAATCGGAAGTGCTGCAATTGGTATACTCATTGCGCTCGTCGTAGTTGGAGTTGCTGTCATATTTATAATTCGGGCAGTTCGTACACATAGACGTAAAAAACGCCAAATCGTTGTTGCGCAGTATGAACCGCCCAAAGGCTTATCGCCCGCTCATATTGGCTTACTCGAAGATGATGTTTCTGATAATCGCGAGATCACGGCAACAGTTATTAATTGGGCAGTACAGGGCTATATTAAAATTATCTATCTTCCTAAGACTGGTCTTTTTGGCTCGAAGGATTATCAGCTAGTCCTTCTAAAAAATGGTGATACTCTACCGCGCACAGAGTCTCTTTTACTTAGTTCATTCTTTGGTGCTAACCAACAGGTTAAACTTTCCCAGCTTGATAAAGGCACTATGGCAAGCGAAGTATCAATCTTCAAATCATCGATTAAGTCTGACCTAACGAACCTTGGCTATTACCAAAATAGTGGTGACATTTTCATGCGCGGAACACTGACTGACGAGGGGGCAAAAGAATGGGCACAAGTTGATGGATTCAAATTATACTTGAGCGTCGTTGAAAAAGATCGACTCAACTTTACCGATGCACCTGACAAAACTCCAGAACGCTTCAATGCATTACTTCCCTACGCGATTGCACTTGGCGTCGAGAAACAATGGGCAAAGAAATTTGATGGCATTGATCTCACTCAGTCTACAGGTTGGTATAGCGGCAACTTAGTGGCCTTCTCTGCAATATCACTTGCTTCAGATCTTGGTAGTAGTTTCGCGAACGTCGTCTCAAGTAATAGCAGTGTCAGTTCCGGTGGTGGCATAGGCGGCGGTGGTTTTGGTGGCGGCGGCGGCGGGAGTTGGTAGATAACATCTACTCCACGATATTGGTATTCTTTAAATCGTACCTGGTCACACGCCACAATAGTGTACATAGGCTAATAAGTCCCAAGTAGCATAAACCAACTGCCCATGACGGCAACGACACGGACGTAATTGCCCAGGAGACGTGGGACAAATACTGCGCGACACTCGTCATATAGGTCAAAAGCCAGGTAGCTGGTAGACCGACAATAGTGGCTAGAATAGGAAATAGAAGAGCTCCAACCCCTGCAATAAATGTTAACAACATCGCAAGCGGCACAAGTGGCAATACCAATAAATTGGCGATTACCGCAACATTTGAGAACTGCCCAAAAGCACTAATGAGAATCGGCGCAGTCGCAATCGTCGCTGATATTGTTTCTCCTAAAATTTGACGCAAAAATCCAGGTTTCTTCTGACCAAAAAAGAATCGTTGAAGTAATGGCGTGAGAATCATCACACCTGCAAATGACGCAAATGAAAGCTGCCATCCGAGATCCCCCCATATATAACTTGGATTTATCGTAACCGTGACCGCAGCAGCAAATGAGAGTAGAACAAGCGGGTGAAAGCGTCTACCGTAATACCATGCAGCCAGGCTGAGTCCCGCGACAAGTCCAGCACGCGACATACTGGGACTAAGTCCGGTCACGGCAATGAAACCACCAATCATCACACTCGCTGAAAGTGCAGATAAATACTTTGAAACTTTTTCAAATAGTCGACGTGCCAACCTCACCAGAATTGTAAGGTTATACCCACTTGCAACGACAACATGAGTAAGTCCCGCAATCTGAAGAGCTTCAACTAAATCCGCTGGTAGTGCTCGCTTTTGACCAACAAGGTAGCCAATGCCTAGGCTCGACTGTGGGCTAGGAATAGCCCTCCGTACGCTATCCGCGAACCAGTCCCTGACAACCCGCGCGACGTCTCCAGGTTGAGGACGAGTGACCGATAGGAGACGTGCTTGATATACCGTACCAACAAAACTTCCAAAGCCCTCACCCATTTTGCCTGTAATCGTTATATGATCACTGCGTTTGATATCGGTATCCGTTTTTGCACTCACCCATAGTGAGCCAGCGACCGACTTCCCTTTTATCTGCAATGTATCCATACGAATTACCAGACTACCCGACGCATCTGTATCGACATCCTCGCGAACATTGCCTTTAACTGTTAACACTTTACCGATATACTGCCTCATGCCAGATAGTTCGACATTCTGGACTGAGCCGCGCCATAATCCAATAAGCATACCAGCTATAACAAGTAGCGGAATCAGAAAAATATTACGATGCCATAATGTAAGCCCAACGATTAAGCTTCCTGTTAACATCCATGCGACTGATGCAAAGAGAGCAGGTGGCGCATAACGAGATAAAAATATACCAATCAGTAGCGCGAGACACAGTATGCAAATTAGCCAAGATATATGCACTCGTCGACGTAGAACCCACCAATTCATGGCCATAGTATAACAAATTCTGAGAATTAGCTGTGAAAAATTAATCAGTGGGGCTTGCTCAACTTCTCGATTGGCAAACCAGTTGCCATCGGAAGGTTGCCTTGCGAACTGCCACCGGCAGTTCTCGCTCACTCCACCCTGGCGTGTCGTGGGTTAAACGCATGGCCCTCCATAGAAATAGACCCACACGAGGTGAGTCAATTTCTTTGGAGGGACCAGTGGGGCTTGAACCCACGACACCCTGCTTAAAAGGCAGGTGCTCTAACCAGCTGAGCTATGGTCCCGCATCTATAAAAATATACCACTTATAGAGGTGGGCGTCAACGTTTAGACTTGCGTTCGAGAAGTGGTGCGGCAGGTTTCGTGAAAAACAAATCAAGTACCGCAATAACCAGACCGATACTAATAATCACCTCTTTATATTTGACTAGTTGGGCGTAGATATTTGCACCGACCCCACTAAGTGGCAGACTAAAGCCAAGAGGCGTAATAAGGAATGCCAGCGCGAGCACGGTAAACAGTAACGCACCGACAACTCTGCCTAGTAAACTTTTATACGTATGTCCGTGAAATAACAACACGATCGCAGGTAATAGTACGAGCAGTCCGAGTGTCAGAGAAGTTGTGAGTGGACCAGGTGGAATAACGCCAATCGTGCCCACGACGAGTCCTGCATCAAAACTCCAAATTCCGCTAAGGATAGATCCAGCAGCCAGTGCTAGTCCAAGTAGCCCAAATCGTCGCCTAGTTATAAAGGCTGAGATAAATAAGACAACCGCAAGACCCGCGAAGAGGAATACAACGTTCATAAGCACTATTATAGCAGGCTAGAAGTTTAAAATTTTTTGGTGTCGTTCAACTGTTCACTAAAAATTAAATAATACAGGTTAATACTCGGGGTTCAATTGTGATAGATACATCTGAGTGTCCATCGAGTGTCATAATCTCCCCATCTGCTTGCACTAAAGTATTACGAACCGTTTTTAGTGAAAATTCGCTCACTTGTTCATCTTCTTTAAGAGCTTTGACTGATGCCTGAAGCAAAAGCATAATGAGTTTTAGCTTATTATGTCGCTTAAAAATAGTTACCTCAAACTTACCGTCAGTCACACTAGAAGGTTGAGATATTTTTAAATACTTAGACATTACATCGACATTGCTAAAAATAATACTTTCATAATGTCGAGTTTTGTCACCGATCTTTAATCGAATTGGTTTTATAGCAAAAAGTGATCGAGCAACGATCCAAAACTCATTAAGAGGAGTTAGTTTTGTTTTGTTTAGTTCGTTTCCTACTATCGGCGTAAGGCCAAATCCGATATATGAATGCGCATACCGTTCAACGCGTTTACCTTTTGATGTGCCAACAATTTTCAGCAAGTCAATTTTGGTTGTTTCATTACTTACAATTTGATCAATAATATCTCTGGTGTGTAAATTATGATAATGGTCATTAGCGTTACCGGCTGGCAATAGACCTGTAGTGATTTTTAAGCCTTTTTTTTGCGCTCTCATTATTCCGTTAATAACCTCATGGTACCCACCATCTCCACTTGAAGAAATAATGAGAGGATTCTTCGACGACAAAGCGATTGAGTAGGCTAATTCTTCTCCATGACCTGCATGCCCAGTCTCGATGAGTTCAACTTTCTGGTTTGGTAAACGTGTGTGAATTTGTTCTTCTAGGTCCCGAGCAAGCACTTCCCCAGACCCAGTACTATTAGGATTATAAATGATAGCAATAGTCGAGTAACTCATGTATCAAGTATACTAAATGTATGGTTCAGGATATATTATTTGCTATTTGGTTCTTATTCCCAGCTGCTATCTCAAACGCTATTCCTGTCTTTACTGCTGCAATACCATTTCTAAAAAAGTTTAATGCTCCAATTGATGCAGGCAAGATATGGCATGGACATCGCCTGCTTGGACCACACAAAACTTGGCGTGGAATCATTTCAGGTATTATTGTCGCAACGTTACTATTGTGGGTCCAGCAACTTCTATTCGATAATTTTGAGTGGGCGCATTACGCAGCGGATGGAGTCAACTATACAACTCTTCCTACCCTAATACTCGGACCACTTTTTGCGATTGGCGCACTTGGAGGTGATGCTATTGAAAGTTTCTTTAAACGACAAAAGAATATTAGATCAGGAAAAGCTTGGATACCCTTCGACCAGCTGGATTATATTATCGGCAGCGTAATCGTAACACTATTCTTTGTCATTTTGTCGCCACTTCAATATGTATGGATATTTGTTGTATGGTTCTTAGGACACTTACTTGCAAGTTATATTGGTTATACGCTTGGCCTTAAAGAAGACCCGATCTAATCTCTATTAGTTGAATACTGCCAAAGAGCATATAATCCTAATGTTAAAGATAGGCCAATAACTATATAAATACCAACTGCGAGCGGCCAAAAACCATTTAACGCCTTAACAATGACTAGTCCTACAATACCAACCCATGCCGTGGCCATGCTTAGTTTTCCTTGTCGTGTCGGATGAATATTAGTACCTTTTGTTTTCTTATAGAACGTTACGAGTGGAATTACGGCTTGTGGAATAACGAGTGCTAGGATCACCCACCAATATGTAATGCCAGCGAATATCAATACAATTATCGTAAGTAATGTTCCAACTTTGTCTGATGCTGCATCAAATAATTCACCGAGCGGAGACTTTGTTTGTGTTGACTCTGCCACTACACCATCGATAATATCGAGTAGACGACCGATCGCTAGTAATACCAAGCCAAGCCAAAACTGTTGACGTAAAATTGCAATAAGACCATAGATTACAATGCCCAGACCAATAAGAGTAATAATGTTTGCAGGTGAGATAATTCCGTACGTTTTTGCTGACAATCGCTGAAAAATATTGCGATCAACTTGCTTTACGTTTTCCCAATCAGGCTTTCCAGATGTACGGTGAAGATTCATCTACTTATTATATGCTCTATGGCAAGAACCTGAAATCTTCTACCTAAAAGTTATACTGATTTAATAGTCTTACGACTCGCAACAGTAACATTAATACGAATCGCCTGCTCTAGACGACGAATGTCAGCTAGGAGTCGTGAGCGATCTTTGTTAAAGAGCACAATTGTAAATACAGGTGAGTCACCATTACGTGCAAAGTCACACATATCGCCAATCTTTTTGATAACATCAATACGCTTGAATGATTCAAGTTTACGTACCTTGTTGATACCGTCGATACGACTTAGCTTTCCCTTTTTACGAGCATAAAACTGCATCACTGATGTGTAGCCCTTTACCTTTTTAGAGATAATCGGCTTTTTAGGAATTCGAATCAGGATATCATTGAGTGAGTGATCAATGCCGTATGACAACTGATACATTTCATGACGGAAGCCACCAACGCGTGGACCAAGTTCGATAACCTTCCAGCCATCTTCGGTCTTCATGAGTTCGATATGACAGGTCGTACTACGCATACCAAGAGCTTCAATTGCCTTCTCGGCTGCCTTTTTGGCATCTTCAATTTTGTGAGGCTTCAAATTAACTGGCGTAATGCGCATGTAGCCAAAGAAGTCTTCATAGCCAACCGCGCGTCCTGTTCGAACGTGAACCATTGGCGTGTAATAGATCACTCCACGTTGGTTAACGTAGGCATCAATCGAATACATGACGCCTTCCATGAATTCTTCAACCAAGATCTGTGGTTCCCCACGTCCCTTACGCTCTTTGTAGATACGATTGATCTTGTGAACAGTGTTCTTCAAGTTCGCCTCGAGCTCCTCGCGGTGGTAACAAAGGGTCACTAGCAGACTAGCAGCAAGGCCAGATGGCTTAATCATCAAAGGGAAACCAACTGTACGCTCAATACGATCAAGCGTTTCTTTATTTGCATCGTGAACAACGGTAAACTTTGGTGAAATCGACTTGTCATAGTTACGAAGTAGCTGACGCATCTTTACTTTGTCGGTTGTCCAATCAAGAGATAGCTCAGATGGGGTATTAATGTATGGAACATGTGGAATAACCTTCTTGAAAAGTGGAATATTCTTCTCGGCGCGACACGTAACCGCAAGGAAGCGTTCCTTGTAAGGCGCAAGTGCTTGCTGGAGTTTTTGAGTAGATGAGAAATCAGCATAAATGACGACTGCTTTAGGGTCTACTGCAACGTGATTCTTGGCGGTTGAATCTGCGACATCGAGAATGACACAGGCAGTAATCTGCTTGTCGAGAAGTTTTTCAAGACGCTTCATAGCATCTCTTTGGACACTAAGGTAAGACCCCGTAAAGAGGACCATGTCGCGGTTTTTTGCTTCATCAAATTCTGACATACTCTTAATATAGCCCTTATGCTTATAATAACAACCAAAATACGTTGTTATTTAGTAACTTCAGCATATTATCACTTTTTATTGATTTAGTCAATAGTCAGACTGTATGATAAAACCGTTTCTAAGGTGTTATTTTTACGTCAGTGACGCGAGATAGTCCATATACCTGGACATAACATGACGCGAAATTCCAGACGTTGGCGTATCGTGCATGGTCAGTAGTGGGGCTTTATTAACCTCAGTCATCGCTGGATCGAGATCCTCCCGAGTCATATGTTTTTCTGGAAATTTTGCTAACATAAAATCAACACCTGCAACAGCTAGGCCACAGCGTTTCGCAACATCAATCGCACATTCAATCAGCCAATCAGGAATATTGTCAGTCACATCAACCGTCTCACCACCAGCACCATAGTTTGCGACGCCAATAACTTGCACTTCTTCCTCTTTAGCAGGTACGGTATTAGCTTTTTCTTTTAAGTACGACATGGCTAAGCGAGTATCGATTGTCGCTAAGCGAGTGTGATATGCTTTGCCGCGATCTTCCTTTTGATTCTCTAGATCAATCAACTCTTTAACTGTGTGAACGTCGTCACCAAATACTCGTGCTGCCACACGTTGAATACCTGCAGCATACTGATAATCAATGCAAAGAATTCGTAAATCATAGATTACGTCGTGATTGTAGTGTTGTTGAATGAGTGCAGCTCGTACGTTTTTGGTATGATCCTTGGCGATCTCAACAGCTTCCGCCAGCTCTTGTTCATTCGTAATACCAACCGTGATTCCGTGTCCATGGCCACCGTCAATTGGCTTAGCAACAACCTTACCAACACGGCTTAGTAATTCATTGGCATATTGGAGGTCACCGGTCTCACCTACTTTGACTGTTTCGAGTTGTGGCGTAACGCTACCGAGGAGCAATTCATAGGTGGCGAATTTATCATTTGCAAGACTCGCCGCTGCATAACTCGTTGTTGGTGGCGTAGAGCTGAAAATATGCAATTCTTTACCATCAGCACGCGTTAGAAAGTAATGCGCAGACCCTTTATACGGAATGAGAGCCTTCCAACCACGTTCAATGACATGGCGTCTAATTTCTTTTTGAGTCTGACCTAGTTCTTCTTCTGGAATACTTGTTAAATCAATCATTGCCCACTCCTAACAGGTTTTTAATTACTTCATTTGCGACGTCAACACCTGTCACCTGACTAATACCAAATCCTGGAGATGGATTTACTTCTAAGACAAGTGGACCACGACTGCTATCTATTATATCAACTCCGCCGTAGCTAAGGCCAAATGCAGCAATGGACTGTCGCGCCATATCGATTTCTTCGGGTGTCGGTGCATACACATTTCCCTCTGCGCCTAAGTGGAGGTTTGCACGAAAGTCATCGGTTGTTGAAGTACGTTTCATCGCGGCAACAACCGTATCACCAACGACGAATAAACGCTTATCTTGTGCATGAGCTTCTGCGATAAATTCCTGAGCGAGGTATTCTTGCTCATCGGCGTAAGTTTTATAAAACGCATCAAGCTCGGCTTGATTATGAATAAGCTCAACGCCGCGCCCCTGATTGCCCTTTGGTATTTTAACCACAAATGTATCGCCGCTGAATGGATCGCCCGTCTTTATTAACCACGACCTAGGAATGGAAATAGATGCTTCCGATAACATTGTGAATGTGTCGCGTTTATCAAAAGCTCGAAGGACATGGGCAAGTACCTCACGATCAGATCCCCCTAATTTTTCTAAAAGACTTGCATATAACGAGTAGCTTTTTGGACCAACTCGATAGATTGCGTGCGTAGCCTCTGCAATTTGAGTGACGATATTTTCATCATCAGGTGCAACTATAGATGCCGTGAATCCGAGTCTCCTGGCGGCTACCTGCAGCTCAAGCGCTCCCGGCCCGTTAGCTGTTCCGCTGACAATAATAATAGAGTTATTATTTTGCATTAAAAATCTTCGAGTAACTGTTTTTGTTTCTTCGAAAGCTTCGTTGGAGTATCAACAATAACACTAACAATGTGAGGGCCACGCTGTTTGTCATTATTAACATGTGGAACGCCATGGTTTGATAGTTTAAAGTCAGTTCCAGATTGTGTACCAGAGGGTATCTTCATACGAATATCTCCATCAACTGTATCGACGTCTATTTCTGTACCAAGTGCTGCATCAATCATACTGATATGTGCTTCAGACAAGATAATATCGCCTTCGCGTGTAAAGTGTTTGTGTGCCTTGACGCGAACATTTACATACAAATCGCCCTTTTGACCATTACCGATGGCTTCACCATTACCTGTTACTCGAATAGTCGCACCATCATCAATACCGGCAGGGACCTTAAGGTTAATCGTACGCTTGCGGCGCTGAGTACCTTTGCCGTGACAGACTGTACAGACTTTTTCTGGTACTTTGCCGCGTCCGCTACAGGTTTCGCAGACAACATTCTGCTGAATCTGGCCAAAAATCGTATTCATCACACGGTTAACTTGACCCGCACCCTTACAGGTTGGACACGTTTTCATCTCATATCCTGGTTCGACGGTCGTACCATGGCAATGCTCACACTCATCATCCATCTCAAGTTCAATCTTTTCCTCAACGCCAAAGATCGCTTCCTCGAATGTCAGCTGTATACTAACTTCGACATCACGACCACGCTGGGGTGCTTGTCGACGCTGTCCACCGCCACCAAAGAACTGACCAAAGATATCACCAAGACCCTCACCGAAATCAAAGTTCTGCGCGTTGAATCCTTCGAATGGATTGCCTCCGCCGCCGTAACCGCCTGATCCACTGCTTGCACCACCAACACCAGCATGACCAAATTGATCATACCGTTGACGTTTTTGACTATCCTTTAATACTTCGTAAGCTTCGGATACTTCCTTGAACTTAGCCTCATCACCGCCCTCTTTATCGGGATGGTATTTAACAGCTGCCTTACGATAGGCTTTTTTAATTTCATCAGCTGAAGCACCCTTCGTGATGCCGAGTACTTCATAGTAGTCACGTTTATTCATATCTGTTAATAGTATATAAAACTAGCACTCAAAAGTCCAGAGTGCTAGCACAGTAAGCATAGTCATTGTATAACTATAGGCTCCTATCAGACAATTTGTATATCGTTGATTAATCTTTAAGCGGCCGCTTTACGACCAGTAATCATTTTCCAAATCCAGAGTGCAATCACTGCCCCGAGAACCGCGACAGCAAAACTCCATAGATTAAAGCCGTTGACCCCATCGACCCCAAATAGGCCGACGATGAATCCACCGAGCAACCCACCTATAATCCCGACAACGATGTTGCCAAGTAAGCCTTGTTGCCTATTTGTTCCAGCGATCATTGACGCGATCCAGCCGGCAAGTCCACCTAATATTATCCATCCGATGATTCCCATATGGTACCTCCTCTTTGGTTATATGTGTACTTTTATTATACTCCTTAACGTTTATAACAAAAAATGAGCCGAATACTCGGCTCATTTTTGGAAGTAATAGATAGACTACTTCTTTTTGTCTTCTTTTTCGTCAACAACTTCACCTTCAACAGGTTCATCATCTTTCTTGTCAGCGTCTTCAGAGGCAGGTGCTTCCTCTTTTGAAGCAGCTTCGTACATCTTTGCGCCAATTGGCATGATCGTGTCAGTGAGTGTCTTAGCTGCAGCCTCAAGCTCATCTTTGTCGTCGCTTGTCTGGTGCTTCTTAGCCTCCTCGACTGCATCAGTAATGATTTTCTTGTCGTCATCACTAATCTTGTCTTTGTATTCATCAGGCATCTTCTCAGCTTGGTAAATTGCACTCTCTAGAGTGTTACGTGCTTCAATGCTAGCTCGTTTCTTCTTGTCGTCATCAGCATGCTCTTCTGCATCCTTAGCTGCCTTTTCGATATCTTCCTTAGACAGGTTACCGCTGTTAGAGATCGTGATTGATTGCTCTTTACCAGTTCCCTTATCCTTAGCTGTAACGTTGAGGATTCCGTTGGCATCGATATTAAATGTAACTTCGATCTGAGGAATGCCGCGAGGGGCAGGTGCGATTCCGTCGAGACTAAAACGACCGAGTGACTTGTTATCGCCAGCGAGCTCACGCTCACCCTGGGTAACGTGAATCTCAACCTGTGGTTGGTTATCAGCAGCCGTGCTAAATGTCTCAGATTTAGACGTCGGAACAGTTGTGTTTCGTTCGATAAGCTTCGTTGCAACACCACCCATGGTCTCAATACCAAGGGACAGTGGCGTTACGTCAAGAAGCAGGACATCTTTGACGTCACCAGCAAGAACTCCACCTTGAATTGCTGCACCGATGGCAACAACTTCGTCAGGGTTCACACCCTTTAGCGGATCTTTACCAAAGATTTCCTTAACCTTCTCAACAACTGCTGGCATACGAGTCATACCACCAACCAAAACGATTTCATCAATCTCACTTGGCTTCAACTTGGCATCCTTAAGTGCTTTTTCAACAGGACCAGTTACGCCATCGATCAAATCTTTAACAAGTTCCTCTAATTTAGAGCGAGTTAGTTTGTACTCGAAGTGTTTTGGACCTTCAGCGTCAGCTGTTAGGAATGGCAGATTGATATCAGTCTCAGCAGTGCTTGAGAGTTCTTTCTTGGCTTTTTCAGCTTCGTCCTTGAGGCGTTGCATTGCAGCTTTGTCAGACTTTAGGTCAATTCCTTGTTCATTCTTAAACACATCAAGGAAGTGATTAACGATACGGTTATCAAAGTCTTCACCCCCGAGGTGTGTGTCACCATTGGTTGACTTAACTTCAAAGACGCCGTCACCAAGCTCGAGGATTGAAACGTCGAATGTTCCACCACCAAGGTCAAATACAGCAATCTTTTCGTCTTTCTTGCTGTCTAGACCATAGGCAAGTGCAGCTGCAGTTGGTTCGTTAATAATACGCTTAACTTCTAAGCCTGCAATCTTACCGGCATCTTTAGTAGCTTGCCTCTGTGAGTCATCGAAATACGCAGGAACCGTAATAACGGCTTCGGTGACTTTTTCGCCGAGGAATGCCTCGGCATCTGCCTTTAGCTTTGAAAGGATCATGGCCGATACTTCTTCTGGTGAATAATCTTTGTCACCCATCTTAACGGCGACACCATCGCCCTTTTTGACGATCTCGTATGGCATAATATCAAGATCTTTTTGAACTTCCTTATCACCAAATTTACGACCAATCAAACGTTTCACACCGTAAATAGTGTTCTTGGCGTTCGTGACACGCTGACGTTGAGCAACTTGCCCGACTAAACGTTCACCGTTCTTGTTAATCGCCACAACACTTGGTGTTGTACGATTACCCTCAGCATTTGCGATTACTTCAGGTTTGCCTGCAACCATGTAAGCCACAGCGCTGTTAGTTGTACCGAGGTCGATTCCAATAATTTTACCCATATTTATATCTCCTAATTTAATTAATCAAGTATGCATCTTCTATCTACAATCTTAGCACTCTACGTCCTAGATTGCCAAGTAACTTCATTATACATAAGTTGGCACTCTCGTGTCAAGAGTGCCAACTTATAAAATTGTACATAAAATAGCTTGATTTTACCTTACTAGGAGACTATTATCAGTCTCGGTCTAAAGGAACATCAACACAATTTCATATTGCAGCTCCAAGACAAGTGAATCCGCTTGAGTGAAAACTCGACGCGGATTCTTGATATATCAGAGAGGATCCAATGAGCATCATGCCCCAAACGCTCGCCCGTATTGCAGGAGTTCCCTTCATGGAGAACCCGCAAGAAGGCAAGCCGTCGGCAATCGAAGCATTACTTGCAGGCCCCAGCCTGTACGATATGTTCTTCGATGCATGTGAGGTCGACTATCGTCGAGCCGTATCATGCGCCAGCATCAGACCGTCGCGAACTAAACCTGCGCTACCGCCCACCGGCTGTCAGCGCTTCGTCATAGGTGACGGGCACTCACGTGTTTCACAAGCCTCCGAGTTGCGTTACCACCTATCCCTAGGTGGTCTCGAGCTTGACATCTTCAAGCAAGCAATTCGGAGAGTGAACACGTTCTTTGCTGGGATCTCGTTAGAGGATAATGGTGAGCGCATTAGCGCATACACCATCAACTTCGGCTGAGAAACCCAAATCGAACGTGCGAAATATGTGTCTGGATGCGCAGGGTCCTCCCTGCTCATTCCATGTTTCATCACTGTGTAGTGGAATGTGGAATGAGTATTATTGACGTGTTACTTTAACCATCGCGTGACGAATCACATGACCATTTAACGTGTAGCCAGCCTGCATTTCCTCGGCTATTACTTCGTGCTCGCCAGTTGCATCTTCGTCAAACTGAATTGCTTCGTGAAAGTCTGGATTAAAAACAGTACCTACGCTTGCATCGATACGCTTAAGATTTAAACTCTCGAGTGATTTATCGAGATTCTTGACGAGTCCTGAGACACTTTGTACCCAAGCATTGTCTTTAAGCTCCTCTGGAGTGTAGGCAATGGCACGCTCAATATTATCAATCACAGGGAGTAATTTCAGGATAGCACTGGCCTGACCTGATTCACGAGCTTGTAATTTGTCAGCCTCTGAACGTTTACGAAAGTTCTCGAAGTCGGCACGCGTACGCTGTACGTCACCAGTTAGTTCTGCCACTTGCAGTTCGAGTTGTTCTTGAATTTTACTCTTTGCCATTACAATACTTCCTCCAACATTGCACCCGCATGACGAACGAGGCGCATTACCTTTGCGTAACTTTGACGAGTTGATCCGAGGACTCCAATATAACTACGGTCACTGTATGGTGAACGAAACCTGCTAATAATGAGACTTGCGCCACTAGACTTACCGATAGGGTTTTCGGCACCAATATAAACGTTCAATGGCTCATTAGGAGCAGCTTCGCGTAACCAAGGCTCTAAATTATCAAGTAGTCTTGCTACTTCCTGAGTGTGATTAGCTGAGGCAAATTCCGGTTGCGAGAAAAGATTACCAATACCACTAAGATACAGTTCATCGCCAATCGTAGCGAGGCCTAAATTGTGCGTCAGATCAACAAGACTATCAACAGCACTACGAATTGCTCGATCAGCGCCCGTCTGGTTACCAACGCGAGCTTCAATCGCCTTAGCACTACGATCTGATAACATCGTCTGTGGTTCATTGGCATGTAACTCATTGAGAGTATTAACATAAAAACGATAGCCTGCATCAGTCGGGACACGACCAGCACTAGTATGTGGCTGAGCAATCAGACCCATTTCTTCAAGACGTGCCATTTCGCTTCGAATCGTGGCGCTCGATACGCCAAAAAGCTTGGCAAGCATTACACTTCCCACTGGTGCAGCGATCTCTGCATGCTGTTCGATAATTGCGGCCAGTATCTGCATTTGGCGTTCTGTCATGTCAATATTGTAGCCCGATTTGGCACTCAATGTCAATGAGTGCTAGAAAGCCCGTGAGGCTTTTGGGTCAGTAAATCGGGTAGTAGGACCACGAACGGTAATGAGATACGCGCTTACACTTGTCGATTCACGGGAGAATCAGTATACTACCTACTACATATGGTTGATCCAAAACAGATTGCTACTATTTCTGACTGGTTAGGAAGCGGTTCGATTAATATCTTCGGCTTACCTTTCGCGGGCAAAGATGATCAAACTAATCGCTTAGCAAAATTGTTTAACGGGCCTCAAATTGGCAGCGGTGACATTTTTCGAGCCGGGATTACGCCCGAGATAAAGTCCTACTTTGATGAAGGGACACTCATGCCTAGTAGTCTATTTGTCAAAATGGTACTTCCCTACCTTAGCCAATCCTCACTTCAAGGCAAACCTCTCCTACTAAGCTCTGTTGGTCGTTGGTACGGTGAAGAAGATGGTGTCATGCAAGTATTAGAGGAAGCGAGCCATCCTCTAAAGGCTGTTATCTACCTGGTTGTATCTCGCGAAGATGCCTTAGAACGTCTTCACAAAAGTAAAGACTTAAAAGATCGCGGGGATCGCGATGATGATGACGAAAAACTCATTGAGACCAGGTTCGAAGAATTTGAACAAAAAACCACACCCGTTATTGATCATTACCGTCAGCTTGGTTTACTAATCGAAATCGACGCAACTAAGTCTCGCGAAGAGGTTCGAGACGACATCGTCAAACAACTCGCCGAGCGTGCCTCGCGCTAATAACCCCCTTGTAAAATCACCTCTTATTGCTTATATTAATAGTAGTACGTAGAGAGAAAGAGGGAGTATATGGGAAAAATTGAAATTATTGCAATTATCGTTCTAGCGATAGTGCTATTATTTGTTGGAGGCAAGAAGCTTCCAGAATTTGCCAGGGGACTCGGTAAATCGCGTAGCGAATTCAAAAAAGCGCTAAACGGCGAATACGACGACAAAGACGAAGTAGCTGCAAAGACAGTCAAGAAGACGACTAAAAAATCATAACCGGGGGTGGCCGTGCCAAAATCAGTACAACATTCGCATTCTGCGACTAAGCTGGTTGATCATATCCGTGAACTACGGAGACGGCTACTGATATCTATACTTGCGCTCACTCTCGCGGGAGTCGTCGTCTATGCCTTCTACGGACCACTGCTTAATTTCTTACGCTCACCTCTTGGCTCACCACTCTTTTACAGCACACCATCTGGTAGCTTTTCGTTCGTGATGAAGATCTGTTTTATGGGAGCTCTTGCTATTGCGATTCCTGTTATTATATTCAACCTCATCATGTTCATTAGACCAGCGTTCTCACAGCCAATACCAGTCAGGCGTGTTGTTACCACTTCCCTAATGTCAGCACTGCTTGCGTTTGCTGGTGCCGCCTTTGGCTTTTACTACATTATCCCAGGAGCACTTCGGTTCTTTGCAGGCTTTCAAGTTAGCGGCCTGAATGCACTGATATCAGCCGACAGTTATTTAGGATTTGTGACTAATGTCATTATTACTTTTGTTATTGTCTTCCAAATTCCCCTTTTGATTGGATTTATTGATCGCATTAAGCCGCTCCGCCCACGAATGCTTTTATCAAGTGAAAAATGGGTTATTATAGGTAGCTTGGTTATTAGTGTTTTGGTACCATTTGCCTTTGATTTAATAACAACCCTACTAATTGCACTGCCGATTATCGTTCTCTACAATCTTTCAATAGTTATCGTGGCGATTCAACACGCACATGCAAACCACAGAGCAAAGGCACTCCAACCTCGCTTAGACTTATCGGCTATGCCAGACTCTACGTTATCCCTCGAAGTACTGTCCTTTGAAGATCTCATCGGACAACAACCCGAAGTAGAACATGCACAGCCAGTTTTTCAGACACCTGTTGTAAGTAGCACGCGACCATCAAAGCAAACAAGTATGGATATTCGATCACCTAAAGTTCGACCAGCTGCCATTACGCCACCTGAATGGGTTCACCGCGTACATGACCCAATTCCACTCGATCCTCGAGCTCGTCTTGTTTCCTTCTAGTCACGTTTGAGCATTACGGTAAATGCTTCAGATGGGATATCTACTTTGCCAAAACGCTTCATACGTTTTTTTCCTTTGGCTTGTTTAGCCAGAACCTTCTTTTTACGCGATACATCACCACCATACAGACCAGTTGTCACATCCTTGCGATAGGCCGATAGATCAGCGCGTGCAATAAATTTACCGCCAATCGCAGCCTGAAGTGCAACTTGGAAGTTTTGCCTAGGAATAACATCTTTTAATTTATCGACGATAGTCCGACCGAGGTACTGAGATTCAGATCTGTGCGCCATAATACTAAGCGCATCAATCATTGCGCCAGCGACATAAAAATCAATACGTACTAAGTCTTCTGTGCGATAATTATCGAGTTCGTAATTAAATGAGCCGTAGCCGCTCGTGACAGACTTTAGCTGATCATAAAAATCTGTTAATAAATTAGCAAGCGGTGCTTCAAAACTAATAAGTGCCTGCTCATCAATGTAGCTAAGATTACTTTGTCGACCGCGCTTATTGATAATCAGCTGCAGTACCGCACCAATATAGGATTGCGGTACGACAATCTCGCCTTTAATCCAAGGTTCACGAATCTCACGCACTCGACTCACATCTGGCAGTTCACTGGCGCTTTTAATATCGAGTTCATCACCTGATGAAAGACTAACTTGGTAGTCGGTTGATGGATTCGTTACAACTAAATCAAGATTGTACTCACGCTCTAGGCGCTCTCGGATAATATCCATATGCAGTAGCCCCAAGAAACCAATACGTACACCAAAGCCTAAGACTGGTGAGTTTTCTGGTTCAAACTGCAAGGCAGAATCACTAAGACTTAATTTTTCAACAGCATCCTTCAGGTCTTGATAATCATCATTACTAACAGGAAAGAATCCTGCATAGACAAATGGCTTTACTAATTTGTAACCAGGCAATTGCTCATCGGTATGAGAGCGTTTCGTCGTGACTGTGTCTCCCACTCGTGCTTCACGCGTGGTGCGTAGGTTGGTCACAATATAACCAATTTCACCATTACCCAGATCACCGCCAGCTTTCATCGCTGGGCTGAGAGACCCGACCTCGAGCGCCAAACCATTTGCGCTAGTTGCAATCATCTCAATTGTATCGCCTTTTTTAATCGTGCCATCAACAACACGGATATAGAGAATAACGCCTCGATAGTCATCGTAATAGCTATCAAAGATAAGCGCCCTTGTCGGTGCAGCGCTATCACCCCTCGGTGGTGCGATTCGCTCAATGACTGCATCAAGTACTGCATCTACTCCTTGACCAGTCTTGGCACTAATCTTCAAAATTTCATCATCCGTGCAGCCTAGTAAGTTAATGATTTCAGCACTTACTCGTGCGACGTCGGCGGCAGGCAAATCTATTTTATTAAGGACTGGGATAATCGTGAGGTTAGCAGCAAGCGCTAAATATACGTTCGCAAGTGTCTGGGCCTGAATGCCCTGACTCGCATCAACTACTAGGACAGCACCTTCACAGGCAGCAAGCGAGCGACTGACTTCATAACTAAAGTCGACATGCCCAGGTGTATCAATCAGGTTAAGATCGTAATCTTTATACTTCATACGAACAGGCGCAAGTTTAATCGTAATTCCCTTTTCACGTTCCAGATCCATACTATCGAGTAGTTGTGACTTCATGTCACGCTTGAGTACCGTACCGGTGATCTCGAGCATACGATCGGCAAGAGTAGACTTACCGTGATCAATATGGGCAATAATACAAAAGTTACGAATCTGTGTTTGATTCATCTGAATTATCTATCCTTGTAGAAGATGATTCTTTTAGCACGCGTTAAAATATAAATAACGATTCGTTTAGTGCGTGTTAAGATCGGTCTTACTTCTTCAAGCTTTAACAAATTACTAAAAAATAAGTATGCGATTCCGCTCACCAGAACAATGAACAAGAATTTTGGAAAGCTCGAATAGAAACCTTGTTCATTAGCGCTGAGTGGTAATAAGTTTACAAGAATATATGTAACGAGCGCCGTAAATCCTGCAGCACTTGTCATTCTCGCGACCGAGCCCACAAATGCTCTTCCGAATAATCCCGGAATACGACGTGTCATAATCGTGAGCAATATCGAGACTTCAACAACTGCAACAATGGCAGCGGCCCAAGCTAGTCCATATGGTCCCATGCCAAGCCCCATAGTGAACCAGACGGCTAAGGTAATGTTTAGTGCAATCGTAAAGAAAGAAACGTAGAGTGGCGTCTTGGTGTCTTGGTGCGCATAGAAACTTTTCGCCGCAATATAGTAAATAGAGCGAAAGGTAATAACAATCGCCAGTATTCCAAAGATGCTTGCAATCAGCGTGTCACCACCATTAATAATAAAGCTTACGAGGTAACCTCGCAGGAAGAATGCAATAACGGTTACGGGAAGCGCGAGCCAAATAATAACGCGGAGCACTGTTTGTAATTCTTGTTTATATAGATCGGGTCGGCCCTCAGCTAGTCGTTCTGACATTCGTGGAAATGCAGCCGTACTAATCGCGACACCAATAAGATTAATTGGTACGAATGACAACATGGTGGCTTGTTGGTATGAACGAATCGTTGCTGCAGCCATACGAGATGCTAGGTTAACTTCAACAATACTATTCACATAGTCAATACCTTGATCGAGTGAGCGTGCAGGTAGTATCAAAAGCATTCTACGAAAACCTTTGTTTTTCCAAAAAATCTTAAAGCGATAATCAAAGCCCATCCCTAGTAACCCAATACTACTAACGAGTAGCTGTAGTATTGAACCAAGGATTACACCGAGCGCCAGTCCCATAATTCCACCTTCAAAAACTTGCCAGCCAAATATGTTAATGCCTTTTGTAAAAAATAATGCTCCGATGATAATGCCGATACTATAGACGGTTGGCGCGAGTGCAAAGAACGTAAATCGTCCGATAGCTTGTTGCATACTCGCAACAACCGTTGCGATTGCAAATAATAGTGGGTTGACCGCAATCACACGCATCATACTAACAGCCAGTGCCCTACCAGACTCATCAAGACCAGGACCAACCACATAATGAACAAGTGGATCGGCAAAAATGATAATCAGAATACTGACAGCAAATGTCAAAATAGCCATGAAATTTAAAATACTTGTCGATAATTCCCAGGCTGATTTTTTGTTGCCGCCAGCAAGACGCTGATTAAATATCGGAATGAACGTCACACTGAGTGCACCTGACGTCAGGATGAAAAACATAAAGTCAGGAATCGTGAAGGCCACCGTATAGGCGTCGATGCCTAGCGGATACGTATGGAGATAGAGACCATTTAAGAGTCGCTCTCGGATAAGACCAAGGATACTTGAGAGTAGCGTCGAACCAGCCAACAAAGTAGCTGCTAGCTGGAGCGGAAGCTTTTTATTTGCTCGAGCGACGGTACTTCGTAGACTTGGCATAGAAGATAACCACTAAGCTTAGTACAGCTTGGCCTCCTTAGGTAATGTTGCATCCTTCAGGAGTTCAACAACGCGGTCTTCTTCAAGTGTTTCTTCCTTGAGGAGTGCCTTAGCAAGTATATCGAGGCTCTTTTTGTTTTGTATGAGTACTTCGCGCGCACGAATTCGTGCTTCTTCAACAAGGTTACGAACTTCAATATCAATTTGCTTGGCTGTCTCTTCGCCGTATGGTCGATCATGTGTCATCTTGTCAAAGACCATGCCACCGTTATCGTCATGGAAAACTTGGTCACGAAGCTTAGTCCCCATTCCTTGTTCAATCACCATGTCGCGTGCGATCTCAGTTGCTTTTCGCAGGTCAGAACCAGCACCCGTCGTGATACCATCTTTACCGTACATGATCTCTTCGGCGATACGACCACCCATGGCACGTGCTAGGATATCCTTAAACTCGTAAACATTTGTGTAGCTACTGTCTTCAGGTGGCAAGAACCAAGTAACGCCGCCAGTACCGCCACGGGGGATAATTGTAACCTTGTGAACAGGATCACTGTCAGGTAGAACGTGTCCTACGATTGCATGACCTGCTTCGTGGTAGGCAGTAATTTCCTTTTCTTTCTCGTTCATGATCTTAGCTTTACGCTCTGGACCAATCGCAACTTTTTCGAACGCTTCAGTTAAGTCTTTGTTACTGATCTTCTTGGCATTGCGACGTGCGGCAACAATGGCAGCCTCGTTTGCAATATTAGCGAGATCAGCACCTGATGAACCCGCAGTTTTAGCAGCAAGTGCATCGAGATTAACTGTGTCGTCAGCTGGTTTCTTTTTGAAGTGAACTTTCAAAATTGCTTCGCGGTCTCTACGCTCAGGTAACGTAATATTTGTACGGCGATCAAAACGTCCGGGACGGAGTAGAGCCGGGTCAAGCACATCAGCACGGTTAGTCGCCGCGAGCACAATCACGTTGGTACCCGTTTCGAATCCATCCATTTCAACGAGGATTTGGTTGAGGGTCTGCTCACGTTCATCGTGACCACCACCCATACCGCTACCACGCTTTCGTCCAACAGCATCGATCTCGTCAATGAAGATAATGGCAGGAGCATTCTTTTTGGCTTTGGTAAATAAATCACGAACACGTGAGGCACCAACACCAACAAACATTTCCACAAATTCAGAACCACTGATTGAAAAGAATGGTACATTCGCTTCACCTGCAACGGCACGTGCAAGCATCGTTTTACCTGTACCTGGGCTACCAACAAGCAAAACTCCCTTTGGTATTTTGGCTCCAAGCGCTTCGTATTTCTTAGGATGTTTGAGAAAGTCTACGACTTCTTCAAGGTCTTGCTTGGCTGAATCATTACCAGCAATGTCATCAAAAACAACACGACCCTTATCCTGACCATACAGTTTAGCCTTTGATTTGCCGAAGCCAAGCGCCTGGTTATTTTGGCCCTGGGCCTGACGCATCATGAACATAAAGAATCCAGCAATTAGGAGAACTGGGACGATAATAATCGCAAGGTTCCAGATAGTATCACCGGTCGTTGATGGTGGAACGATATCAACCTCAGTCTTGGCATCCTTGTTGAGTCCCTGATCATAGATACTGGTTGTTGCTTCTTTAGTTGATTTCTCGGTCGGTACATCACTACCCTTCGGTGTGATTTTCATGTCGTTGCCTTGGATTTCTATCTTGGTAATTTCACCTGCATTAGCTTTACTAACGACTTCAGAAATAGGAACTTCCTTTAGTGTGTCGTGAGGTGAGGTGATGGCAACAAATGCCAGGATGCCAAATACTAAAATTGCCCAAAACAAACTGAGTCGAATCAGATTGCTTGGTTTCTTGGGGGATATCGGAGATTTAAGTGCCATAAAAAATTATCTGTGCCTTTCGTTTTGCAGTAATAGACGTGTCAACTAACTCTTATTTTATCAGTTCAACAGTAAAATTACGAGGGGTGAAACGAAATTGTACACCTGCGCCCGCCTCATAGACGCTGCCTGCTTTGTTGGTCTTAATAGCAAGTAACGCACGTTCAAGTTGCGGACGCGTCAAGCGTGCCCGTGAAACAAGTCGTAAACATTCAAGAGCAGTACTAATTTCAGCGTGGATAAAGAAATACCGGCTATACGATGGTCCGTCGCCTACTAGTTTGCGAACTTCGGCATCGATTGTCTTTTTAGATGCAATTTGATGAGCCCGTAGTCCAAGTAACTGACGTTTTTCATCAGCTGACATGCTACTAGTTTTTCGTCGAATTCGGTTACGCAGATAGGTATCACTGGCATTCGTACTATCCTCGTGCCATTGCAGATTATGAGCCTGAGCATAGTCAATAATCTCCTGTTTGCTCATATCAAGTAGAGGCCTCATAACGTCTGAGTCAAGTACAGCTAGGCCTCGCCACCCAGTGCCGCGCGTGACGTTAATTGCAACTGTTTCGATAGCATCATCAGCGTGATGTGCTGTTACGAGTCTTGCGTCGTGTTTCTTAGCCACCGCGCGCAGAAATTCGTAACGACGATCTCTCGCATATTCTTCACTTGCCCTCCTGCCCAGATCTTCTCGCTTGGTTTCAAATGGTAGACCGTAGATTCTTGCAAGCTGTTCAACAAATAAAGCATCATCGTGAGAGTCATCACGAATACCGTGATCAAAGTGCGCTACGATAACTTCAAGTTCTGGGTGTTGTACGAACTTGTGTAGTAGTACGACCGAGTCAACTCCGCCGCTCACCGCAACGACATACTTTGAGGTTGTCATTATCCAACTCGATTCGAGATAACCACTCCTAGCCAGATACCGACAAAACCGCCAATGGTACCGATGAAGATGCTCCAGCCACTAAACGGATCAGTATCTCCGAATAGGAACGGAACAGCCCCGCCGACTAACCCCATGATGGTCGCAGAAGTAATAATTATCGTCTTGTTCATATATATTAGTATACGCTCTACAGATACCGCGTGCTGCCAAATGGTACCTTTTGCTTGACATAAATTCCCGTTCCCAAGGTATCGGCTGAGTGAATCGTTCGTTCACCAAATTGCTTATTGATATCATCAATAGCGCCCGTAATCTGACGTTCGCGAACAATTTGATCTTTGAATAGACTCAGTTGCGGATCATCAATATTCTCAAGTTCGTAACAATGAATACCGATCTCTCGCATATTCGTTGGCGCATTTTCAAAAAGCCGCTGGGCCTGGACAAAGACTGTCTGATCACTGCAAAACGCAATCTGAGACATACTGCTTGCATGCCAATACGTACGGTCAAGTGTCTTGGCATATACGTATATGCCACGAGCAGCTTTATTCTGAGCGCGCATTCGACTCCCTACCGATTCACATAAATGATGTAAGCGCTGTAGAATCTGTTCATAAGACAAGTCGAAACTTTCTAACACATACTGACGTCCGACGCGCTTAACGTCACTTTCAACGTCATCAACTTCCCAGCCTCTCAGGCGTTTGTACCACCACTGACCGACAACACTTTTAAAAACAACTTTTTGAAGTGTCACGACATCGGCATTCAAAAAGTCTATGGGAGTATAGATCCCAACACTATTTAAGCGTTTTTCGTTACGGCCTGCGATGCCAGTAAGATCTGTTAGCTTCAGCGTTTTTAGTACCTCGCGAAGATTACCCGGTGTAATAATGTCGAGTCCGTCAGGTTTATGTAGTCCAGCCGCAGTTTTCGCGAGGAATCGATTAGTACTGATGCCAACGTTACAGCGCATCCAGACTCCAATCTCAGTCTTCAAACGCTCTTTGATTTCGAGTCCAATATCTTCTAAGTTACGGCCCCTAATGGCCGCTGTTGTATCATGAAAATCAATCACACCCTCATCAATGCTCTTCATCGTCACGTGCGCAGAATAGTCGTGCATGATATCGAGCAGCTTGTGATAGACAAACCGATATTTCGCTGGGTCGCTTTCCAGACCAATAATATCTGGACACAGAAGCCTGGCTTCGCGTAACTTCATACCAACCTTTACGCCAAGCACCTTCGCTTCATAGCTAGCAGTCACAATCGCTGTCGTGTCGGTCCGACGATTCACAATTGCAACCGGCTTACCTCGTAACATTGGACGAGCTTGCTGCTCGACTGTTGCAAAACAACTATTCAGATCAACATGCATAATGAACGGTCGCTCGTTGTTAAACTCAGTCATAATGATCCGACTCCATCTTGAGGTGCCAGGTGAGTCGCTCACTATCAAATTCTAGTCGATAATCCGCGCCGCCGTCAGTCACATCAAATACATGAATTATGCGCTTACCCTGCGTGCTAGGATGGCGTAGCCCGATTTCACTCACTTCGATTTCTCTGCCATTAGGTCGCCTAAAACGTATCGGCCGACAGGGATTAAGTCCCTCGCCAAACACTGCTACGACGTTAATCCGTTCATTTAAAAAAGTTTCATCATTCATAATCAAGAGTCCTCAAAAGTTTTATTGAGAAACGATTCTGATTGTATTGCCCGTTTACTTGCCCGTTTCTAGCAAGTGCCCGAAGACAATGAATGATCCGTTCGTGAGGGACGCTTAGCGAATGCCAGTGAGTATCACGTGGAAGTAATCTTATTATACCACCACGAGTACCCCTGGAAAACCCACCAGTTCTTTGCTACAATCATCTCTACGGCACCGTAGCTCAGCTGGTTAGAGCGTAGGACTCATAAGCCTAAGGTCACAGGTTCGAGCCCTGTCGGTGCTACCAAAATTAGGATTTGGCGTCTTCGGACGCTATTTTTTATTTCAAGTCCGTAAAGACAACAAGTCGATTTGAGTAGCTATCCTTGGTATTTACCCAAGTCCCTTCACACGTAATTAGATTAAGGTGCGCTTTCTTATCAGTAGAGACAAACACTTTAGTTGCATCCGCGTCAGGGTTATATATCTGAGTTGCCTGCACAACGAACACCTTTTTAACGCCTTTTTGATCATAAACAGAAACTTCGTCACCCTTTACGAGCATGTGGAGATTGTTGAAAATTGAACCATGACCATCCTTCCAGCCATAGTGCCCCGCAATCACAGCACTACCTATCTCTCCCGGTTTTGGACCAAACTGATACCAGGCAACTTCGTCAGGGTTTTCACTTATATCCATATCCCCACTACTCGTTAGCCCTGCTGTGTAGATTGTCGTGTCAATGTTAATACTTGTAATCTCAAGGCGCACCGGCAGTGCGCTGACAATAGCGCTAGCTTTTATGACCTTGGGAGACGTTGGAACTATAATGACTGTTCTTACTGACGGTGTAGAACTATAAGGAATAGGTACAAAGACATGCAAAAGTATAAACATGAGGCAAGACGAAACTACTGGCACGCCAACAAACAATAGTATTCTCCGTAATGTAGTTTTGGATGGTTTCTTGGCGTGCTGCCTGCGCATGAAAAGTCTAAATTAAGTGTTTTCTACGACCAACATAGGCAAGTAGTAAAACCACTAAGACAATTGCTGAAGGAACAACAATCCACAACAAACTTTGGCTGCTAAAAAGTCCAGTGTTAGGTAATCCAGGAACAACAACGGTGTTATCAGACGTATCATTTCCCGCACAAGTCGATGTCGTAATAGTGTCATTAATAAGTGTGACATTTCCATTTCGGGCTAATAACCTACCCGAAATAGTTGCCCCATTTGCGGCAGTTATAGAGTTAAGTGCAAGTATTGTCCCAACAAAGTTAGCAGTTGATCCGATACTCGCGGTATCAACCCGCCAAAAGACATTACAAGCTTGCGCACCATTAATAAGTGACACGGTACTGCCATTGCCAACCGTCAGTCCATTACCACTAAACGGCGCTTGGAAGATAAAGACGGAGGAGGAATCACCCTGGCCATTCAACGTCAATGATCCAGCCCCTGCGGTAATACCAAAGGTCGTTGACGTAGAATTATACACACCAGCTACTAATGTCGTCCCACCAAGTTCAGTTGGAACAGTCGTGAGTGGTGTTCGTCCTGCAGCATCAATATAAGCGTTAGTAAGATTATTTTTTGCGATAACCATCAACGGACCATTTGTTACTCGACAAGGTAGTGGTCCAGTTGCATCAACGGAGTAGATAGTACCTGTTACTTGTGAACACAGAAGGCCAATGCCCGCACCGGTCGCAGGGCTTAGCCCAACGTTGCCATGAATAACAGATGTATTGCCGGCATCCGTAATATTGGGTGTGCCTGCAAGTATCGCAAATGGAGCAGCTCCACCTAAATTAACGGTTGACTGAGCAGCTCGTGCAACAGGACTTACGCCTATTACTAGACTGGTAATAAATACACTGACAGCTATGAATATGCCGCCGACTACTTTAGTATTGCTGAATTTTCTCATAACTGCCCTCTGTTTACTGGTTAATGTCCTGAGTGATCTGTGCATCAGTTCCAACCAGAAACGTATAGAGGGTTGAGTGATATGTTTAACGGGAGATACTGAGATTAGGTATACATCACTAATCTCTATTCTCATCCATGAACATGGTACCTATGGTAATACTATCAAGGTAATGGTTAATAAGCAAATTACAAGCTTTGCTGCATGGTTATCTTAACACCTACCGTTAGACTTCAGGATTGTCTTTATTTTTATTCATGACAATCTTATTTACTCGATCAGTTCATGCTTTATCTGCTATCATAACCTCATGAATACCAATCCTAAAGCTAAAACGATCCTGTGTTATGGCGCATCAAATACCTACGGACAAAAGCCAAATCGTAGCGGCCGCTTTGCTGCTGATGAACGCTGGACTGGTATATTACAGAAGGAGCTTGGGGATGACTACTATATTATCGAGGAAGGTCTCGGTGGGCGAACAACGGACCTCGATCACCCCAATCCCAACAAGCCCAATCGAAACGGACTTACCTATTTTAAGGCCTGCCTTGAAAGCCATTTGCCCTTAGATTTCATCATTATCATGCTCGGAACAAATGATCTCAAGACTGTCTATAATCGTTCAGCGCAAGATATCGCCAAAGCACTCGGCCAATTCCCCGAATATGTTAGATCATTTTGTGAGACCAGATCATTAAAACAGCCAAAAATTATTCTCGTCAGTCCACCCTATATGGACGATCACGCGCTTCACTTTATTGATAGCATGCCAACGGCGAATATATACGACGAAACGTCTGTTCAAAAATCTCATGACCTCGCTCAGTATGTACAGCAAGTTGCTAATGAGACAAATTCGCTCTTCTTGGACTCAGCACCACTCACACAGACAGGTGAGGACGGTGTTCATTTAGACAAACCATCGCAGGTAGCTCTCGCCGCCGTACTTCATAGAATTATTACAGAGTAGCCGAGCGCCCGCCACCTTGCGACCTCTTAAATAATTTGCTATAGTTGGGCCCAATGGCAACGAATAATCCTCTCCCTATTTTGATTACGTTCGACGGCGAGGCTCGTAGTGGCAAAGGCACCATCGTTCAAGCAACCAAGGATTACCTGCGTGATACCGGGAACTATAAAGTAATGCTCATTGATGCGGGACAAGTGTTCCGCGTTTTAGTTGTTGCTGCGACGCGTGCAGGTGTTGACCTTGATAATCCAGATGCAATCGATGCGTTCCTTGGCGACGACCAGAATATTCAGGATTGTATGCAGCTCGTCAAAGATGTTTATCATATGGAAAAAACAGAACGCGACGATTTACTCTATACAAATGAAGTCGGTCATAACAGTGCTAAAATTGGCGCTCGGCCACTGTCACAGTACTTCAAGGACGAACTCCTGAAACGATGGCTAGAGGACGCTCGTACTGATGGCTACGAGGTTGTATTACTCGATGGTAGAGCCCTAGAGGAAGTTGGTGCGGGGCTTGAACGTGATGGTCTGTGCGATTTCCGCCTCGGACTTTACTTTATCTGCGACCCTGTTATTGGTGCCCGTCGCACGCTCGGCTTTGCAAATCGACTTTATGAGGATCTTGCCCCTGACGAGAAAGCATCCGTTGAGGAGTTAGTGTTACAAATCAAGGCACGAAATAATGCCGATGAAAACCGCGCAGTGCAGCCACTCGTTCGTCCTGTTGGCGTTACAGTTTCTCACCTACCTGACATTCAGGCGACCAGCTCCGTTGATCGTCCTATGTACTTACTCGATACCTCGAGAGAAATGTCTAAAGACGAGATGTCGTCTCCAGTCATTACGCTCGTGACGAGTCATATTAAATAGATTTTTATTTTAAAGATCTTATTCGTTTATTTCTGTAATTGCTGCTTCGCGACGAGCAATAAAGCCAAGCAACTCTTCGGTTGTGCGAGGGCGATCCCAGGTACTTGTTAATTGCAGAATATCGCTCATTGTGACTGATTCTACATCTGATACTGGTGCGTCTGTGTCCATAGTTTTGCTTTCTTTTTTGTTTTATTTTGTAGTGATACTATTTAAGCATAAATGTTATAAAAAAGCAATACCCTTATGCCTATTTCTTTACCGTTTTGTCCCGTTTATGCTATAAATAAGGGAGAGGAAACAAAAAATAAACATATGGATACACTCACCTCGCTCCTCGTTGTCGGCTTCGCCGCCCTTATTCATGCCAGTTTTCAGCTGAGCGTGAGTGTTCTGACTATGCTTAGTAGTCATACGATTGGAGCCAAGCGCTCACACGCCAAACTCATGCGCCTGACGCTCAGTTTTATTGCCGGCACAAAGATCATGACGCTACTACTCGTATCGTTTTTGGTGCTCGTGCTACTTGATATCTTTGGTACGCAAATTCCACAATTAGTCTGGGCCTGTGCCTGTGGGCTACTTGTTGGTGTTGGTGTCGCCGTCTGGCTGTTTTACTACCGCCGCGAAAAAGGAACATCGCTATGGGTTCCTCGCTCTTTTGCGCGTCATTTAAATGAGCGTAGCAAAGTGACCAAAACGGCCGCCGAATCATTTAGTCTTGGACTAACTGGTGTTATCAGCGAGCTACTATTCATCATCGGCCCAGTCGTTATCACAGCACTCGTTCTGATTGGCCTGCCAAGTATCTGGCAGCTGGTTGGGCTAGTCATATATACCGTTATTTCAACCCTTTCGTCGCTTATCGTATGGGGCCTAATTGGCAGTGGACATAGCCTCAGTCGTATTCAGAAATGGCGTGAGAATAACAAGCAATTTCTGCGCTTCGCTGGTGGTGGTGGCCTCTTAATTCTCGGATTCTTTGTCTATGTAAATGAAGTTGTCTTTCACATTGTCGGGGGAGGCATGTAATGGTAGGTACTGCGGTTGATGTTGTAAAGCGCGGAGGTAGACGACAAGGTGAGTATTTCCTACGCGAGAAACTATACGCCAGTATTATTGCCGCATGCTTGAGTGTTCGAACACCTGTCGGACAAGCTGAATCAATAGCGACTGCAGTCTGTGACAGTGTTGATAACTGGCTCGAGGACAAGCCCGAGATTACGAGTCAAGACATTCGTATAATTACCGCCAAACACCTACATACTCATCATCCCGATGCGGCCTATATGTACGAACAATATCTTATAACGATTTAATTGGAGAAAAATTATGGCAAAAAAACACAGCTTTGACTATGACCTCATCGTTATCGGTAGCGGTGCTGGTGGTAGTGCGGCTGCAACCCTCGCCGCCAAGGCTGGTAAGCGTGTCGCAATCATCGAAGCTGACACATTCGGGGGTGACTCACCTAACTGGGGAGATGTACCAACCAACGCCCTACTTCATGCTGCCCACCTATACGACGAGGCAAGTAATGGCTCAAGATTTGGGCTAAGGACCTCAACACTTGGCTACAACTACCCCTCACTACGTGCTTGGAAAGATTTAGTTGTGACGCGAACAGGAGCAGGAGGCAATCGTCGGTATTACGAGAACCAGGGGATTAGTGCCTTTAGTGGCATCGCGCGCTTCCTGTCACCTAACGAAATTAGTGTTAACCGCCGACATCTGTCTGCTAACAAGTTCCTGATTGCGTCGGGTTCGAAGTGGATTGTACCCGATATCCCAGGACTTCAGGAAGCTGGCTATATTACGGCTCGAGCCATTTTATACTCCATTCGTCCACCAAAAAGTCTATTTATTATTGGTGCTGGCCAGGTCGGTGTTGAGATTGCTCAACTGATGGCAACATTTGGTACCAAGGTTTATTTAGCCGAAAAGGCAAGTCGCATTCTACCCCATTTAGATTCTGAAGTAGGTACCCTGATGGAGCGAATCCTCCGTGAGCAAAAAGGCGTAACTTCACTTACTGAAACCCGAATTTTATCAGTAGCAAAGGATGGGCTCGGTAAACGAATCATTATCTCACGCGGTGGTGTCGAAAAATCAGTTCGTGCCGATGAAATCTTGATCGCAGCTGGACGCGAGCCCAATGTTGATCTTGGACTTGAAAATGCGACCGTGAAATACACGCCGAAAGGAATTGAGGTTAATGAATACCTCCAAACGACTGTTAAGCATATCTTTGCCGCTGGTGATGTCCTCGGTAGAACGAGTAATACGCATAGTGCCCTCCTAGAAAGCAGAATCGCAGCCCATAATATTCTTAGTAATGCCAAGGCTGCACCAGACTACACAGCAACTCCTGGCGTCATATTCACCTACCCAGAAATTGCTCATGTCGGCCTCAGCGAAGATGACTGCTTGAAACGTGACCTGTCAATCAATAAAGCAATCGCTCCCCTTAACCTGACCGCACGCAGCAATACTGCTGATTTTCGTGATGGCTTCGTCAAACTTATCACTGATAAAAAAGGCGTCGTACTAGGCGCAACGGTCGTCGCCCCTCATGCTGGAGAGATAATTCAAGAACTAGCCCTAGCTGTTAAACATAATCTAACTGCTGACAATATCGCCGAGACGCCACACGCATTCCTGAGCTGGAGTGAAGCAGTTAGGATTGCGGCGTCTAAACTCGGCTAAGCTTCTTGAAGTTCAGAGCTAACTGATTCAGCAACAATGCGGTTGTCACGATCTCTAATAGAAAATTTACCTTCATCAAATCCGAAGATAAGTGCCTGCATAACTGCTTCGTTTTTTACATCAATACCTGCGGCAGATGCAGCGGATTGAAACTCATCGACTGACATACCTTGCTCACCTGCTTCTGCGATCAATTGGCGTACAAGCTCAACAGATTCTTCTAGGCGCTGTATGTCTTCTACGCTGCGTTCAGATGATTCACTTTCTTCAACTTCTGTACCTTCAGTTGGCTCGAATGTATGTAATTCTACTACAGATGCTGATTTAAATCTGTCACCCATTAATATTTTTATTCTTCCTGTGATTGCCACAAGTGCTCGGGTTGCTCCGTTTAGATCATCTTGCTGTTCAGGTGAGAGGTCTTCGACGTGATAAGTAGGAACCGGTTCGTGATGAATAATTGTCATAGTATTTTTTCCTTTGCAGTTGAATATAGTCCTTCCCACTTGGGAAGTAAAGCATTAATTTAATTGCCTAGTGGTAATTACGATCGTTGAATATCTTGGACACTGAACCACGAGTCGTGATTTCGGTCAGGGTCTGTGCGAGTATTGGCGCGATTGATAGGATTTCTAATTTATCACCTAGTACTTTCTTGGCTTCATCAAGTGGCACAGTATTAGTCACGATGATTTCATCGATTGGGGCCGCCATTAAGCGTTCGAGTGCAGGTTTCGAGAAAATTCCGTGAGTTGCACAGGTAATGATACGTGCTGCGCCTGAGCGCTTTAGCGTTTCTGCAGCAGATACTAATGTACCGGCAGTATCGATGATATCGTCAATCATCAAACAGGTAAGACCTTCAACACCTGCAATAACATGTGGACGAGCAATTTTACTGGAATCCTCTCGATCACGAGATTTGGTCATATGAACGACACTCACGCCGAGTTCATTAGCGTAATCTTCGGCAACTTTAGCTCGCCCACCATCTGGTGAAACAACAACAAACTTTTCAACGTCACCCTTAACACGTTCTTCAAGTGCCGCCTGAATGAGTGTTTCCGCTGTTAAGTGATCGAATGGACCGTTAAAAGTTGCCTGAGTTTGTGCCGAGTGCATATCAACGCTCACGATACGATCAGCCCCCGCACTTTGTAGCGAACGAATAACCGCTGCCGCCGAAATTGGTTCACGTCCCCTCGCCTTGCGATCTTGGCGACCATAAGCTAGATATGGCACAACGACTGTAATCTCAGAAGCTGATGCACGTTTAGCTGCATCAACCATAATGAGTGCTTCCATAAATGAGTCATTTACCGAACGACTATCAACTGCTGCAAGTGACTGAATAATAAAGACATGTTTGCCGCGAATAGAGTCACCATATCGGATATACAACTCAGTATTTGGGAACATCTTGCGTTCAACGTTCCCTAATTCGATCCCCATTTCATCACTCGTTTGTTGAGCTAGTTCAACGTGCGTACTGCCGCTTGCTAAGTATGTCCTTGCGTACTGTGCTGGATCGATTTGGAACTGTATCATAATTACCCCATCATTAAAATTTAAACTGCTGACGATAGTCCTACCTACGTCAGCGTGCCTACCAGTAGTATACCCACATCTGACAAAAAAGGGCAAGGGGAGTAAAGAACTAAAGTGCCGGCAAGAATTACTAGAGAATAGTGTTGATTATTTTAGTGCAGCTAATAACTTTGAGAAGCTAGGTATAGTAAATAAATGTTCTGTTTGATCAATGAGTTTCTCCCGAAATAGCTGTCCAAGTGCTCTACTTGCTGTTTCACGATTCATGTTTATAGAGTCGGCTATGTCCTGATGGGTTATCGGAGCTCCAATAATCACATTGTCACCACTTACTTTGCCAAATCTTTCAGCCAAGAAAAGTAACTCCGCAACCACTCTTCCTCGAGCAGTACGAAATTCTAGAATCTGTATCCTCTGGGTATAGATGGCGATCACATTAACAGCCTGGTCTAACACTTCCTGCATAAGTGACATATTATTACCCATAGCGAGGCGCAGACTGTCTTTTGAAGATTTTATGACAGAAACATCACTCATTGCTTCATAGAACAGTCCCGTCGTGTGACCACCGTCTAGAGCCCATGGCAGCGGAATTAATTCACCTGCTTCGTGGATCAGTAAAAGATTTGCATGACCGTCATGAGAGGTAGAGTATGATTTAACAAAACCCTCTTTTATGAGATACACTCCGTCAGGCTCACTCAACCCGTCAACAATGCTGTCCCCTGTCGTGAATTCCATCTCATAACCATCGTTGAAGTAAGAGCTAATGGTCCTACCACCCTGGGGCATCGACTGATTAGATTGAAAGATGGACATACCTTAAGTATATACTTGTTAGATGTTTGCCGCTAAATGCGTTAACTAATTCTCAACGACAAACGCTAAGCGGTCCATCCTTTCGGCTGTTTTTTGCTCCATGCCCATACTGATCATTTGATTAAGGTCCTCAACATTAAGGAATTTAAGTTTTTCTACGAGCTGAGTCATACCATTCGGTAGTTCATTAAAGAGGGCCGTCCCGATATACACATGTCCAGGCTGTGGCTCTAGGACAAAAGTTGAAACAATCTTGCTTGGTTTGGTAAATTCTTGATAGATACCGCTCCACGCATACGATGTATTGTTTGGTTCGGTCTGTATGTAACGCCACGAACCGCCTTCTTGTAGGTTTTGCACCTCAACAGCTGTTTGCACTGATTCTTCTCCCCACCACCTTGGTATTAGTAGTGGATCCGTGTAATCCTTAAAAAGTTTTGCTGCACTTGAGTTTATGGTTCGCTCGGTCACGACTTCAAGAATGTCGGGACTGACTATAAAATTTCTTCCTAGCATCAGCGAACTATATGATATGCCCTCCCAAGCGTCAACAGCATTAACACTTTCGATTACTAGCTGTCTTTTTCATTACTAGTGCGATTAATCACCTAAATGCTACTTTAAATAATAAATAATCATTTCGTGCCCGAGTTGCTAAGTATTGTATTCGTGACCTATGGCACAAGATTCGGTTAAGGTATTGTTTCACTGCTGTTGTGCATTATACTTCGCCCTGCACATTAAAAAGAGAAAATCCCGAACTAAAAGTTCAGGATTATTTCTTGGTTGCGGGGGCAGGATTCGAACCTGCGACCTGATGGTTATGAGCCATCCGAGCTGACCAGACTGCTCCACCCCGCGATACATCCACCATGTTAACAGATCAGAACGTTTTTTACAAGGCAACCTAGCTCGAAGAATTCTTGCTGTTTGCGCCAAACAAGAAGTTCATCCACTGCGTAAAATTACTCACTTGCTGGATTGGCCCACTGGCCTGTGTTGGTGTCACATTGTCGGCATTCTTAGCTGCCTGAGTATTTGGGGGTAGAATCAAAACAGATTCACCTGGCAACGCCAAACCCAAATCCTGACGTGCGGCAAGTTCTTGATACTCCTGAGTCTGATAGTAGCGGCCCTCAAGTTCCAAACTACTCGTTTCTAGCTGTGCCAGTTGTAGTTGACGCTGTTTGTAGTCAATATCTTTTTGAAGACTATAGTTACGCTGCATTACACCGAGTGACCCCCACACCCAACCAGCAGCAATCGCAAAGGCAATAGTAATTACCACGTTATTCAACGTGAAATATTTGTGACGAATGTGATAATAGAGACGGCGGATGTTTATTTTTTTCATAACGTACTCAGCTACATTATAGCCCAAGGTGTAGCTATAGGCTATAATATGTCAGAACAGGTTTATTTTGTAACCACTGGTCGAGGGGCTGTAGCTCATCGGTCAGAGCAGGCGGCTCATAACCACTTGGTAGATAGTTCAACTCTATCCAGCCCCACCAGTGGCTACAAAATAAACGAGGTAGATAGTTCAACTCTACCTGGCCCCACCAAAACTGTCGCAGCAATGCGGTTGTTTTTATTATTCTCTGTACGTATCAAAAGTATTTATGCGACTGCTGATGCGCGCTGCTATATCATCGTTAATCGCAATAGCTCCGTATCGACGGCGAGTAGTCGGTTCATCGAAACTACCTTCTTCACCAAGTTCAACCACTTGAGCCGATTTGCCAGGATGTCCAAATAACTGATCGAGCCACAACTCAAGACGACCAATTTCCAAACGTAGCGCCTCGGTAAGATCCCGTCTAGCTTCACCAACGGTTACGTCATGCATCGCGATAGCCATCCGCTTTTGAACTTTGCTACTACCATCATCAAGTAAGTCAGTATTCATACGAGTTTTACGAGGTTCTCCTTCGGCGATATACTGTCTTGTCTCATAAAGTCGTACTAACGCCGCAACTGCACGCTGTAATTCTGGATACAAATCAAGCTCATCTGGTATCTCAAACTTCTCGGCTGAATCAACATCCTCAAGCTCCATATCAAGAGCATATAGTGAGTCAATCGTTAACTTTGCGTCCTCAGTATAGTCCATCATGTGGTCGACAAGGACTTCTTGGATCTCTTTCCGAGTCTCGTCTTTAAGTCGAGCCTCTTCAACCTTTCGGCCCTCGCTCTTAAACCCAAGCGATGCGCCAGGCCATATTTCTCGAGGCAGCGCCGCAGCAGCTAATGTTGCTTGCATAGTAGCAATCCCTTCGATATACGCCTTTGCACCGTACGTAGTATATTTCGGATCAAGTAGTTCATACGCATGATCACGCTCGTTTGTGGAGTGTGGTAATATTCCCGCATACAATACAGCATCTGTCATATCAATAGTATTTACTGCAGGTGGCGCTTCCCTGTTTGGGTTGTTCATGGTTATCTACTCCTCAGTCGTAACGAATCGATTAAACGTTTAGTCGCATCAGAATCAGCAAGAAGTTTGCGACGGTAATTGGCATCTACGCGAACCTCACCAGTCCGGCCGCCAAGATCAACCTTACGCATCGCGCCAGTTTTAAGTTCAGACTCTAGTATGGCTTTTAGGCGCTCTCGCGACGTAATCACTTCAGCTGGATCCTCACCTGCTTGCAATCTCGCTGCAGTATTATTCAAGACATCATAATCCTTCAGATTTCCATCTGCTAATCCATCTTCTTTGCCGTCCATCCAGTCTGATCGCTCATATGGATGGTCTACGTCAGTAATAAACCTGTTACCGCCAGTTTTGAGAATCATATCACGGCCTTGATTTCGACCACGCATACCGAGTGTTTTCACCACGTTAGTCAATGCTGCTAGCGCCGCATCTTCTGCTGAGGTATCTTCACCAAGCACGATTCGTTCGGGGACATCGACTGGATGCTCAGAGGGCGGTGCGGCAGGATCAACCAATTCAAACAGCTGCTCCGATGAAGCGGTATCAGTTGATAGTACTAAATCAACCATCGGTTTAGGTTGAGGAGTTCCGTGTTCGCGTTCAAACGCTATTGCGCGTGCTGACCTTGTCATATCTATATTATAGCATAAGAGGTTATATAAGTCAATTTAGCTATTATACGTTGCCTGTTCTTTTAGGTCCGTATTTTGATCTCTTACTGAATCTCTTATTAGTAGGTAACTTTGGAAGTATACCTGTTTGGCCTTTGGCTTCATGTGTCGTGACTAACCGTCTTGATGCACTATGAGCAGCACGCTCAGCAGCATCTGCATCCTGACGTTCTTTTTCGCTTAACATTGCTTCCATGAGATCAATCTTTGCTCGAGTTGATAAATTTGAATCATCACCTAAATGGTCACCAAGTTCTTCAAAGATAGGCGTCTCAATATCCTCGACAATGTATAGGGAAGGTCGTTCACTAACACCTGAGGCAACAAGTGCTTGTTTAGCAACAAGAGCTTGCTTTCCCTGTTGCATTCGTGCGAGTTCAGCTGCTGCTTCCTCGCCAACCCTAGTACGATGAGAAAATCGGACAACATCATGTGCATCATCAAATCCACCACCGGTAGAATTACCGCCTAGAAAGCGTCGATCGAATTCGTGATTACTATTTAAAGTCATGAGTTAAACTATAGCATAAGTAGTATTAAAAGTCAATCTACTCCCAGCGGAAAACCCGAAAGGCGATGAAGTAGATGATGACGAGCCATGCACCGATGAGGCCAATCTGAGGCAACAAATCGATAAGATGCTTACCCTCGGTCGCAATCAGACGAATGCCGTCAATAATAGGAGTTAGTGGCAAAAACGCAGAGATATTTTGAAGCCAGTCAGGCATGAGGTAACGAGGGAAAAACGTACCCGAGAGAAACATCATCGGAAAGACGATAATGTTCGTCAGTGGCGCTGCTTGACGCTCGTTCTTGGCCCAACCACCAAGCGCCAGACCAATCCCCAGGATTGTCACAATGCCAAGAACAATGAATAGCGCAAGTTCAAGCCAGTTCCCAACTACCTGCAGGTGGAATACGGCTATCGCCACCACAAACATAATGCCGAGACTCAGAAGACCAATAACAGCCTGTCCAATCATTGTTGAGAGGAAATACTGCCAAACCTTGAGCGGCGTTGTACTAAGGCGCCTCAGGATTCCCATCTTCTTTAGTTCTGGGAAGACATTCACTGGACCAAAAATACCCATACCGATAATCGCAAAGCCCAGTAGCCCTGCAAACGTGTAGTCAAACGGAGATAGACTACGTTCGTTTAGCTGCTGACTCGTCACCGTAAATGGTGTAACGTTCGTGACAAACTTGCCGTTAATTGCCTTGAACTCTGTATCCAGTATTGAGGTCAGCGCGGTAGCTGATTGCTGGTTGTTCTGGGTATAAATAACATTAGCTTGGCCACTTGGATAGGTCGTACCAGCTGTAATATCACCGAAGTTAGCTGGTAGTTCAATGACAGCATCAAGTTCTGACCTAGTCATTTTTTCTTTAGCGGCATCGAGAGTCGTGACATCTTTGTTGACTTTGAGAATCTTACTGGCAGTTAGTTGGCTAGTAAACGTCTTTGAAAAATCACTTTTTGAATTATTAATTACCGCAACATTAAACGAGACGTTACCGCTACCACTGTTGAGTCCGCCAAAGACAAACAGGAATATAAGCGGAAAACCAATGGTAAAAAATAGGGCCAAACGGTCACGAAAGAACCGCTTAGTGTTAATGCGTACAAATGTCAGAACGGTAAATAGTGAGCGCTTCATTATGCGTCCTCCCTCAGACCCTTACCGGTAAGATCAATAAATACGTCTTCGAGGTTGGCTTGCTCGACGTGCTGCTGCTTGGTAAAGCCACGCCTTAGGAGTTGCTTGATGAGGTTCTTGGGAGTATCGATAGCGACAATCTTGCCATTGTCCATAACGGCAATTCGGTCACAGAGTACCTCGGCTTCGTCCATATAGTGAGTCGTCATGATAACACTGATGCCACGATCTCGAACTTTCTCGATTAATCCCCATAAGTTGCGACGAGCTTGGGGATCAAGACCAGTCGTCGGTTCATCGAGGAAGAATACCTTAGGGCCATGTACAAGGGCTGTGGTTATGCTCAGACGCTGTTTTTGACCACCAGAAAGACTCTCAACGTAGCTATTCGCCTTCTCCTCAAGATCCACATCGCGGAGGAACGCTATAGGGTCAACTTTCTCTCCATACGCGGCGGCAAACATCTCGATCACTTCTGTTAGTTTGGTTTTGTCCTGGAAGGCAGGCGTCTGCGGCTGAACACCAATGAGATACTTAATAGTCTGAGGATCCTTAGCGACGTCAATGCCATCAATAAAGACGGTCCCACTATCAATAGGGCGTAGTGTTTCCATCATTTCGAGTGTTGTCGTCTTGCCGGCACCGTTAGGACCGAGGATGCCAAAAATTTCACCCTTCTTTACATCAAAACTTACACCGTCAACAGCCTGCTTGTCCCCATAGCGTTTCTTGAGATTCTTCACTTCAATCATGAATGTCATTACGGTCTATTGTACGTGAAATTGCGTATGATTCAAGGAGTTATTCATCTGTCACATACTTTTCCAAGGTTGAACCTTGGAAAGGGTATAAAGTGATTTAGCGAATAAAGCGAAAAATCAATTTTGCGAAAAAGACTGATAACAAAATTGCCCCCTGGGGAGGAGGCAATTCTGGCACCTGTTTGTTTGGGTATTACTATACTACCAAACGCGCTTATGCTGCAAGTCTATTACGTAAGACTATTTTTTCTTAGAAACTGTCAAGAAACCGTTTCGTGGGTTTTCTTTAACTTCACGGTCTTCTGGAAGATCAACTGGGTGACCCTTCGCGTTCTTCTCTACCTTTGCGAAAAAGTAGATAGTTTGTGGCTTGCCACCACGAAGTGTAACTTCGGTGCTGTGCAAGTAGTAAGTAACTCCCTTTGAATTTTTGTGACTGTAAGCCATTAAGATTCTCCTCCTGTTAGTGCTATACGAGAGTTAGAGTACAGCCTCAGAAGCACGCTGTCAACATTTAGATGGATTTATACTGTTGATGCAAGATAACCCGCAGGATAGCTACACTGATGAGACGGGCAATTATCATAAGGATGAGAGCCACACATACAAGCACTGACCACCCGGCAAAATCAGGTGACCAAAGGGGTGAAACGTAGTCATACAAATAGCTATCAGCATGAGGCAGATTAACGGCCGCCTCAAGGTTGGCCGCTGCGGGATATTTAGCCAGTTCACTAGTGGTACATTGAACATACGCCTCTGACCAACGGGTGAATTTTGGCGCGCAAACTTCTTGGGCTTTTTCATAAATATTGCCGTTAGGATTCGTATCGCTTGATGCTTTGGTGTACGCGACCTGGACATCTCGTTTGTAACTTGAAACTAGATAGACGCCCTTCCCCATATCAGCGTTCATATGAGCCGTTACAAACCGTTGTAAATCGTACAATCTATTGATGATTGTATCGCTGTTACCGCCATCGTCAGCCGCCTGAACCGCAGCCCGCCTTTCGACCATGCCAATATTGTTAAGACGTAAAAATGTTGCAGCAAGAAAGCCTGCCAAGATCAGCAGAATAACCAGCTGCCAGGTCTTGACCCGCTGCAACTGCTTCATACTTCGTCGTACTCGACCCTTGTCTGCCACCCGAACACCCCACATCAATTATGTGCCTAGTATAACATAGGGGCCGACCGAGGGATGATATACTTATCCTATGAATATCTTCTTTTCGGGGCTTGGTGGCGTAGGAATGGGCCCCCTGGCTGAGATTGCACGTGATGCGGGCTACGGTGTCTATGGGTCAGATATCGAAGAAGGCCTGATGACGGATAAGTTAGCTGAGACCAATATTGACGTTCATATCGGGCCACAGGATGGATCGTTTTTGCAAATGACCCATGAAGCTAATCCCATTGATTGGTTCGTCTACACGCCCGCAATTAAGGAAGATCACCCAGAGCTGGTCTTAGCAAAAAAACTTGGCATACCGACGGCAAAACGAGGTGAATATTTAGCTCATTTTATCGAAGAAAAGAACTTAAAGCTCATCGCGATTAGTGGAACACATGGTAAAACGACAACGACAGGTATGGTCATCTGGACTATGAAAGAGTTAGGTATTCCCGTCAGCTATTCAATCGGTACTACTCTGACATTTGGCCCGAGTGGCGCCTATGATCCAAAGAGTGAATATTTTGTCTATGAGTGTGATGAGTTTGATCGCAATATGCTCTACTTCTCACCGTACCTTGCACTCATCCCTTCTCTTGATTACGATCACCCTGACACCTATCCAAAGCCGAAAGATTACCTGGATGCGTTTCGAGAGTTTGCTATCAACAGTGAGTCAGTGATTGCTTGGAGCGACCAGCATGCCGAGGCATTTGAAGGTCTTCACAACGTTACCTTACTTGAAGCTACGAAGAGTATGCCTGATATTGCAATGATTGGCCTCCACAATCGTCGTAACGCAGTGCTGGTGCAAGATGCCTTCACTAGGTTGCGCCTCAGTGAAGATATTAACGATATATTGCTGCGCTTCCCAGGAACAGACCGTCGGTTCGAGAAGCTTGGTGATAATTTATATAGTGATTACGGGCATCATCCAGTCGAAATCGCTGCGACTTTGCAGCTGGCACGCGAACTGTCTGATCACGTTGTGCTTGTCTATCAACCACATCAGAATATTCGACAACATGAAATTAAGGATGATTACACCAATCAATTCGAGTTGGCCGAAGACATTTATTGGCTTCCGACTTACTTGTCACGCGAAGACCCTAACTTAGCTATTTTAAAACCTGAAGATTTAATCCATAACATTACAAACCGTAATCATGTTCATGTTGCCCGGTTCGACGACGAATTATGGAACGATATCCAAAGTGCTAGAAGTGACGGAAAACTCGTCGTTGGTATGGGAGCAGGTGCAATTGACGGTTGGTTACGAAGCCAGATACGAAAAGTCTCTAACTAGTTCTGCGGTGCGCTGATACTGAGCGTATCGGGGTTTAGTGGATCACCGCCAAATGCATCGACAGCCTTTGCTTTGGCGGCTTGCGTATCATAGAGTGTTTTGAAATCATTGATTGCCTTGGCGTCTAGCTTGCCTGACGTTGGATAATCAACAAAGCTACTTTCATCGTTTGCAGCTTGACTTGTGACAGCTTTATAACCCGGACGACTGAGATCCAGTTGTATTGCTCCACTACTCGAATATAACGCCATGCTGATCGTAACGAGTACGAGCGCAACAGCGATTGCTAGTCCAATGAGTATGAGAAAGCGATGTTGATCCCAAAAGCCCAATTCAACAGTAGTGGCTTCTTTGTTCGCATCCATTACTTACCTACTCCAATTGTTTGTTGATTATCACTAACAAATGTACCAAAAGCAGTTGCATAATCATCGATGTATTGGTGAAGAATAACGACATCGCTGTGTACTTGGCCGCGTTTAGTCCTACTACTAGCCACTGCATCATAAAAGGCAACAGGCTCTTTCTGACAATCAATATTAAGTGCTGAGGATAACTGTTCGGCGTACGCCTGATAGTCATTACTAAACGTCGTAAATGCCGTGTTGTAATTGTTCGTAATTGAAACGAGGTCTTTTGAATTCAAGTTGTTACTATCAACCCGACTGTTAAATGGAGACATCAGCTTGCTCGTCATTGAATCGTACATTTGTCCACGGTTTACCCGAAGTAGTGCATCGCTAACTCGTAGTTGGTTTAGAGAGGTTTTGGCACTAGTACAACTAGCCTTGATACGGACAATCTGCGCGTCTGTCATCGATGAGTCGTCAGCAGAGACACGTGTCAAGAAAACCACTGACGCTACGACGGTCGCAAGTAGTCCTAGTGTAATCAGTCGTCGGGAGTTTAACATCTTACCTATTATCGCTTTCCACGGCTATTTGGTCAAATGAAGTATTAGACCTGTGCGACTTATCAACCCGTCATCAACGAGACCTTGAAGCGCCAACGGAAAACGTTCGTCAGTAGTAACTATAGATCGTAGTTCATCTTCACTCATATCGCGCATTGTTAGCGCGGTAATGATCTGGCCACGAACTTCACGTACGCTACCTTTTAATGGTGACTGTTTTACATAATGCTGACTTTTACTGACCTGTCCCGCACCCTGTTTTTTTAGATAGCTGCCATAATCCATCAATGCTTGGTACCAAGAACGGCTATAAGACAAACCTGTTGTTTTTCTCATCGCGTCAAGCTCGAGGTCAATAGGAAATGTTTCGGCCACGAGTTTTAGTAATTCTTTATCGCTAACTCTTTGAGCATCCTTAAAAAAGTGATAAAAATAAACTGTACGGATATTCGTCTCAACAAAGACGATGGGTTGATTAAAACCGTACGCTAGGATCGCGCTTGCCGTGTTTGGACCGATGCCCGGTAGACTTACAAGCTCATCGAGCGTCGCTGGAATAATTCCGTTAAACTCAGCGGTTACTTTCTTGGCTGCATCATGCAAGAATTTAGCTCGGCGATTATAGCCCAGGCCACTCCAGGCAATAAGTACGTCGGCTAATGATGCCTTAGCGAGTGCTCCCACATCAGGAAATTTACCAACAAACGCATTAAACTTCGGTATCACCCGGTCAACCTGGGTCTGTTGCAGCATTAGTTCACTGACGAGTACATAATATGGATCTGTGTTAGCGCGCCATGGCATATCACGATACAACTCTCGGCCACGTTGCAACACAATTTTCTGGAAGTCATCCTTATTCACCACTCTAGTATAACGGCGTATAATAGAAGTATGACAACATACGTGATTGCAGGAGGATGTTTTTGGTGTTTGGATGCCGTTTATCGACGACTTAAAGGTGTTGAGTCTGTTGTAAGTGGCTACGCTGGGGGCGACACAACTGACCCATCTTATGAAGCCGTTTCGACTGGCGAGACAGGACATGCTGAAGTGGTAGAAATCACCTTTGACGAGAAAATTATTCCTGCTAAAACGATTCTCGATTTGTTTTTCCTAATCCATGATCCGACAACGCTCAATCGGCAAGGTAATGACGTTGGTACACAATATCGTTCGGCGATGTTTTACGCGAATGAAGTTCAAAAAAAAGATTTTGAAGCAGCCTTAGAGCGTTCAAAAAGTCACTGGGATAACGAGCCAGTAACAACAATTAGCAAGCTCGACACGTTTTACACGGCCGAAGATTATCATCAAGATTACTTTAATAAAAATCCCGGCAATGGCTACTGTTCAATTGTAATTACTCCTAAAATAGTTAAAGCGCGCGCAGCATATAAGAAATGGTTTAAGGAGGATTAATTATGAAAATAACAAAATATGAACATGCTTGTTTTACGGTTGAGGAAGATGGGCAGATTCTTGTAGTCGATCCAGGCAATTTCACAACCGACTTCCAAGTGACTAACAATATCGTTGCGATCGTTATTACGCACGAACACGCTGACCATTTTGACTCAGACTTATTGGCATCAATATATGACAAAAACCCTGACTCCGTTTTAATTTCCCTAAAATCCGTCACTCAAGAAATGCCCGACCATAAGTCCCAAGCAGTCACAGCTGGCGACGTCGTCACAGTTGGCCCATTTGATTTAGAATTCTTTGGTGGCACACATGCCGAAATCCATCCCGATATACCGCTTATCGACAATCTTGGTGTACTCATTAATCAAAAGTTATATTACCCCGGAGATTCGTTCGCTTTACCGAACAAACCAATCGATGTGCTTGCCCTCCCCGTTAGTGCCCCATGGCTAAAAATCAGTGAGACAATCGAGTTTTTAATCGCAGTAAAACCTCGCCTTGTCTTTCCTACACACGACGCAATCCTATCGCCCTCTGGTAAAGGCATCGCAGATCGTCTGGTACCTATTTTCGCGGAGAAGTTAGGCACTAGCTATACACGTCTCGATCGACGACAAACGATTGAATTTTAGAATGGTAATTCTCGCAAATGATAGCAACCTAAAAATAGCTGCAGAATATCTATCAAAGAATGATGCAGCCTTAGCTCCAGTTATCGCACAGGCTGGTATTGCTACTATCACCCCACACAAGAATTACTATCAGACATTAGTCGAAAGCATCGTCTCACAACAATTAAGTGTTAAAGCCGCAGCGACTATTTTTAAACGCTTCCTCGCACTATTTCCAGATGATGTCTTTCCCACGCCAGATCAGATCTTAACAAAAAATATAGAAGAGCTAAGAGGTGTTGGTCTGTCCAGGCAAAAGGGTAGCTATATTCAAGACCTCGCACTGAAAGTTATTGAAGGTTCAGTAAAGTTCAATCACCTCGACGTGCTAACAAATGATGAAATTATCGCAGAATTGACACAGATTAAAGGCGTTGGTGTATGGACCGTTCATATGTTTTTGATTTTTTGCATGGGACGTTTGGATGTTTTACCTGTTGGTGATCTCGGCATTAAAAACGGCATACAAAAACTCTATGGTTTTGATCATTCACCAAGCACTCAAGACATGGAAGAAATTGCGACGTCGAACAGCTGGCATCCGTATGAATCAGTCGCTAGTTGGTACGTCTGGCACTCGCTCGATAACAAGCCTGCTGTTAACTAAAAACCGAGAGTAGATGGATCAACTGACTGTGTCGTTGAGCTCGTCGGTAAAACTCCAGATGGAAGCAGCTTTTGAATATCTAGACCACCACTTTGAACCTGTGTGATAAGTGCTGTTATTGTCAAGATAAGACTAATGCCACTGACGAGTACGCCTGCCGCTATAATAACTGCAGACCACAAAATAGTCCGCCCAGCGAACTTTTTATACCTGGCAGCTTCTAACATCTCATTGCCCTGTTTGTCCCGCATAGCACCTGACGTAATAAGTGCTAAGTCGATAATCGTCCAAATACCAAAGCCACCAATCGTTACGAGTTTTAAGATTCCAGTCCCCACTTTTCCAAGATAAAAACGATCAATGCCAAAGGTGCCCCACATATAACTAAAGAAGAAAACAGCCAGAAAGTGGCGTTGTTTATTGGGCTTTGTAGCAACTGCAGGAACAGTCGGAGCTACCGTTGCGGTTTCAACTGGAACATTAGCATCATCCATATGTTCTATCATAGCTTGTTTTGCTAGTAACCAGAAAAATAATCTGTTTTAATGCGGCTCGGGGTAATCCCCGCTGCGCGAAGCTGTTCTCGAAACGATAACGCCATTGCATTAGGTCCTGAAATATAAAAGGTATGTTCGTAAACATTACCAACATAGCGTTCGATGGTCTGCATATCTAGATAACCCTTTTCCCCTGCCCAGGTCGAACTTGGCTGTGCAACTATTGGTACGATCATAATACCAAGTTGCTTACGCGCTTCGTTGAGTAGTCCACCATAGACTAATAAATTTTCTTGGCGGGCTGCGTAGAATAAAACAACAGGACGCTTTTCTTGCTTGGCAATCAAATCATCAATCATTGAGCGAAATGGCGTAATCCCAATGCCACCTGCAATCATTACGATAGGCTCATCAATATTATCAGGTAAGACAAAACTTCCCCCAACCTCAGTTGCTCTGACGATCGTACCAGGACTTAATGCAAGTAGCGCTGTCTTGAAGGTACTTGATGGAATTGCCGTGACTAGCCCTAATTTGATATATTGATCGCCCGGTCGCGAAGCAATTGAAAATGTACGTCTAATGCCTCGATCATCTGGATGTTCATGCGGCAGGGTCAGCTCAATATACTGCCCAGCCTTAAATCGAATTGGATTCACTGGTTTAAATACAATTGAATAGACGGAAGGTGTAATCTGAGTACTACTCACAAACTCTAACTTTATAGCACGTCGTTGACCAGTTAAGAAGCTAAACAGGTTGCCAACCAAAAGTGCAACGTCCGGCTTTGATATCCAACCAATCTGTAATCCCCCAAGCACGGCAACGAGTACGGCATAGATAACCTGGCTCCGTTTAGTCGTTGGTGACGTTAACGGTTCCGTTAACATAATCGTACCAGCAAACACAATCGGCGTAGAGATGATGACAGTCTTAAACGCTTCACCTAAATCACGTCCAGCTACAAGCGCAATGATACCAGCCAAACTAACACTGACGAGTCCATAAACAAATACCATCATAAAATGACGTAGTTTCCAGGTAATCACTAATCCGACGATTGAAACAACAGGCAAGAGCAGTAGCGTTGCTACCCACCAAGTTGCGCCTAAAAGTCCGAGGAGACCACTAATAACGACAGCGACTGCTGCTGGGTTAAATATATGACGACCACGAATGGCGAGTATATACTTTGAAGCAACAGATAAAAACGCAACAAGTGCGGTTAAAAGATAGCCCTTTAGGTCACTTTGAGGGAAAATTAGAAAGAATACAATAAAAGCGGTGATCTGCCATGACTCTGGGTTATACGGTGCAGAAAACGTCCACGCGAATAACTTACTTGAGACATAGGACACAACCAGTAAAACAAGTAGTGTCGGCCCCAGTTCTAAAACCGTAAATGATAGTTGGCCAAGAAGGCTCAGGACAAACGCAGTCGCAGTAATTAAATAAAGACCATAAAGAACAAGGCGATACATCGTCATGCTATCAATAAATTTTTCGATATACTGACGCATTACTTGGTAGCCTTCTCGGTAAATAATTCTATTTTCTGACCTACTGATTTCACGGTACCGTTACGATATATAATACAGTACTCAAACTGTGTAAGTTGGTTAAGTTTTTCTGGCGAGACAAAGAATAGAGCCGTTGCGAGACCATCGGCATGCATTGCATTATCTGCGATCACCCAGGTCGCGATAATGTCGTCGACTGGCTTAGCAGTTTTTGGGTTAATGATATGATGCCAATCACCCCAGGCCCGACGAGTAATAGCGGATCCGCAGATACTTTCGTTTTTAATTGTCGCAACACCAATTAACTGTGTCTCGTCGTGTGGGCTCTGGAGACCAATACGCATCTCTTGACCATGAACGAGTATGTCTCCGCTCGCATCAACACAGTAGTCACCGTCAAGCAGACGCGCTACCTGATCGACAGCATAGCCCTTACCAGCGGCACCAACATCAATGAGAGCTGGTTGTTTGATTGTTATAGAATCAATTCCAATAACTAACGTGTCCTCCCATGTCGGAGATGAATGAACGATAGTTTTTGGCTTTAGTGAATATGCTTGATCATAACCGGCATCAACAAGTGCTTGCCCGATCAGAGGACTTACTAAGCCATCAGTTGCCTCGTAGAGCTGCTGATACCATTTCATAAGCAGAGCATCAGATTGATCAAGCTCATACGTACCAGCCTCTTTTGCCATGAGTGAAATAAGTGAGTCATCCTGGAAACGTGACCAAATATGATCGATGCGATCAAGCTCATTCTTAATATTGGTTTGCTGGCGCGCGACGTCAATGGCCTCTATCATCCACTCCGTACCCAAAGCTTCAAATGTAATGCTAGGCTTTGGCTTCATTTTCAATCGCGCTGAGTGCGTTATTAAAGCCCATCGGTGTAAGCGATGCGCCAGATATTCTATATACTTGTACATCTGCAATATTCTTACCGACAACCACACTACTAATACCGCTACTAAATCTGTCAGTGTATTCTGCTGAGGTACCAGAGTATATTGATGATGAATCAATTGAGACAGCGGTAATTTTATTACTTGCAAGTGTTAGTGTGACACCAATTTGCTCAGTACCATCCGGTGTATAAAATGACCCGTTGGCAGTGTATGTACCATCTTTATAAGTTGCGCTCGATGACGATGAAGCAGTAGAGGGAGTTGAAGATGTCGTCGCTGTCTGCGAACTAGGGCTACTACCTACTACATTCGGCTGACTCGCACTAGCGGCTATCTGCTGGGTCGATCGTGCATTATAGGCAGCCGCACCGACAGTTCCGACGGTCGTAAGCAGCACAATAACGATAAGGCCAATGATTTTGGTCCTAGTTTGATCCGACATATTTAATTCCTTCTATTTTTAGATCTATCAGTAAGTATATATTAGATAAACTGAAAGCTCGCTTAGGAATGCGGTCGCTTTTAAGGAGTAAGGCGATTGATATCGCGGGGGAAAAGCGTCGCTTCTTTAACGTTGTTGAGTCCAACAATTTTTTCGGTTAGACGCTCAAGCCCGAGACCAAATCCACCATGTGGAGGTAAGCCATACTGAAAGGCCTGTAGGTAATATTTAAAGCCTGGGTGTTCTGGATCACCATGTGCAATCGTCTTTAACTGCTCAACGAGGACGTCATAACGGTTTTCACGCATTGGTACTGTCGCAATTTCGATACCGCGAAATAGCAGGTCGCTACGATCAGCAATTTCGGGATTATCAGCATTTTTGCGGTGATAGAATTTCATACTACTGCTTGGCCATTCGGTCACAAAGATTGCTTCACTACCAAGATTCTTCTTGGCGTACTCACAGATCCAGCGTTCTTCATCAGGTCGCAGATCATCTTCACTGCTATAATCTTCGGAATTATTCTTAGCATAGAGTGCATGGACTTCGGCCATTGAGAGACGTGGGAAATTTTCAGTTAGCACAGGCTTATGCGCATTCCACTTCTTGAGCTGATCACCATATGAGTCCCACACATTGTTGATAATTGCATTAATGAGACCACTCGTAAATATCAGTAGATCGTCGAATTCAATAAAGCCCATCTCGGCATCAATCGTAATATATTCGGTCATATGCCGCGTCGTCGCACTTTGCTCTGCTCGATATGTTGGGTTCGTTTCAAAGACACGTTCAAACACACCGACCATCATCTGTTTGTAGAACTGTGCACTCTGCGCTAAGGATGCAGTTTTTCCAAAGTAGTCGAGCGTAAAGACTTCAGCACCACCTTCAGTTGGCTCGGCCAGTAGCTTCGGAGTGTTCATCTCTGTGAAATGATTATCAATAAAGTACTTCCTGGCAGTCTCGAGTACTTTTGCTTGAACCTTGAAGATGGTTTGTTCCTGAAGGTTGCGAAGGCCAATCACCCGATTATCAAATAATGTGTCCAGATTCTCAGACTCATGACCGAGTGGTTTATCAATTTCGATTGGCGGCTCGTCAGTGACGGGGACCGTCACTTCGACTGTAACGTCGTGAAGTTCGGCACCACCCGGTGCGCGTTCATCTGCTACGACAGTGCCGGTGAGAGCGAGTACCGTACCCGTTTGTAAACCACGAAGTTTCTCAAGTTCATCATCAATAATGAGTGTTTGAGCAAGTCCGCTACGGTCTCTAAGAGTAATAAAATTGAGTCCGCCCAGTAGGCGTTTTTTGTGTAACCAGCCCTGGAGTGTGACTGTTTCGCCAATACTCGCGGGTAATTCTGCGGCTAATGTTCGTGTCATAATACTCTGTAGTGTATCATCCTGACCCCCCTTAAGGCTAGTAAGGGGCTAAGCTTCTGGGCGTTTCTCGTGCAGGCTACGCTCTGATACAGCTCGAATACTTTCATGACCATCGAATTCGTCAATAATTTTGCGTCCGATCAGTGCTTCAATGACATCATTAAGTGTCACAATGCCGACAGTATTGCGAGACGAATCAATAACGATAAATAGATGTCGATGCGTGCGAAGCATTGCCGCAAGTGCATGAGTTAAAGTTTGATCTTGATGCAGATAGACAACGTGTGGATCCATTGCCTTTTCAGCTGTGACAGATCGTTTAATATCAAGCGCCAAGAGATTTTCAAGATGCAGCACTCCAACGATATGATCCATATCACTTCCGATAACTGGTAGTCTACTGTGTCCTGTCCTATGAAGGTCATCTAAGGTTAGTGGGCCCAAGAATTCAGTCTTTTTGATGCTTGCTATCTCACCTGCTGTCGTCATGATACGTGAAACCAACGTATCACCAAACGCGAGACTATGGACAACTAGCCTCTTGTCATCTGGCGTCAGCACACCTTCGGATTGGTCAATAAGATGCTCAAGTTCTTGACGTGAGCCTAGATGAAATATATTTTCAGGTTCTACGTCCGAGCGAATAAACTTCATAATAGATGCTGACTTTTGGGCAATTATGAGAAGTTTTGATTCCAACATGCCATAGAGACGACTAGATAGCTTCTTGATGAACCGTAGTCGAGCCAGCGCACCATATTCAAATAGAATGACGATAATCAAGATCGTTCCAATAAAAGCCCCAAAGGTTGCAACAAGTAGAAACGACAGTGCCACGAGTAGAAATGCTACTTTGATCTTTAGATTAGATATCACGTCTTGCAGCAGAAGCTGCTTACCTACTAACTCAGCCGCATGGTGATCACTATTCTCTGCCCTCCTACGGAGTTCATAGGTACTCAATGAAGACATCGTGGGATGCATACCAGCTACGAGAACGAGCAGTATAAAGCAGAAAATTGTCAAAATTAGTAAAAACGTGAACATTATATGCTTATTGTACAACAGACCACACTACCAATTTGCTATAATAGTAGGACTAGTTATAAGGAGAGTATGTTGTGAGTAAGAAAGCCTGGATTATTTTTGCCGTTATTGTTGTGGGCTTACTGACAGCCCTGGTTATCACGTCGCGTAACGCCAACCCGATCGTCGACGTTTCTAGCGTGAAGCAGGACACGATCTTACCCGCTACGCCTGCTAGTGGTAATATTGCCGACGAAGTGTATGGCAATGCGAGCAGCAAAGTTATATTAATCGAATACGGTGATTTGCAGTGTCCTGCCTGTGGAAGTGCTCACCCAAATATTCGTAAAATCACCGAGCAGTATAAAGACCAGCTTGCCTTTGTCTTCCGTAACTTCCCGCTTTCGACCATTCACCCGAACGCTCGTTCTGGTGCAGCTGCAGCCGAAGCCGCTGGGCTTCAAGGCAAGTACTGGGATATGAATAATTACCTTTATGAACACCAGAGCGACTGGGTAGACCTTACAGGCACTGCTGTGACATCTACGCTCGTTAGTTATGCAAAAACTCTTGGACTTGATACAGCCAAATTTACGACAGATCTTGCAGCTGATAATGTCAATAAAAAGATTTCGTTCGACCAAGCGATTGGTAACAAGTTAAATATTAACTCAACACCAACCATTTACCTAAACGGCGTACAACTCAGCAGTGATGTTATTAGCGACGTTCAACAGAACAATGGTGATCAACTCCGTGCGTTGATTAACGCTGACCTTAAGAAAGTAGGCGTTACACCTCCTGCTGGTAGTTAATCCTTCTAAAAAGCGAAAACACCCCGGTGCCTTGGGGTGTTTTCTTTTTTTGGTATCTCACTCAGATGAGTAAGACGGATTTGAATCATTAACTAGAATGATTCTACTGTGCAATATACAGTTGCCATTCGGCAGGCACCACATCCACGGCTATCTTTTTGCGCCTTGAAGGCACAAATTCGATGGCTATTGGCATGTGATTTTTACTCCTTGTACTGGTTGACGTTTCACGCATTACGCCGAAAAATTCGGACGTTCTGGCTACTCTCCCAATGTACTTACCTCGCGCGCTTCGACCTTTAAATTAAATGTTTTGGCGCAAGGGACAGGATTAATAGTATCAATTATAAAGTCACACGTCAAGAGTGGCACTGCAGGCAATAGCGCTAATAGTTATATTGTACCCTATTAATTTTTAAAGCACAAACGTTTTATTTGCTACATTTCACCTGGTGTGTCTTGGGGCTTTGCAGACTTCAGCACCCGTTCCTTTAGTAGGAAGACAAGTACAGTCGCACCTGCGACAAGGAAGGTCGCAACAACAAAGATGTGATGCAAGCTATCTGAGAATGCATGAGTAACTTTGCTCGAAAAGTCAGATTGAGTCTTTTCAAATGTTTGTTTAGCAACTGTTGCTTGTATAGCAGGTAGCTTGGCAAAGCTAGACTCAGCCGCACTACTTACCTGACCTTTAATGTCGGGCATATTGAGATTCAGGAGTGTATTGGCATCACTAAGGCTACCAATCTTTGAGACTTCTGGACTCTTTTGAATCATTTGAAGGTATGGTGATGTGTCCTGAATATTACCAAGATTAGCAATAATACCAGTCGTGAGAACTGCACCAAAGACCGCTGTACCAATTGTCGAACCGAGACTTCGGAACAATTGGTTTGAACTGGTAGCAATACCGAGATCATGTTGTTCAAACTCATTCTGAATAGCAAGGTTCAAAGTTGGCATAGCAACCCCCATTCCCATACCGAGGAATACCATGACAACTGCTTCGTAGGCATAGCCTGAATCGACATTCAACATACTAAGCGCAAACATACCAGCAGTTGCGAGAACGAAACCAACCTGCATAAAGATCTTGTAGCGTCCAAAGCGTGAAATCAATTGACCAGAGCCAATACTCGTGAGCATCAATCCACCAATCATAGGTAGTAACATCAGACCAGATTTAGTTGGTGATGCCCCAAAGACTTGTTGGTTAAACTGTGTTAGGTACAGAATCGAACCAAGGAATGCAGCACCAAACATCATGGCTGTGATGATCAACAGAACATAGTTACGGTTCTTGAAGAAACGCAGTGGAATGATCGGCTCGGGTGCTCGCCTCTCGACAAGAACGAATCCTAATGTAGCTAAGGCCACAATGCTATACATACCAATTCTCAGACCAGTTAGTGTCCAACCAGTAGAGTTGAGCAGCCCTGAGAAGATAGTGCCCGTATTATCAACGGCCAGGATCAAAACACCAAGTAGTACCGCTAGAAGCGTCGCACCTGCGTAGTCAACACGAGGTTTATTATCGTGCTTGAGGGGTGGACAAAAGATACTAATAAAGACAAAGGCCGCAATACCTACAGGGACGTTAATGAAGAACGTCCAACGCCAGTCTGTGACGAGCCCAAAAATGTGTTGACCATCTGTTAGCCAACCACCAAGCAGCGGACCAATGACTGAGCTAAGTCCAAAGACTGCACCAATCAGTCCTTGCCAACGACCACGTTCGCGGGCTGCAAAAAGGTCACCGACAATTGTAAAGGCATTGGCAGTGATGATACCACCACCGATACCTTGCAAGGCCCTCGACGCAATCAGCTGGACAACTCCACCGGCAATTCCTGAAAGCATTGATCCAATCACAAACACTGCGACACCGATTAGCAGAATCTTGCGACGACCGAATAGGTCAGAGAACTTACCAGCAATTGGTACGGTAATGGTTGTTGTCAGCAGATACGCAGTCACGATCCAACTGAGTGAGTCAAAAGCGTTGAATTGTTCAACGATTTTACCAAGTGCGGTGGCAATGATTGTCTGGTCAAGGGCGACAAGAAACATCGCGGCCATAACCGAGACCATAATAATAATTTTGCTACGTAGTGCTAAGTGGTGATTCATGTGTTATTTCTTTCCTTTTATATCTTTTATTGCGCGGAGATTCTCAACTTGTAGATTCATTTTTTTGATAACTTCCTCTAGCATGTCTTCTTTAAGTAGCCCTAGAGCACCTGCCTTTGGTGTGCCGATAACATACAGACGATCACCAGTTTTAATACCGAGCTCTTCGCGTGCATCAGCAGGGATCACTATCTGACCTTTTGTACCAACTGTAGCGGTACCATAGAGTTTTTTATCGTGCATATTCTTTAGTATACATGATGTATGAAAAGTATGTCAAGTATAACGTTACTATTCAGTCTTTTTTTTGATGATCTCGTCATGAATCGTCTGAATCATTCGCATTTGGTTCTGATGAATAGTCATCAATTCTTCAATCTCTTTTTTGGCACGAATATTCGTTTCGTAATCATGCTTCGCCATTGCCGAACTAATAGCATCCTGGCGCTTAGCAGCAATCAATAGAATCGCCCCCTGAAGAGCAGCAAGCGTTGATAGGAACAGGTTCAAAAGAATGAATGGATAGGGATCCCAGTGTAGCATCGGGCCAATCGCATTCAGTGCTGCCCAAATTAACATAAATAGGACAAAGAGAAATACGAAGCGCCAGCTACCCATGCCGTTACGAACGACGTCTGCTGCTTTGTCCCCTGTTGTTAATGATTCTTTGTGTTGTCGATGCCAGTTATAAATCATAATATTCTCAGTATACAACATAGCCTATGCTGTCGAAACGCATATCTAGAATAGTGATATAAGTAGTGCTACTGCAGCCGCGCCCATGATCGCGAACGTAATCCATAGGCCTAATTTAGACCAGAACTTACTCCTATGCTCACCCATCACATTTTGACGACTTGATACACGTGCAATCAAGAAGATGAGTGGTACTGCCACGATACCATTGAACACTGCAGTCATGACAAGCGCTTTTATCGGATCAAGTCCGATAAAGTTAAATAGTAATCCGACGAGTGTTCCGATAATAATAACCAGGTAAAATTCACGTGCCTGTTTGAATTTGCGAAATAGTCCCTCGCGCCAGCTGAATGTCTCAGAAATTGCATATGAAGATGAGCCAGCCAGCACTGGAATACTCATGAGTCCAATACCAATCACCCCGATGGCAAAAATGAGCTGAGCAAGAAAGCCTGCATTAGGGAATGTATGAACAAGTGGTACAAGAGCACTCGCCGCATCAGCCGCCGTCACGATATTAGTGATACCAGCATGATTTAGTACAACCGCACCAACCACAATGATGAACCATGCCGTCACATTTGAAAAAAGCATACCAACAATAGTATCAATACGCAGACGCCTCAGATACGAGCGACTTAGGCGTGGGATACCGCCCTTTTGAGGTAGACGGTGCTCAGCAATCTCATCCTCGACAACATTGCTTGTCTGCCAGAAAAACAAGTACGGCGAAATGGTCGTACCAAATATCGCCACGATCATAAATATGAAATCTTTATTGAGTTCGATATGTGGAATAACCGTTGCCTTCAGCGCGTCTAACCATGGAACGTCGACTAAGAATGCGGTAATAATATAGGCAAATAGTGCAATCGCCAGCCACTTTAAAATTCGAACGTACGTTCGATATGACAAGAATACTTCTAGGATTAAAATAACAACGGCAAAACTAACTGCTAAGAGTGAAAACGGAACTTTTGGTAGTAATAACTGCGCACTCGCTGCCATTGCACCGATATCTGATCCAATATTAAATGTGTTTGCGAGGACGACCAGAAGGACAATTGGGTATAGAATCTTACGAGAGTAATTCTCACGGACAACCGCTGCGAGGCCTTTGCCCGTAACTGCACCGATACGCATCACTGCTTCTTGAACAGAAACCATCAAAGGGAAGGTTAGGAGCATCGTCCATGGCATATTAAAACCAAACTGTGCACCAGCCTGAGAATAGGTCGCAATACCAGACGGGTCATCATCAGCGGCACCCGTAATCACCCCAGGGCCAAGGATACGAAGGATTCGACCAAAACCTTTTTTCTTAGATTGCCGTCTAAAGACTCCGCGAAAACGATCGACAATTGTACGCTCAATGTCCGCGATTTGTTCATCAGGAAGTTGTACCATTATGATGCCCTCCTTGTCCTCTTGCGAAGACGTCTTGCGCCAAAATTACGATTAAATATATCTCCGCCCCAAAATCCTAGTGTCAGACCGACTGCAATTATGTAGAGTGGTACTGGTGTTTCAAACCATGAGGTTGAAGCGATACTATTGATAATTTGTGTGAGGGTCTGCGGTTGAGTAGGGCTCGTTACATGAACCGCCGACTGGCCAGTTGCAGCAGCTGATCCACGATCAGTTACTTGAACATTAATATTGTATGTGCCAGAACTTGCATAATGTACCTTAACACTCTTGTAGCCGGGAGCGTCCATACTTATAAGCGTTTCATCGCCACTTCCCCATTTGAAGTTAAGTGCGTACGGAGGTGCTCCTCCCCATACGAGTACACCAATACTATTACTTTCGTTGACCCGAACGGTCTGCGGCACACAAACAACAGCCACGTGAGGCTCACCACCAGTGTTAAGTGTACCAGTTGGAACGTAATTATCACAATCTGAAATTCCTGGAGTCACTCCGGGAATTATTACCGGAGTTTTAGGTAGATTTGGCTGAACTATAGCTTGAGTTACTGTCTCAGGAGTGAACGTCACAGTCACCGTAGGGGTATCCGGACCCGCCTGATTCAGATCGTCAAAGTTTCGAGCTGACAGAATATTCGTGCCTTCATGAAGTTGAACATTAAGACTAAATAGTCCCGCAGCCGTACATATCGTTGAACCGACAAGTGCGCCGTCATCATAGACAACAACGAATGAGTCTGCCACACATGTCCCCTCTACTTGACTAGGATTGAGATTAAGAATACTAATACCGTTAACTGGTGCGGTGATTGTTGCACCGACCGTTGGCGCTGGCCCCTTCACAACAGCGTTGATTGCGATTGAATTATCGGCTGCTTTGGTAATATTTTGACTAAGAACTAGAAAGAATCCAACAATCACAAGTATGCCTGCTAAGGCTACGTATGAGCTGTGGTGGACTTTGACTAACTTGCCTGTGTGTTTGTGTTCAACAAGCCTTAAATGACGCAGTAAAGGGCGCTTGGCATGAGCAAGTTTGACGACCTTAGATCGATTTTTCGTGCTACTTTTTACTGTGGTTTGACGTAGTTTTTTCATGTTTTTGTATTGCTTTTGCAATGATACGTTTATTATACACTTTTACCATGCGAACGAGAACGAATATAACGCTTATCACGACGAGTAGTGCAACGAGAACGATCTTGTATGGAATCACCCAGAAGCTGATTGTATCAGTAAGCACCTGACCGTGCGTGCCGTAACCAAGTTGTAGATCGGCCGTATAGTAGCCAAACATCCACGAGCTGCTTAGCGTCGTGTCAAATCGACGAATACTGTTAGGTAGTACATTGGCCTTGTCGCTGTTCACCGCGATAGTTGATGTTACATTACCAAACATATCGTGAACAAGTATATGGCCGTTTGGTTGAAGATGAATATTGCCGTCATCCTTTATGCGTGTTACGAACGTAATTGGCGCTTTTTCAAAGAACGAGGACTGGTTATCACTGCTCGTCGGTGCTGTATAAAATGAAGCAACCGTCGCGTTTTCGATAATATTACCGTCGACTCTTACAAGGAATAGTGCCGCAGCACTGGCTTCGAGTGCCACGCCAGCACTTGAAGGCGTTGGTGCAGTACCAGAAAACAATAGAGCCCCATAGTGGCCACCAGCCTCAGCATTACTTGGTATACTAATATTAACCGCTAGCGTCTTACTTTCATCTGGCTTGAGTGTAATTTTTGCATTTGTTGATACCCATGTACGTATTGAGGCTATGTCAGGTAATGTACTCGTAAGCAAAATATTTGGCGTACCCGACTCATCCTTGTTCGTAAAATCTTTAACCGAGCTATAGTAGGTTTGATTTTGAACTGTTACATTAGTTATCTTGACTGTGACAGTGTAGCTACCGCCTTTTGTACCATTGAGATTAATGATCGATGGACTAATCTGTATGCCTTGCTTTGCTGCCTGAGTAGTTGTGAGAGCAGATGCTGAACTTGTATGTATGACAATGAGCGCTGCCGTAAAGACAACGCTCATTAAGAAAACGGATATATATTTCGCTCGGCTAGCCATTAAAAGTTAGGAGTTGCGACGTAGTTCAGCGTTGTGGTGTAGCTACCTGCTGGTGTTGCACCAGCGACGTTGGCAACATAACTTACTGTATAAGTATTACTGTTGGTTGCAGCTGATGCAGATGCAATCTTGTCACCAGAGTTAAAGGTGAAGGCATTAGCTGTGCCGTATCCAGTAAACGCAGTTCCTGAGCCAGAACCAGAGACACCAGTACCTACAGAAGGGGTCGTATTAGACATAAGGTTAAAGCCAAACCCTGCAGTACCAGCAGCTGATGCTGAGCTTGCGTAAGCTGGCAGTGCACCACTAGGTGACGTCAGAGAGTTACCGGTATAAGTAATTGAGTATCCTGTACCACCGTTTGTTGCAGCAACCATTGTCGTTGTTCCGTCTTTACCAGTCGTGCCCGTCGTTAGTGTCCCGAGTGCTACCGTTGCAGCAGACAGTGTAAAGGTCAAGGACTCATCTACATTAGCCGTAACAGTGATTTGACCAGCAGTTGCAGCTGCAACGACACCAGTATCAATCACTCCAGTCCATGGTGAGCTACCGGTTGTACCAGTATAAGTTGTGATACGCATGAAGAATGTAGCGTTAGCTGAACTTGGGTTCGTAACATTAGTAAAGCTCACTGTAGAAGTACCTCCAGGAGCAGCAGCCGCAGTCGCAGAGATCTTGAGGTCATTTGCGGTTCCAGTATTGATTGTCCATCCTGATGCTGATCCCAATGTTGTCGGCTGAGACGTCAGCGTTGCAGGTCCTGCGCTAGATGAGAATCCAGGTGCTGGAGTACATGTACCACTGGCAGTCGTACATGCCTGGAAGTCAGCAGAACCAACTGAAGTTCCAGATGGAACATTGAATGTAAAAACGTATGTAGTTAAAGCGCTAAGCTGAGAACTACCAATCACTACTTTACGGTTAGTAATTGCCGCAGCTGACGCTAAGTTTGGCACATATACGGCAACAAGTGCCGCTATAGCTACAAAACTGACTATTTTATTGAAAAATGAGCGAACGTTTCTTTTAGACATTATTATATCCTTTATGTTTTTGTTTATATCTAAATTCGATCTGAATATTATCTGAATGCTATAATAGCACAAGCATGAAGAAAGTAGTAGCACGAACGTGAAAAAAGTAAACAATATTTTTATTGCATTTTTCTTCATCTCTATTACGGCGGCCGTTCTGGTCATTGCACGTCCAGTTTCTGCCTCGCCATATGGCGTTGGTATTTATAACGCCGTCGTTCCCTACGGTGGTCAGACCTCACTAACAATTAACGTGTCGAGTGTTGTTATATCGGCCGTACCAGCCAATAGCGGACAGCTCAGTACATCAAATAATGTCGTAACCGTTAATTCAACTGACGTCACGGGCTACAAGCTGTATCTTAATGCGCTAACGACGGCCAACCTTACAGGGACACTAGGCACAATAACGGCCTCGAGTAATGTCGCAGCAGCCGCATTAGCAACTAATACGTGGGGTTATAATACCGATGCGTCGACTAATTTCATTGGTATGACAACAACTCCAGCGTTAATTAAAAACTTTGTTGGTCCTGCTGCTCCAAGTGTCGGTGGTGATGTGACAACGGTTACCTACGGAGTTAAATTAGACTTTTCGAAATCTGCTGGCAGTTATTCGACAAACATACTCTATACGGCTGTGCCCCAGACTACGTAGTTTTTTTAGTTTTCTCACGCCTTCTTTGAACAATTCTTATTACCCTATTGACGATAAAAAGTACGGCAATTGAGATAATTATCCAGCCGTATATTGGCATATAGAGAATGTAGCGTTCAAGCTTTGCGTCAGATGAATCGCCAAGGCTGGCTATAAATACAAGCTTGTATATGCCTGGGACCTTCGGCTCAGCTATCGTTCCCTGAATGAGACGAATTGTCTTTGGCAAAATAAGTGAGCTGTTCGAATACGACGAGACATCTGTGTTCCAGAGCGTCTTGACGCTCATACTATAGTTACTGGCAAAATGTGCTGTACCGCCATCATGTAGTGTTGCACTCCACATACTCGTGTTAATCATTGTCCATGGTGTAAATAAGCTCAGCACATATCCTGTGCGCGATACATTGCCGCTGACTGTTATATACAGTAAAGAGCCAACACGCTCGCTAGAATTAACTGCTGTATTGTTGCTCTTTATAGACGTCGAGGCAAATAGACTTATATATTTACCTCCTGGTTCAGCTCCAGCCGGGACATTGACCGAATAGTTAATAGTCTTGCTCTTACCTGCAGCTAAAATAGTAGTTGTCGGATCAAACTGCACCCAACCGGCTACGGGCGATGTAGCATTAAATGAATAGTCATACTGCTCATTAATAACGTTGAATACCTCGGAGTCCATCGTGACATTCATATCATTAGTCGTCATATTGTAAATTGTTAACTGCCCCGTCTGTACAGTACCTGGGACGATCTGAAGTTCAGTTCGGACTGGTGCAATAGTCAAACCAGTGGGCACGGTTAACGCGTACACATGAGTGCCTATCGAAAAAATAGCTAAGCATAGCACCAGACTGCTTCCTAACAAAAAACGAACCAACAACTTCATATCTATATGGTACTTGAAAGTATAGACAATATGCTAATAGCAGGTAATAACAACAAGTCCTGGACCACCTAACGCCACGACGGCGGCAGTTGATCCAGTCAGCGCACCGCCCATGCCACCACCACCTGATCCAATACCACCGTTACCGCCTGCCGCCTGGACGAGTCCTGTGCCGGTTGCAGAACCATGCGTTGATGATCCACCAGTACCACCATAATAGAAAAAACCTGTTTCAGGTACTGTGGTTCCTGTTACACCTAATCCTGCTGGGACCGTTGCCGTCGTTGGGCCGACGCCACCGACTGAACCTAGAAAGTAACTTGGTGACCCAACAGGACTAATCAGACCACCCGCTGTCCCTGTGGTTGCCGCAGCAGGAAGACCACCCCCACCAGTGCCGCCCATTACACGAAGGCCACTAATAGGAACTGATAACGCAGCACCAGCAACGGTCGCTCCACCAACAATACCACCCTGTCCTCCTAAAGTAGCTTTAGACCATGCCCATCCAAGTGGCATTGAGCTTACTAGCGCACCAGTTGCACCTGTTCCTGCTGCACCAGCTGTTGCACCAGAAGCGTTACCACCAGCACCACCTGAGTTAGCAATTGCGAGTACATGGTTAGCTACTGTATTAGGTTGAGTTGATACATAGGTATTAAGCGAATTAATTGCAATACCTGATTTACCTTGTCCAACAGATATATATAAACGAGGGGGTAAGAAAAAAAGTGGTATTTCAAGAATTGTCATGCCGCCCGATCCACCACCACCGCCGCCTGCTGCTGTAGAGTTGGATCCGATAGCACCAGTGCCACCACCACCACCAGCACCTATAAGCACAATACTCGCCATACTTTTACCGAGTGGTTTAGTCCAAGTATGCCAGTTTCCACCACTGCTCGCAGAGTTTGCGTTAAATGTGTATTGTTCGAATAATCCGGATGTCGGTAAACCGAACTGGTCCATCTAGAAGTCACCACCCTGGGTTGGTGTCGGTACCCATCCAGCAGCAACAGTCGTGCCAAGGCCAACATAAATTCTATAGCTTATATCCAGATCAAGCGCACCGTTTGGAAAGTAAAAATCAGCCGAACCAACAGCTGCAACTGCCGATGTTGTTGTAGCGGGTAAGGTGAGCTGGCCAATCAAAGAGTTGTTAGCTGCTGTCGTATTTGCAGACCCGTTGTTAATATAGACACGGGCGACTGACGCTGCGTTTGTACCAATCGCCTCAAAGTGTATACCAATAAGACGACTACCGTTGGTGCCGGCCGTAAAAACGAGTTGGTTATTGGTCGATATACCCGTAAAGTCAGCCGCCGCTGTCGTAAGTGTCGGAGCCATACCGGTAGCAGCATTGCTGGCGTTATCGCCAACAACTGTATATCGTGGTGCAGTATTTGCTGTCATCTATCTACATTCTCATCTTAATAATTTACAATTCCTGCGGCAATTGCCCCTGTCAGACCATAATTGTATGTTGAACCAGCCGGTATCACCCACGACGGAAGTCCACCTATAACGGTCAATACTGCATTGGTACCGCCAATTGGTAACGTTACAAGCGTGCCAGTACCGTCTGCATAATGTAAATCACCTCCGGCAACAGTGGTACCTGCAGGGAAAGCTGCAACGGTCATGCGTGTCGGTGTTGTTGTTGTGTAATACAATTTGTTCGTACTAAACTCGACAGCACCAGGAGCAGCCGTCGATAACAATGTACCGGCAGACGAGGTAAATGTAAGTGGTGCAGCTGTTCCAGTACCTGCCTGAATTGTGACTGTCTTGTGACCACCGTTTGTTGACGTTCCAGGTGTTAAAGTTGCGTCAGCATTGTAGTGCTCTTTACTCAAAAAAGCGTTGAGGTCGTCACCCCATACACCATCATCGCTGTTTACTACGGGAAGCCGTTGTTCAATAGCCATTATTATGCTCCATACTTTCCGCTGCCGAAGCCGCGTGATGTTTGTTCAGGCTGCACGGCAACTGGTGGTTTATCAATTTTCGAGATAAGTGATAGAATTCCCTGCAACCCAATAACGCCAATAAGAGCCAAGCCACTGTATTTCAAGAAGGCTTTGCGATCCATCTCTTTGTCGCCAAGTTTTTGGATTATAGATCTGTTGATCACTCTACAGCACTCTCCACTTTACTCGCATTAACTGCCATAATCATAAGCTAAATTATGCAATAACGCAACAGCTTAGTAATTGCTTAGTACTATAGGTTTTGTACAGATGCTTATCCGTAGAAGTAGAATACAACGGCCACTAAAATAACGACCGCTATCATGACAATGATGAGTTCTAGAAGTGTGAAGCCTTCCTCGGTTCCAGGTAATTTTTTCACCTACTCGTCCCGTCCTTTGTACTTACATTTTAGCACAATACGTAAGGTGCTTATGCCTTCGCACTTTTTTGTTATACTAATACCATTAGTGATCATCATAGGAGAATCATGCTAAATATAGTCAAGCTAGTAGGAGCACGGACACGACACAGTGCAATACTAGTCGTTGGTGTTGTTAGTCTGGCGATACTTCTACCAGTCGCGACAAGTGCACAGACAACAATCTCTCAGGGTTACTCAACCAGCGATACGTTATCTGTTGGGTCCCTCGTCAGCCTCAAGGACGGTACATCTGACCAGGTTGTTGGCACATCTTCGAGTAATGTTAATAGTCTCCTAGGAGTCATTATTAACAGTGATAGCTCCTTACTGACTGTATCGAATGGTTCAGCTAACCAAGTACAAGTTGCCACGAACGGTGTTGCCTCAGTACTCGTGTCAGACATGAATGGTGCAATCGTTAAAGGTGATCAAATCACCGCCTCGCCGATAAAGGGCGTCGGCATGAAAGCGACCAATAATGCCAAGGTTGTCGGTATCGCTCAAGATGGCCCAGCCAATAGTAATAGTACTCAAACTTATACTGATAACGAGGGCAAAAAACAAAAAGTGACTTTAGGCGAAGTACCAATCGTTGTCAATGTCACTTACTTCTATGCACAGCCAGACAAAACGCTGATCCCGGCAGCTATTCAAAACCTTGCGAATGCTCTCGCTGGAAAAACAGTCAACTCACTCCCTATCATTATTAGTGGTGTGATCTTTATTATTACAATTATTATCGTTGTTAGTATCATTTACTCTATGATTCGTAGTAGTATTATCTCTGTAGGACGCAACCCTATGGCACAGTCAGCCGTGTATCGTGATGTTATACAGTTGTCTGCTCTCGTACTAGGGATCCTAGCGGTTGCAGTCATCGCAATTTATGTTATTTTGACGAGGTTTTAACGGTATGGGTGGGGTTATATTTTTACAAATATTTTTGCTTGTGAATGTCTTTATTATTGGCATTCTCTCAGCTACTGCCGTTCGTCACGCCTGGGCGCACTTTCGTCCCCGCCCCGAAAAGCCGGCTAAGCCAGTCGTTCAACCAACGCACCTGCCACCAGAGGTAAAAGAGCAGATGCTCGCTAAGGCCGAGGCTGACTTTAGGACCGTTTTAGAGAAATCAACGAGCGAGCTACAGAAGGATCTAGAAGGAACAACCGAAGGCCTTAATAAAGAGTTAGCAAGACTGGGTGATGACGTTGTAAAGAGTGAAACTGAACGCTATCACACGATGCTCGAGGCTCTTCGCACCCAAGCCGAGACTGTCATTACGACTGCTCAGACTGATATCAAAGATCACCAAACGGACATAAAGAGCAAGCTAGATGAAAACGTCACCGCTGAAAAACAGCGTTTAATTACTCAAATCGATACAAAGCTCGCCGATGCTGTGACCTCGTTCCTGACGGAAACCTTGCAACATAACGTCGACCTCGGCGCACAGATACCTTATATGCTCGCAAACCTCGAAGAGCATAAAGCCGAACTCATTAAGGGTATTTCAGATGAAGAATAGACTGAGCCTACCGGACGAGGTCGCTTCGATTCAGGACCTAACTGTCTTGATATTAGAAGTTCGTGAGTATGTGAAGTGGTTCTCGCATAACGCAATCCTAGAGCGTGTCAGTAAAAAACGAACAGTCAAGCCAATTGCATTGTCTCCTAGCGCAACGAAGCTTTTGCAGAACTGGGAAAAGCTACAGCCGCTCACAACACGTAGCCTCGATGAGCTACTCGACACGCTTAATCTGTACAAAAATACTGCGCCGACCTTGTCTATTACCCTGGCAGCGCCCGTGACCAATGACATCAAACAAACACTTATTAATTGGTGTCGAGCAAATGTCGCGCCTAATGTAATGGTGACATTTGGTTTCAATGCGACACTCCTAGGTGGAATGGTAGTCCACCACGGTAGTCGCATATTCGACTGGTCATTTCGCAGGCAGATCTTAGCTGCACGCGAAAATTTCGCAGAGGTACTACGCCGTGTTTAATAACGCAACCTTTCAAAAACTGGTCGAAGCCGATGGACTAACCGGCGAAGTTGTGGCAGTTAACAGCTTTATTATTGAAGTCAAAGGCCTCGAGGGCGTTCGACTCGGCGCACAGGTACTATTCGAAGATGGTCAACGCGGACTCGTCCGTGAAGCCTACGGCGACAAGGTTATCTTGTTCAACGTCGATTCAGAGAAAATGGCACCGGGAACACTTGCTGTGGTAGAAAATGACGTCTTGAGTGTGCCTGTCGGCAAAAACCTGATTGGACGCGTGATTAGTCCAATGGGCAAGCCAATAGATGGTAAAGGTGCACTTCGTACAACCAAGACATCCGGTATTTTCAACGCTGCACCCGGTATTATGGCTCGTTCCATGTTAAATGAGCAGCTCGCAAGTGGTGTCACGGCAGTTGATATGTTCTTCCCTGTTGTACTTGGTCAGCGTATTGCCATACTCGGTGATAGTAAGTCTGGTAAAAGTACCTTCTTGTCACAACTGAGCGCCAGTCAAAAAGGTACAAAACGAATTGTCGTCTATGTCCTGATCGGTAAACGTAAAGTCGATATCGAACAGCTGCTAGCGGGCCTACGCGAATCTGGAGCTATGGATCACACCATCGTCGTACTGGCTGATATCTTCGACTCACTCACTCAGTCATACATGGCGCCCTATGCCGCATGTGCCATGGCAGAGGAATTATGGTACGGCGGTGAAGACGTGGTAATTATCTATGATGATCTGACAAGTCACGCTGAAGCCTACCGACAACTATCCTTACTACAGGAGGTTGATCCAGGCCGTGATTCATATCCAGGCGATATGTTCTATGCGCACTCAAGCCTGCTTGAGCGTGCCGGTAAACTACTCAAAAATGGCAAAACGCTGACTTCCCTACCTGTTGTGCTGACTCCAAATGATGACATTACCGCATACCTATCAACAAGTATTATGTCTATTACCGATGGCCAGATTATCCTGGATCTTAACGTTTTTCGACAAGGTATTCGCCCGGCCGTTAATGCTGGTCTGTCCGTCTCTCGTGTCGGTGGACAAGCCCAAACGGTTCGCCAAAAGCGTCTGTCTGGAACACTCTTTAAATTGCTTTCTAAGTATAAACAGGCTGAAGAGTTCTCCCACTTCGGCTCAAACCTTTCGAAGGATGCCCAAATTGACCTAACGCTTGGTAAACAGATTTATGCAGCGTTGCAACAACCTCCAGAGACACTCTGTACCCTTAATGAGCAGCAATTGATGCTGGAGACAATCCTACTCGGTGGCGGGACCGTCGATATCGATGTACCTGCCCTTAAAGCCGCGGCACTTAAAGAAGCTTCAAAGATAAAGGATGAAAAAGACTTCGATGCCGTTGAGGCTGCCCTATTGAAGGCTCACACCATCAAGCCAAAGGTTGAGAAAGTCGTTATACCTGTTACTGCCGGACCTGAAGAGGAAAAAAAATAATGAGTCGCGCTAGTGCTATTGAAAAAGAGTCCGTCCAGATTAGCACCATTCAGGACCTAACTGGAGTATTTGAAAGCATTGCAAGTACCCAGGTTGCAAAGGTCAAGAATAAGGTAGATCTTTCCGGTGAATTCTTCCAGTTACTGTGGGACCGCTACCGCTCAATACGTATTGATCCAGCTAGCCGAATTACGGCACGTGCTCTTGGTGACGAAAAAGCGAGGAAAGTCTATGTCATTATCTCTGCCGAAGCAGGACTAAGTGGTGACATCGACCTTCGCCTCATTGAAACAATGATGCAAAACTATGACCCCAAGACAACCGACATTATCGTTTTAGGTAGCCACGGTGCCAATCAGCTGACACAGCGCGGTATTCATTTTGAGCGTTTTTTCCAAGTACCCGAAACTGACAAATATATTAACGTGGATCCTGTTATTGAAGCCGTTATGCCCTACTCACAAATCATCGTCTACTACGAGGAATATATCTCACTTGGCGTTCAGGAGATTAAAAGTATTGACCTGATTTCGCGCATGAAAACGCTCGGTGAAACTGACGATAGCAGTGAAGAAATTATGACAGCCGAAGATACGATCTTTGAGCCATCTCTTGATGAAATTGCCGATAGAATGGAAATGACGATGATGACCATCGCACTTAGTCAGGCAATCCTCGAGTCAAACCTCGCCCAGGCTGCCAGTCGATTTAACTCGATGGCCGTTGCCAAAAAGCGCGCGACTGAACTACTGACTGACTACCAATTAGAGTTTCACCGTGCCAAACGAAGCGAAAGTGACCGTCGGCTGCGTGAAGTGATGATCAGCATTAAAAAGAAAAAGGCACATGCCAAGGGAATACATTAATGGCGACTAAACCTAAAATTATGGACGAAAAAGTCGGTGTTATTCAGTCACTTCGCGGTCTGATGGTCGAGGTTGAAGTTACTGGTGAACGTCCAGAAGAAAAAGAACTACTGAGCGTCGAAGGTTATCCTGAAGTCTTCCTCGAAGTTAGTTTCTTTCGCGCTGATAGAGTTGTGTGTATTAACCTGACGAATGCACAAGTACTTCGTTGTGGCCAAATAGTATCCAGGACGCACAATAAAGTTTCCGTTCCTGTCGGACCTGCCACAATGGGCCGCGTTTTTAGTGCCCTAGGTGAACCCCTTGATGAAGGACCAGTTATTAATGAGAAACGTCTACCTATTAGCGAACCATCTGGAACTAAGAGTTATCGTGGTAGCCAGAAACTCGAACTACTCGAGACCGGCCTAAAGGTCATCGACTTCCTGACGCCATTTGTGAAAGGTCGCAAGATTGGTATTGTCGGTGGTGCTGGTGTTGGTAAGACCGTCCTAACTATGGAAATGATTAATAACGTCACGCGTAATGCCAAAAGCCTCTCTATCTATTGTGGTGTTGGTGAGCGTATTCGTGAAGGTAACGAGCTATACGAGACGCTCAAGGAAACGGGCGTACTCAAGAATACCGTCATGTTCTTTGGGCAAATGGACTCGACACCTGCGATTAGGTCAATGGTTGGCCCAGCCGCTGCAACGGCTGCAGAGTATTTCCGCGACGTTGAGGGTCGCGACATTCTGTTTTTCGTGGACAACATCTATCGACATATCCAGGCCCTGACGGAGTTATCAACTAACCTCGGTCTGATTCCATCCGAAGGCGGTTACTCGCCAAAGATTTTTGCTGAGCTCCGTCGTCTTGAGGATCGTCTAAGTTCAACTGATAAGGGAACAATTACCTCCGTCCAGGCTGTCTATATTCCTGCAGATGACCTTTCAGACCCTGCTGTGCAGGCAATTTCACAACAGATGGATTCAGTCCTAGTGCTATCACGTAGTGTGGCCGAAAGTGGCATCCGCCCTGCAGTTGACCTACTTAAAACTACTTCGTCCCTACTCACCCCTCAAATTGTCGGTGATCGTCATTACAAACTAGCCGGACGTGTCCAGGCAATTATGCAAAAGTACGATTCGTTAAAGAATATTATTGCAATCGTTGGTGAAAATGAACTCTCCCCTGCCGATCGCGCTGATTATCAGAATGCACAGAAGTTAGTGCAGTTCTTCTCACAGGACTTCACGGTTGCCGAGCACTTATCTGGTAAGCCAGGTCAGTACTTTACACTTGAACAGACCCTCAAAGGTATCGAAGAAATCCTTGAGGGTAAACCTGCCGAGAAAACAGCTGAGCCTAAGGAAGAAAAAGAGCCGGCCGAAACATCGACCGCGAGTAAGTAATGGCGGATAAGGAATCTGTATCAAATCAGATGACCGTCATTGCACGCGCGCCGTTTCATTTGTACTACGAAGGTCCAGCCGAATCCGTTACCGCAGTGAATAAAATCGGTAAGTTTGATATCCTACCTGGACATGCGGACTTTTTCTCGATGCTCGATCCTGGTGAAGTCGTAATTGGCACTAATACAGACCAGGTTGTATTCACGATCCACAACGGCATTATCACCGTTCGTGATAATGAAGTTATGCTCTTCGTTAATATGTAAAGAAAACTGAGTATAAACTTCCATGGGTCCTGTCACCCAAGGCAAAATTTATACATTTTATTGCTCAACGATATAGTCGAAGGCGTAGCCACCAGGCGCAAGTCCGCTTGTCACGACAATACTAAATCCAGTGCTTGTTCGGTTAATGTAAAAATCTCCGGGACTGCGGCCAACTGGGCTAATAACAATGTGTGGCGTTGAGCTATATTGTGTATTGAATGACACCGATGCTAAAATCCCACTCACCGCACCGACACCGACATTAGCTGCGACTGTACCCGAGGCATCATTGCCACTAATTGATGCAGTTCCGTTCGATCCAAGTGCACCGCCGGCCACAAGACCAGGTGCAAGCCCCTTGGTAATCACATGACCACCAATGGTTAGTGTCGTTTCGGATGTCAGGCTACTTGCCTGAAATAATCGTACCGACAAGGCTCCACCGACCGTTAGATTACCCGCTACAGTCATAGACTGACCAGCCGTAACAGCGCCCTGTAGCGTCGATGTTCCAGCAATTGCAAGATTTTGCCTCAGTGTTAGATTTGAAGCATTAACGTCACCGTTAACATCCAATTTACTAAGAGATGTGTTGCCTGCCTGCAGGGTTGTCAGTGCTGCGTTAGACACAGATAACGTGCCGTTTAGTTTTAGAGCGCCACCAATACTAACGTCGCTACCAATTGTGACGGTGCCATTGAATTTTGCGTTAGGGCTGACAACTAGTTGCGTACCGAGGTCTCCGACTGAGTTGCGACTCACACCAAGTGTATCGAGAACCGCTGGACTAATTGTCACATCAGACTGTGAGCTTTGTGCATTAGCCGTGGCTTGACCCTGAACAACAAAGGCAATAATGACGGCGTTGATCGCCAGAATCGCGACCACAACGGCAAGACCAATAAAGGTAGCTTTGTGGCTCGGGCGGTATGTCACACGATGCAGTAAAGGATGAGCGCGATGGGTAACTGCATCTGTAGGCTCGGCGGATGTTGATTCCGTTTGCGGATCATCACTCTGCGCTTTCAAAACCTCCGGAGCTGGTGGTTCCGATGAAGATGGTTTTACCTCGTCCTTTATTTCTGTAGATGGTTCTTTTTTCATTTTTATATACTAAATTAGTTCTTGGATGCATTATACCGCTTACGTCTGTAGGGAGCAACCTCAGGCTCCCTACAGACGCTAGGCTTGCTTGCAAAATGCGTTCACATCAGTGACAATGGTGCATATGTTAAAGAGGTTAAAAAGAGAGATTTACGTACTTTTTGCGTTGTCTTTATGCCTCGCTCTAGGATCGTCACCAATCTACGCTGCCCCTCAAGCTTCATCACACTACGTATTTAATGAGAGTTCGATTGGCGCAGGTGGACTCAATAACTCAAGCTCGGCGAGCTATCAGGGCTTCGATTCACTTGGTAGTATTGGTGTCGGTACGTCATCCTCTAGCAATTTCCAAGTAGCATCAGGTTCAATAACGCCATTTGATCCAGCTCTATCCGTTTCAATTAACGGTACTGTTAACTTTGCGACAGCCTTCTCAGCGGCAACACCTACTACGGCGACAACAAGCTTCACGGTTAGCAACTACACAACGTACGGATATGTTGCTCAAATCTACGGCAGCACACCAAGCAACGGCACGACGACTATTGCAGCGATGGGTACAACCACACCAGCAGCTTCAGCCATCGGTACTTCACAGTTCGGAATCAACTTAGTAGCCAATACTTCACCTATCTCGATTGGTGCAAACCTCAATAACGGCCAGTTTGGTTATGGATCGGTAGCCGCCAACTACAACACCTCCAATGTATATCGTTATGTCAGTGGTGAAACAATCGCGCAGGCCGCTAAGAACTCCGGTATCACTACCTATACTATTACCTACGTTGTCAATGTGCCCGCTCTCACCCCCGGTGGTATCTATACGAGTAATCAAACACTCATCGTTACAGGTACCTACTAACCGACAACTTATCCACCACTATAAAAAATCTAGCCAAATAGTGTTGACACACCATATCGCTCGTGCTATTATTCCCTCAACAAGCTAATTAAACAAACAAAAAAGCGAAAAATAAACAATGCAAAAACACCACAAATCCCTCTTAAGACTATTAAGTCCCTTTATATTGCTCACGGCTCTTTTAGTGCAAGCAATTTTCCCTGTTTTCGCTGGTGCCTCACAGATTACAACCCGCAGTTTGACGCTTGTTGCAAATGGTACGACTGGTGGCTCTACTCCAGGTGGTGTTGTTAACCATGCATTCGCCTTTACACTACCCGCGGGTAGCAACGTTGGTTCAATTCAGTTCAAGTACTGTACAACTGCTGCTGATACAGGTGCATTAACCTGTATAACACCGACAGGCCTTGTCACGACCTCTGCGACCCTCAGCAGTCAAAACGGTGCAACTGGATTTAGCATGGTTAACACGACAAACGGTGCGCCTTATCTAGCCCGAGGCAGTGCTACACTCGTATCTTCAAATACAGCTGTAACCTATCAGTTTAACTCGATCACCAACCCAACATCTGTTAATGGTGAGACGTTCTTCGTACGTATCACAAGCTATGCATCCCTAAACGCAACAGGAAGTCCAATTGATAGCGGTACGGTTGCAGCTGCAACGAACCGTGGTATTGACCTTACTGGTACTATGCCTGAATCACTCGTCTTCTGTGCTGGTGCAACTGTTGGAACAACATCCAGTGTGCCTGACTGTTCAACCGTTACTACTGGTGCCGTTGCCTTTAGCCAACTCTTCTCACCAACCGACACTGCAACTGCCACCTCACAGATGGCCGCCTCTACCAATGCTGGCTCTGGGTATGCAATCACAGTCAACGGTCCAACGCTGACATCTGGATCAAACACTGTAACTGGTATGGCTGCGTCAGGACTCGGTTCACACGGTATTAGTCAGTTCGGACTTAACCTCAAGGCCAACACAACATTGACATCTACTGTAGCTATAGGATCAGAAGTTGCGGTTGCATCTAACGGTACGAACTACCGCGGAGAAGCTGCAGCAGGATACAACACCGTAGATAACTTCAAATTCGCGTCTGGTAATACAGTTGCCGATAGTGCCAACGGTGGAGCAGGCGGATCAGATGCCCAGATCTTTACGGCTAGTTACATCGTGAACGTACCTGGTAGCCAACCAGCTGGTACCTACACGACCACTCTGACCTATATCTGTACTCCTACATTCTAGTCACAAAACATAACAGTTTTGTTGACGGACAATTAACGCTCATGCTACAATTCCGACATGAAGTTGAGCTGGGGTACCCTAAGTAAGCGTGTATTAGTATCGTTAATGTTGGTTTTAGCAACAGTAGTTGCAACATTCCAGACCGGCCAGGCATCGGCAGCTCAAATTACGACACGTAGTTTGACACTCGTTGCAGGTGCATCAGATGGCGGTTCAAAAATTGGTGGTGTCGTAAATCACTTGTTTACGTTTACTCCAGGTACGTCAGGCCAAACAATTGGATCAATTCAGTTCTTGTACTGTACGACCGCAAGTGTTGCTGCCTGTGTCTTACCAACAGGACTTGTTACAACATCAGCAACAATCTTTAGCCAATCAGCAGGGGCAAATGGTTTTACGTTAGTCAATACCACTAACGGTGCACCGTATCTGACTCGTACCGCAGCTGCAATTACAGGTGCTCCGGCTCTTTCGTATCAATTAAATACAATTACCAACCCAACAACTGCAGGTGGTGTGACTTTCTTCGTACGTATTACGATCTTCACAGCAGCAGCACTTGGTGGAACAGCAACTGATACTGGCTCAGTCGCAGCAAGTACTGCAGCGCAAATCGTCCTAACGGGTACTATGCCTGAGTCACTTATCTTTTGTGCAGGTGCAACAATCAGTACAACTGCGAGTATTCCAGACTGCACAACAGCAACCTCAGGTGCAGTAAGCTTTAATCAATTATTCTCTCCAACAGATACCGCAACTGCTACTTCACAGATGGCTGCCTCAACTAACGCAGCATCTGGTTATGTCATTACGGTGAACGGTACAACACTCACATCTGGTGCAAATACGATCCCAACAATGGCTACTCTTTCGACCGGTGACTTAGGTGTACGTGGTACAGGTCAGTTCGGTATGAACCTCAAGCTCAACACAACACTAACCTCCACAGTTGCAGTTGGAGCTGAAGTTGCCGCTGCTGCAAACGGCACAAGCTTGCGTGGTCAAGCTACTACAGGCTATAATTCAGTTGATCACTTTAGATATGTCAGTGGTGAGACTGTAGCCAATAGCGCCAACGGTACTGCCGGACCGACTAATTCCCAGATATTCACCGCATCATATATAGTCAACGTGGCTGGTAACCAGGCATCTGGTACCTACACAACAACACTGACGTATATCTGTACAGCAACCTACTAATTAGGAATTTCCACCAATGAAAAAATCCACCACCCTAGCCCTTACCGGAATCACTTTATCAGCCCTAGTCATTGGGCTACTTACAACAACGCATGTTAACGCCGTGACCGCGGCAACAAACTCAAGCGGCCAAGCACTTGAGATCGGCCCCCCTGTTATTAATCTATTCGCGGACCCAGGTACAAGTGTCAAAACGGTTATAAGCCTTCGTGATATCTCACCGACAAGTCTGCTCGTCATTGGACAAATCAATGACTTCGTCGCTGGTGGTGAAGATGGTACACCGAAAATTATCCTCGATGATACAGTCAGTGCCTATTCATTCAAGAGCTGGGCAACGCCTCTGACTTCATTGACATTAAAACCCAAAGAAATTAAAAATCTTACGGTCACAATTAACGTGCCGAAGACTGCCTCGCCTGGTGGTTATTATGGTGTCGTTAGATTCACAGGTACACCTCCAGACCTTAACGGTACCGGTGTATCGCTTGCAGCCAGTCTCGGTTCACTCATACTACTGACTGTTAATGGACAAGCTAAGGAAAATTTGTCAGTCGTAGAGTTTTCGGCATCACACAATAGTAAAACAGGAACGTTATTTGAGACCGCACCAATTGTATTCACGGAACGACTCAGAAATAGCGGTAACATTCACGAGGAGCCAGCAGGTGTCGTAACAGTGAAGGATATGTTTGGTAACGTTGTTGCAACACTTGGCGTTAACCAACCAACCCGTGATATTCTGCCCAACAGCATCCGTAAATTTGAGTCATCACTCGATAGCTCAAATATCGGTAATAAGATCTTGTTTGGCCTGTACCACGCTGATTTGAGCGTGACATACGGTGCTAATAAACAAACAATCACCTCGAGTCTTACCTTCTGGGTTATTCCGTACACATTGATTGCAATCATTATCGGTGCTCTGATCGTTGCCTTCTTCGCACTACGAACATTGATCCGACGCTACAACAAGTACATCCTTGCCCAAGCCAAGAAGAACAATAAATAGTTACCAGCTAACACCTTTCATGACCTGCATAAACGTATCACACATGATATAATACGCTCATGTTAAAATGGCTTAAACTGAGTCACGTGGCCCACACTGCGCGCTTAAGACCGCATGAGCATACTTCATACGTTCCGCTAGGCATCCTGTTACTTGTTGCAGGACTGTCGCTGATTGCGTATACTGCGGCTGCTTCAAGTCCTGGCCCCGAAGCAGGCTCAATTGGCCTCACTGGTACCGTACCAGCTGCACCCCCTACAGTAGCAGCCGTCATTACCAGTCCTAAGGATCAGCAACACTTTAATACCTCTCCCGTTACTTATACGGGTACCTGTCCTGCAAATACTCTCGTTGAAATGTACAAAAATGATATTTTTGCAGGCTCAGCGACCTGTACTACTAAAGGCACATTTTCAGTTGATATTGACCTTCTGTTCGGCGAGAACAAAATTATTGCGAGAGTATATGACGTACTTAATCAAGCTGGACCAGATTCAGTAGCCATTACGAACTTCTATGATGTGTTGCCTGCTCAGTCTGGTGCGTTAAGCCCGCTTGATTTTGGTGGTTCACAGTTACTCCTTAACACTGACGCTGTATTTCGTGGGTCATTCCCTGGTCAAGACTTGTCAGTACCGATTGATGTCCTAGGAGGTACACCACCATACGCTATTAATATCCAATGGGGTGATAGTAATAACAAGGTTGTTCCGAGAAATAGTAATGATACCTTTAACGCTATTCACTCTTACTCCAAGCCGGGTACGTATCAAATCTCGATCCAAGCAACCGACGCGGCCGGTCGAGTCGCCTTTATCACGGTTGCATCAATTATTAATGGACAACCATCTACAGCAGGCGCTGGCTCAACCAGTTCACCAGCCTCAACGACTAACGAACTCCTCGTTTTATGGCCACTTTACACCAGCGCGATTGGTATTTTAGGCAGCTTTTGGCTTGGTGAACGCAGGGAAAAACAAATCCTACGCAAACGTGGACTTTTGCTACCCACAAACACTGCCTAAAACTAGTGATTTTGTAGCCGTTTAACCCTTGTAAAAATGCCTCTAGACGATTATGCTTAAAGAAGATAATAAGCTGATGCGTGAGGGCGCCAGTAGCTTTTATCTAATAAGGGAAACCATTAGACAAAAATGTACTTAGGTGTGTTACATAGATCGCGCAAATTTTTGCCATTTCTACTACTGTTAGGTGTCCTTCTTGTACTCATTTTTCTGAAGTCCCCTACGCCAGCTCACGCGGCAACTGGGATCAACCAACAAATCAACTTCCAGGGTCGACTTCTGACAAGCTCTGGCGCAACCGTCCCTGACGGTTTTTATAATATTCAGTTCAAGATCTATCAAGATGGTGATGGCGTAAGCGTTGGTGACACCACAGGCTCCCCAGCTGGTGCACTGAAATGGACTGAAAGTTATCTCAACAACAACACACAGGGTGTGCAAGTCATAAATGGCTTCATGTCTGTTCAACTTGGCTCAATCACACCTTTTGGTGCAAGTATTGACTGGAACCAAAGTACATTGTGGCTGTCAATGAATATCGGTAGTACCAACGCAACATGTACCCCATTCACCTCTTGTACACCTGACGGCGAAATGGTGCCAATGAAACGAATGTCTTCTAGCCCTTACGCACTAAACTCTGGACTACTCGGTGGCCTCGCCAGCACCAATTTCCTACAACTTGCCCAAGGCGTTCAAACTGATGCATCAACCAACACCAATAGCATCTACATCAACAAGACAAGTACTGGTAACTTTTTAGATTTTCAATCAGCTGGTGTTGATGTCATAACAGTTGCCAACGCTGGCGATATTACCTACGGAGCAAACGCCAACCATACACTATCGGTCGCAACGGCGGCGATAAATGTCGCTGGTAAATCACTTACCTTCACGGGTGGCGGAGCCGGTACTGGTGCGGCTGCACTTGCTGGTGGTAACTTGGTACTACAAGGTGGCACAGGTGGTGGTACCGGTGGCGCGGGTGGTAACGTATCGATTGACGCTGGTGCAGGTAATGGAGCAGGGGCTGCAGGTACAATCAGCATTGGGACGAGCCTTGCGAGTACTATCAATATCGGCACGGTGACATCAGGTACGACTAACGTAACGGTTGGAAGCAGCTCTTCCGCTACTGGTGGTACAACCACACTACAGGCTAAGGCAAGCGTAGGCATAACAGTCAATGGTGTAGTTCGGGGAACCTTCGATAATGCAAATGGCCTCTACCTTGGTAATGGTGTGACCGCAGCAGCACCAAATAACTTTGCAATTAGCGGAACGGGCAGTACGACTACTGCCGTATCTGGGGGCGCCCTCACCATTCAAGGTGGTAATGCAACGGTCGGTAGTGCCAATGGTGGTAACGTTACGATCAGTGGTGGAACAGGCATAGGATCTGGAGTAAATGGACTCGTTGTCCTGGCAACACCAACCTTTTCAACAAGTGCAACTGATGCAAACTGTTTCACAGGTGGTGCTCGAGTTTCTGCAAGTTGTACCATTACCGCCGCATCCGTTAATAACTCGTCCGCTGTTATTGTAGGCTTTACTGCAACTGGGTTCACGGCAACGCTCCCCGACCCTACAACGCTCACTGCGGGTCGCGTCGTCTATGTGACCGCCGCCAATACATCAAGCGATTTTACCCTTTCAGTTAATGGTGGTGGTGCAAACAATACAATCGCTATGCGCCAGAACACAACCGCAACAATGATCTGGAACGGTGCCGACTGGACTGCAGCTGGTGCATCGAGTTCAACAACACTGCAATCTGCCTATGATAATACCTTGCAAAGTGCCGGTGGCGCCGAATTAATTGTTAGCCATACGGGTAACACTAATGGACTCACAATTCGTGATAGCTCAACTAACCCAGTCAATGGTACACTTTTCAGCGTTCAAACCGCTTCAGCTGCAGGACTTCTCTCGGTTAACGGTAACGTAACCGAATACTCATCCGATAGTGGTGCCGAAGTAGCAGGTGGTACAAGTAGTACGTTCCCAGCAAGTACGTGGGCTGCAGTTGGTTCAGCCACAGCCACTCGTTATACGACCGCGGGGAACAACATTGCAACGGGACAAGGGTCAGTATCAGTGCTTACGACGGCTGCAGCAAATGATGGCGTCAAGAATACGCTTAGCACTACTTTGACTGCCAATACTCACTACAACATATCATTTACCTCTCGCCTTACCAGTGGAACCTTCAACAATATGACTGTTTATTACTCGGTAGACGGTACGACAGCCTCAGTTGCTTGTGATAATACTGGGCTTTCTCTCATCAGTGCCTGGACCAAAGAGACCTGTTCGTTCACTGCACCTGCCTCAGGTATTACTTCAAGTAACGCCATCCTCATTAGGCAAGCAACTGGTGTTGTACGTACTTTCTATGTTGATAACTTGAGCGTCACCGTTGCCGCAAACTTTAACTACGCAACTGACGGAAGTGTTGATAACGCAGCTAACTTCACAACTAACTGGACTACCGTAGCTGCTGCAACCGTTACTCGCAGTACGTCGGTTGGTAATGATGCCAGTGATAGCGCCCAAGTTACGACCACCGCAACAGCCAACCAAGGTGTTCGCAACCTCTTATCAGTTAATCCTCTTCCTAATACAACGTACCTCGTCACAGCTTACGTCGCCAGTAGTACAACTGGTTTTAGCACATTCACGGTTCAGTATTCACGAAATGGTGGCACCAGCTTCGTACCATGTGTCGACTACAATACCCAAACGGTATCGTCATCATTAACTGCTTTCACGGAGGTTACTTGCTATATCACAACCGATGCAACAGTAGCCACCAGTCCTTACGTTTACTTTACGCAGACTGCCGCAACGGCCAGAACATTCTACGTGGACACCTTCTCAATGAACCAAAGTACTAACACCACGCCAAATGTTCAGATTGGTGGTGGTGTTAATGGTGGCCCAGTAACACTGTTGACTCTTGACCAAGGATCTTCTGCGCCAATTGCGAATAACAACACGGCGCTTCTGGGATCGATGTACTACGACACAACACTCGGATCGATCCAATGTTACGAGCTAAGTGGATGGGGTGCCTGTGGTTCCTCGCCAAATACAGTTGTCACGATATCGCCAGAATTTACCAATGCCGTACTACATGGCACAGGTATCGGTACTATGACATCTGACATTTGTTCAGGGGCACTAGGCATAAATGATGGTAGTTCAAGCCAACCAACAATCTGTGGTACAAATGATACATACAACTTCTACAAATGGACATCCCCGCAAGCCAGCGCCCAGACGTACAGCATATATGTTACTTACCAGCTACCAAGCACTTTCAAGGTATTTGAGTCAGGTCAAACTTCAATCGCAGGTCGAACTGACAGCACAAACTCGACTGTCCAATACCAAATCTATCGTAGTGATCCAACACTAGGGCTCTTAACCTGTGGTTCATCCGTCTCGGTTTCAACAGGCTCTGTTGGTGGGTGGCAAGTAGGTGTGGCTACAGGCGCAGCCGATCCATCAACATGTAGCTTCATCGGGGGCGATAGCATTGTATTCAAGATTAGTGTGACTGCTAGTTTGAATGCTAATGCCTATGTTGGAAACCTTAACTTTATCTTTAGTAATCAATAAATGATAAAGCGTATTTTACATCGTACACGCCGGTTCGTTATCAAGTTTCTTAAGCGTTTCTCACCTATCCAAATTCGCCGGATACGCTTTGGAGTTATGATTTGTTTATTGATTATCGTTGGTTCTGAACTAGCAACTGTTCTTCAGCCATTTTTGACTGAGGACAGTTATGCGTTAGGAGCTGATGCGTCCGTCCTTAGCCCCATCGACCAGACATTAGCAAACGAGGTACAACTAAGCAGTAACCAACACGCCTACAATTTTAATAACGGCCAGGCATTGCCAACTTCCAATACGATCAGTAGTGGAGCCCAACAGATAACCGCCACCGCCTATCAAGACGCCTCCAAAGGACTCATAGTGAGCGACCCCGTTAACAAAATAGATTTCACTATGACACCTACGTACCAACTTCAGACAGGTAAACAAGACGGTAACCGTATCGTGTACCCAATAGCTGATGGCACTGGATGGGTGGTCTACACAATGCACACTACCGGTGTTAAAGAAGATGTATTACTGGATCATTCAAGTGGTGATACCATGACACTTGGCTACACTCTTGGCCTTGGTGATAACCTCGCAGCTCGCCTCGAATCAGACGGTAGTATTGGTATATACGGTAATACTCTGCTGAGCTCAAATATAACGACAGGTACTGATGCGGATGCTGCACTCTTACAGAAAGCCCGTCAAAACGCTCCAAAAACCACACATTTGTTTAGTATTCCAAAGCCAGTAATTTTGCAGGCAGATAAGAAAAAGTCTACGGTAGCAGTCAGCTATTCACTTGATGGGAATAATCTAAAGGTTAATGTTACTGGACTTAAAACTGGGCACTACCCGCTTTCAATCGACCCAAGTATTTATGTTGTAACCGCGCAACAATTTATGCAGGGAAACAACGAATCAAACATTGACTTTGATGTTGCGGACAAACTGATTGAAAAAACTCCTGCAACAGGTGCTCGCTTCAATACCTGGAATACCGCCTCAACAAACTTACCCACCGCAACCTGGGGCGGTAGTTCAGTCGCATCTGGTGGCTTCATCTACTCTATTGGGGGCACAGCATTAAATGGGCAAATCTACAATACCCAAGGGTCTGATACGGTCACTATTCCAACGGGGGTAACAAGTATTACTACCAAGGTGTGGGGCGGCGGTGGTGGAGGTGGCGGTGGAGGTGGAGGAACTGCGGTAGGTGGTGCCGGTGGCGCCGGTGGATACGTGACTGCAACAATACCTGTTACAGCTGGTGAAACGCTCAACGTCTACGTTGGTGGTGGTGGTTCTGCAGGTACACGCGTTGCCGGCGGTGCTGGTGGTGGAGGTGGTGGTTATTCAAGTATTTATAGAGGGTCTACACCCTTAGTTATAGCCGCTGGAGGCGGTGGTGGAGGTGGTGCCCGTGCGACAAGTACAACTGCTGGTGGTGCCGCGGGTGCTGGTGGTGGCGTGAGCGGCGTTGGTGGCACAGCATCTGGTGTAGCTGGTGGTGGTGGTGGAGGAACCGCATCGACCGGAGGAAATGCGAGCAGTGGTGGTACAGATCCAGGTACGGCGGGATCCTCCTTAACTGGTGGGCTCGGTGGAGATGGTAGAAACTCGACCGCAACAAAAGGAAGTGGCCCTACTGGTGGACTTGCTACGGGTGGTAACGGTGGTGGAATTATAACCACAAGTTACGCAGGTGGTGGCGGAGGTGGTGGTGGCTACTTCGGTGGTGGTGGTGGTTCTGGCTCATCTACAACCGCAACCGGTGGTGGTGGTGGTGGTGGTGGCTCCAGCTTTACTGCCGCCACAGATACAGGAGTTACAAATTCAACTGGTAGTGGTGTAACGCCAGCTAACTCAACCGACCCATTCCGCAATGGCGGCGGAACAGGCGGAGCAGGTGGACTTGCAGTGTCTTCTGGAAAAGCTGGTATAGATGGTATCATCGCCGTTAGCTTTGGAAGCGGCGGAACAGTCGTTGGTCAATCCGTCAGTTGGGCTCAATTTGACACAACCACTGGAGACATTGACAGTGCTAACCCTGGAAGTGGTACCTGTAGTGGATGGTGTACAACTTCCGCCTATAACCTTCCGGCCGCACGAACCAACTTTAGTCTTGTTGCCTACAATGGATATCTCTATGTAATGGGAGGAACCGATGGTAGCGGAACACGCCAAAGCACAGTTTACATTGCTAAGCTTGGCGCTAACGGAGAGCCACAACTTTGGAATCCAACAAGTAGTGATAAAACGACGTGGACCTATTGGTACACGGATACGGGGCTGAGTGATGTGCGCTCTGACTTCTCGGCCGTCGCCTATAATAATCACATGTATCTGGTTGGCGGCAGAAATGCCACCGCACCAATCAGCACGGTTGAATATGCCAATATAAATCCGACTGGGACGCTAGGAAGTTGGACAACCTCTACTGCCCTACCTGTTGCAGCCTATGGTGACAGTGCCCAGGTCTATAATAATCACCTGTACGTTTTAGGAGGAGATTCGACCTTAACAGGAACACCGCTAAGTTCTGTGTACTATAACAGCATTAACAGCGACGGATCTCTCAACAGCTGGAACGCAACGAGCAGTTTCACGAGTGGACGCATTAGCGGTGGCGGTAACTTCTCTACACTATGGGGAGGCTATATATATATTTCGGGAGGTTGTTCGACAGTCAACGGAAATGGCCATTGTACGCTCGTAGATTCGGATACCCAGGTGGCAAGTATTAATGCCGACGGGTCTCTAGACGGATGGAACACAATAGGAGGCGTCACCAACCAAGTTGAAGGCTCGACGCTACTCGCTTGGCGAAATAATATCTACGCCATAGGCGGATGTTCGGCTGAGGTGACTTCAACCGGAGATTGCAGTGCCAGTATGACAGCTAATATTCTCTACGGCACAATTGATGATGAGGGTGACGCTTCGACTGTAGCTCAATCTGTCACTAGTGGAACCTCTCCATGTAATGGTGGTGCACCTACAGACTGTGACCTACCGGGTACTGGCTCTGTTGGCAACATGCTAGCACAGGCAGTTATTACTAATGGGTATTTATATGTTATAGGTGGGTGTACTAATGTTACATGTTCGACGACAAGTTCTGGTGTCGCATATGTAGCGATCTCATCAACTGGAAATATGAGCGCACCTGCTACCTGCCCGAATGGAACTATTACTGGCAGCATTTGGTGTGTCGAAACAGTTGGTACCTTTGGAATTTCAGGTGGTCTTGCTGCGGCTAGTCCAGTCGTCTTTAACAATACTATCTACTTGGTTGGAGGGCTGAATGGTACGGCTAATACGAATACTATCGTACGAACAACCGTTGCAGCCAATGGAAGTACATCGGCCTGGACTTCACAGTCAATGACAGGAGTTGGTGCGACGTCTGAGTCGTATTTATTTGCCTATGGACGCGCCAATCCGTCATCTGCAGGGACTAATCCTGGTAACTTATATATCTTTGGCGGATGTTCGACGAGCTCGGCCGCTGGTTGTACAGCATATGGTACGGCAGTCGATAAGTGTAATATTCAAACAAGTGGAGCAATCGCTGGTTGTACAACAACTGGACAACTTCAAATTGGCATTATGCCTGGTGATACCGCTACGGGGCTAGGTATTATGAGTGGGACAGTTTACGCTAATTACGTTTACCTGATTGGCGGTGTCTCGCCTAATCAAGTTGACCTTACGAGTGTCGTTTACGCTAAAATCGATGTGAATAATAACGTAGTCGCTGTTACTAGTTATCCGAGCGGCTCGACCCTTTCAAGTACAGGGTGGGTACAATCCCCCAATGAAATGGCCGTCGGACGTCGTCGCGCAGCAGCTTTTGGTTATAACGGCTATATATATGCACTTGGAGGATATAATGGTACGTCAGGGTCAGTCCTGCCGGATATTGAATTTATCAAAGTAAATACCAGTGACGGTAGTCTTGGCACAGCAGGAAGTGGCTTTAGTGTATCATCAGTTACGATTAATCAACGCTGGGGGCTGAGTGTCCCGATATCTAACTCATTTGCTTATGTGATTGGGGGCTGTACGACCGGTGCCAGCCCAGGTAGTTGTACCGCAACAACAGATGTGGTTCAAACTTTCCAAATATATAACAACGACAGTGGTGCGCCGGCAAACTATACGACGTCGGCTAATACCTACGGCACAAATCCAAACCGTATTGGCGGTGCAAGTGCTATATACAATGGCTACATCTACGCGGCTGGGGGCTGTACCGGCACATCTGATTGTATGAATCCGACTACGACAGTGTCGTATGCACCGATTGATACAAGTGGGAATGTCGGTACTTGGTCAAATACTACTGCAGCCCTCCCGTCTGCACGTGCTTGGGGTAAATTGTTAGCGACCGGCGGTTCGCTTTATTATGTCGGTGGTCAAGATTCAGATGGAGTCGCACAATCAACCGTCTATTACGCGACACCTTCTTCGGGCGATATTAGTAGTTGGAGTACAGCCTCAAATGGTCTGCCAGGGGCAAGGACTCAATTCGGTGCAACTGTATGGAATAACCGCCTATATGTCGTTGGTGGAGGTAGCGGTACACAGAATACCGTAGTTTATAACACTGCTGGAACCGGTACATTTGTTGTTCCTACTGGTGTTACCTCCCTCACAGTAAAAGCCTGGGGTGCTGGTGGTGCGGGCGGAAATGGTAGTGGTAGTACCGGTATTGGTGGTGGTGGAGGAGGTGGAGGCTTCAGTCAAGCAACCCTGACCGTCACTGCAGGAACATCTCTCACCTATAATGTTGGTACGGCCGGTGCCGCTAATACAACTGCTAGTTACGGTGGTAACGGTGGTGGATTTACGGCGCTCCTTAATGGCGCGACCTACCTTCTCCAGGCTGGAGGAGGTGGAGGTGGAGGCGGTACGACGAGCACTACAACTGGTGGACAAGGTGGTGCCGGTGGTGGCGCTAGCGGTACTGCTGGTACGGTTGGTGGTGGTACTGCAACTGTCGGTGGCGCTGGTAGTGCAGGTACAAATGGGGCTGGAGGTGCGGCAGGTGCAGGTGGTACAGGTGGTGTCGCTGGTATTGCTGGTGCAGCAAATAACGGTGGTGACGGTGGTGGTTCACTGACGAGCTGTACAACGACAGTTACTGGACGCGGCGGTAACGGTGGTACAGGCGCAGGTGGTAAGGGTGGTATCTCAGCGACTTGTGTCAACGGTGGTGGTGGTGGTGGAGGCCGATTCGGTGGAGGTGGAGGTGGTAGTGGTAGCAACGCCGCTGTTCGTGGTGGTGGCGGTGGAGGTGGAGGTAGCGACCTCGTGACTGGCGCAACCACGACTGAAACAGCCGGTAGCGCTGGAGCTGCAGGTGCTGGTGGAGCTGCGGCAAATAATGCTGATGTGGCGAATGTAGCAACAGCTGGTAAAGGTGGAAACGGCTCAACAGGTACAACCAGTACATCTGGTCAAAATGGCTTACTTGAAATTACTTATGGAAGTTACACGCCTCAAGCTACTGTGTATGTCAGCCCTCAACTGAACAGTGGCGGCAACATCGCATCTGCTTGGTCAACCAGCAGTACATCATTCAACGTTGCGCGTACAGGCCTCACTGCGGTCGCCTATGCCAACAACTTATATATACTTGGAGGATACGACGGCACTAACTATCTCAGTGACTCACAGTATTCACAAATTAATGCCGGTACAGGCAATGCAGGAACATGGAGTTATTCTGAGAGCTTGCCTGGGCCACTATCCCAAGCTGAGGGATTTGCTGCAAACGGATATATTTATCTAATCGGCGGCAGGTCGTCTGCAACAACATGTACACCAGTCACATTGGTTGCGCCGATTAGCGCTAATACTACAGTTGCATCTGGCAATAACCCAACAGGTATTGGTGCATGGTTTATAACGAACCAACGTTATGGTGGTAACCGTTATGGTGCAGGCGTTGCCTATAGTGGCGGTAAAGCCTACGTACTAGGGGGCGCATGTGGCACAGCACTTACCTACGCAAGTCCGGTGACTCAGCAAACGCCACTCCTGTCGCAACCTCAAATTGCTCAGTACTCGATTATGATCGACACCGACTCAGATGTTTATCCAACGAATTGGCTACTAAATGGCCTGGATAACTCCATTGGAGCTAGTTGGCAATTAAAATATCAGTCAATGACCAATACAACTACATCATGTACGTCACCTGCTATGACAACTTGGGGTTCTGTCACTAATTTTGGCAATGTTACGCTTGGTCTGCCAGGCGCCTATACGCCGCTCGATGGTAGTGGTGCGAATACTAACTGTGCTCGCTTCTATTACTTCAACGTTGCGATTGATAGCTCGCAGGCATTTGGCTATCCAGATGACGTCACGCGTGGGCCGACCATCACTGACCTTACCCTACAATTTACTGCAGACCCTAGTAAACGTTTGCAGCATGGCCGTACGTTTACAGGTGGCTTGCAACAACCACTTGATACACCTTACTACACACATTAGGATGATTCCCTCTGGTATACTATAACCATATGGCAGGTGAGAAAAATCGTCCTAAAGGTATGGTATGGCAAGATGTCAGACCATCCGTTGTTGCCAAAAACCCTAACACAAAAAAAAGACGACAGATTGTGTTCGTTCTACCTTCTCTACCAAAAATAAAGATTCCAAAGAAAATAAAAGCCAGACTTAACACACGTCGTCGTAGAATTGTTGCAGTCATTATCCTTGCTTTAATTTTTGCTGCCGTCCTGTCATGGTATTTTCTATTTGAGCGCAATCATGCACCAAAATATATCCCTAGCGCTAAAATAACGCTAACAAAAGGTACCCCTAACTACACGACAATTCTACCTGACGGAAAATCAAGTAGTGAGCTTGGAGGCTGGACACGCGTGAGCCCACCAACATCTAATGCTGTGTATGCTTACGTCGATAAAATTGGAAAAGTTCAAGTAGATGTCAGTGAGCAGCCCCTACCTGATGGGTTTAAAAATAACATCGAGGCACAAGTTCAGCAAATTGCAGAAGCAGAGGGCGCAAGTGAAAAAATAACCGTCGGCGCAATTACCGTCCACATTGGCACATATGATAAAGGTACGCAACGAGCTATTTTCAGTAAAAATAATCTCTTACTCCTTATTACTTCGGCCAGCACCATCTCCAACAATGACTGGGCTACCTACATTAACACCCTTAATTAGTAGCCTGTACGTCTTTACTAACAACCAAGTCTCCGACGACAACAGCTGACAATTTATTACGGAGACACGTGACCGTGACTGGCCATTTACCAAGGGGCACCGTCGACTCAACGGTCCATGTCCACGTGACACTCCCAAAATCATCTGATGTCTTACCACCAAGTCCACTATCCTTACTCGGTGTTTTGTCATATACCACAGTAATCGTACACCACGACCCGGGATTCGTTTTTACAATTATTGATGCGTTATCACCCGGCACGATAGGGCTTGTGATCGATTGAACTGATGCGCTTTCCTGAACGTTGGCTCCTGGCTCGACATGCTTTACGACAGGAACAGTAGTCGACGTCGTTGCTACTGCTGGTGTGGTTGGCGTGCTACGACCCATAACCCATGTATAAATTAGCCCCGTACCGACGAATAATATTAGTAACGCAAGAATGCTAATTACTGTATTACGTATAGATCGTATGATGCGTTTTTTAGTTACCATAGCGTTACGCTATTTCTTTTGGTAGGCCGCAATAGACTGCGCAACTTTGCCGTCAGACTTGAGGTTCTCAAAGAACAAGATTTGTGACTTATCAATAATCATCTCGTCACTAGGCCCATGTATCTCATCACCAAGTTTAATCAGTTGAACCTGTGCTGTTGTATCAGGTGTTGCTTGCTGTGGAGCTGTTGAATCAGTTGGCTTGGTTTGAAGATAAAAGATATCAGTCAAACGCATATATGAGCCGCCGGCTGGTTGCAATTTTCCGAAATAGCTCTGGCCATTAGTCAAGAATACCGCTTGATACTTACTGCTATCAATCAGTGATCCGACACTCGAACGATAAACCATGAGAGCTGCAAGGACAATAATTGCAGCAAGCACAATGACGCTGATTGAAATTGCAACAAGTTTCTTGCGACCTTTGCCTCGTTTACTCTTACGACTTGAGTTTACCGGCTCTTCGGCATGTGCCGTAGCGCCGTGGTTGACGTGAACTGGTACGTTATCCATGAATAATTTCTCCCCGCAGTATTATCATCTCGTTAGATCAATAATAGCATGAGGGTTATCGATTATCAACGCTAGTAGGCACCTAGGTTACATACCTGGCATCGGTATAATTTCGAGTATGTCCATCGTTGCGCCTGGACGTGCGAGATGTGGATGGTTACGAAGTACATCAATGACTGTCTCGCTTGAATCAGCTTCGATCATCGAGTAGCCGGATGCCTGACTATCACTCTCGGTAACTCCCTCAGGAGTCACTCGCCCGACAGCCTGAAGAGGCATACCAAATTCAAACTTGACCTTCTTATCAGCCTCTTCCTTCCAGGCTATCCACGCCTCCATTGCAGCCTGTTGATCCTCCGGCTTTGTCCGCGCTATGAGCTCACTAGCAGGTTCAGGTGCATTATGTAAAATCATATATTTTGGCATTTTGTATCCCTCCTTATATATCTATTGTAGTCCGTTTTGCCATGTACGATATAGTAAGAGGAGTGAAGCGACATATTGGCATCTATTCCGGTACATTCGACCCCGTCCATAAGGGGCATATTTCGTTTGCACTCGAAGCCATTAAAAACCGGAATCTAGATGAAGTTGTCTTCTTGCCCGAACGACGCCCACGAGAAAAAAGTTCAGTATCAGACATTAGTCATCGTATCACGACTTTAAAGCAGGCAATTCATACCATACCAAAGCTGTCAGTCGTAAGACTATCATCAGAACAATTTACGACCAAAGATACGCTTCCAGAATTAAAGACCATGTTTCCAGATGCTTCCTTTACCCTACTGCTGGGATCAGACGTTGTTCGGACTTTCACCTATCGCTGGCAAGACCTTGATATATTACTTAGTTCAGTAACACTTGCAATCGGCATGAGAAATAATGAAAAGGCTAATGAGATTGTAACTATACTGACTGATTTAGAGAAAACGTATCATATAAAAATCGACTACACACTCATCTACACTGAGCATGGTCACTTAGCATCTACGCATATTAGAAAGAATCAAACTAACTAGCTGTTTGCGACCGCAATCCAGCCGGCCCAACGGTTACCTTCGGAGCCTAATCGCTCGTCGTCCATGCCCATACCAGTTAACCAAACATTTGGTGCTTCAAAACCAAATAGCACAATGCCCTCTTTGATTGGTGTGTCCTTATGTTTCTTCACCAGGACAATACTATCAACTTGTTCGGCACCATAGTTTAGTAAATGCGCTTTTGCAAAATCTAGCGTGTCACCCTCATCAATCAGATCATCGAGTAATACAACACGTTTGCCTTTCAGATTCCTATAACTTGGTGGAACGTCAGTGACGAGTGTGAGTGGTCCTGGCTCACGGTTGGGGCCATAGCGACTGACGATCATCGATTGAACGTTTGGATGAAAGTAAGAATCTTCTAGCTGAATCGCTCGCATTAGCTTTGAACTAAATGGTTGGGCGCCATTTAACAAACTTACAAAGACCGTATTTGCTGAGCTGTACATCTTGATAATATCAGCAGCCATTTCGTTAATACGTGCATCAACTACGTCAGCTGTGAAAAGCATTTCTTTATATAGCGCTGGTTTAGAATTATCCTGCATATCGCTGTATAGTATGGGAAAGACTCTTCAATTATGCAAGGCTATTTAGAAAAAGCATCATTTATGTGACATACTCTAAACTATTATGCTATCGAGTGACATCCTGGAACAACAATTCGGACCGACTAAACTAGTGATTGTTTTTCAAGACTTTAAACATAGAATCATACAGACAATCACCAAGCAAAATCATAAAGTTTTGGAATTGTCGCTCGTCACGTTTGATCAGTCAAATGTGAATACGTTTGCTGTGATTCATCAGAAGATCCTAGGTGGTGATTCAATGGGCAAAACTTTCAAAGACGCAGATGTAAACTTCGTCCGTGATATTCACTTTATAAACCACGAGATTATTCCCTCAAATATTCAAGCAACATTCGATCAAGTTGGCCAAGCGACAATCATCGATGTTGATATATTAGTCGGACCAAATTTAATTCACTATTGTCATATTACCGAGATTTACAGTCCTTCGGTTGTATGGCCAAAATCTAACCATCCAGCATTACCTACTATCAAACAAACTCTTGCAGAGTTTTCTAAACTACTGAGTCTTGTTTAGTACGGACCCCTAATATTCATTTGCACTTGTTGCTCATAAAAATCAGTCAACTTCTGATGTAGTTCTTTGCTCAATGGTTTAAGCGAGCTTGTCGATACGTTCGATTCAATCTGCGTGGCGCTACTAGCACCTGGAATAACTGTACTAACTGCCGGGAAGTCCAAGATCCACCGAAGTGCCATCTGTGCCATTGTCATACCTTCAGGCACCAAGTGTTTTAACTCATCGGCTAACTCAACACCTTTTTCATATGGTAGTCCTGCAAATGTTTCACCAACATTAAATGACTCGCCGTTTCGATTAAAGTTACGATGGTCGGTAGCATCAAAATGCGTTGTCTTGGTCATCTTGCCTGAGAGTAATCCACTCGCAAGTGGAAGGCGAACAATAATTGCTGTGTCTTTTTTTAGCGCCTCATCAAAGATTGTGTGTATTGCCTTTTGTCTGAAAATATTGAAAATTACCTGCAATGACGCGACGTCCTCATGCTCTAGACATATCAGTGCTTCTTCCATTGTTTCGACACTGACACCAAACTCCTTAATGAGACCTTCATTTTTCAAAGTGCGAAGGTGTTCAAATACTGCGCCATCCCTCAGTACATCGGTTGGAATACAATGCAGCTGAACGAGATCGAGTACGTCAACCTCCAGACGCTTCAGTGATGCTTGCACATGCATGCGCATGGCATCGAGTGTAAAATTATCTGGCCAACCTGGATCACTAAATCGTCCAATCTTGGTTGCAATAAAGATGTCTTTAGCTTTTCGACTTTTCATAAACTGCGCGATTAATCGTTCACTTTTCCCATCACCATATACATCGGCAGTATCGAAAAACGTGACACCATTGTCTGCCGCCGTATGCAAAATATCAATTGCTTCCTCGTCGGATACATCACCCCACGATCCGCCTAGCTGCCAAGTACCTAACCCGATTTCTGATACAGTCTTGTTCGTTTTACCAAATTTTCGATAGTTCATACTTCTATTATAAGCTATGGGTCTTAGTGAATGCTGTGCCTCTATGACGCTATTCCGGGTAGCCTCTACTTCTCTACCTCGTTTCGTTTTTGGAAAGTTCTGGATAAGCTCTCGAAGTGCATCGGCTTCAACATTCGCTCCAAATGCATCACTGCCAGGTTCGAGGCGAATACCACTTGATAGTGGCCCAATAACGACTGGATCAAAACCAAAGTCACTTACTATTTTTGATACGACTTTGATATCTGATTCTTTATCTCCAGCTACAGCAATGGCTTTTCTATGTTCTGAACCTTCCGGCTTTGTCTCGTCATATAGATTGTGATATCCCATATGGTTGAGTGCCTTAACAATGTGAGAGTTTGGCAAAAATGCCTGAACTATTTCACTTGATGACGTTCGTGGATCGGTCAGGTCGTCGCGAATACCGTCGACTTCCCACCAATAATTCATTGCATCGATAACCAGCTTACCTCCTAGCTCATCTTTAGGAATGTTCTGATGCTTGCCAAGTGGTAATGCGAGGATAACAATGTCGGACTCACGCGCGACCTCTTCGGCCGTCTTCGCGATCGCGCCTGGTGTTAAAATCTTTACAGTCAAAGCAATTTTCTTAGGATTACCGGAACCAGCTATAGTAACGTTATAGCCTGCTTTGAGTGCTAGTTGAGCGAGGACAATACCTACTTTGCCTGCTCCAAGGATGCCAATTGTTTTTACTTGTGAAGTCATTTATTTCTTCTTTGCGAGGAGTTCCCTCACCATTGGAATAACCTTTGTACCGTACAGTTCAATCATGTGTAATCGTGCACTTGCTGCGAGCGGACCCTGGCCATAGACTAAATCGAATCGACCAACACCGAGGACTTTAATTGAGCGTGCTATTTTTTTAGCAACCGTCTCGGGTGATCCGATATAAAGTGAGCCGTTATCAATTTCGTAGTTGAACTGCTCACGAGTTAGCGGTGGCCACCCTCGTGTTTTTCCAATTCGATCATGACTCTTTTTGTAAGGTGGCCACGCGGTACGTCTTGCCTCTTCGTCACTGTCAGCAATAAAGCCAGGTGAATGCATCCCAATCGGATAAGCCGTTGTCCCAAATTCTTTGGTCGCCTGATGATACAGATCAACGTATGGTACAAAACGATCTGGCGAGCCGCCAATTATTGCGAGCATTAATGGAAAATTGTAGCGGGCTGCTCGAACGACCGATTGTGGCGATCCGCCTACGCCAATCATCGTCTCGATTCGTCCTGAATCTGTCTTCGGGAACACATCAGCATTATCAAGCGCAGCCCGTACTGTCCCTGTCCAAGAAACCGGTTTCTCATTAAGAAGCTCTGCGAAAAGTTCAACTTTCTCTTCAAATAGTTCCTCATAATCACGAAGGTCATAGCCAAACAGCGGGAATGATTCAGTAAACGAACCTCTCCCGAGAATAACTTGCGCACGACCGTTAGACAGTGCATCAAGTGTCGAGAATCGTTCAAAGACTCGAACAGGATCATCCGAACTAAGTACAGTTACACCTGATGCAAGTTTAATGCGTTTAGTCTGCGTAGCGATTCCTGCTAATACGGTCTCGGGGCTAGATATTGCATACTCCATTCGATGATGTTCGCCAAGTGCAATCGCATCAATACCAAGCTTGTCGGCAAGAACTGCTTCCTTAACAACCTGCCTGATTGCACCCCCGTAGGTCATAAGATTTTTATTGTCGTCAACCGGTACGTCTCCGAATGTATCGAGTCCAAATAGTACTGACGAGTTTTGTTGTGTTGTCATTTCTTTACCTATTTCGTTAATACTATATTTTGTATAGCATATGTATACTCCCTATAATAGTAGAGAAGTGCTAGCTTGTAAAGTGCTAGTTAGTACGTTAGCTTTATCAAGAAACTTATCTGGTCACTGAGATGATAAATTCTTTCACTTAATGGCGAGTCGCCAAATAACATCTACAACAATAACAACAGCTACAAATAGTGCGATCTCCAGAGTTGTTCTTTTATGCACGGTCGCAAAGGCAAATAGTATCAATAGGGCAACAGCAACATATAATAGCTGCAAGATCCATGTATAGATCGGTACGCCGAGCAGCGTATGTTGTAAGAAGTTGTTCATACAACTAGTATACGCTCACTATCGAGAGTATCTTACGAAACGCACAATTAGCATTTTCACGAATTCAAGATCTTTGTGGTCAACATGCCTAAATCACACCAAATAAAAACACTTTCCTTTCAGAAAGTGCCTATGCTTGGCTCCGACGGCTGGACATCGGCTTTGCCTCCTTCGTTCATTCGCTCAAGAAAATACTTCGTGCTTTCTTTCGCTTCATTCACTGCGCCGCCAGCAACTTATCGCCAGCAGGCTGGCGAGTTGCTGGTCCGAACCAAACAATCAAAGACATAGAAAAAAGCTGAGATCCATAAGGATTTCAGCTTTTTTCATGGCTCCCACTAGTGGACGTACTTCGTAAAATTAATTATTTAATTGATACTGATGCTATGAATGCCTGCATGTCATTATTAATTTCTGATAAGACTTTCTGTGCAGATGCTCGTGTCGTCAAATCGGCATTATCATTCGAAGCTACCGCTTGAAGACAATTACCGTTTTGCGGATGAGTGATTTGTTTATTGTCAGTATTCAGTAGCCCAAAGACGAGATCAGACTGCAATGCCTTTAAGTCATTGTTAGTACCACAGTAAGTCACCTTAATAGTGTCATCAAGCTCGGCCATATATTGCTGATAAAGCTTATCAGATATAAATATGTACTTACTCGAGAGTTCATCGGCACTAGAACCACTAGCCCACCAGAGAATATTTCTATTGCTGTCAGTATCTGGGAAACTAGCGACTTTGCCATTAGGAAGTGTTGCTTGTATTAGTAAAGAAGAGGGTTGCGATTCTAAAGAGCTGATTTTCTTATCTAGTGCGTGAATCTGAACGTCCCTATCCTTGATAGTTGATCGTAAGTTATTGTCTTGTTGCCACGAGTAAACAGAATAGCCTACGCCGGCTACAGCAATAAGCAACAAAACAATAAGGGAAAATATTTTTAGAGCTTTATAATTTCTCTTTTTCTTGGGTGACTCTAGTAGTTCTATGTTATTTTTTTCTTCCATAATATGTTTATGATATAACAAAAAGACTTCTATAAGAAGTCTTTAAGCATAATCATTTTGGCTCCGACGGCTGGACTCGAACCAGCAACCTCGAAGTTAACAGCTTCTTGCTCCACCATTGAGCTACGTCGGAATACAAACCGTATTATACCCTTACCTCGGTCGGTCAGTCAATGCAAACTGGATGCTAGATTTGTTCTGTATAGACAAGCACGCGCTTGGTCAACGTATCCTGTGAAGGTATCCAGTCACCAGCACATGTGATGATATTAAGCGCCCGTACTGCCTTACCGTATGGCAAGAGCAATGAATGCATGTTAACTTTATCCTTATCATCGATTTCAGTGTGGACTACCTTGTAAGTGAGCTTCGTACCATCGCCCTTGGTTAGTTGAATCTGGTCACCAACGACAAGCTTATCGAGATTACCGAATAGTGCCTGATGATCTGCCGACGAGTGACCATCGATTAAAACTGCGCCAATCTCGCCCGGCTTAACGCTTCCGGTGTACCAACCAGCATCGAATATATTGATTGGCGCCTGGATAGTATTATCTTTGTTAAGTCCCATTTGTAGTACTCGGGCGTTTACCTTAATCTTACTAATGGTGAGTGTCTTGGGTAAGTCTGGTGCGGCTTGATAGGCAGTAACTGCATTCTTAGGAAGTGGAGTTTTGTCGGTCCCCTCAACTGCCTTTGTATCGATATTTGATGTATTAGCACCGGTCGCAACACTTGCAATTGCCGCACTCTCAGTTGCAGATTGTGCCTTTACTTGGTTATTCGTCAGCCACGTATTAATGCCCACATAGCCCGTTGAAAGAAGAAGAACAATTGCTGTTAGCGACAGACTGAGACGTTTGAGGAATGATTTTTTACGCTGCTCCCGATCGAGTTCATGTCGTACCTTTTCAAGTGCATGCGCCATAGCGTGAACTTTTTGCTCCGCAGATAGCTCACGAATCATAGCTGCCTGTATCTCTGATGGTGTCGACATAACTGACTGTAGTGCAACTGGTGCTTCCTGCACTGCTTCTACTGGTGTCTCAACCGTAATACTCACCTGTTCTGTGACAACCGTAGGTGGCATTGACTGGGTAGTCTGTATATTGATAATCCGAGAACGCTCAATATACACCGTACGATAGTCCCTGTCGGAGTGTAGGTGAATAGGCTGTTGTCGATCAACTGGCTTGATATTGCCGCGTGAACGACGATTGTTGGGAATTATATCTTGCATCTTTTTTATTTATTTTCGATTTGTAACGAGCGAAGCTATGGTAGCTTCGCTCGTTTTTATCCAATTGTTAATGTTTTTATTTATCGGTTTGCGCGGCGGCGAGTGGCGATGAAGCCAAGGAATCCAGCAGTTGCAATACCAAGGACAAGGATAGTTGCAGGGTTAGCCATGATAGTCTCGGCAACACTTGTGTTAGGACCCTTTGGATCTGTACCAGCACTGAGGGCTGTGACGATCACGTCGTTACCGTCACCACCAACATAGGTAATGTTGAATGTTATACCACCGACGACGAACTGTGTACCTTCAGCAAGTCCTGCGAACGTACCACTGACAGCAGTTGTGCTCTTGTTGTCAATGATCGTGAATGCATCACCCTTCTTGATAGAGTATCCAGGATATAGGACAAGATTTAGGGTAGGAAGGCTAGTAGTAAAGCCAAGGCTAACTGCATGACCCGACCCAGTGTACTGCGCACCAACTTGTAGCTGGTCGTAGCTAGCGGCGTTGAGTAGTTCTGCTTGGTAGATAGATCCAGCGTTCATGCTTAGAGTTTGAAGTACTGTTAGTGTACCAGGGCTGTTTCCAGGACTAACTGTTCCACCGTATGAAACATATAGACTGCTAGCAAGCGTCCCAGTTCCTTTTAGAATTCCTCCTGTGTAGACTTGCGCTTGACCACGAGTACCCGTAAGAGTGGCAGTTTCACTTTCAGCGACGCTGAAGTTCGTTTGTGGCAAGTTACCTGTGTAGGTAGTGGCAATTGCAGCATTCTTAATCTCAGTACCACCGACCAGCAACTTACCTGATGATCCTAGGCTCTTAGAAATTGTGAATCCGTTGTAAGTAATTGCCCCTGTAAAGCTCACAGATCCAGAGGTTGCATCACCACTCGCACTAACGCTCAGGTTATTAAGAAGTGTTACAGCACTACTAATTGCCAAGTTTTCGTACACAGAAGTTTGCGTTTGAGAGTTGTAAGTATACGTGTTGTACACAAGTGATGGATACGCAGTACTTGCTCCACTACCAAATGTCATTGGGTACGATGGTGCAGTGGATAGCTGTGCAGATGCACCGTTGTCTACGACAAGCCCACCGAGCGTAATGGCTGCGGCTGCTGTTTGGTTAAATGTTCCGTTAACAACTGTTGCAATCCCCGTTATAGCACTACCGTTCGCGAGATAAATAGTTCCGTAGAAGCTAGCTGTTCCAAGGGTTAGCGTGCCCCCTACTGTATAAACTTCTGAATTGTAGAGACCAAGTGTAACAGTTAGGTTTCCTGTAACCGTTACCGTATTAGTGACATTAACATTTATTCCTGCAATAGTCAGGTTACCTGTAACATTGAGCGCACCACCAATACTGAATGATTTACCGTTAACATATTCGCCCGTCAATAGTCCGTTTCCGCCAATAGTTACTGTACCAGCCAAGGTAATGTTGGTACCGTCAACTGTGAAGTCGCCTACTGTATTAATCGTACTAGAGAATGTCAGAGCACCGCCCGTAACATCAGAGATACTGAGACTACCAGCTGAAGTGACTGCACCGCTCACTGTCAAAGTCGTGTCGGTTCCTGTTGAAACAATCGTTGCACCAGTTGCAAACTTAAGGGTGTTAATTGTGTATGACGTAATGCTGGCAGTAGCACCACCATTTATAATAATTCCAGCAAGAGATACACCAGCGCCAAGATTATTTGTCAGAGTCTTCGTTGCTCCACCACTTATTGCTGAGAAGCTAAGAGTATCGCCTGAGACTGGAACGGCGTTACCAGCCCAGTTATTAGCAGTAGCCAAATTATTGTCCCCTGCAGTACCTGTCCACACATCGGTGCTAACTGCGTGTGCAAACTGAACACCACTGAATTGTGATACTACAATTGCTGCGATAAATACAAAGGTCCCTGCAACTCGGCGTAACGTGTGAGCCTTCTTGATCATTTTTTTGATTTCCTTTAGTTGTTTGTTTTAGATGTTATGGTTGTATCGTACTGCTTAAGCTCAGCTGTTGTCAAGCCTCTTTTTCTTATATTTGTACAGCATATACCAACACCCTATTTTCTAATGTTTCTTCTGATGGAATCCACTTACCCTCACAAGAGAGAATATTGAGCCCATTCTTAGCTGATCCATATGGCTTTAACATAGATGACATGTTGACGTCATTACGATTGACGACGTTAATAGACACTACCTTATAGTTAATAACGATGTCATCATTTCTTGTGACATTAATAATGTCACCCTTGGCTAACGTATTGAGCTTTCCAAAAAGCACACCATCAGTACTGCTCGAATGTCCGTCTACAAAGACGGCACCGGGTTGACCTGGTTTAGCGCTCTTGTTGTACCATGCTGCGTTCCATATATTACTCGGTACGCCCATTGCCCCACTTGTCGTCGTTGCAACAGACTCTATTGATGCATTGATTCCGAGTTTCGTTATCGTCAGTGTTTTAGGAATGTAGTTGGTGTTATCGATAACGCTATTGTTTGCAGAAATAGATGGAGCTACAACAGGTGCTTGCGACGAAACTGCATGTGCCTGTCGATACGATACGCCGTTATTGTCATATACCCACAGGCTAATGACGCTCACGATGAGTAAAATAACCAGTAATCGAACAACGTGTCGTGGTCGTATGTGTATATGGTGAGCGGACTTCTTAAGACTACGTTGTTTGTGTCGTACGGTTGGCTGCTGCTGAAAATACTGCTCAATGAAATTTGTATCCAAACCTTTTGATGAACGTGATTCTTGCACGCCAAACGGTGTCAAAGGCTGCCCAACTTCAATAGTCAAATCGAGGTCTATCGTATCCAGGTTGGCCTCGACAAAATCTATCTTATCCGTAGCAAGTTGTACTATGGGTCGTTTCGGAGTATTCTTTTGAGTCTTTATAAATTCTATACCCATTCGTCGTATCGATTTAGTCGGTAGAGAGCTGCCTGCTGTACTAGGCGCGTATATAGGAGTTAACTGTGAAAATCGCTGGCGCGGCTCAACTGATTCGACTATTACCTCTTTATTAGTGGTCTTATCAACATCTTTAGGCTGAACATTGCTACTGCGTGAAGGCATGATTGGTCGAAACGATGGTCGCCCTGGTGTCAATCGATTGTCGAGTGTTCCTTCCATATGCTTTTTTCCTGTTTATTGAATACCTGTGTTTGCGACGGTCGGCACGGTGTCAGCTGGAGTCGTAGTTGTCGTGGTAGCTGGTGTTGTGGCTGGCGTCGTCACAGCAGGTGTATCGGTAGTCGTCGTAGCAGGAGCGGTAGTTGCTGGAGCGCTACTCGTTGTCGTCGATGGATCAGTTGTTGTGGTCGTGCTAGTTCCACTCGAAGTACTGCTGTCCGCACTGGACGCACTAGAACTAGAGGCTGATGTACTTGTCTGTGAGGTTGCGCTCGTTGGCTGCGTTGTCTTTGCTTGTTGCTTGCCAAGAATTGCGTTAACGCCAAAGTAACCTCCAACGCCAAGTACTATAACAATTCCAGCGATGATTCCTACACGGCGGATAAGCGCAGGATTAAGGCTTAGATGAGGCTTAGACGAGGTTGCAGGCGCAGCAGCGACTGCCTGATAGGCATTCTCAAAATAACTTTTTCCAGGGTCTTGGCGAGTAACTGTGGCTGGTTCTACGTCTGCAGCGACTGTTGTTGTTGGCGTCACTGGTGCAGGTATAGGTGAAACTGGCACGGGTGCCATAGTTGGCACATATACAGATGCCGGTGTCGCAAGACTAGGTGTTGGCGGTACAGCACCAACAACTTGATCCAAGTCTAAGTCCTCTAATTGATTTTCTATAGCGGAATAATTCGTAGCCCCCGACATAGATCCAATATTTTGCCCAGATGATAGCAAAGTATCTGATGAAGGAGTTGCGGCAACCGATACTGGGGGTAATGTTGGCGGTGGCACAGCTGGCGGTAAAATTGGCTGAATCAATTGTGATGGAGATGGCGATACAACCGGTACTGGTGGCATAGGAATCACAGGCTCAGGTACAGCAGGAGCAACGACAGGAAGAGGTGGAGGAGATATCGGGGTTGGTGCTTGAACAAATTCAATGCCCTTAACAGCTGGCTGAGGTATGTCGGCTAACGTATTTGTCGGCCCCGGTACGTAAACCGGTGTCAGTTGAGAAAATTGCGGCACGGGTGGTTGAACAGATACAGGCGGTGGTAAAGGAGGCGGCAGTGGCGCGGGTACGACAACAGGCTGCGGCTCTGGGGCAGACATTGTATGATCAATGCTCAGCATAAGGCCGCTTGCAGGTGTTGAAGGTCGTGGCGCTGGAGGAGTTAATCCCAGGCGATCAGCCGTTGTACCATCCATAAGGTTTATTTCTTTCTGTTTGTTTTACCGAAAAGTGGCCGTCAAACTGTGACGAGCTTCAAAGACATCAATGTCTTTAATTTGGTAAGTTTTTATACATAAGCGGTGGTGGATGGTACAAAATACACTGAGTACGATTTTACTTGAACTTTTATTTTTTAAATTATGTGTGTTTTTGCTTACGCTCTGTTGATATCGTACTACTCCTATATCGCTTAAGTCAACAAGCATCTGATGTAATATTCGCCTATTCCACTTTGCAGAGGACGGACCTTTGCTCAGCTAATTCTTAGTTTCACAATAATCGCCAATAATCTCTTATAACGCTGCCTGCAGGTCTCGTGCTTAGCCTGGGGCTATCTGGTTATAAAATTACTCAGTCGTGCCTTCATAGCCAGATGAGCATCATCGAGTCCGAGGATCTTAAGGGCACCAATCAAAACGTATAGTTCGTCGAGTACCGAACCATTATGCTGCTGCTCTAAACTATCAAACCGTTCAGTGATTGCATTGATAATCCACTTCTCCTGTGTTGCCGTAGCTGCTTTATGAACAGGTGCATCATCGAGATGGGTCGTAATAACTTCGAGTGACCTAGCTGAATTGTCGCGTTTGCGCACATAGCCCTTGGTAATCAGGCCATCAATATGAATCGCAACGGTTGAGACAGATTTATAACCGAGTGCTCGCATAATTTCACGATAACTAGGACCGTAGCCATGTCCTTGAATAAATCCATCAACAAAGTTAAGTAATTCTCGTTGTCGTTTCGTCGAGCGCTGATCACTCATGCCTACCACCTATTGCGATTGCTGCTAGCCCCCACCATACAATTGCAACCGTATCATCGACCCATACAGGTAGAAGTAACCCAATAGCCGCAAGTCCGATGCCGCTTGCAAATACGCCAAGTGCCAGCCAATCAGACCGACGTTGCCACAGACGACTCATAATTCCAATAAAGATCATCAAGAAGAACGCAAGCCCCAGCCAACCTGCCTCATGTGCCGTAAACAGATACTGATTCTCAATGATAAGCGGCGCATTAGTATGTAGTGACGCCGATCCCGTGCTGCCGACCCCTGCCCCGAATGGCTGAACAACAAACCGCAAAATACCATCCTGCAAGGAGCTAATATGTCCTTGGTTTGAATTGGTACTACTACCTGTTAGAGGGTTTTCGTGTAGGAATACGTTCGAGACAAAGGTACTATTAGTCGCAGCAAATAGACCCCCAATCACCGCGAAAATAATAACTGCACCAATAATCCAGGCACGTCGATTCAGCTTTCGAGACAGTGATACAGCAAGAACAATGACCACAGCGAGCGCAGCACCAATTAATGCACTCCTGGAGTAGCTTACCCAAAGTGCAACCAAACCACCAATCAACAGCACCAAGGCCGGCAACAACGGAATTTTGAACATCGCATGTTTAGCGCGAAGCCAAAATGCCAATAATAAAGCAATGACAATCCCCGCATAAGCGCCCAATGGGTTGGGACCACGAAGTGTGCTATTGATGCGAATAAAATCATGATTCTGATCAACCGTCAGATACGGCGCAATTGTATTAGTGTTATAGCCAATATATTTCAATATGTCCGCAGGTAGGACAAAGACTTGTAGCAATGCGAAAATCATCACAACAAGCGCACCGGCAATGCCAATCTTTATAAACCAGAGTCTGTAATGAGGAAATAGGCGCAGTGCAATATAGACAAGTACAAAGAATAAAATGTAGCGTAAATCAATTGCCAGACCCGCTGCGACCGATGATATTTCACCGCCAAACAACACTAACGAAAGCGCATAGATTGCCACGTAAATACCGATGCCAATCATCAGTGGCTCTTTCAAAATAGCTAACCGATGCGTGCGCTTAAGAATAATCACCGCAAGGATCGCTGCAACTAGCATGAGAATCTCGGCCCATGATTTAATCAATAGGTCGTAGTGAGGGAGAACCGTACCGAGACCGACGCTAATGGGTGCCTGGAGAACAATCCCGCCAAAGATAACGAGTAGGATAAAGAGATATACTGTATCGATCTTTTTCATCTGCATTCATTTTACCCCAAAGCCGATGATATACTAACCGTAATGCAGTGGATTAGAGTACATGCGAGTTTCTTAACTCTCATCTTGGGGAGTAGCATTATTACCGCGTGGACCTTCTTGCGGTTTTTTACTAAGCCAATTATCTATGACCTACTTGGCCAGCAAGTTCTTGCATCTCAGTGGCTACATGGATTCATAGGTGGGTCCGTCACTGCACCTACTAATTACATACTTAAGATATTTTTTGTGTATATGCCACTATCTGCGCTCCATGTTGATCCCAAAATAGCTCTCATTGTGACGACAATTATAATTAACATCGTTACATATGTTTGTCTTTTCTTTCTAATACGTCAGATTTTAACAGTGCTTCATGTAAAGATCAGTAGCTTCTTTTACCTCGCAATGTTATGGGTCGCGACTGCTGCTGGGTCGCTCTTTTGGATTCAATTTAGTAATTCGCGCAATATTGAAGTCGTTGGTGGTGTGTGGCTACTGCTTCTTGGCCTACGTTTTATGAAAGAATATTCTACGAAGCTACTCGTTGGGATTAGCATACTTGCTACAGTCTTATTCTTTGCAGATCCTTTGCAGATCTATATGACGGCTGCGAGCCTTTTAATTTATGCGATTGTGATGATACTCCAAAAAAGATTCAGGTTGATTAATGGTGCTCAATTGCTAAGTAGTCTTATCGTAGCCTTTTGCGTTGCAACACTACTAACTCTCGTTATTAATCATTTACTTTCAATCACATTCGCTAACATCAGTACATTCAATCAATACATTCTAACACTTAGCCATCCCCTACAGGCCGCCAAAGAGACGCTACTCGCCAATGTTCACTTTGTATCGGCGACATACGACACAGGTCGAGTGAGTCAACTGATTAACCTTATGATAATTGGCCTAGCTATTATCTCAACCCTTTACGTAGCATTTCGCAAAAAACTATCAACGCACGCAATTATATTTATCGCAGTACTTGTCGTTGTCATTGAGTTAGTTTATTTTGCCAGTGGGCAGGCGCTGCAGGGTGGTGACACGTCACGTTATTTGGTTATGCTCATCGTTCCGTTAGTTATACTTCTATCTTTTTCAACGTATCTCACTGGGCAAATACGTAACCTCGCTAAAGGATTTATTGCTATAGGTCTCTTTGTTAACATCTGCCTCCTTGGACACGCGCTAACGATCTTACCGACCCATCAATTACCGGGTGAATCTCATGTCGTAAGCATCATAAATTATTTAAATGCCCATAGTTTTACGTACGGCTATGCAAGTATAGATACATCCATACCGGCCTCTTACCTTTACCCAGACTCAAAACAATTACTCCCTCTTGGCTGCAGTGGTAGTACCCTCGTCAAGGATAGTTTGTTCTACGATAGAGCCGCTTATGCTCATATAGAGGCTATGCCAAGCCAGAACGTAGTAATTTTCCTTGATGCAAATTCAATCACTAATGCGCCGAATGTCTGTTCACAAGATGACATTTTCAGTCAATTCGGTCAGCCCAATAAAATCGATGAGACAAGCGACCATAGCACGGTCGACATATTCTATAGTGCGTCGAGGATTCTTGACCATGTTCGATATGATCAGTGACGCAATAACAATCTACTAACAATGTTATAATAACGGAAGTTATGCGAAGCCGAAATAGCAAATTCTATAGCCTCATCCTGATTATTATTGACACCTTTGTCCTGCTTGCAGCCTTCAGCCTCGCCTACGTTCTTCGTGTACGGTATGACCCTCGACCACTTCTCGCAAACATTCATGCCTATGACTATCTCTATGCATTTCTGCTCGTCATACCATTTTGGATCTTGATCTTTGCAATCCTTGGTCTTTACAAACCTAGTACCTACAACCGTCGTCTCATTGAGTGGGCTAAGATTGCCGTCGGGTCATTCATCGGTATCCTGCTCGTTATTGGCTGGCAATATGTCAGCAACCAAGACATATTTCCTGCTCGCTTGGTCGCTGTCTATTCACTTGTCGCTTCGTTCATCTTGATAGTTCTAGAACGTGAGATACTGCGTTATGTACGTAGCCTGATGTTCCGCTACGGCAAAGGTGTCAAGCGTGTACTCATTATCGGTGCGTCCAGTGCAACTATCGATATCGCGCTTAACTTGGCTGACACAAAGAAAAGTGGATACGAAATTGTCGCTATTGCTGGACCAAAAAAATTAATGCCAGATGACCTTCACGTCCATCACTATTCACTGGTTGAGGCAGCCCTACGTGATATCGAGATGAACGGTATCAACACAATTATTCAGACTGACCTTTATGATGCGGCCGACCGCAATCAACGAATCCTAAGTGCTGCTCAGACACATCACATCGAATATAGTTTCATTCCGGGCGAAGCTGAATTTTACTCTGGCAAGAACACTGTCGACGTATTCCTGGGCTATCCAATGATCACGATTTATCAAACACCTCTTGTTGGATGGGGAGCGATTATTAAACGTATTTTTGATTTTATTGTCAGCCTTATATTGGTTGTTATACTCTCGCCATTTCTGCTTGTTATCATCATTCTACAAAAAATTCTCAATCCTGGAACGGTACTATACAAGAATGAACGTCTATCCCGCTTTTCAAAACAAATCTATTTATATAAGTTTCGTTCAATGACACATCTGCGTGGTTGGGACTCCAATAATGTTGACGATGCAGCCGAGTACCGCGCAATGGGTCGTGAAGATTTGGCCAAAGAATATGAGAAAAATCATAAGGTCGCAGATGATCCAAGAGTTAACAGGTTTGGTCGCTTCCTTCGTGCGACCTCGATTGATGAACTACCGCAAATTTTCAACGTTCTAAAAGGCGATCTCAGTTTAGTTGGTCCTCGACCCATCTTGCCTCAGGAAGCAGGCCTTGCCAAAGGTCGTACCGCACTACTTCATAGCGTTAAGTCAGGCGTTACTGGTCTATGGCAAGTATCAGGTAGAAACGAACTATCCTTCGAGGAGCGAATTGAGCTTGAATTATTCTATGCCCAGAACTGGACATTCTGGCTTGATATCAAGATTTTATTCAAAACAATTCTTGTCGTTCTAAAGCGTAGTGGAGCTAAATAATGTCCATTCCAAAAGTCGCAATTGTCGCTGACTGGTTAACTAATATGGCCGGAGCTGAACGTGTCGTGCTCGCAATGCACGAAGCATTTCCAGATGCACCGATTTACACGTCTGTGTACACCCCAGAGAACTTACCAGAATTTAAAGGTCTTGATATTCGTACTACCTGGATTCAACAGTTCCCAAAACCGCTGAGACGTCTGCACAAATGGTTCCCTGTACTTCGTGTCTGGGCATTTCGATCGCTTGATCTTAGTGAATACGACATTATTCTCGCAAGCACTATCGCCGAATCAAAACACGTACGCAAAACCAGACCCGAACAAGTATTAATATCATATTGTCATACACCAGTTCGTTACTACTACAGTCACTACGATGAATATCGCCGCGACCCGGGTTTTGGCAAAATGAATTGGCTCGTTCGTATCCTCATACCTATTTTTATGCCTCACCAAAAAAAGCTTGACTATCAAGCGGCGCAAAAAGTCGACATTTTTGTTGCCAATAGTACAGAAACCCAACACCGAATCAAGAAATATTATAATCGTTCATCGACTGTCATTCATCCGCCTGTTGATGTCAGTCGTTTCGAGCCAGCACGTGAGCGCGCAGACTACTACGTTGCCCTAGGACGCCAAGTGCCGTACAAGCGCATCGACCTAGCGGTAGCTGCAGCAACCAACCTTGGTATTCCACTGCATGTTTTTGGTAGCGGTAGCGAGCATGAACGATTGGTAAAAATGGCAGGGCCAACCGTAAAATTCTTTACGCATCGATCTGGTGATGCATCTGATAATGCTGTTGCGAAAGCCCTTAACCACGCCAAAGGCTATATTTTTCCGTCCGAGGAAGACTTTGGTATCGTTGCTGTCGAGGCACTGGCTGCAGGTAGCCCCATCATTGCTTATGCAAAAGGTGGGGCAGTTGATATTGTAGATAACGAGAGTGGTGTAATGTTTAGTGAACAAACTGTTGAGTCGCTCATAGGTGCAATCAAGAAAGCCGAAACTCGTACCTTTCTACCTGGTACGCTCCGCCGTAAAGCCAAGCGTTTTGATAAGAGTTTATTTATTACCAAGATCCGTAACGTTGTCTATAATCAGCGCTAAACTACTGCGCGTATTGTCTATGTAGGTATGCATTATAGGTTGGTGTCTCCTCACAAAGAGTCAGTGACTGGCAGACGCCACCATCAAAAGTAGCATACGCAAGGAATGCATTTGTCTTGCGACTGAGATCGTCTCCAAAAACATTCTCCGCATATCCACGAATCGGATAGCCGACATAGTGGTTCAGAGTTATGTTTGATTTGTTTGCATAACCATCATAGGCCTTATTAGCAAACTGTCCAACGCTAATATGGTCACTGTGGTCACTAAATTGTTTGCCAAGGTTCGTTGCAGCCTGGGTATTAATTATTGTTGGGGTATATAAATTCATAAGATCAGTCAGTGCCTTTGTTAAGTCATCTGTTGTATAAAATGACTGCCCATCAACGGCTTGCAGCTCAGGAACTCTCCCCGAGAGTAACTGGGCAAGACTCTCAAAGCCAGAACTGCCAAATCCGTGACCTGTCAGATTACCATCAGGAAGCCGCATAAAAATGAGCGATACTTGCCTATTGCCTTTAGGGTTCACGACAGTCACAAACTCGTGAGGGCCAATCGTCACTGTTCGTTGAGTCCATATAACCGGTTGTTGATTTATTCCGAGCATATACGCATAGGCGGCCTCGGACGCACGCTCACGACCAAGCCAATACTGACTGCTCTGGCCGGCATCGCCTGATGTTACGTAGACTGTGCGAATACAATGCTTCATATCTATCTGATGTTGCAAATCGGGATTCATAAACAATAAATCATCGTCTTGATGAGCGACAATGTTCATAACAATCTCGTTATCCGCACACTGACTGATTGACTTCGCCTGTTCAATTGTCGTAGGCAAAATGGTGGCTGACTTAGACGGACTTGTGACATCACGATTTGTATTAACGCCCTTATCAAAATACAGCAGTAGCTCAATTGGCTTACTGTTTGTCCCTGCAATAAGCGTACTCGCATTTGGGCGGCCATATGTTTTTACAATCTGATCAATGGAACACGCAGGATAACCCGTCGATCCCTTTTCAAGTGTCAATAAATACGTAAAGCTTTTGTGCTCAAAGTCTTGGCTCCACGCTGCACTCGTCAGTCCAGTTCGTACAGTCGTGCAATCCGCCATTGGCACGACGTGTTCAACACTCTGCTTATTCATTTGACCAATAGGAACAACTCGCCAATAGTCACCTAGTAAAGTCTGAGTCTTGTGGCCCTGCATTGCATCAACAATTTTCGTATTACGTGCATCAATAGCACTACTCGTTGCTGTCTGCTGTAAGAATGTGCTAAATGACCAGATAGATCCTATCACGATTCCCAGGAGTAATAAGCCGGTCACCCTCCTATGAATAACAGGTGCAGGGATAGGTCGAGTACGCCGATAGGTCACGATCGTTACGCTGAGCGCGAACAAGCTAATCGTTAGGTAGCGTGAATCGACTGGATAGTAATGATTTGTAAAAATAAAGAAACCAATTGCGGCAACGGATGAGGTAATCAAAGTAATAGACAGAGCACCAGCAATACTGAACTCGGGTACCCTCTTGCGGCGCTTTGGTTGAACTATAGTATGCAAGCTCGATCGTAGCAATTGACTGGTCGCAACAATACTACCAATGAATAAACTTATATTAATAATAAACGGTATAACAATTGGTGATGCGAGGCGTTTTACGAAAATTGCTGGCAGATCCTTCGCGATACCAATATCAAATACTGGATTAGCACCAGCATTCGTCAGCAACCCCATTACAGCAAAGATACATCCTAGTCCAAAGTCTTTTAGATTACTGACTAATCCATATGGCGTCTGATCACCTACAATATGAGTGATCCCTGTGGTGTTGATCGCCCACAACAAAATAGTCATAAGTACAGCTGCAAGAACCGTCACAACAAACCAACGAACCGCTAATCTTACCAGTGGGCCTCGATGCGTTATCAAATACAGCGCAGCCATAATCAGTGCACCGCCAAGAGATAACCACACAAACAACTTATCACTGCTGACCAGAAGTGCCATCAGTAGTACGCTGGCAACAAACCTCCAACTTCTAAACTTCTGTGTACGAATAATCAACACTAGGCTAAGGATATAGACCAAGTATTCAATATTCCTAGTTGTTAGCATTGCAAAATTAACAGGCAGTAACGCACCCGCATATGGTTCTGACGGAATAAAAAGAAGCACGCCAGCCAATGCGAGCAGGACAGTACCAAATACCTGTGGTCGACGATCAATACGATACAAAATATAGGCCAGACCAGTAACGGTCGCGAGACTAACTAGCACTGTAATAATAATGAGGCCAATGTCGCTATGACCTATCAATCGTTCAATAATAAAGAGTGGCCACTTAAGGAGGAAGCTATGTGCGCTTGGAAATGCTGCAGCCTGAAAGATATGGGGGTCCTGGAACAAATAACTATTAATAATCTGATCGGCATTTTTACTTTGTAAAGTAGCACCAAGTATCGACCACCACGCACTTGTGAGCAGCAGTACAATCGAGGAAAAGATAACATATGGTGATTTGAAACTATGTAAATGTTGGACCACTCGCTCAAGTCGTGTCAGTGGTTTCTTTATCTGCTTTCGCAGACTCTTTTTACGCTGTGATGCCATCAGATTATCCAATTCGCTTTGAATACAGATAATCAATAACGTAAAGTGGTCGGTGCTTACTTTCTGTATGAATGTGAGAAATATAAATCGCTACTATTCCTTGTGATATGAGTAGAATTCCGACGAAGAATAATAATACTATACCGAGCATTGCCGTACCAGTAATGCGCCAGTGCAGTGGATCACCGAACATCAATTGTTCAACAATGACCGTTAGGCCTAGTACGAGCGCTAGAGTCGTCACGATCATACCCAAATAGCCTAGAATGTAGAGTGGCCGTGGGCTGAGTGACACAATACTGTTCATCGCAAGCTGCAACAACTTACGCTGACTATAACCAGGTTTTCCCTGCAGACGTCTATTAAGTTCAAACTTGATATAACTTGGCTCAAATCCCAACCAATCAATTAGTCCGCGTGTAATTCGATTAGATTCGCCTAGACTCAAAAATGCTGCCTGGACTGATCGATCAATTAGCCTAAAATCAGTTGATCCGGGTATTAATTTCTGACTCGACAGTTGGTTAAAGAGACTATAAAAAAGCTTTGATTCTATTTTCTTAAGTGCATTGCTTTTAGAGCTTTTTCGAATGCCCACAACCACCCTAGCGCCAGCATTCCAGGCATCAATAAATGCCGGAATTAACTCAACCGGGTGCTGTCCATCTCCGTCAATTGTTATGATAGCCTCGCCTGTTGCCTGCGTGATGCCAGCCGATAACGCACTTTCCTTACCGAAATTACGTGAGAATACAATTGTCTTGACCTTATCATTCTTGGCAGCGATAGCAGATAAAACTGCTCTTGATTCATCGATACTACCATCGTCACAGTAAATAATTTCGTATGAAGCCGTTAGCTTCTCGATTACTTTAACAAGTGAGTTATGAAAGGCCTTTAAACCAGCTTGTTCGTTGTAGACAGGAATCACTAACGATAGCATTGGTTTTTGCTGAGATATCATACCTTGAAGAATAGCAAACAAACACCTTTCGGTCGAGAGCGACAGAGGATACTAAGCCCTCCTTACGGCGTAACCTGTGCCTCTAATTAGACAAGTTCACATTTTGACAGCTATAATAAAATACGATTAGTTAATTTTTAGTGTGATAATCAGTGAAATTTCAGCACTTATATCCATACTGCTTGGAGTATCATGATCCAAAACATAGCCCAAACAATCTATAAAGTCCTAGCTTCTAAGAAGTTCTTTTACGCTATTGTCGCGTTGCTGATCATACAGGCTGTATGGTTAGCACTCACCGTTCAATACCCACAAGCCTTCGACGAGAGCTATCACTTCGGTATCATTCAGGTCTATTCACACCAATGGCTTCCTTTCATTCCGACCGAGCCTGCTGGTGCGTCCGGCTTTGGTGATATCACAAGATACGACTCATATATGTATCACTATCTTATGAGTTTTCCGTATCGTTTATTTGCGGTTTTTGTGCACGATTTACCTGCTCAAGTCATCTTTATGCGCTTTATTAATATTGGATTATTTGTTGGAGGCGTTATCTTCTTTCGTCGATTACTGGCTCGCTTCAATATATCCGCAGCACTCATTCATGTGGCGCTTCTGCTTTTCGTTATTGTTCCCGTTGTTCCAAGTCTGGCAGCCACGATTAACTATGACAATATGATCTTCTTGTTCGTACCAATACTGGCAGGTTTTGCCCTGAGCTGTGCAACATCGATCATAAAGAACAAGACACTGCCGGCATCAAGCTTTATATGGTTCATCGCGATTGGCTGTATCGGTAGCCTTACCAAGTACGCCTTCGCTCCAATCTTTATCGGAGCAATTGTATACCTATTCGCTCTTTGGATATTTAGTCATAAAAAGTCACAAATTCTTAAAAGCATCATCTCGTCCTTTAAGACTATTAAACGATCAACTCAAATTGTGCTCATCGTTGCGCTTGTTATCTCAGGTGGGCTTTTCCTTGGAAGATACGGCGGTAACCTTGTTACCTATCATAGTTTTGCACCAGATTGTGCCGACCTAAATCCTTTATCTGAATGTCTTAACTACGGACCATGGGCCAGAAATTACTACCTCGACCAACAGGTTCACTTAACAAACCCTCCGTATGATCCTGCAATCGCTATATATCCTTTTTCATGGATTAAAGATATGATATATCGTCTCTATTTCACTATTAATTATGACTTTGTTGAGTACTCGCCGCTGCCAATACCATACATCACTGCGTGGATTATTGGTGGAATCGGCACCATACTTAGTCTAGTCTTCTGGCGTAAAATACTACGCGTTGATAAACGATTACTACTTCTGATATCGATGATGGTTATCTATGTCGGTGGATTATTCTATGTTAACTTCACCGAATTTCTACACTATCGCACGATTGTCGCTGTTAATGGCCGATACTCTGTCATTATTCTTCCTATTCTCTTCGTTCTTATTGGCCTTGCCTATCGTCGATTATTCCAACTTCTTTTCAAGAAACGTGCCACCACGTTCCTTAATATTTTTGCAGTCATTGTTCTACTCCTGGCACTTCAGGGTGGAGGTGCTGCAACTTACTTACTACGTAGCCAGCCTATTTGGTACTGGCAGTACCAACCACTCGATGACTTTAATACGAGCGTTAAAAACGCTATTGCACCGTTCGTTGTTCAAAATGACATACGAATATAATTCTCAGGTAATTTTCATATAAGATCTATAATCTAAGATAATGACAAGTTTACTCTTTATTTCATCTAATCGCTACGGTGCTTTATAATAGATCAATATGGTGATTACTATTATAGGCGCGGGGTATGTGGGGCTCACGCAGGCAACAATCTTCGCAAACGCCGGCTTCAAGGTATACGCTCTTGAAGTTGATCAAAATCGCGTTGATATCATAAAATCTGGTCGATCATTCTTTTATGAAGCAAACTTAGACCCTCTTGTTGAAAACGCAATCAAGACAGGCATGCTCATTCCCACTACATCCTATGAAGATGCACTCGCAGAGTCCGATGTAATTTTCTCCTGCGTCGGAACACCAGACAATCCTGATGGCAGTTCAAACCTTACCTATGTTTTTGATGTCGTTGATAAAATCATTAATACTATCGGTGAAAGTTCAAAGATCTTAGTACAGAAAAGTACTGTACCCGTCGGAACAGGTGAAAAAATTATTAAACTACTAACTGACAGTGGATCAAATGTTAGTTACGTTTCAAATCCTGAATTCCTACGCGAAGGCAGTGCCTTGATTGATAGCCTATGGTTCGATCGTATTGTAGTTGGAAGCAACGATAAAACCGCAAGCGATAAAGTACTCGATCTGTACAAGCTTGTCACTGGTCAACGAGGTAATATTGCTGCCCGTGCTGGTATCTCAACCAGTGGACGAGATAGTAAAGAGGGCGAATATATCACAACCAGCGTCAATAGCGCCGAACTTATTAAAGTCACCGCAAACGCATTCCTCGCAACTAAAATTACCTTTGCAAATAGTATTGCGAAGTTAGCTGATGCAACTCATGCAGATATTAATGAAGTGATGCATGCAGTCGGTGCAGATCCGCGCATTGGCAGATCATTTTTAAATGCTGGTCGTGGCTTTGGTGGCGGCTGTTTCCCTAAAGACGTCAGTGGTCTCATTAGCTCTGGTATCGAATATGGTGTCGAAATTGATATCCTGCATGCAGTTACCCAGGAAAATGAATCAATGCCTAGCTACATTGTTGAAAAAGTTATTGATCACGAGAACGGTCCACTCACTGGCAAGAATGTGACCGTGCTTGGTCTTGCCTACAAGGCAGGTACCAGCGATACTAGGCGTTCTCCATCTATAAAAATCGCCAACTTACTCGTTGAACATGCGGGTGCGAAAGTTAAGGTTCATGATCCAGTTGCGATGCAAGACAGGCAGACTCTCGATGCACTTGCTGATGACATAACAGTTATAAACGATTTAACCGAAGCTATCCAGAATGCAGATGCCGTCTTTATTGCAACCGATTGGCCTGAATTCACCTCACTCTCACCATCACATTATGCTGATCTCATGAGTGGTAAGATCTTCGTCGATTGTATGAATAGTTTCTCGCCCGATGCCATTCGCGCAGCTGGCCTCACATATGTGGGCGTGGGTCGCTAATGAAAGTTTTCGTTCAAGTACCCTGCCTAAACGAAGAAGCTACGCTGCCTTTAGTTTTAAAATCAATTCCTAAGAAAATTAAGAATGTTGATGAAATTGAAATTCTCATTATTGATGATGGGTCCTCGGATAAAACTATCGAAGTCGCTCAGTCACTTGGCGTGAAGCATTTCGTTTTTCATAGCCGTAATATGGGTCTTGCTCGGTCATTTCGCGATGGTGTTGATTACGCCCTAAGACATGGTGCTGATATTGTCGTTAATACAGATGGCGATAATCAATACCCACAGGAGCGCATTGGAGATTTGGTACAACCGATTATTGCCGGACACGCAGAGATCGTAATTGGTGATCGCCAGACTGCTACGGTTGCGCACTTTTCACCATTCAAAAAACTAATGCAACGTTTCGGCAGCTGGATTGTTAATATGGCAGCTGGTACTAATGTACCTGATGCGGCCAGTGGTTTTCGTGCTTACTCACGATATGCGCTCATGCGCATTAATATCATTACGTCATTTAGTTATTGCATGGAGACTATCATTCAGGCTGGTAATAAGCGCCTCGCTATTGCTAGTATTCAAATTGAGACAAACCCCAAGACTCGTGAATCCCGCTTATTTAAAAATATTTGGCAACACATGCTTAAATCTAGCGAAGCGATTATCCGTAGTTACCTAATGTTCAAGCCGTATATTCTGTTCAATATACTCGGTGTAATCTTCTTGGTCGCTGCGCTCATTCCGTTTATTTTCTACTTCGTTCATGTTATTCAAGGTGATTCTCGAGGCCACATTCAGTCTCTTATTTTTGGCTCGTCAATGCTCGTCGGAGCATTACTTTCATTTGCACTTCTTGGTATATCAGACCTGCTTCGGATTAATCGAACTCTGACGGAAGACGAGCTTGAACGTATTAAAGAGATTCAATACAAACAAAAGTAACCCTATGGATACAAGACGATTTCAAAAACAGCGTGCGTACATTGAGTCACTAAAGAGCTCGCCAATCGCGCGTTTTTTTGCTACCCACAAACAGATTATTGGGATAGTCCTCATCCTCGCGTTCTTATTCTTGTTCGGATACTACATTGCTATGCATCCCTCGGTCATTATGACAGTACTTAATATAAACCCGTTAGTTGGCATTCTTATTTTTATTCTGTACTTTGGTGTTATCCTGACAAACTTTGCCATTATGTATGCAGCTATCAAACTACGAGGAAAGTCACTACCAGCGAAAAGTGGACTATTACTTACAATGTACTCAAGTGTCGTAAATTTCTTCGGGCCGCTTCAAAGTGGACCAGGTGTACGAGCAGTATACTTAAAGACAAAGATAGGACTGCGTATTCGTGACTACGCCTATACAATGCTCTTTTACTACGCAGCATTTGCAGTTATTAATATCTCGCTACTTTTTATTAATACTCTATGGTGGCTAACAGTCATTGGCCTCATCTTCGCCGTCATCCTTGGTGTTATGGGAACTCGTTTATTAAAACTAGCAACACTCAGTAAATTTGTATTGCTCGTTTTTGTTATGACTCTCGTACAAATTATATGCATGATCATTATCTATACGAGCGAACTTCGTGCCATTGATCCATCAGCGCACTTCACTATCGCACAGACTATTGCCTACACAGCCAGCGCGAATCTATCCCTGTTTGTTTCTCTCACTCCAGGTGGTATCGGTATCCGTGAAGCATTCCTTATCTTCTCGCAGTCACTTCATCACATAGGACTCAGTTCGATCGTTGCCGCAGGTGTGCTTGACCGCGCACTCTACATAATTTTTCTGCTAATCATTTTTGTTGTTTCTAGTAGTTTGCACCTACGCCAGACGTTTGCCAGCAAGAAGCATTCGTAGTTCTTTTACAAGTTCCTTGTTAGAAAGTTTTTGATCGTACAGCTTTTGACCAGCATGGCCAATTTTATGTAGTTCGATTGGATGATTCTTAGCCCAAATAATTGCATCTGCTAACTCTTGTGGGTCTGCCTGGTAGATGATGAGTGCGTCTTTTTTATCCGTCCAGATATGTGATTCTTCGTTATAGCCAACGACAACTGGACGACCCATATGAAGATACTGAAACGTCTTACCGCCAATGACATACTGAGCTTGGACCGTTCCACCGAATGGTCCACCTAGACACAGATCGGCAGATTCCATGTAGGTTGGTAGCGACTCATATGGCACATATTTCTTATATTCAATATTCGCACCATCGTCCTGTGCCTTAGTCACTTTCTCAAGTGTTGATTGTTTACCGCCAATGAGAACTAGTTTTATATCCTGATCTTTTACGAGACGCATAGCTTCAAGTATTACCTCAAGGCCTTGGAGCGGCATCATGAACAGTCCATAGTAAAAAACCGTAAATGTATCGCCTTTCGCCTTTTTTGGTATATTCGTTTTTTTGAATACCTGCTCATCAGTACTTACAATGATAGGCATATACTTATCAATTGGTAGCTTCATTAACTTGGCTGAATATGCCGCATGTGATGGCGTATCGGTCACGATCATACTGACGGTGAATAGCCAGAACTTATAGCCTAGGCGTGCGATAGTCGCTAGTAAGCCACCTGGTTTAATATAACGATTCTCGTAGGCCACTTGCTCAATAGGATTGATAAACTCATCAAAGATAAACTTCTTACCAATCGTAATTAGCCTTAGAATTGGAAATGATTCATAAGCTCTGAAGGTTTGAAAATAAATATCTGGATGATATTTCAAACGCACGACCAGCACCCTGTAAAATACTTCCAGATATCTCAGAATATTAGTGTGTTTATTTTTTACAACAATTAATTCAACTTCATCCATCGAGCCAAGGGCTGCTCGAAGCGTTCGTGCGCGTATATAATCCGGCTGATTGTAGCACGTAATTAAACAGATCTTCTTCACACTCATATCTACTCTACAGTCACACTCTTAGCCAGATTGCGTGGTTGGTCAACATCGTTGCCACGAGCTACTGCTATGTAGTAAGCGAATAATTGCTGTGCAACATTTAAGACGAGTGGTGCAAGTAACTTCAGCTTTGTATCAACGTGTAGAACTGTCTCGGCATCAATCGTCTTTGCACTATTGGTAATTGCAAAGATATGTCCACCGCGCGCATTTACTTCAGACAGTGAACTGAGCGTCTTATCAAATAACCAGTTATCAAGTAGTAGCCCTACCTCAAAGAAGTTATCATCGACGAGCGCAATCGGACCGTGTTTTAATTCACCCGCTGCGTATCCCTCGGCTTGAATGTATGAAATTTCTTTTAGCTTTAGAGCACCCTCGAGCGCAACTGGATAGACGGTATCCCGGCCAAAGAACAAGGCATGATTATATGAACCGTAGCGCTTGGCAATCTCGGCAATTTCAGTCTGATTATTCTTAATGACATTTTCAATCTCGGTTGGTAGTTCAGCGAGCTCTTCGATATATGGCAGCGTGTCTTTGAGGTCAGCACCTTTGGCCTGGGCGATAACCAAACCAAACATGATCATCGCAGCAGCTTGTGACGTGAATGCTTTGGTTGAGGCAACAGAGATCTCAGGACCAGCGTGGACATAGATACCACCATCGACTTCACGTGCGATAGTTGAACCAACGGCGTTAATAATGCCAAGCGTTTTGACGCCGCGTTTTTTAATCTCGCGTAGGCAGGCAAGTGTATCAGCTGTCTCACCTGATTGTGATACCACTAGCGCGACAGTATTTTTTGGTAAGTGGAACGATCGATAACGAAATTCTGAAGCAACTGCTACGTCAATCGTGAGTCCATCAACAATTTGCTCCAAGTAATACGATGCTAATAATCCCGCATAGTACGCCGTGCCACACCCAATAATCGTAATATGTTCAATCTCCTTAAGCTCATCATCGGTCATATTGAGACCACCCAGCTTAATACGCTTATCGGCAACATCAACACGGCCATTTAGGGTTGAACGAAGGGTCTGTGGCTGCTCGCTGATTTCCTTAAGGAGGAAATGGTCATAGCCTTGTTTTTGAATAGCTTGCATATCCACTTCTATAGTCTCGACTTCTTTTGTTAGAGGTTGAGATGCGAGATCAACGACGTCGATTCCCTGGCTACTACAGACTGCAACTTCACCATCATTCAAGTAGACAGCTTGGTCGGTATAGCCAACGAGAGCTGAGGCATCACTCGCAATATAGGTTTCACCTTCTCCGACACCAATAATAAGCGGGCTACCCGAACGGGCTACCACAATATGTTCAGGTTCACGCGTCGATACGACAGCAATTCCATAAGTACCAACTGATAGTTGTAGTGCCTGAATAACCGCATCAACTAGTTTTGTATCCTCATCGTAGAACGAGTCGATTAAGGCTGCCAGTACTTCCGTATCAGTCTCACTTTTAAATTCATGGTTTTTAAGTTCTGCTTTTAATTCTCGATAATTTTCAATAATGCCGTTATGAACTAAATACACATCGCCTGAACGTTGCGGGTGCGCATTTGTTTCTGATGGCTCGCCGTGCGTTGCCCATCTGGTGTGGCCAATACCAATTGTGCCGCTCGAAGGATTTGCGGTCGTAAGTTGATCAAGCGCATCAACCTTACCTTTTGCCCGATGAAGTGTTGCCTCATGATCGTCAATTGTCACAATACCAGCCGAGTCATACCCTCGATATTCCAGTCTGTGAAGACCCGTAACTAAATATTCCTGCGCTTTTTTACTACCAACGTATCCAACAATGCCACACATGGCTACTCGATATACCTAACATCATCTGGTGATAGTCTTAGTAATCCCTCATCATGACGCCTTTGATCAAGATAGTGCGCCGTAAAGCCAATAGACCGACTAAGGACAAATAGTGCATTAAAGAATTCGATCTCAGATAGCTCAAGTAATTGCTGTTGATCGTAGTTAAATTCTGATTCTAGGATGTCGAGTAGAACTGCAGCAATTGTGCCGTCAACGTTCAAGATGAGATTAGTCTTCTTGGTCGTCGTGATTGCTTCAACTCCTAATGCAAACTGCAAATAACGATCACCGTTGGTATTTTTTGCAAAGGTTTTGAGAGCCTTAACGCGTGGATCAGGCATATCAATCGTGTACTTTTTGTGGCCAATACCTGGAATAATGCCACCACGTTTTGCGAAGGCTTCAACAAACTCTTGCGGGGAAACACCATCCTTAACAGCCTGCACCCATTCAGTCGCAGCGCCATTAATTGCACCGCCAAATCGTGGACCAATCGTCATGAGCCCTGCCGTGAGACTTGATACCAAGTCCTTGCCCGCACGCGCCGACACGATTGTATTAAGCGCCCCTGATACGTAGGGACCGTGGTCAACCAGTAGCTTAAAGACAAAGTCAACAAACGAGATTGCCTTCTTGGACTCAACTTGCTCACCGAGTAGTAATGACAGAACTAGTGAAGCAATTGAATTATTCTCAACCGTTTCCATCAGGTCTTTACCAAGTAGAACGACATTCTCGTCTATCTCACCCGAGATATGGCTCACAATCATACTATGTTTACGTGCACCAATCTTTGGCTCTCGCACGACGCGCTTTTCAATGACTCGTTTAGCCAATTCTTTATGGACGTCAGCAAATGTGTTGGCAACAATCGCACCAGCTTTTCTGAGTGCGTCCTTCTTGGCGGTCGCCGATTCGTCTTTTGTCTGAGCCAGGGCCTTGGCATGACCGAATTGTGGTGGTTCTTCAAATAGCTCAGCAACCGTACCAGCAATATAAACAATTAATTCTTTGGTAATTTTACCTTCATCTATTAACTGTGCAATCTCATACTCATCTGATCCACCAAGTTCACCAAAGTAAACGATGCGCTTGGTGTGCTTGTCAGCCTCAGCCAACTGCAATGCTTGTGCAGGCGTCGTAATCGGAAAACGATCACCACCTAATGCCATCGCAAATGAAATACCAAAACCAACGCCAGTTACCGTGTGGATGAGTTCGTTGACCATGCCACCAGATGTTGATACAACGGCCGTATCACCCATCTCTAATATGTCAGCACTCGATATTTGTGGATGACGAGTGCCCCCGATTGCACCAAGCTTCAAAAAACCTGGGATTAATACACCAACAGAGGCTGGACCAACAATTAAAACGTTCTTCGTTGCCGCTAATTTAATAAGTTCTAGGCTATGAGATTCCGGAGTCTGCTCAGCAAAGATATCAACAACCTGTAGGTTCGGTAATAGTTCAACAGCTTGCATTGTCGAGGAGAGAATACGCCGAGCTGATTGAACGTTCAGTGCGGCAGTAATACCGTTCTTAATCACTTCCGGTACTAGCTCGAGATTAGCGAAAACTCGTATGGTAACTTCGGTTTCTCCCCAAAAGTATCTCTCTTGCTTGCGACCACTTGCGATAATTGCAACAATACTTGGCTTTGACTTGCCCGCTAGAAAGTCATAATCGAGCATCGACTGAATAACTTCAGCATGTGATCCCAGGATCACCACGTTTGCATTATCTCGTAGTATTTTAATGTCTATCATTTCTCTTCGTCCTTTAATCCCTTAAGTGCAAAACCAAGCGCATCACTAATCGATACATCAGGCGCATAAACCCCACCGAGGATTCCGTGACCCTCGAGCGCTTGTTTAATCTTCGCCAGGCCAATCTCTTGATTAGGACCACCACGACGTACGTATACTTTGAGATGCTGTTTTTTGAGTACTGCCGCCTGATCATCGAGTGCGTGTATAATACCCGCAAACGTCTTGGCAATATCAGTAAAGTTAGCCACAGCGCCGCCGATAAATAAGATTTTGTTGGGTGCTTTGGAATCAACAATTAATTTAATGAGCTCATTGGTGTAGATATACGTCTCTTCGGTATTCGGGTTACCACTATACTCACCGTAGTTAGCGAGCTCGTCACCGAGGCCTTGGTTATAGACTTCATCAGCAATCACGATACTGGCACCGCCACCTGACAGTAACAAAAAGATTGATCCATTTGGATTAAGGACACTCAGACTGAATGAGGCAGGTGAATTGTCATTTAAGACGTGAATCTGTTCTTCGGACTCGCTTAACTTACGTGGAGAGCGAATATCACTTTCATTCCATAACCTGGTAAAATACTGGCCGGCATCATCAATCTCAACAGCAACATCTAATATATTCAGTGATCGTCGATCGGCCACGTACGGATTAATCTCAAGTGATGCAAAGTGGTTTTCCTTGAATAGTTTTACAAGTGCTTGTAGTTTATCAGTTTCAATATTGGTAATTGTTGCTAAGTTTTCCCAATCAAAACCATCATCAATCGCAAAGTACTCGATTGAATCAGCGTTCTGTTCGACATTAACACCACCGTTACGACTATAGGCAATCGTGTAACCGCCCCTACCGTGATTCAGTGCAAAATATCGCTCGGACTGATCAACATGTTCTACGTACGGTTCGATTAGTAGCGAGCTGTAGCCTTCGTTCATTAACTGCTTGGCGCTTGTCTTTAGATCTTTATGCTCGACATTTAGCAGAACTAGTCCTTTTTTGAACCGGCCTTTAACCGCCTGGTCAACTTTCACGACGTAACTTTTATATCCATCAACTTTCTTAATATCGTCGAGGTCAAGAATAGACCAGCCAACATAGTCCTCACCAATTGCCTTGTTAACGAGGGTTTTCGCGCGATATTCTGAGAGTTTTCGACGTGGCATAATCTTACCTATTCTCACTTAATGACTTAGCAACTTCGCCAGTTCGATGACTAACATCTTTACGGGCGACCAAAATACCATTTGGGGTATTCACGACGACAATATTATCGAGGCCAATAACTGCGATTGGTTTTGATTCTTCGTTTCGGATATAGACATTCTCGTCGTCAAGCGCGTGAATATTCTCACCCTTAAAGTAATTACCTTGTTCATCTTTGTCGACAATATCATGTAAGTCCTTGAATGATCCGATGTCCATCCAATCAAAGCTCGCTGCGACGACCGCTAAATTATTCGATCGCTCACTCAGTGCGTAATCGATGATTTGAGTATCAAGTGATAGATAGGTATTATTGTAGTCATCCGACGGGTAACCCTCAACCGATTTCAGTCTTTCGACACTCGCCTGCAGCTCGGGAGCGCTGGCATTAATTTCATTCCAGAATGTGTTGACTGAGCCAACAAAATAGCCGCAGTTCCATAGGTAGTTGCCTGATGCCAAAAAGCTCTGTGCAGTGTCATAATCTGGCTTTTCCTTAAAGCTTGCGACCCGATATGCGCCACTTTCTTCATCAATCACACCATCGCGTTCAATGTAGCCAAAGCCAGTCGCTGGAAAGGTTGGCTCAATGCCAACAAGTGTAATTTCATTTTGCTCACTCGAAACTTTACCAGCCGTATGGACTGAACGCGCAAAGCCTTCAACATCACGGACGAAATGGTCAGAGTGAATAAAGGCGATTGGCTCATCCTTGTTGCCCGTGCGAGCAATGACGTCGAGTGCCAAGATAATACAATGCGCTGTCCCACGCCTGCCTGGTTCAATTAATACAGCATCTTCTGGTAGGTCTGGTAACTGAGATTTTACATGGTCGGAATGACTTTGCTCAGTGACGATATAGATTTTCTCACCAACGCTTCTGGCGCGATCATATGCCATTTGTAACAGTGTACGGTCACCCGTCAAGTTAAGAAGATGCTTCGGATAGTCCGACGTAGACAAGGGCCATAATCTAGTTCCGGACCCGCCGGCAATAATGACAGTAATCATATGTATCAGTTTACCATCCCATGTGCCCCACTTGCTATACTGGAGCTATGGAATTGAATTACTGCAGACGATGTGGAACGCAGCTTAAAAGGACCGCCCAGGACATTTATGCCTGCCAGAATGGTCATACAATCTATGCAAATGCTGCTCCAGCAAGCTCTCTATGGATAGTTAACGATACTAACGAAGTACTCGTCGCGATTCGTGGACGAGAACCAGGACTAGGTGGATTTGACGCACCAGGTGGATTTAATGACGGAGCTGAATCGTTTGAAGATGCTATCGCACGCGAAATAAAAGAGGAGCTCGGTCTAGACCCTGATGACTACACAAAGCCCTTATACCTACTTAGCGCCATTGATGATTACGCATTTGCTGGCGAAGAGATCAAAGTACTCAGCCCTGTTTATTGGTCAAAACTTATTGGCAACCCTGTTATCACCCCGAGTGATGATGTCGCTGAGGCACGTTTCATACCAATTAGCGACCTCAACCCTAATGATATTTTCTTTGATGCTCCCCGTGCAGGATTCATAGCATTAAGAGACTCTGGTCTGTATAATAAGTAGCATGAAGATTATCGTTACTGGCGGTGCGGGGTTTATTGGCTCGAATTTCGTACATTACGTCTACAGAGAGCGTCCTGACTGGCATATTACTGTACTTGATGCATTAACCTACGCAGGTAACCGCGCAAACCTAGACGGGCTCGATCCTTCGAGAGTCACGCTAGTTGAAGGCAACATTATGGACGCGGATCTGGTTAATAACCTCGTTTCAGAAAATGACGCAATCATTCACTACGCGGCTGAATCACATAATGACAACTCACTTGATAACCCTCGTCCTTTCCTGGATACCAATATTATCGGTACCTACACAATCCTTGAGGCTGTTCGTAAATTCGGTAAACGCCTTCACCACATTTCAACCGATGAAGTTTACGGTGATCTTGAACTTGATGATCCACACAAATTCACCGAGTCAACTGCCTATAACCCATCGAGTCCGTATTCATCAACCAAGGCAGGTTCAGACCTATTAGTTCGCGCCTGGATGCGTAGCTTTGGCGTCAAGGCAACTATTTCGAACTGTTCTAATAACTACGGACCATACCAGCACGTCGAGAAGTTCATTCCTCGACAAATTACCGAGGTCCTTGAAGGTCGTCGTCCTAAACTATACGGCGAAGGCAAGAATGTCCGTGACTGGGTCCACACTGAGGACCACAGTTCCGCGGTACTCACAATTTTGGAAAAAGGCGTCGAAGGCGAAACGTACTTGATCGGCGCTGACGGTGAAAAAGACAACAAATCAGTTGTTGAACTTATCCTCACAACCCTTGGTAAGGAAGCTGATGCTTACGACCATGTAACAGACCGACCAGGCCACGACATGCGCTACGCTATCGATTCAACCAAGCTTCGCACTCAACTCGGCTGGGCACCAAAGTATACAGATTTTGAGACAGGCCTCAAGGACACAATTGAATGGTACAGGCAAAACCCAGATTGGTGGAAGCCACAAAAAGCTGAAACCGAAGCAAAATATAAGGCACAGGCACAATAATGGCTGTCGCAACAACCGAATATACTGCTCACGAAACTGATATTCCCGGACTACTTATCTTTGACGTCACATCCGTTGGCGACGAACGAGGTTATTTCCAAGAGAAATTCCAGAAGGCCAAACTAGTTGCCGCTGGTCTACCCGAAAGCTTTAACATCGTTCAAAATAGTATTTCCTACAATAAAGAGATTGGCGTCACGAGAGGTTTCCACGCTGAACCTTGGGATAAATATATATCAGTTGTTACAGGTAAAGTATTTGCTGCCTATGTTGACCTACGAGTGGGCGAGGGATTTGGTAGAGTTGTAAGTTTAGAAATCACTCCTAACACTGCGGTTTTTCTACCTCAAGGTGTTGCCAATGCATTTCAGACTCTCGAACCCGACACGTATTATCTTTATAGTGTAAACGCTCACTGGAGTGCTGATAACTACGACAAGTATTCATTCGTTAACCTGGCTGATCCAACCCTTAACGTCCAATGGCCCGTTAATCTCGAAGAGGCCACTGTTAGTGACCGCGACCGTAACCATCCAGAGCTTAAGGACGTAGAACCAATGAAGGTAGCATAATGAATGACTCTGAAATCTTTATTGTCGGTGCGAATGGACAACTCGGCACGGCACTGCGTGTTCTCTACCCAAACGCCAAATCTGCTGATATTGATGAATTAGACATTACCAGTAGCGAATCTGTTGCTGACTTTGATTGGAGCGGCATAAAATTCATCTTAAACGCTGCTGCCTACACCAACGTTGATGGAGCAGAAACACCTGAGGGCCGAGTAGCTGCATGGAAAGTTAACGCGACAGCAGTTGGCTATCTAGTTAAGGCTGCAATCACCCATGATATTACTATTGTGCACGTTTCAAGTGACTACGTATTCGATGGTACCGTTAATCCTCACCTCGAGACCGAAGACCTCTCACCGCTTGGCGTCTATGCACAGAGCAAAGCGGCTGGTGATCTTGTCGTTAGTCTTGCCCCTAAGAATTATTTACTCCGTACCTCATGGGTCATCGGTGAAGGCAAAAACTTCGTCCTGACAATGAGGTCCTTAGCCGACCAAGGTATTAAGCCAAGTGTTGTTAACGACCAGATTGGTCGACTTACCTTTACATCAGACCTCGCCAATGCCATTGCCCACCTTCTTTATAACAATGAAGCGTACGGTACGTACAACTTCACTAACGATGGCGACAGTGTTAGTTGGGCAGATATTGCATCAATCGTCTATGACACGACAGGCCACGCGGCAGGTGACGTCACAGGCGTCACAACGGCTGAATATTACAGCGGCAAGGAAGGCATTGCGCCTCGCCCCTTACAAAGTACGCTCAGTCTTGATAAAATAAAAGCTACAGGCTTCGTGCCACGCGATTGGCGTGAAGCATTATCAGAATATCTTACTAAAAAGACTGCGGAGGAATCATGAAAGGTATCATTTTAGCTGGTGGATCAGGCTCACGACTATGGCCAATAACCAAGGGAATTAGCAAGCAGCTGATGCCAATCTATGACAAGCCGATGGTCTACTACCCAATTACGACACTGATGTCAGCAGGTATAAAGGATATCTTGATCATCACAACCCCAGAGGATCAATCCCAGTTTAAGCGCCTACTCGGCGATGGAACCCAATGGGGAATTAACTTATCCTATGCAGTCCAACCAACACCGGATGGCCTCGCACAAGCCTTCATTATCGGCGAGGAATTTATTGGTACAGACAAAGTCGCACTCGTACTTGGTGACAATATTTTCCACGGTCAAAAGCTCAGCGAATCACTCAAAACCTGCGTTGATCCAGATGGCGGTATCGTCTTTGCCTACGAAGTATCTGATCCAGAGCGTTATGGTGTAGTTGCTTTCGACGAACAAAATCGTGCTGTCTCTATTGAAGAAAAACCTACTAACCCAAAATCGAACTACGCCGTTGTAGGACTCTACTTTTATGATAACGATGTCGTAGAAATTGCGAAGAATGTTAAGCCTAGTGATCGTGGTGAGATCGAAATCACTTCAATCAACGAAGAATACCTTCACCGTGGTAAGTTAGCTGTCACAACGTTGAATCAGGGTGACGTTTGGCTAGATACCGGTACAATTGACTCTATGACTGACGCCAGTGACTATGTACGCGTTCTTCAAACTCGTACTGGTCAAGTTATCGGCAGTCCAGAGGGTGTAGCATTCGAAGAGGGTTTTATTAACAGTGAGCAGATAAATAAACTTGCCGAACCGCTCAAAAAATCTGGTTACGGAAAATACTTAGCTCGGTAGTAATTCTTAGATATAATTTGACATTATATAGTTTATTGGTTATAATATTATAATGAGTTTTAATGTTCCCGGTCTTGAAGGTGCTACACCTGCTGAGCTAGCACAAATAGCCGCAGAAGCGTTGGCAAAGCTTAAACCTGGTATGCAACCGCCCGCTCTCTTTAAAGAGATGGCTAGACTTACAATGTTAAGTATTGTTGAAGTCGTACCCTTACGAGTAACCTCTGGCAAGACTGAGATACTGATAGCCGAAAGAGCTCAGACAGAAGAATGGTGGCCAAATACGAGAAGTCTCCCTGGCTCCGTCCAATTTCCTCCAGGTAGAACAGACTATACGACTAATAGTGATTACAGAGAGCCTGTTGATGGTGTACTTTATGATGACTTTGGTCGTAGCGTAGAACGCACAGACGAAAACGTGCAAATATTTGATGTTCGACAACGTACTGGAGTAAGAGGGAGCGAACAGGTTGTCCTAGCATGGACAAAAGTAGATACTACTACTCCATTTGCTAAACCCATTGGTGGAGAATTTTTTGATGCCTCTGCGCTGATTGCACGTCCTGATGATTTTCAGCTAGTTGATGGTCATGCAGAAGAAATTGCTAAAGCGCTAGCAAACTTCAGACAATATTAACTTTAGCCTTCAAGAGCCTTCTTTGTTTCAATCTTTTCGCGCAGATTAGTTGTCGGCTTTTCAAAATACTTATACAGAAGAATCGCAACCCCGATTGTTAACAACCAGTAAAGTGCGTAGCGAACTATCATCAAGAAATGGGATGTAGTGCCCTGTACAATTAGACCGAAGATAAATGGCTGAATTAACGATACATGTATCAAATACATGGAGTACGATGCAATACTAATAGATGTAAGTGCCTTATATACCCTTCCTTTGCCCGTCTTTAGCTCACTAAGAAAAGGTAATAGTAGTAGTATTCCAATCGCTATCACTGTAAATGAAAAAACTGATAAATACAGACCATAGCCAGTCTCAGCAATACGTGAACCCTGTGCGATATATACTGAGACAACCTGTGAAATTGATACAATGCCAAGTCCTATCCAAAATAATAAGACCTTATGTTTAACCCATAAAGATTTAAAGTAATATGCAAAATACGCACCAAGGACACCGAACATCAAACTATCCATACGAGTAATAACTTCTTTTCGAAAGTTACTATCCCATTCATTGACAGACATCACAGGATGCAGCGAGTATTTACAAAGCCTTAGTGTTATTGATGCCACTACAATAGCGATAACCGTAGTTAATATTGCTTTTTTGGGTACCATTTTAAAGACACCAACTAGTACAAATAATAGAATTGGAATCATTATGTAAAACCATTCTTCAACGCTCAACGTCCACGCTTCAGAAAAAAACTGTGGGTGCGGGTAACTGAAGTTTTGAAAGAATAAGAAATACTGTAAAGGATTAGCACCTTCTATACCACCGTGAACGGTAAAACCAATAATGATAAGCACCGTTAAAATTAGAAAGTAGTTTGGGATTGTCCTAAACCAACGTCTTACCCAAAACCCAAATAAATTCTTAATTGTTGCCTTCTTTTGTTCAAGAACCTTTATGAGTATTCCACCAATCAAGAAACCGCTCAGAACAAAGAAGAGAAAAACCCCATCAACTAAGAAGTTTGCTTGAATATTAGCAAGCCCTACAGGAAGCAGCGTACCTCCATGGGAAAAAAGAACGATGATAATAGCAAGCGCCCGTAAGATGTCTAACCCATAAACTCTCTTAGTACCAAAATCTATACTAAAAATATTTTTCAAATTATAAGTACCCTCTCATTGGTATCTATTTTAACAGTTTCATAGACATATCTGGGCTTATCTTCAGCTTTTAAATTGTAATATTGACAAAACCAATATAAATTATTAAAATATAGAAAATTATCCTAAAGAAGGCCTCTCAATTAAAGCTCTATCCTACAATGCACTTGCAAGTTTTGGCGACAAAAATCGCAGTGATGCTCTGATTGATTTTATTCATACCGAATCGCCAGATGTGGCGTTTTTCGCAGAGGCATATCGAGAAGATGAGGATATGTCTAATGTTCACAAATCAGTCACAGTACTATGCGATCTAGGTTATGAAGTAACTCAGGGTTCCACTGATGTTATTACCAGTCCAAGGACAGATCGCAATGGCTTTATTGGTATCGTTCGTCCGGGGCTAGGCTCTGGTTCAGTCATGCAGGCAGGAACTAGACGAGGATTTCTCGCGTGTGTTCATGATAGTGAATCTGGTAGAAATATTACAGTTGGTGGTATACATCTCGACGATCGTAACGAAGATGAAAGACTCAAACAAATTACAGAACTACCCGATCTAGATGTTCTTATAGGTGATTTAAATGCCATGCATAGGTCAGCACCTATTGCTAGTATTTTACGGTTATTAAAACCTGTCACTGAGCAATTTCAGGAAGTTAATACGGATTTTAAAATTACAACTAAGAGGACTGAACGTTTTAAAAGTCTTGCGCAACGACTGGTTCGAATGGCTGATGGTAGAACACTGAAAATACTTGCTAACGAGCACGGATTGTTTGATATAGACCCCCGTAAACGATCAACAATTCATAACGTAGCCCAAATAGACCATATCGTAACAAGAAACGTGATCCATGCAAATAACTATAAGGTGCATCGAGACTTAAAACTCTCAGATCACGTACCTATTTCTGCAGATCTAACCTATTTAGAAACAGCGATAGACCACATTTAGAAAACAGCGAAGCTCTATCTACTCAGATTCAGGTGCTGTTTCTTTTATAACTAGGCCTGTTGCAGTAATCTTTGAAGACTCTTGGTACTCATCGTCGCTGTTAACGTTCCATAGATCATTCTTACCGTTATCAAGAAGATTCTCAACCGCCAGCATAGCCATTAGAATGCTATGGTCTTGATTATTGTATTTGAATGATCCGTAACGACCAATAAACTGCAGGTGCTTGTACTCTCGTAAGTATGTTTCGACAACTTTTAGTGGCTTGCGGTAACCGTGTGAGTATACCGGGTAACATTTAGGAACTTTCATAACTTTACCATCTAAAATTTGTGATGCTTCAACAAGCCCAGTGCTTATAAGCTCTTTCTTCGCTAGCTCTATGTATTTTTTGTCGCTCCAGTGCCAAAAATCATCTTCATCAAAACACCAATACTCAAGAGCGAGAATAGTTTCTTTTTTACCATGAAGAATTTCTGGGACCCAGTTGCGGAAATTTGTAATACGACCCATTTTTAGCTCTGGACTGTGAAGATAAATCCAGTTATCAGGAAATACTTCTCCGCCTTTGAGCTGCAGATAAACAATCAGGGTGTTACGAAATCGTAGTGTGCCGGCTGCTTTCTCTACTTTTGCAGGTAAGTCCTTTAAGCGACTAACGAGCTGAGTTATTGGCATCGACGAAATAACTTCATCATACTTGCGAACTTCACCAGACTCTAATTCCACACCAGTGACTATTTTACCGTGAGTTACAACTGCTTGAACGGGCGTTTTTAGAAGAACTCTTCCGCCGTTCTTCTCAATTGAAGTCTTCATGCGCTCATAAATCTCTCCTGTGCCCTGAACTGGATAGGCAAACTGATCAACAAGTGTCTTATGCTTGTCACCACCGCCACCAAAGAGTGCGCCTTTAACGGCTTCCCATAGTGACAGTTTTTTAATACGCTGCGCCGCAAATTCTGCATCAAGTTCTGAAGTGGGAATACCCCATAGTTTTTCAGCATATGTTTTAAAGAAATGACGAGCCAAGCGTTTACCAAAACGTGCTTCAACCCATGATTCAAAAGTCGTACCTAAATCACGACCGCCTGGCTTTACGCGCTGCCAGATGTAGCTACAAACAGAAAAGACAGATTCCTTTAATCCTAGATTTTCCAAGACATTAGTTACCTTGATTGGGTAATTATAGAATTTGTTTTTGTACATAATACGGCTGAGGCGATTAACCATCTTGTAATCCTTACCAACAACTTCAAGCCAAAGCTTATTAACGCGCGGGTCACTGCTAAAGAATCGGTGTGCGCCGATATCAACCGTTTGTCCCCATAACTCTATTGAACGGGACATACCACCAACATATGGTGCTGTTTCATATAAATCTACTTTAACGCCGCGTTTCGCAAGCATGTACGCAGCTGTCGCTCCGGCAGGTCCAGCACCGATGACAGCAACACTCTTAATATTCTTAGCCATAAATCTCCTACTCTAAATTACTCTCGCATAAAACTACTATTACTAGCTTAATACAGAATCTTCTTTCTGGCGATAAAGTTCCAGAAAAATACAACAACTGTTGCAACAATTTTTGCAATTCGATAATCAACACTCAAGAATTGAACCATACCTGCAATAATAACCAAGTTAAGGCCAAGACCTATCGCACATATAATTAAGAAGATTATAAATTCGGCACGTCGACTTGCAAGTTTTCTATCAGCAAAGACCCATAGAACACTTAGCGTATAGTTTACGACTACTCCCAGTCCAAAACTAAGAGTGGCTGCCAACAAATAATTAATTCCAAAAAATTCTTTAAATATAATCAGCGATCCAAAGTCAAAAATGAAGGCAATGACCGAAACAACCAAACTACGGATAACTTGGACCGTGACGTTTTTTGTCGGCTTCAATTGAATAGACTCTAGAAATAGCTGCAAGCCTTTAGAGCGGCCTTTCTGATAAAAGCCAGACAATAAATCCTTTGAAATTTTGATACTCTGTCCTCCATTAAGTAGATTTTCTCATTAAAGAGTCTAGCTACAATAATACCATTAAACACTTTTGGAACATCTCTAAATTGCAGCAATTGAGGTTTCCTACTATTATAAAGACTGTATTAGCAGTAATTCTGACGGGCAGGTTGAAAATATGTTCAAGAAAATAATTCGCACCCCTTATCTGTACATTATTATCCTTAGTTATTACGGTGTTTGGCTGATATGGAATGCGATTAAACTTCCCGCTCACGTCCCAACAGGTATTATTAGTTCACTGCCTGAACTTGGATACAATCCTATTGATAATATATTGCGTTTTTTACTTGCCATTCTCCTTCCACCCTTGGTCTGCCTCATTGCCTGGATGATTATCCATAAACAACCGAAGAAATTATGGGATACATATCACCGTCTACGCTGGATTCGTGTCACTCTTGCTGCTGTGGTAGTCACTGCGTGCGTTTTACTATGTGTTGCAATGGGCATCGTACAAAACAGCACAAACCCAGCGAATAATCCGACAGATACCTACGGCGGCCCTTACTCTTACGCACTTATTGATACTTTCCACGAAGGTGAAACCTTAGGTCCGGCAATATCCTATGAACAGCCAAACCTAGCTCCTTACCGTAACTTTGTTATAGTTCATGGTGTCTTCCAAGACGCCCTTAGAACCGTAATTGCTTTTAAGCTTTTTGGGACAAGTATTGGCGCAGCTCGAGCATTTGCTGTTATTTTAGGAATTATCGCCGTCCTCGCTTACTACGCCCTACTACTCGTTCTATTTCGTGGCAATATATTTAAATCAGCTATAGCCCTGTTCATACTTGCACTACTCATGCTGCCACTTGGTACTCTCCCAATTATAGGCAACTACATTTACGGAGTTTTGCTGCCGTTCCGTGATATTGCCACAATTTTGTTCCTCATAACTGCAATTATTGGCTTCCGGCTCATTCCTAAAAACCACAAGAAAAAGCTCGCCGCCGCCAGCCTTATTATTGGTTTTATAGTTATTGCAGGTTTTGCTAATTCCATCGACCGTGCAATATTTATCGCAGCACTTTCTGTTGTTTGGTTGATTCTCGCCTATATAATTAGTCCAGCAAAGTCATTCCTTAAAGCCATATTCCTTCCTTATGTTATTGGTGCGGTGATCGGAATTCCTGTCGTTGGCTTAGCGATTAAATGGGCATTTAGTGACTTTATCAACTATCTCCTGACTATCTCTAAATATAAGGAATATTTGGATGGTACTATTTTTACTCGTCCCAATGTCCCAATTACAATTATTTTGCTGATTAGCGCTGGAATTATCACTGCGTTTGGCGCAGTTATCATCAATACACTAGGCAAATCTGCACCTAAAAGAACTAATCTAAAAACCAACCTACATGCTCTACGAATTCGTATTATGCCATTAGTGCAAAAACATAGCATTACTATACTATTGGCGGCGACTGGTTTAATTTTCTTACGAAGCGCAGTTGGTAGAGCAGATCCTAGCCACTGGGTTTATAGCGTGCAGTGGCTGTACTTGTTACTTACATATGTAGGCATAACTTACTTCTACTATATTTTCAAAAATAAAGAAAAAGTCATCAATTTCGTTGCCGTAGTACTACTAGGTTGTTTCTTGATATTTTATATATCCGGTGTAAAAGGTATCGATATTCGTACTGATACATTTCCAGTTAATATCCCCGATAGCGATTTCATGCGAACGGACTATATTCAAACAGCCAATTATCTAAAGAAAAACCTTAAAGGAAATGAAAGTTTCGTAACACTAACCTCAGAGGCTTCATGGTATTACTTTGTCGGTAAACCATCACCGATAAAATATCCTGTCATTTGGTATGCATTTACAAAAGATCAACGAGACATAATAGCCAGTCAACTAGATAAAGGTACAAATATTAAATATGTTGTAACAAATAACAACTGGACAAGTGACTTTGACTACGTGCCTAATCCGACACGTTTCCCTGAAGTTTATAGTGTCCTAGATAAAGACTACGTGCCGTTCACTGGCTTTGGACAACAAACGGTCTGGATCAGAAAATAGTTTCCTCGGTAGACAGTTTGATTTCTCTTATGTTTTAGCGTAAAATAGGTTTATCGTAACGAAGCGTAAAACCAACATGAAGAGTATCTCTAAAACCACCACAAAAAAGTTCCCAAAAGTCCTCTTAATCACTGGAATCATTCTTGTGGCTGTCGCTGCATATACTATTACCGCTCACGCTGTAAAAATTTGGCCATTCAAGAGCAATTCTGTTATAACTACTGTAAAATCTAGCTCTTCTTCTGCTTCTTCGGGGACTCAGTCTGCACCTGTTGGTACTAAGGCAACAGGCACTACAACCGTGTCAAGTACTGGTGCAACGACAAAAAATAGTTCACCAGACACTTCCAGCTCATCACCCACTTCATCCAATGTCAGCATAATCTCAAGCGGTCAAAATGGTGATACTCTCTCTATTAGAACACTAATTGCAGATATTGAGAGCTCCGGAACTTGTACACTTACCTTATCAAAAGGCTCGACGAAAATTACTACAATTCCTTCAGTCGGCGTCCAAGCAGGTCCAAGCAGTTCAACCTGTCAAGGATTTGATGTATCACTTTCGCAGTATGGTATTGCCTCAGGTACTTGGACTATCACGATAGATGTTACTTCCGGTTCGACAACAAGCTCTGCTACAGGAACGGTCGCAGTTCAATGATACTTCGTATATCCAAACAAAAACTGTGGGGGGTTGGCCTAGGTATTATCCCTATAATCGTCTTGTTAGTATTGGGTATTGTAACTGGTCACACTATCCTCACAAACACCAAAGTAAGCGCCAGCACTGCTGGGTGGGATGCGGGCAACATTCTTACTGACTCGGTCATGACTGCGAGCAGTACAATGTCAGCAAGCCAAATTCAAGCCTTCCTTGTTGGTAAGGTTCCTGTTTGCGATACTAGTGGGCTTCTTCCAGCTTCAGAATGGGGGCGACCAGATCTGAGCCATAAGGATTTCGCGGCCTTAAAGGGATGGGCGGCACCACCTTATACATGCTTGAGAGACTATTCAGAAAATGGACTAAGCGCGGCACAAATCATATATAGCGTAGCCCAGCAGTATCAAATTAATCCTGAAGTCCTTATTGTCCTTTTACAGAAAGAGCAGGGTCTCGTCACAGATACTTGGCCACTTCCAAGTGAGTATCGCTCAGCAACTGGTTATGGCTGTCCAGATAACGCTGTGTGTGACACTCAGTATTATGGATTTACCAATCAAGTGACTTGGGCTGCTAAAATGTACCATGCGATCGAGACCAGTAGCACGACTTGGTATTCACCTTACGTGCTTGGCAACAATACGATCTACTATAACCCAGGCCCTTTCAATAGCACAACTCAGACATATTATGGAAGATTCGGTAGTAGTCGAGATATTCAATATTGTGGAGCGACTACCATTAACATCCAAAATAAAGCCACTCAGGCTCTCTACGATTACACACCATATCAACCAAACTCAGCAGCTTTTAATGGCGGTGATATGTGTTCCTCTTACGGTAACTTAAATTTCTATTCTTACTTTACCGACTGGTTCGGTAGCACGCAGATAGCAGGTGCCTGTTCGGGCACAGAGTCACCGAATAGTTTTGTTCGAAGTTTTTATAACACCCGGACCTTTGAGCATTTTTACTCTGCCTATGATTGTGATATTAACTTCTTGAAGAATATTGGATACGTCAACGAGGGCGCAGTATTCAACACAACCCCATCAACGGCGCCTTGGGCAGTGCCAATATACAGATATTACAACCCGAGCACCGGGTTGCATGTATGGAGTCCTACCCTTAGTACCCCTGCCCAACTGCTCACAAGTGGTAGTGGATATCAACAAGAAGCTGGTATCGTATTCTACGTAGCACAGTCAACCATGCCGGGCGTTAATTCGATTATATCGTATTATAACCCTAAGACGTATCAGCATGTCCTAGGACCAGTTCTTACCCCACAAGCAGCTACTTCTCTACAGAGCAGTGCTGGCTATAGTCTTGAAGGCCCTGCATTCTCTACTCAGTAAATTAAAGGTTGCTAATAATCTTTTTCAGACCGTCGGTCAATGCAGTATTAGATACTACGCCGAATTCTTCAGTAAATCTATTGATGCTCACCTGTGCGTTCTGCAAGAAAGTCTTTGGTGCTTCAAGATGCGATACTTTTGCACTAAGTCCAGTTGCTTCTTCGATTGATTCAATAATTTCATTCAAATTCGTTTGACGACCACTGCCAATATTATAGGTGTGGTGCTCTGCTTTAACGAAAGATTCGACAATCATTTTCGTAGCATCACGAATGTAGATATAGTCGCGAGAGCTTGTACCGTCGCCGTAGACAGTTAGATCTTCTCCGGCTTTAATCTTGCCTATAAAGATAGGTATGACGCCCTGCTTGCTGTGTGAAGGCTGCCTAGGACCGTACGGATTAGTTAAACGGTATGATATAGATTTCATGCCGTATTTGCGGTTAAAGTACGCTAAATAGTATTCCGTACCGAGCTTACCAATACCGTATGGAGAAACAGGAATTGGCGCATCCATTTCATTTGCCTCTTTATGTTCAGAGAGTGTTCCATATACCGCACCACCCGAAGACATAAACATAACTTTCTTAACCTTTGCTTCCACACATTGTTCAAATATCTGAACATTGCGCAACATATTTAGAGTGATATCGCCGTACGGATCATTATCTGAAGCAAACGGTGTCGTTGCGGAGAAAGAGTGAAATACATAGTCAATGCCGTCCAAAGCTTCATGTATCGCCTGATCGTCAAATATATCACCCACAAATACTTCGACTTGATCAGACTTTTTAAATTGCGCTGGACCACTGAAGCGATCAAATGCGCGTACCGCGTATCCTGCCTCGGCTAGTTCATCCACTAAGTGACTACCAACAAACCCATTAGCTCCTATGACTAAACATTTCCCAGACGTTAACATGTCTTTAATTATCTCACTAATTGGAGGCTTTGTCATTCAAAACTTGCGTGTAACTGTTATTTTCTTGCCGCAAAGCAATCTTGCTTGAATATGCAGACATAGCGGCAAGCATTGCATTGCTTGTAGTGTCTTTATTCAATACGCTCTCTATAGTTTTGACAACTTGATCGTAGTCGTCACTGTCGAGCAGATACCCATTCTTACCAGGGAAAAGCTGCTCTTCCATACCTGAGGAGTCATTACGAAGTATTGGATGCCCCGCAGCCATACCCTCAAAGACAAATAACGGCAACGCTTCCCTAATCGAGTAACAGATTGTAAAGTTTGCCTTTGCACCAATATCAAGGTTCTGTATCCAGGTGACTTTACCGTAAGTAGAAAAATGTCCATCGAGCGCACGAGCATGGTCTAAGATCTGTCGTGACAGAAAATCAGTCGATACTCCAACAAAAACGAGCTCAAAATCACGATAGTTTTCTGGATGTGGTTTATAGTATGTTTCATAAAACTGCACAAATGCATAGAAGATTGGTAGTTGTCCTTTGCGACCGTCACCGACTGTTCCCGGTAGATTAAACGTCAGCTTATCTTCAAAGTCCTTGGCCTTCAAGACACGCTTATATTTCTGTGGCACGGTATGCTTGTAGGGCTGAAGTATTATATTTTGTTCCGTTTCAAAATACTTAACGTAGTTTTTCCATATTTTATGAGCAGGAACCAGTAGTTTTATCTTCCCCGAAGCAAGCATCTTTTTGATTCTTTTCTGTTCATCCGGACGAAATAGAAGTTCGGGATCATCTTCATGTAAGTACCAGATTATCTGTTTAAGTTTACCCGTTTCGGCACCTGAGAATACAGCCTCCTTCGAAACTTCTGAATGAGCTACTGTGTTTAGAATTACTGTGTCGCCTTGGATAAAGCTGGGCACCATGTCTTTGTTCATCATTACGTGAGGTTTTATTCCTGCTTTATTTAACTTTGCAAAGTTCTGATTGTGAGTAGGAAGGTACGTATAGAACTCCACACTCTTTCCAGAGGCCTTAAACTCGAGCGCCATATCTATCGCTATGAACGGAGCCCCGGACATATCAAGTTGATGTGAAACAAAAACGTAAGCTGGAGACTTGCGTGTCGGACCACCTAAAATTCTTGATCCTATATTTCCTCGGATAAGTTCAGCAATAGCCAGTCCCGTTGCTTTATATCCATACTTTTTAGCGTACGCAGGCACTTTTTTTGACTTTGCTATTACTTTACCGAGAGGTGATCTCGCTGTTTTTGTTTTACCTGTAGCAATAGAAAAAATACCTATATGCTCAAGATCTTTTGCGCGACTGTGTTGCTGAATCTTACGACTAAGTTCTTTAGTGACAGTGTCCCAATAAAAGTCTGCTTTCACTTCGTGCATATTACTTTTTAGCTGAGCAATTTTGGATTTATCATTACCAAGGAATTTGATAATTGACGAGGCAATATCTTTCGCTTCTAAAGAATCCATTTTTACCGCAGCGTTATGAGAAAGCATAATTTCACCTAATGGATCTCCACCATTGGTTAAAACTGGAAGATCAGCCCACATAAAGTCAACCAGTCTCGTTCTCCAGGCTAGCTTGTTCTCTTCTCCAATCTTATTGAATACAACGACAACATCGGCATCAAGATACCAATCTGCACGGTCGTTAAAATCAATCCAATCTTGTACAACAACATACTGTTTCATTTCCTTTGTTGATACGTACTCAATAAACTCATCGTACCTGGCGATAAAATCAGGATGCTTATTGAATGGATTTTTAGCTCCCACAACAATAAGTTTTGCAGGTTGTGTTTTGTTCACTTCTTTAACCGCATCAGCTAAATTACGCACGTCAAACCAAGGATAGATGCCGCCGAACCACATAATCTTTAGAACATTATCTCTATCACCACCTAGGAGTTTTGTAATAGGCTTATTGTGTGCAATTGGCTCATCTCGATATACACCATAAGGGACGATCATTATCATGTCGTCAGAGTAAGTCACAGGATTAATTCTACCGACCGCAGCTAATACACCTTGATAGAAATTCTTTTGAGCAGGGTTCGCACATAAGAATAAATCACCGCGTCGTAATACGTGTCTCCATTTTTCAACATCTGTCTCAAACGCACGATACTCTCCCTCAAGATCTGGGCTTTCACGAGCAGAGACTTCAACATAAATTGGAACGTAACAATCAAGGATGAGTTGTTGATTAGGTCGAACACTGTTAGCAACTTCAACGGATAGCTCACCCATGCAGTAACTCACTACCACGCTATCGTAATCACTAATCAATTTTGCGATGTCGACATGATTCCAGGTTGTAACTTGAACGCCTTCAAAATTTGACGTAAACTTTTCTTTGCGATAGCTTTCATGATACGCAACAGTAACTTCTAGGCCATCGTTATTTGCGACAAGACCTTTGGCAATCCCCCAACAACGCAACCCCCCACCTTCGACTTGTGTGTGTTCAGGAGTAGGCACAGGACCCTGAGACAATACAATACATCGCTTTTTAATATTATCTTTCGTCATAAAACTTAGCCTTTCTTATTTTCTGGTCTTAGCACGCGCTTTAGACGCTGTCTAACTTCACCTCTAAATCTTTTTAGTGGGTGAATAGCTAAGTAATTATTTTCTGCTTCTAGCTTCTGGCTTAAACTTACATAATGATCAATTATCTTCGCTTGCTCGATAGAGTGAGCAGATAATGTAGTTACTTCTTTAAGTAGGTCATTGATGTATACTTCGCCAGTCTCTGGAAATTCAACTAAAGCCTGAAGAACCAATGCACTATGATACTTTTTATCTGACTCTACGAACATACGAAAAGTATTAATTATTGATCCTTCTATTATCTTTCGATAATCTGGATTCTTAGAATACAACTTTAGTATATTTGCGTGAAGACCGAGCCAACCAGTACCGTGTTTTATGATTGTTTTATTCAAATTAGCCTGCGAGCCCCACCACACACCTCCGGGATGACGACGATATACTGACATGACCTCATTAATAAAGCCTATTTTGCCAAATTGTGCATGGTAAAGATGTAGATACCAGTCAACTGGCATCATCTTTTTTGGCATAGCATCATATGACTGCCTGCGATACATTACAGAATTTGTTTGTATAAAATTACGCTCTATGAGTTCTTTCTGAGTAAAGGTTTTTTTTACTTCAGGGTCGGGCGAGATATAGTCTTTACTGTCACCATTTTCAAAATGTACCTTAACCGGGTGAAAGCACATTGAATACTCTGTATTTTTATCTAGAAAATCAACCTGTTTCTGTAATTTCTGCGGATCTGTCCAATAATCATCACCTTCACAGATAGCTAAATACTCTCCATCTGCTGTACGCATCGAATCATAAAAATTGTCTAAAATACCAACGTTCTTTTTTCTAAGAATAGGCTTGAAGATATTCGGATAAGATTTAGCATATTCTTTTATAATTGTCGGCGTCCCATCATTAGAGCAATCATCCGCCACAATAACCTCAAAGGGAAATTTCGTCTTCTGTGCCAAAAAACCGTCTAGAGTCTGCCGAATGTAGCGCTCCTGATTATAAGTTACGCATATAACACTAACTCTTGGTGAATGAGCCATTATTTGCCCTCATCAGACTGTAAAGTTACTTCTATCCAAACCTTTTGGTTTGTATCTGGATCAATAAAATATCCATTTTTAAAAGGAGGGTGGCTCAAAGCCCTTAGCCTATCTATCGCTTCTTTGAAAGTTACTCTTTCATTTAAATTTATCTCTCGTAAATCGTTAAAGTCTTTTTTAGAGTTAATGTTTCCTTCGCCTTCAGGCATTATTGTTTCATATGTTCCATCCAGAATATTTTGAAGGTTCTTTTCCATCAGTTCAACTTCTTTTGCTTGAACTCGATTATATGCAGTCAGTGACGTATCGCTAGATTTGACTTCAACTATCTCTCTCGTAATAATCCTTCCATGATCTAAATCTTCATCTATCTCGTGGATTGTAGCGCCGAGGAGGCTATGGTTAAGTATTGCAAATACTTGAGGATACCAACCTCTGTTATATGGATTATAGCCAGGATGAATATTAATACATTTTACTGAGTTAACGAGCTCAACAGGAAATATCTGTTTACAGTGAGCTGATATTATTAAGTCGTATTGCTCACCAATACTTTTGTAATCAGTTTTAATATTGAGTGGTTCTATCGTATAGTCACTAAATTGCTTATACTTCAGTGCTTCATTGTCGGGATGACAAGCAAAGTTGAATGTTCGTTGCTCTTTAAGATCTGGCATATGATCTAAAAGGTTAATAAATTCAGTCAAAATTATTTCATTGTCAGAGACAACCAGTATAGAGCTAAATGGCATCATGCTTTCTCAAGGTTTTTAATAATAATGTCGCAAATATAGTCAACAGTAACTGGATCCATATCTGGGTGCACGGGCAGAGAAATAACTTTTTGGGATAATAGCTCGGTATTTGATAAATCCACCTTTGGCGCGTCCGAAAAGTACGGGAAAGTATGCACTGCGGGAGCATAGTATGTCCTAGCCTCAACACCTCCAACTTTAAGTTTATCAATAAGCATTTGCTGATATTTAGGAGGCACAACTATTGTTGCAAATTGTATTGCAGCTGTAGCAGCTCGAGGTAGGAACGTTATATTTTGTGATTTTAAATTGTCCTCAAATCGGGCATACGTTTTTCGCCTATCCGTTAATGTTTCTGGGTATTTTGCTAAAATGCGCAACCCTATTGCACAATCAAGTTCAGTTATCTTTGCATTGGTGCCCGCACCAACTGTTCGCTTTGAATCATCGAAGCCAAAATTCTTTAGGATCTCTAACCTATCAGCTAGGTCTGCATCTTTAGTAGTTATGAGACCACCTTCACCAATCCCAAAAGGTTTGGTAGCGTGAAAAGAAAAGACTTCACAAGCTCCTCTGCCACCTATAAATTCACCGTTTTCATATGTTGATCCAAATCCTGGTGCTGAATCAATAATGTACGGTATGTTTTTACTTGTAAGCAGCTCGTCCCACTCATCAACTTCTCCATTACCGATGCCAAAGTCATTTATCAGCAAAACGCCCGCTAGTTCATCTGAATATACATCGAGTACTTTTTGAAAACTTTTAAGATCTGGTTGAGCACTGACTGGATCGACGTCAAAGAACAAAGGCTCGAAACCACACCATCTGATCGCAAGTGGACCGGCTGCAAAAGTGAAAGCAGGTATAGCGATATATTTCTTTTTATTTTTTTGCTCACCCATAATTGCCTCAATGGCTAACATTAAACCCATTGTTGCATTTGAAACAATGACAGCATGAAGACCCTGACCTAGATAGGCCTCAAGTTTTTCCTTAAATTCAAAATAGACTGGCCCGTTATTTGAGTAGAAGTTATTTTCATATATACGTTTTAGGTCTTTTGCGAGATCTTCGGGCGCAGGAAACTTTGGCTTGATAAAAGGTATAGATTTGGGCATACTTATGTTCTTCCTTCACCTTATATCATAACATTAACAGGGGGTATTCGGGTTAAATGTCTAATCAATCTTCCAAGTATTTTTAATTTTTAGTGCTGCACCCCGCGTAATATCTTCACCTTTAATAACGAACTCTGACTTACGTTTAGTAAACTCCAGTAGTTGTTTATTCTGCAACTTAAATAGCGCCGCATCTAGTTGATAGATGCCATTATTGAACATACCTGTATCAAGTGTGTACGTAAGTTTTCCCTTACCGGTTAAAATCTTATCTGGTAATGTATTAATTTCAGCAACTGAAACACCTTCTTTCATAATCGATATTCCAACGTACATTTCATCATCATCTTGAGCGCTATAAGAAACTTCAAAAACAAGATCTTTCTCAGCTTGTTTTAGTACTTTACCAGTTATTTTGTGTTTGTCAGAGAGTAAATTTGGTCCATCTTTTTGCTTATCCGCTGCTTCACGAACACGCTCCATGTTCTCTTCTAGGTAAATGTCGGCTATTTCAGACGGTGTACCTTCGTGTGTTAATATTCCGTTATCGACATAGACTGCCCTGTTACAAAATCGTCTGATTGCGCCCATATCATGCGAGATAAAGACAACTGTCTTCTTTTGTTTTTTTAGTTCTTCAAAATAGTCATAACACTTCTGTTGAAATGCTGCGTCACCAACTGCAAGAACTTCATCAAGTAAAAGAATATCTGTTTTTGCGCGAATAGCAATCGAGAATGCGAGTCGAACTTGCATACCTGATGAGTAATTTTTAAGTTTTTGATCCATAAAGCGTTCTAGTTCTGCAAATTCTACGATATCGTCGTACATGCCTTGCATGTCTCTCTTGCTAAAACCTAAAAGTGCACCATTTAAGAATACGTTCTCACGGCCTGTAAGTTCTTGGTTAAAGCCTACACCGAGTTCAATGAATGGAGTTAGACTACCATTGATGGTGACGGAGCCTTTATCGGGAATGTAGATGCCCGCAAGTAGTTTAAGCAGCGTACTCTTTCCACTTCCGTTACGGCCAACAATCGCGAAGAAATCGCCTTGTTTTATTTCAAAAGAGATATTCTCCAAGGCCTTCTGAATTTCATAGCCTTTCTTTCTGTTAACGGCATTAATGATCGTTTGCTTTAGGCCAGAGCTTTGCTCATGCGGAAGCCTAAATGTCTTATAAAGATCCTTAACACTAATTGCTACTTCGGAATTTTCACTCATTAAATATTCTCCGCGAAGAACTTAGAATTCTTCCTGAAATACAGTACGCCAACTATTAATACAACAATAACGATCAGAAAGGGGATGGCTGTTAGCAAAATGTTTTTAGAAATACTGCCCATTGTTATGGTTTCATGGGTAATCAGACTATACCGTGCATCCTGAATAGCCTGCGCAACGGGGTTTAGTAGCAGTATTTTCGCTGCCAAAGCACTCTTCGCCAGAACAAGCGTCAATGGATAAATAATTGGAGTTGCATAGAAAGCGGCCTGCATAATAATCTCCCAAATGTGACCCGTGTCTCGATATTTAACGTTTAGAGTAGCTAAGAAGAATGCAAAGCCTAAAGCAAGCGCGTAAATCTCAACAATATACACCGGTACCATGAGAGCCGACACATTTAGATGTACACCGTTAACTACCATGAGAATCGCAACTATAACTAAGTTGAGGGTAAGGTTGATTAATGCCGATATAGTCGTAGACAATACAATGATATATTTTGGAAAACTTATCTTACGAAGTAGATCACCCCTAGATACAATAGATGCCATTCCTTGTCCTGTAGCTTCAGCAAAGAAGTTCCAAAGGACAATTCCAAATAATAAGTACACCGCGTAGTGTTCTACTGAACCGAGCTTAATCAAGAATCCAAAAACCACGTACATAATAGCAAAAAGAAACAAAGGTTTAAGTAGTGACCAGGCATATCCGAGCACCGATCCCTGGTAACGAAGCTTGAAGTCAGTGATTACTAACTCGCGCAAAAGTATACGATTTCGTCTGCTAAATATGTTCGAAATTTTCATAAGTCTTGAAGTTAATTATATCAGATTGATCTAACAATGCGGCGCTCGGAATAAAGATGTTATAAGATAGAGGAAGATTATGAACAGCACACTCATCGTCGTACTTAACTGGAACGGAATAAGCGATACTTTAGAGTGTCTCGACTCCCTATTAGCTCAGTCATACAAACACGCACACATCCTGGTTGTTGATAACGGATCAGTTGATAACTCTAAGCTACTACTGGATGAGTACCAGTCCCAACACAAAGAAGATATTGATGTCGTCTATAATCCTGCTAACTTTGGCTTCGCAGGTGGTGTTAACACCGGTATCGAATGGGCGCTGAACGAGGAATACGAATACGTTGCACTCTTTAATAACGATGCGCGTGCTGACAAGAAGTGGCTGCAAAGCCTGGTTGATGTCATTCAGCCGAAAGAAATTGGCATCGCAACGGGATTATTACTGCATGCTGACGGCAAAACTATCGATAGTACCGGTGACTGGTTCTCGAAATGGGGATTAGCTTTCCCAAGGGGTCGCGGAGACAAGGCAGCCAAAGCACCCGAGGCTGGATTTGTCTTTGGTGCGAGTGGTGGAGCTAGTCTCTATAAAACCGAGCTACTACGGGACATTGGATTATTCGACGAAGATTTCTTTGCCTATTACGAGGACGCAGATATTAGCTTCCGCGCACAACTGGCTGGCTGGAAAGTCACCTACACACCAGAGGCAATCGCCTATCACGAACAGGGAGGAACCACCAAAAAGATTCCTGGTTTTGCCATTTACCAAACATTTAAAAACTTGCCAATGCTATTTCTAAAGGACGTTCCATCTAGGCTACTACTATCGATTGGCGTTCGCTTTTACGTTGCCTATTACCTCATTCTTGGTAATGCTATTGTCCATGGAAACGGCTGGCCAGCAATTAAAGGCGCAGCGATGAGTTGGGTGCTTGGGTTCAAGAAGCTAGGCGAGCGTAGACACATCCAAGAAACAAAACGCGTGCCGATCAGCTACATCAAAGGTATCCTGTGGAATGACCTCCCGCCTGACCAAACCGGCCTACGCAAAGTACGCAAATTCTTTACTAAGAAATAGGGTTACCGTTTGTAATCATCCCGTAAGCGAACAATGTCGGCTTCATCGGATGTTTGCTGACTATCTGTATGTTGCCATATTTCAGCAACAATCGTGTAATGATCTGGATCACCTACAAGACGGTGACGCTCAGACGTCTGAAATTGGACTATGTCTCCTGAGTTACTGTGCAAAAGTTCTCCCGGTGTATCTGTAAGGCTACGATGATACCCACCGCTATTAATAAACTTCCATAATTCCGCACGACGGCGATGGTATTGCCAACTAAGCCGTTGACCAGGCGAAACAAGTAGGATCTTTGGACTTAGTTCAGCACTTGAATTTCCTAGACGAGCTTGTTCTAAGCTAAGATCAGTAAAAAAGTCCTCAACAAATTCGTCAGCGTTATTGTTATTGAGTCGAAAAAATGCGCCCCATGGGCGACTGGTGTCTTCTTCTACGAGGTTAAAACCCGCATTGTTAATGCATTCCCGTATATCCTTAACGACTTCTTCTTTTGTTCGATATGACGCAAAATTCAATGTCTCTAGCTTGCTTTTTAAATCAGCCATATGGTCTCCTCTTCTTGTACCTATTGTACTCGAATTTAGGCTGTATCAACCTTAGTGATATACTAATAGCAAATGAAAAAGATTAGTATTCTGATCCCTGCCTATAATGAACAAGAAGTGTTAGAGCCGCTTTATCAACGCCTTGGCAAGCTCGCCAACGACAACAAATCGTATGATTTTGAGTTCCTATTCGTGAATGACGGTAGCCGCGACAAAACAATCAGCATCATTAAGGATTTCGCCGAGCAGGACGAACGAGTGTCGTATATTGATCTCTCGCGTAACTTCGGTAAAGAAATCGCTATGATTGCGGGGCTTGATCACGTAACTGGTGATGCAATTGTTATTATTGACGCTGACCTTCAGGATCCACCAGAGTTAATCCCTAAAATGATCAAATACTGGGAAGATGGCTACCAGGACGTTTACGCCAAGCGCAACAGCCGCGCTGGCGAATCATGGCTCAAGAAAGCCTCGTCAAAGTTTTATTATCGAATCCTACAAAGGGCAACTAATATCCCTATTCAACAGGACACTGGGGATTTTCGCTTACTTGATCGTGTCTGCGTCGATGCACTGAAACAAATTCGTGAATCACAAAGATATACAAAAGGCATGTTTAGCTGGATTGGCTACAAAAAGAAGGAAATTACCTATGACCGTGACCCTCGCGCGGCCGGTCAGACTGGCTGGAGCTATCCCAAGCTTATTAACTTCGCAATTGACGGCCTGACATCATTTACAACCGCACCACTGCGCATATCATCAATATTTGGCATTATCGTATCCGTCGTAGCGTTTATTTATATTGTCTACCTCGTGTTTCGTACAATCTTCTTCGGAACCGACCTAGCCGGTTATCCATCTATGATGGCCGTAATCTTGTTCCTCGGAGGTTTACAGTTACTATCACTTGGAGTTATTGGTGAATACATTGGCCGAATCTTTAATGAGACCAAACAACGACCCCTTTATTTCGTACAGGAATATCACGCAAAGACTAAGAAATCTCGCTAACTATTCGAGTGATGCAATAACTTGATCTGCAGTTGAATCTTTTTTAAAGATTACCTTGTTGTACCAAATGAAATTCCACGCAAATGTGACAACGACCGACAAAATCTTTGGTGCGACGATCTTGGCGGTAGCCTCAAACGGTCCAGTAATATGCCACAAGAACTCCGGAATAACACTCATCAGTGGCGTTACGAGATATATAAAGCCTGTTTGTAGGAACCACAGTCCAAAAATCGTTACAGAAACAAATAGCAAAAAGTTTTTGAATGTCCACTTCTTTGACTTGAACGTCAGACGGGAATTAAGAAAATAACTACCGATAAGCGCTGCTGATGTCGCAATAATGTTCGCGATCAGAATCGAATGGGTAAGATTCTGGAAAATAACATAGAGCACCAAATCAAACACCGTATTAAAGATGCCGATTAGGCTGAAAATAACAATTTTAAGATCACGTTTTTTTGGCTCTGACACCCTTATATAGTAACCGATGCCATTCCGTTTACAAATACCCCGTCTTTCTTTCCGATTTTACAGCTTAATCTTCGGCTTAACTTTACAATCACCCCAATATATTCTCTGCAGAGGACGGACCTCTGCTCAGTTTATTTTAAGGTTATGATCGAGAATAACATTTGGCCTGGGGAATAATACCAAAGAATTATTGGACATAACAGAGAACAACAGAGTGATGGTATACTGAAGGTAATGAGTCACATTGCTATCGATGCGCGGATTATCAACTCTTCGACCGGGCGATATGTCGAGCGCCTTCTTCACTACCTGCAGGATATCGACACCACAAATAAGTACACTGTCCTGGTCCTTGAAAAAGATAAAAACTACTGGACACCGACGGCCGATAATTTTAGTACGTTAGTGGCTGATTTCGACCAATATTCTGTGGCGGAGCAAACTGGACTTAAGCGATTACTTGATGATCTTGCGCCCGACTTAGTTCACTTTACTATGCCCCAACAGCCAATACAATATAAAGGTAATAAAGTTACGACAATCCATGATCTAACACTACTCAAGGTATATAATTCGGACAAAAATTGGTTAGTATATCACTTTAAACAAATGGTTGGTCATTTTGTATTTAAGCGTGTCATCGCGACGAGTACGCATATCCTCACGCCTTCTGACTATAGTAAAAACGAAATTATTGAATTTGACCACCGCGCCGAAGGAAAGATAACGACCACCCATTTGGCTGCCGACCTATCAAAAGAAGCTCCTGAGCCATATGAACTACCGTTTAACAGGTTCCTGTTATATGTTGGGCAACAGAGTGATTACAAGAACATACCGCGCCTGGCGGCAGCTCATCAACGCCTCATCAAGAAATACCCCGAGTTAGGACTTGTCCTCGTTGGCTCAAAAAACGCAAGCGCCGAAATGAACGAAGAGTTATTCATCGATAAAAACTATAAGAATATCGTATTCACTGGCTTTTTGTCAGATGCGCAGTTAAATTGGCTCTATAAAGAGACAGACGCCTATGTATTCCCGTCGCTTATGGAAGGTTTTGGCCTGCCAGGACTCGAGGCTATGGGACACGGCACGCCGGTTGTGAGTAGTAACACTACAAGTTTACCTGAAGTGTACGGTGATGCGGCCCACTACTTTAACCCTAATGATACAACCGATATGGCACGTGCAATCGACGAAGTGCTTGATAATCACATCCTACGAATCGAGCTAATCAAAGAAGGTCATGCACAATTTAAAAAGTATTCATGGAGCAAAACTGCCAGGCAAACACATCAAATCTATATGGATGCGCTAGAAAAAGAAACTTAGCTGCTGCCTTGGGCGATCGTGATCTTGCGTTCGCGGCCTTCACCATCAGAAAACGTACGAATATCGCTATATTCACTAGCGACGTGGTGAACAATGCGACGATCAGCGGCGTTAAGCGTTGCGACGAATGAATCACCAGTACGGCGAACCTGTTCAATCCATTCACGAGCTTGAACGGCAACGCGATCTGCTCGTTGCTTTTTGTAATCTGCGATATCGATATTAACGCGCGTTAGGGCTGCGTCTTTATTGCGCAACACCGTGCTCACAATATATTGAAGACTTCGGAGTGTTTCGGCATTGCGACCGATAAGGAGGCTGTTGAATTCACTTGATGGTACAGATAGTTCAATGACATCGTCATCACAGCTTGATGAGACCGTAAGGTTGGCACTAAAGAATGATAACAAGTCCTCAAGGTATTTCTTGGCAAAGGTGATTGATTCTTCTTGATCCATTATGACCTCTCTTTACGTGGACGTGAGTCTTTGGCGGTGATACGAATAACGTTTCCTTCGGTTGCCGCCTTTGCTCGGGCTTTAGCGGTTGCTTTCTTGCCTATAACCTTTGGCGCTTCCTCAACCATTTCTTCCATTTCATCTACGTCCTTCTTAAGTATATATCTTTGTTGAAGGACAGCCACAATATTTGATACTGCGTAGTAAAGGGCGAGGGCGCCTGGCAGATTCAACATGACAAATAGCATCAGGAATGGCAGGAATTTAATCATCTTGCCAGTAACGATCGCATTCATCTCAGCTTGATCGGCTTTTTTGCCATCAGCTGCTTCGTTCATAATGTCGCGGAGGCGTTTTTTACCTGTGTTCTGTGGCATTGTTTGCTTTGACATAATGTATTGCATACCAGCTGCGATAAGCGCAATCGCAACAAGGAAGAGGTTAATTGTACCGTTCGTTCCGATAGCGTGCTGTGTCAGATCAATGAAGCCAAATAGCTTTTCGTGAAAGTTTTCTGGATGAGCAATAAGTTGTTTGATTGGACCAATGTTTTCGAGGAAATCATAGGTATATTTACCTACCTGATCGCGATGAAGGGTAAAGATCTGGATCACTTGGTAAAGTGCGATAAAAATAGGTAGTTGGATCAGCAAAATACCGATGGAACGGAACGGATTAACTCCGTTCTTTTTGTATAGATCCATCATTTGCACGCTTTCGAGCTGCTTGTTGCCACCAGAGTTTTTCTTGATCTTCGCAAGTTCTGGCTGAAGTTTGCGCATTGCTGTTACTTGGTGCAGTTGACGCTTGACGAGTGGCCACAATGCAAAACGCACCAGGACCGTGAAGATAATCAGCGCGATACCAAAATCACCGCCCGGTATAAGACTATAAAGACCTACGAGCAGGTTAAAAATTGGCTGGACAATAAGCACGTCAAAAATGTTCACAGGGTGTATCTAAACTCCAAAATAATACGAAACTACTTTGTATTATATCAGTTTTAGGGGGTTTTATACAGACCTGAGCGTACAAATAGGTCTTCGATTTGGTTTACTAAGTCTGATATTGGCATTGTTAAAAATTCACTGCTTGAGACAATAACAACAACGTCAAAATTCTGACTAAAACGTGGAATTTGCTGACGAATATATTCATATATACGACGACGAATTCGATTGCGACCAACTGAGCTTTTCAGGATTTTCTTGCCAACAACAACCGCAATTCTCGGGTTTTTTCTGTGAGGATTTGTACTAGATTTAAGGGTCGCAAAATGTGTGCGTACCGCTTGGCCGTTTTTGTATACATAACGCAGGCTATTATGACCGTGGAATCTGAGAGCAAAAGGAATCATATAGTTAGTATAAACGACAACCTGTAGTTGTCGTTTAAATTAAGCAGTTAAGAGAGATCGGCCTTTAATGCGGCGGCGTTTAATAACAGCACGTCCTGCTTTGGTCGCAATACGAGCACGAAAACCGTGCGTTCGGGCGCGGTGACGGGTGTGTGGTTGGAATGTTCTTTTTGGCATTGTCTGTCCAGTTTACCTAAATTAACCCTTTTTAGCAAGACATAATTTGAATTTTAGTCATATCGATTATTTGATATTAAAAACTTATCCCCACAAAATCCTACATTATCCACACATTAGCAGGGGTGTCTTGTTATTGTGTATAACTCACACCCCTATACTCCCCTACTCTCGTTCAAAGAGTTTGAGGTTGTGGAAAACAATTGCTCCGTTGTATAGTTATAGGTACGTTAATGAAGTTTTAAGGGAGTTAAATATGCATCACGCGTTGTGGCAAAGTGTGCTCGGTGAAATCGAACTATCGGTTTCGCATGCAACGTTCACAACGTGGTTTAAAAACACCGAACTTGTTGATCAAAACGAGTCTGGTGTAGTAATCGCTGTCCCTAATATCTTCGCAAAGAAACAATTCGAAATAAAATTCAACGATCAAATTAAAGGTGTACTCGCTAAAAACGGCGTTACACCTAAACAAATTACCTATACGATTATTACAAATGGCAAGAAAACTCGCGTTAGCCGTGAAACAACCCCGTCTAGTATTCTTGCCGATGACCTTTTGCCAACTTCTCTCCATACAGGATCTACCAGTACAAGAAACACCCAAACTGCGCAGGTTGGTGGACTTAACCCCCGTTACACCTTCGATAACTTTATCGTTGGATCAAGTAATGACCTTGCCTATACTGCCAGTCAGGCGATCGCAGCAAACCCTGGTGTAAAATATAACCCGCTATATCTTTATGGCGGTGTTGGTCTTGGTAAAACCCACCTTATGCAGGCAATTGGTAATGAGATTGTAAAAAATCAACCAGACACACGGGTTGTATATATAAGCAGTGAAACGTTCGTTAATGAATTCCTTGATCATATTCGATTTAAGAAGAAGGGGTTTTCTGATAAATATCGCAATGTCGATGTTCTTATTGTTGACGATATGCAGTTTATCGCAGGTAAAGAAAAAACCCAAGAAGAGTTCTTCCATACCTTTAACCACCTTCACCAGAATAATAAGCAAATTATTATTAGTAGTGATAAACCGCCAAAGAGTATCCCAACCCTGACTGAACGTTTACGAAGTCGTTTTGAAATGGGTATGACAATCGACGTTCAAATGCCAGATTTTGAAACTCGTTGTGCAATCCTAAAAGCTAAGGCTTCCTTGTCGGGTGTTGAATTAGGTCAAGAAACAGTTGAATATCTCGCAAATAATATCAAAACGAACGTGCGTGAGCTCGAGGGTGCACTCAACCAACTACTCGCTTATGCAGAAATGCGTGGGATTAGCCCAGATATCTCAACCGCCGAGGGCCTACTTGGTAACGTTCGTCATTCTCGTCCACAGCATATAACGAGCAAGCAAATTATTGAACGAACAGCAAAACATTTCCAACTTCAGGTTGATGAGGTGTGTGGATCTAAAAGGGATAAACATATTGTTGTACCGCGTCAAATCGCCATGTATCTTCTAAGAAGTGAGCTACATCTTAGTTTTCCAAAGATTGCAGGTGAACTTGGTCGTAAAGACCATACAACCGCAATCCACTCGGTTGAAAAGATAGAGAAAGCAATTAAGCTAGATTTTCTTATTCGTGAACAAGTTGCCTCAATACGGGAGAAATTGTATGCCTAAATTTATGTTATTTGCATGGGTAAAAAATGTGAACAAGCAGCGAATAGGTGGTGGGGTTAAGAGTGTTTTACTATCCCCTATTAATAAAATTAGTGTTCGTAGCTATGTGCTGTTGGTCGGAAAAGTGGTATTTATCCAACCAACTTTCCCCCTACAACCTACATGGTTTTCCACTTCAGTAAACCCGTTTTTATATCTGTTAAATCATCCTTATACCCACAATCCACAGGCACTACTATTAAGTCCATTAAAGAGAATTTGAAAGAAAGGTAATAATAAATGGAACTCACAGTAACACAGGAAAACCTTGCCCGCGCCCTAACAGCCGTTGGTCGAGTAGCAAGTACAAAAACACAGTTACCTATTCTTAGTAATATACTTCTTCGAACTGATAAAAATAGACTTCTTATCGCAGCAACAAACCTTGAAATTGCCACAACCCAGTATATTGGTGCAAAAGTTGTAAAACCAGGCGCGATTACAATCCCCGCTCGTCTTGTGTCTGAATTTATATCAAACCTCCCAAGCGGCTCAGTTGATTTAAAAGTTACAAACGATAACCTCCATATTAAAAGTGGTAACTACTCGTCAATTATTAATGGTGTAATAGCTGATGACTTTCCCGAACTTCCTACAATTAACGAATCATCATCGATTAGATATAGTGTTAAAACAGAAGATTTTAAACAAGCTGTATCTCAAACAATTATTACCGCAAGTAACGACTCAACACGGCCTGTTCTTACGGGGGTGTATTGGCATTCACATGAGGGTCAATTAGTTCTTGCAGCGACAGATGGCTATAGGTTATCAGAACGCCAACTTGTAGCGACAACAAGTGAAGTATCGGCGATTATTCCAACACAGACACTCCAAGAGGTTATGCGAACAATTACAGATGACGGCGAAGAGGTTGATATTTTATTTGATGAAACCCAAGTACGATTTAGGATCAACGAAGCTGAAATTATTAGCCGTTTAATTGATGGTAATTTCCCAGATTATCGCCAATTAATACCAAAAAAATCAGATACATCAATAACGATTGCAAAACCAGAATTTGTTCGAATTGTGAAAATCGCTGGATTATTTGCTCGTGAATCCGGCGGAAGTATCAACCTAACAGCCGATGAGGATAATAAAAATCTTTCAATACATTCAATTGCATCTCAACTTGGTGAAAATACATCAGAAGCAACAGTTGTCGTAAAAGGAAGTGGTCAAATTACACTCAACTCTCGTTATTTAACAGAGGCCCTTTCTGTTATTGAAGGTGATGAAATAGAATTTAGCTTTAGTGGCAAGATTTCACCATGTATTATTAAATCAACCGATAAAAATACAAACTATTACCATATAATTATGCCTCTAAAAAGCTAATACGATAATGGTGGCGATTACAAAACTATCAATCCAAAACATTCGCTCACACCAAAGCTTTACAACAGACTTATCACAAAAAGTAACGGTTATTACCGGACAGAACGGAAGTGGTAAGACATCTCTTGTGGAGGCTATCTATATCGCTCTACAGGGCAGTTCATTCCGAGGAAGCGATAGTGATCTACTCCGCACGGATTCCCCATGGTGGCGTATCGATATTGTTCTAGATAATGAAACAAAACGAACAATTAGTTTTAATCCAGAAAAACAACAAAGTAAAAAACAATTTATTGTTGATGGAATTACAACGTACAGATTACCTCAAAAGCATAAATACCCAATCGTTTTATTTGAACCCGATGATCTTCGATTATTAAACGGTTCTCCTGTTCGACGTCGCCAATTCATAGATCGCTTTATTAGCCAATTAAACCCTCTGTATTCGTCGATACTACATAAATATGAACGAGCCCTCAGGCAGCGTAATAACTTACTTAAAAAGCAGGTTGTTAATAATGATGAGCTTTTTGTATGGGATGTGGCTCTCAGTGAATACGGGGCGTATATTATTGAACAACGAATTGCCTTTATTGAAGAAATAAACACCAAATTAAATGAAGCATACGACTCTATCGCAGGGGTAAAAGATACAGTTTCAATTCACTACTCACACACGTTTATTGGTGACATTAAACAAAAAGTTTTAAACGAACTCCACGCAAATAGTGAACGTGACAAAATATTAGGCAGTACGAGTATAGGTCCGCATAGGCACGACGTTGTTTTTAAATTTAATAACTCCCCTGCTGTGTCGTCTGCCTCACGTGGTGAAGTTCGGACGATCGTACTAGCACTTAAATTCCTAGAAGTTGATATTATAGAAAAAATGACCGGCAATCCACCACTTATATTACTGGACGATGTATTCTCTGAACTTGACGCAACTCGCCAAAAAGCACTCAGTGACACTATTCGAGCCCATCAGATTATTATTACAAGTACTGACGTTGTTCCTGGTAAGAAGAACTACAAACACATAACACTCTAAATACTACATACCATTTATATAAATAATCTCATAATCGCTCGGGTTGTAACCTAATGACACAAGGGCATCTCGTGCGTCTTGCTGACCAGTAGTTGTATAATAGGTCACGAATATTGCAAACTGACCTTTTTTAGTTGGCGATGTACCATAATCGGCCTGGTATGATGGGCCAGTAAGTGGCAAAACATTAGCAACCGGGAATGTGTCTTGAAGCTCTACCGCAGAACTTGCTGCATTTTTTGCTCCAATAGCTTCATTGATTTTTTGATCTTGAGGGTTATTACTATACCAACTCGCCGTAGAAGGGCTGTTCGGCGTAAGTGCAATAATAACTGGGGTAGACTGATCTTTTTTTGCAACAACAGTTGAAGTGTTATCAGTAAAACCTGATTTTTTGACGACAATAGTATACGAACCTGGCTCTACTTTTGTATCACCCGCGTTAATCGGTTTACCATCCATTGTTGCAGCGGCACTTACGGGTGCGTACGACAGAGATATAGTAGCGTTGTATGTATTGTTATACCAAATATAGTAACCAGATATTAACAAAACACCGACAAAAACAACAAAAAAAGCAAATGCAATCAACCATATTCTTCGTTTGTTATACTTCGAGACAACTTTGATAGGTTCTGTGTTATAAAAATCTGTCATTATTTTATCATCCTCCAAACAACACCGCTCATACCCCAGGCAGGTTCTTGTACGGGCATTTGCTGAGCCTGAGAAGCCTGCGCTATTTGTCCACCACCTGTATATAGAATAATGTGCCCATTGCCAACTTCTGTAACTATATCACCCCCGACCATATCCTTAGTGCTAGATGTTGTCGTAATTTTTTTATATTTTTCGGGATGAGCTGACATATAGTTATACATATTAATAACACCGCTGATCGGATAATTAGGATCCGCTCCAGACATACGCATGACGGTTGAAACAAAATTACCGCAATCAGCCCCATATGTATCAAAGGCATCGTTCGTACCTCTCGGCCCAGCAGTCTTAAATTGCCTCCGTGCAGCAGCGTAATTTGCTGGCGTAGGAGGACCTTTTGTACATCCGCCATCACTACAAGCTTTGTAGCCTAGAGTTCTCGAACTATTTGAACCAGCCGGTGGTTGTATGGTTATACACTTTGCGGTACTGATTATTGCTGCTATTGAGCCATCACCTTTTGATATTGATGTACTCGTACTCCCCGGACAACTGATTACACCACCTGTCGTACAACTAGACCCGTCAGATTGAGCCGAATATTTGGCAAGGACAGTATTAGCATTTGCTGCTCTGGCAGCAGCAGTTGCTTTTATGTCCCCAGGGTACTCGTATAGGTAGGTCCATGCTTTGGCTACATCACCAGCCGACGTTAATGTTTTTATGAAATCGAGCAATTTTTGATCTTTTTGTATAGTGATACCATAATCTTTCGTGAGTCCATCTGTGCGCTGGTGTATTGTACTTGGAGCAAAACTACTAGCGTAAGTTGATAGGTAAGTTAACTCATTAAGTAAAAAGCTATCATTTATAGGGATAGGTATACCCACAGGGACAAACCCATTGGCCTGGGTTACACCTCTTCCATATATGTCTACGTAATACTGTGTAAATACATCTTTAAGGTTTGCTTTTAAAATACCTGTTACGGCAACACGCTGACCACCTGTAAATTGGGCAATGCCATATCCACCACCATCCCAGGTTTGAGTCGTCTCCTGTCTGAATGGGCTAAATCCACTTTCGGCCTGTATACTTCCTGTTATGCCGCTTGCCTGTGCAGGGCTTAGTCCACTGCCTATCCAGAAATTATAAATTTTTTGCTCGTTGTCACTACCAGAAAGTCCGGCGGGTGCTATGTTAGTACTAGTTGAACAGCCAACATCTGTTGGGTTATAGAGATTAATGTCATTTTTCGAAAAAAAATCCGGGTCATATGTCGCGGCTGCGAATACGTCCAAAGGCTGGACTACAGAAATTATAATAATAAAACCACCAACAATACGAAAACCAAGCTTACGGAATGATCCCAACGATATCATATTGTTATTCCCTCGAATTTCTTTGGAGGAAGGATATACGCAAACAAATTAGACAAATTAATTGCGTAACTGGCTGTGCTTTTAGTCTGAGGAATAAAAGCTGCGGGAGTACTTGGGGTTGTTGTAGTTGTATCGGTAGACGGAGCTGTCGTGTCGGTTGTGGTTGTTGCCGCAGGTGTACTAGTTGATGTTGAGCTGCTTGATGGGTCTGTGGCTGGTGGGTCTAGTGTTTGGTCCTCGCCATCCATTGTTGTCTGGACACGGTGGTCAATTGTATACAGAGCGTAATCAACAATATTAGGGTTTGCTGTGATATTAGCGGGAGTTAAAGCACAGTCAGTGGCATGTGCGGTTGATCCGTCACCACATAAACTGGTCCACCCACTTAAACTGCTCTTTGCTTGCGAGGATGTGTCAGTAAGAGATATGACGGGATCTGGTTTTACAATTGGATCGCCTGTCGTAGGATTTATATCACCACTTGCTATTAGGTCATTCGCCACGACTTCCGGATCTTTATTGAGATAATCAGGTGGAATGCCATACTGAATATCGCAAAAAGGACCAGCCGCTAACGCATCAGTACCCGTACCTGAGCCAGTTATAGCGGGATCCTGACATAGTGTATATTCTGATCCGTCGTCTGCAACTGCACCAGCACTCGCTTGTTTGAATAGTGACCCAAGTGAACCTGTAACAATACTACCAAGTGAAGATATGACGCCACCTAGCGATCCGGTACTCGAGTAATATGGTAACAATCCGCCGACAAGGCTACCGAGGAACGTATTAGGGTTTGTTGCATCGAGTGGGCTATGTGTTGCACGGTCTTCCTGGGCGTAGGCAAGGTTAACCTGTGCGGTTGCGTTATCATAGGCAAGCTTCTGCTTTATAGTAAGCGCCATATTGCCTCCTTTGTTTGCAGTTTGACCCATCAAGTGGACTAAGCCGCTTGTTAGTGCATTACCGACATCTTGTCCGACCAATCCTTGGGTTAGATCACCTAAGAAGAACTTCAAAACTGATTGCATAACACCAGGTGGTATAAAGCCGACCGCATACTTAACAAGGGTTGGCCCCCACTGCTCTAGTGCAAGGCTTCCTAGTAATCCTCCAAGAAGGTTTGCCGCTGCAACAACCACACCAACACCTGTATCCGCAGTTGCGGCGTCAATTGCCGCACCTGTTGCTGGATTTGTTGCTACAGAGCAAACATCCTTTTTGATCGGGCTGCTCGTAAATTGTGCTATTTGACCCGCGATACCATCAGCGACGCTGCCGCCAGGTGAGAAGTTCTTCCAACTAGTGTCAGTTGTTGTGGTATCGCCAAACAGTACATTTTTCATACCGAATGAATCCATAGCTGATTTACCGGCAACTACTGTTGTTAGAAGACTTCCAAGTGAGGTTATCTCGTCGGGCGTTGCTTGGTTTGCCTTCCATGCCTCAATTGACGTCACTACAGTCACCGCATAGGTTACAAGTTGTGCCATTTGGTACGCTCTCGCGGTACTAACGATTAAACCTGGTATGTCACCAATACCACACGCCACTCCTGCAATAAGACCAACAGCATTACCTTTACCAGATGAGGCTACTCCTTTAACTTCTTTCGCTGCAGCATCTTCAATAAGTGTTTCGGCGACTCCATCAGCTGCAGTTGCGCCCTCTTTCGCCGCGGCCGATGCGCCTGTCTCAGGTCCCTTTGATGCCTGGTCAAGATTTTTTGAAAGCTCTTCACTACTCTTGGCTTTTGCATTTTTGTCATCAACAGTAAAACCAAACCGCGTCTTTATTGATTTAAATATATTATCTGCAAAGCTGACAAAACGAGGTGTATAAGCATTATGAAAGGCCGCTCTAAACTCAGGATCACTCGCTAGTCTCGATGCAAAATCCGTAGCATTAATCTTCTCGCCTTTGAAAGTAAAGTGATCAGGTCTCGCATTCGGAAGTATGCCAGTCCCCTTTATGACATTACCGGCTTTATCGAAAGCTTGAACTCCCTCTTTTTCGAGTGCATTCAGTAGCTTATTTGAGGGTTTTTCGTATTTACAGAGTAGGGATTTATCAGGACTGCAGTATCCGCTCGTGACGTCCTTTGATATCTTCGAATTAATGATTTTGTCTGTACGGATACTAAAACTCGTACTTTGAGCATCCTCCTTGTTGAAAAACTGTGCAACAACGTCGATTGGCAGCAGACTGAACGCACCGAATAGTCCGCCAAAACTAAATCCACCACCAAAAATGATTATAAGGATTGCGACGAGAGGACTTTTACTCCCCTTGGGTTTACCACCTGCAGCCGCTAGAGCTATGTCTTTTGCTGCGCTGAGCTTTGTATCCCAATCTCCTGCGGGGTTCGTCTCTTTACTGTGGGCTTTTGCGATATTGGCGTTTTCCTGAGATGGATCTGCTGTTTTGTTGTAGTTTTTTGCAATATCACCAAAAGTACCCGCTTCTTCGCGGTTGGCTATGTCATTAAACTTGCGATTGTAATCGGCCTGTCCGGGATTGAGCTTGTCGTCTGTCTTATCAGGAGTTCTCAGAGCCATAATTACCCCACATTATACCCTAGACTGCCGAACCTGGGCTGATAGTCGATGCTGCTTGGGCTTCTTCTTCGATAACTTCTTGGGCGATTGCCTGCGGGTTAGTCGTAATGAGTTCTTGTTCAGTCTCACTTGCAACAATCTGAATATGGACATGGTTTTGCCCGGCAAAGAACAAGCCCTGTCCAATTGGGAAGTTGGCAAGACGCTTCTTTTCCTCTTCGGTAAGCTTGAATACGTCAGATAGGACGTCAACGGCACTTGAGGATTGTTTGAGGAGTAGCTGCATTGAACTGTTGGCAACGATCGCGCGGCCCATCTTACTACCCATAAAGTCTTCAACGTCCTGAGTAATCGTTGTCAGGCCTAGGTAATATTTACGTGCACGCTTTGCGAGCGAGAACAAGAAGTTAGCTGAGTCATCGTACTTCATCAGTTGCCATGCCTCATCAACAATCAACATGCGTTTCTTCTGATCAGTCCTGGTAATGTTCCAAATGTGCGACAAGACAATATACATAGCAACAGGCCGCAGTTCATCCTCGAGGTCACGAATATTGAACACAACCATAGCATTGTTAATGTCTATATTAGATTGCTGGGAGAAAATTCCCGCGAACGTTCCAGTTGTATATTTACGGAGACGCTGCGCAAGTGATGGCCCACTACCTCCCATATGGAGGAGTGTGTCGTATAGATCCGCGATTGTTGGCGGAGGAGAGTTGTGTGTGAGTGGGTCACTTGTAATACCAGCGCGTGCGTAAGTGTCGATAAGTGCCTGGTCAAGGTCTGCTTCCTCTGCTGGATTTAATGATGACATCGGTACGCCTGCAGCGGTCACCTGAGTACCGCCGAGCATGAGTCGGAATAGTCCATGGAGTGTTACGAGGTTGGCGCGCAGGGCATCATCGGCCTCGTCGCTATCGATAACCCTAGGGAGATCGAACGGATTAATACGAGTATCGGCATTAAGGCTCAGTCGAATATAACTACCACCTACCGCATCGGCAAGTTTCTGGTATTCGTTTTCTGGATCGATAATAATCACCTCTGCGCCTGTCATCATGCTACGGAGTGCCTCAAGCTTAACGGTAAATGACTTACCTGCACCAGACTTTGCAAAGACCACCATATTGGCGTTCTCAAGAGAAAAACGATCGAAAATAACCAGACCATTATTGTGCATGTTGATGCCGTACAATACGCCCTTTTCCTGTGTCAGATCGGCACTGGTGAACGGGAAGCTCGTACTGATTGCACCCGTATTCATATTGCGGCGAATTTGCAACTGGTCGGTCATTTGAGGAATCGAGCTGTTCATACCTTGCTCTTGTTGACCGCTTGCAACCTTACTAAAGATCAACTGCTGACCGAACATTGTTTCGATCTTATGTTGTACAAAACTTAACTCATCGAGACTATCAGCGAACATCGTGACGTACAGACCAAAACGGAAGAAACGCTCGGCCCCTACCTGCAGTTGGTCACGTAGCTCTTCAGCGTCGCTAATAGCCGCTTCAACACCTGGGTCACGTACTTTGCCCTTTTCGTTACTGATTGAAGTCGTTGCTTCTAGCTGGGTTACTTTTTTACGTAGGTTATTTAGCACTACCTGTGTATCAACAGGGTAAATATACATACTAACATCAATAACTTCATCAATATTAATCAGTGAGCTGAGCCAACCGGTATAAATTTCGCGTGGATAGCCGTAAATATAAATAGTTCGTCCATATTTGGTACCAAGGCGAAAATACGATGAATGGATTTCGATACTACTTGGTGCAATCAGGTCGCGCAAAGTAGTCATTCCCTTCAAGAATGCTTGTTCAACCTGGCTTTGTTCTAAAGCCTGGGCCTGCGCTGCAGCGTCTAGCTGTGGTTTCTTTGCCATTAGGTAGTCTTCCCTAGCTCAGCTGCAATGGCATCACCGACACCTTTTTTAACGTATGTAGCTGTAATGTTCTCAAAGTTACCAAGTGGTTCGCGCACTGCCGTATCGGGATTATACGAGTTGTAATACAGCTCTCCAAGTTCCTTGGTATTTAACTGTACACTTTGTACACCCAACTGAAAAAGTCCAGATGTAACTCCTTCGACGCGAGTGCTTAACTCGTCCTTGGCTTTTTGATATGCGGCTGAGTCGATCTTAGTTGCTGTGTTTTTTGGCGGTGCGAATAATTTAGTGAAGAAGCCCTTACTCTGCTCGATCAAGCCCGCTGCATCGCCGTTAGGATAATACGGAATCGCGATAAAGAACGATTTGTTCATGATATTTGCCTGCTGGGACAATACGTCGATAAAGTTGATGTAATCATCCATCAATACACCCAGTAACATATTGTCCTGGTTCTTGCGGATGCCGCCTAATAGGTCGATATACGGTCCTATATCAACGCGTTGTGAGCGAATCAAGATCTGAACAGGATGATTGAGTGAGTTTAGAAAATTTTGATAACTAAATTCAACGCCTTCACGTTCGGTTGCGCTCATCAGGTCAAAGTTGATTGACTTGCATACCACGACTGCCCTAAATGATCCGTCAGCCATAATGACAAGGTCGTCGCGGATCTCAGAAAATAGAAGTGTATTCTGGGTTGAGTTGGCGTTTTTAACGACAGGCTTTGCTACTGGTTGTCCAGCTGGTACTGGCCCACTCGTAACAGGTGTCATTGCAGGAGGCATGACAGGAGGAACGGGGCCCGAACTCGATATGATTGGGGCAACAGGACCAAATTGATTGTTTGGTGGCATTTGACTAAGCTTCCCACTCCCTCATTATTAATGCCATTTCACCTCTGGTGAACCGTTATCGTAGAGAGACTATGACCTCACCGCTTGTACCATCACGTTGGTTGATACGATTGGCTTCATGGGCAATTGTCTCGATAGATAATTGGGCATCGTTTGCAAGGTTCATTATATCAGCTGATACCACCTTTCCGCTAGTGTTTGTGGGGTCAAGTGGCTGGATAACTTTTTGTTGCATATTGGGAGGGTATGGATTGTTTGAATCAGTAGTTAAGGAAGGTTGTGACGCAAAGAAATTAAAAGGGTTTGGTGCAGGTTTTACACCAGACTGTGCAGGTGTTTGTGGGGCAGCAGCTGGCGCTGGAGTAACGACAGGACTAGAGGTGGCTGTCGGTGCAGCTACAGCTGTAGTCGTTGCTGGTTCAGGTACGATAGCGGGCTCTTCTGGTATTGCACGCATGCGATCCATCATCTCCTGACGCCTGCGATTATCTGTCTGGCTGATCATATAATCGAGCGACTGCGCGACGCCGTAGTTGCTGTCTAGGATATCCTCTGCCTGCTGTGCAGAGTAATATGCCTCCGTATTCATGGCACTATTTGGCGCCTGAACGGTACCATTAGTTTGTCCACGAATTGCCCAACCTTGGCTATCGACAATCTCAGCCAAGTAGCCAAATCTCTGTTGTGCGTCACCTTGTGATATATCCTTGGTACGTTGTATCTCGACGACTTTTGGAACGGTGATTTCAATTAGTGAATCAATTCCATCGGGATCCCATAAACGTCTATGAGGCTTGAGGTAAAACGATACCATCGCTGCGAGGTATACTTCCATCGGCTGGTCCTTACGAAGTGGTAATGCAAGTGCGCCAAAGAACACAATGATAGGTAACGGAATGATGATTAGTAGCGGGAATAATTGATACAAGGCCCAGGCAGCAGCACCCGATAACGCGACGATAATGAGGTACACGAACTGACGAAAGCTAAACGGACCAATGAGCTTGTCGTCCGCCTCTACGTCCTGGGGTACTTTATACTGCGCCATAGTGCTTATAGTATAACAGACGTATATTTGAGTAACATCTTGCCTTAATAACTCTAGCCTTGTGGGTTATATTCGCTTGGGGTTCTTCGTCGATATGGTCCCATTTGCATGCTGCCATCAGGATTAAAGAGTTGCTTCTGAGATGTTGGATCCACCATAGGAACTTCGGGTCTCGAAATACCAGCAGTATCTAATACCGTTAACAGGGATTCACGAGTATCTGTTAGGGCTGCTCTTTTTTCTGGTGATAATGCAGGAGATCTAGGGTCATCCAGTGCCTTGTCTAGCTGTGTTACAAACATAGCTAAGTTGTCAGGTGCTGCAGTAACCTTTTTCGCTATAAGCTCAGCAACTCTAGTGTTCCACGCAGGAGTACCAGATGGTATGCCCTCAACTTGAGTCGCAGTGTACTCTGCACCAACTCTGTAGGCTTCCGTAAAGTCAGTGGTGAGTTGTCCGGGATTTGTTTCGTAAGATTTGATCTGTCTCCTAAGGGCATTTATACGATCGATATTTTGAGTACCAACGGTATGATCATATTTACCGCCACCAAGCCTATCTGCTTGAATTTGGTTCTTAGTTCGAGTTTCAGTATCTTGAGCCAGGGTCTGCTCGACTGATCCACCGTATTGCATTGGCCTTTGTCCTCCGAACTGAGCCCATCCACGCTGCATTGCAGAGTGGATTGTTTTTGACCTAAACCTTGCTGCCGCAGCATCATCTCTTGCTTTTTTCTTAGCCTCTTCTGAAGCGGTCGAATCAGCCTGCACGTTCGCAGAATCTTTCTCAGCCTGTATAGCAGCCCTCGTTAACTCTGAACTATAATTGAATAAGTTATCTTGGTCATCAGCACCACCGAATTGTATAATCTGTCCTACTGCAGAAAGTTCTTCGGCTAGTGGCATGTCATCACTGGACCTGATTGTGATGACACCCGCCGGATCCGGTACGCCAAGTACATCACTATAGAGCTGCGTGGAGCTAAGACCTCTTCGTTTGTGTAAATCGTCGTATGCTTTTCTGTCGGCTTCTAAGTCGGCTTCCGTGACCCTTGCTGCATTCGCTGCTTCAAGGTTCGTGTTGGGTGACAGGCCTAAGTCGATACCTGCCATGTCGCGAGCAAGTTCCCCGTCTGGCTCGTAGTTAACTTCTTTACCACGGACAACCTCAGCAATACCTCCTGCGAGCGAACTGTTACGTGCTGCAATCGCTTGCTCTCGACCAGCCTGTGCTAGTTGTTCACGAACGTCTTCATCCATACCAGGGATCTCTTTAAGTTCCCCGGTTACTGGGTCTCTAATTCCTGCTTTGGCGGCGTCAATCCTTGCTTTTGCACGAGCGCTTCCGCCTGCTGCTGCCTCTTCAAGTGCAGCTTTTCTTTCGGCTAATTCTTGCAGGCCTCCTCGGCTGGTATCGGCCTCACCTAGCCGATCTCCAAATGCTTTTTTCTGCTCAGCCTCGGACGTTTCCTTCTCTAGTTTGCTTTCTTCTTGCTGCCTCGTTAGTCCATACAGGTCACCAGCTGTCGGATTGCCATCGGCATCTAGTGGCCCGCCTGTTGGCGATCGTCGGGCAGCAAGTTTCGCCTCTTCAGCTGTGTGTAGTGTTGTAACTCCTTCTTCTGCTTTTTGCTTGCGTTCTTCTAACGCCTCAAGTTCTTCATCGCTATGCGCAACTGTTTCCTGTCGCTCTTTAATCTCGGCTTCATTTGTCTCAACTCGACGATCCTGAGCGTTCTGCTTTAATGTGTTGTCAAGTTCTACGGTAGAGTCAGTCTCGCGGTCGAGTGTATTTTGTCTCGCACGCTCATTCTGGTGTTCCTTAAAGTCAGCTTCCTGTTCAGTTTCTCTCACTTTGATACCTTCCTTTGCTTCGTGCTCAATCTGGATAAAGTCATCAGCGGCTTTCGAGTTGATGTTGAGCTCAGTATTTTCTGCCTCTGCAGCAGCAGCACCTGCCTCGGCAACATAGGCCTGTTGACTAACATCGCGCAGGTTCAAAATACCTTCGGCGCCTATAGAGCCTGCTACCGTATTTCCAGCGCCGTCCCTAATGCGTTCAGCTTGTTCTTGCTTAAGCCTGCCCTGGAAACCTTTACTCGTTGCCTCGGCGTCTTCCAGATTTTTCGTTATCAGGTGTTCAGGTGTACTCGCGTTAAGTTGTCGTTCTTCAAGACGCGCCGAGTATTGAGCTGAGGTAGATTTTTCTTGTAGCCCTATAGTCTGTTCTTCGTCGAGCAGGCTTCTAGTTTTTCGTGCACCTCTGCCCTCACCATTTAGACCAATCTGTTTCCAGTTCTCAATAATCACTCGTTTGTTATTCTTGTCTCTTTGAGCGACTCTTTGTCCAGAATTAGCCCATTTCTGACCCATGGTAGTTTTTGGTTTTCCGTTTTTGCCTACTGGCATGGCGCGGTAGGTAACAGGCTTTCCGTTTCTCATCTTAGGTGTTCCATCTGGGTTGAGGGCTGGCGTTAGCTTACCTCTTGTTACGCCCCACCAGTTTTTCTTACCGGATCCATACGTACTCTTTGATGCATCAACACGAGGCTGCAGGCCTCTTTTTAATGCGCCCTGACTACTCTTCGCAATACCCTGCAATCGTCCGCCAACTGCAGCCATAATGCCGCCTGATGAACGTGCGAGCCATGGCAACATCCCAAGAGGTGCAGCCATAATAAATAGTGCTGCGATGATAGCCATCGGTTGATTGGAGGTTAGGACAACGTATGCAGCAAATTTACAACCAGCGAATAATAATGCCGCCATAGGAAATAGCATCAGCATCTGTATGAACATTTTGCGCCAGCTCTTGAAGTACTGTTCGGTGTTAGGTAGCAGTGCTGCTGCAATTGCTACAGGCGAAATAATAACCAGCACAATTATGAGTGCATTCCTGACAAATAATGTTGCGACTGCTGCAAATAATGCGAGGGCCGCCCCCAGGATGAATGGCAATGCGAGGAGCACTAACGTTCCTAGCCCTATTTCTGCTGCAGGTAACGCAATAATTGCAGTTATTCCACCAACCGCTAGCGTTCCGGCGCCAGTGAGCAAGGCGTTAACTGTACTTGCTGTATTTAAATTATCTGCCGTGGCATTAACAGCTGTTGCGTCAAGGAGACTATGTAATCCAACTCCTATGATATTCACTACATCAACCGAAAGGGTCATTATAGTCCACGACAAGTTGATAGCAATAGCGATCATTATAATACGTGGTAGCATTTTCTTGACGCCATAATTACTAATGCCGATACTGCTAATCTGCGAGAATATAATAGCCAAGAACCCGATAACCAGCATTACGTTTGCGATATTACGAATATTTGACCAATTTTGATATTGGGGCGTAGCTGTTCCGCTACTGTCAGTTTGTGTTAAAGGGTTTAGAACTAATACGCTCTGTACCCAGCCGTACATCGCATCATTCAGCCCACCGAGTGCGTTCATTAAAGGACACACTAACCAGCCAATGCCATCGACTACGCAGGAAGTCTTAGTGTCAGCTTTGACTACGCAGGCTGCAGCTGTTGAACCAGGTACGCAGATCGCTGAACCTGTAGTAAGCCCCCCCGCTGCAGGATACTTCTGCCCGTCTACGCATGCCAAACGTAAAGCTGCATTATTGACGAGCGTTGAGCCCTGGTAGGCGTCACCATACTGCGTTGCACAGAAGGTTGTATCGCTATTTTGCGCACCTTTTATGCATGCCTGTAATAGTAATTGGTTGCTAATTCCAGTTGGGTTCGTACTTGCATCAGGGGGTGCATTAAGATCGTATTTTAACTTTACGACACAATCTTCTTCACCTTGGTTTCCTTGACCTATATAACACGCCAAACGTTCGGGAACTTTATTCACTAATGTTGAGCCCTGGTAGCCAGTTTGGTAATGAGTAGTACAGTAACCCAGATCAGTTAAATGGTTAGATCCCTCAACGCAGGCTGCGGCTTGAGCGGAGTCAGTAAACTGCGTACTGCAAGCACTCGTCGTTATGAATTTTAAATATGCCGTCGCATAGTCTTTGTTTAAGTAGTTTGCGATATTTGTACAGCCATTTTCTATGGAGTTAGAGCCTATCCAGCCATTTCCATCACCTGGATTATTTGCCGTCAACGCAACCTCACCTAATCCCGCATCAATTGATGACTTGCCTCCTCCCCACTGCTGCTTAGTAATAGTGCCCTTATCAACTACCCAGATATTAGTCAAATTACTTGTTCCGCCATCGGCCGTTGCTTTACAAAGAGTTGTATAGTCACTCATGGCAGCATAATACGATGCTGCCATTATTTTTGGATCCGTCGCAGTGAGGTTTACTAAATTAGCTCCATGTAAATACGGTAGATTACGCAATATGTATAATATGCTGCCCTTAGTTGAAGAGTCAGCATTTGCGTTATCGTTTTCACAAGATATGTCCGTACCACTTTTAGTACATTTATATCCAAGCTCTTCCAGGCTTTTGTCACGGTTGCCTTTATCGCTATTTCTGACATTAATGCCAAAGAATGTTAGGGCATCGTTAATCCATCCAGGTTCGCTGTCAGTTTCTCCGTTACACTTTGCAATCCCATTCTTATCACCCCATTGATCAAGCTGCTTTCCTATAGTTAAAGTTGCAGCAAGTGGACTATCATATACCCACCAACGGGGTCCATTGCTAATAGTATCCCCCGCTATTGTGGTCTTGAAACCTCCTGGCCCATTACTATCAACACAATAAGCGATAGCATTTATATACTTAATCGCCTTCATGACGGTTGATAGGTCTGTTTCGGCGGCATACGTACCTGCTTTTGCAGAGACGGTTGATGTTGGTAATAGTGATGTTGCTGCGCTCGCTACAAACGATAATAGGACCACTCCCGTAATAAAGAGTGGCTTTAGCTTGAAAGGTAAAGATAAACGACGTAGCATAATGCTACGACTATTTAAGCACAACTAGTATAAGCCAACAATAAAAGCCCTCTATAGTAGAGGGCTTTTATATTTTATCGCAAGCTTATTTAACAGCTTCGCTTCCGCTCATTTCCCACATACCCGATGTACCATTTGTAACGTAGTAGTATGGAGCAGTCACTTTACTACCATCTTGAAGTTGAGTAGTTATATCAATATAGGTGCCACTGGCATCTTTCTTCTTCTCGCTTGCACTTACAAAGGTACCAGCAAGAACTCCATGTCCATCTGTACTCTCTGCACCCAGTACTCGGGCGCTAATCGGTGCATATTGTTGCAAAACACCATCCATAGTTCGATAAGAATTAGACGTAAGGTCAGGTATTGTTCCTGCAAGAAGTTTTTCAGCAGTAGGCTGATCAAAGGAGATTGCGAAACGCTGACCATACGTTGCGATCGATAGAATCTCTTGAGGGGTGTTGTCGACTGAAATGGTCGCAGGTAATGCATCAAGACTATTACCTGAAACGTATGTGTATAGTTTAGCGTATGCAGCCAAACCTTTTTGTGGGTCTTTGGCCTTATCTAGGAAGAAAGCCGTTCGTTCTGATGGTTGTAATGCCTTGAAGTCAGCAAAAGACATATTACTATATTTGCTAATTTGATCAGGAGTTGTGGCTAATTCTCCAGTGAATAGATTCGCCGTATTAGGTACCTGTGTCTCTATAGGGGTAGGTACGTCTGATGCGCTCACGGTAGGAGTTGGAGATGGCGTAGCGTTTGTTCCGCAGGCCGCTAGAAGGAATGATAGGGCAACAGCTCCACCGGCTGTAGCAAGTAGTCTTGCGAATTTTTTACGTACATTTGGATCCGTATCAAGTAGATTACCGGCAGCAGCTTCGATTTCAGCAATAGTTTCAGGATCAACGTCAATAGATTTAGCTCCTTTAGGAACGTACTCTGGTTCGCTATACTCATAACCCCCATTAAAGGCAGAATAATCTACGTCTTGATCGGTTGTTGTGTCAATTGGTGTTTCGATAGTGTGCTCGTTGCTTGTTGGTAACATAATGATTCCTTATATTAAATTACTTAATTCAACATTTGTGTATATGCGAACTATAGCATTTATGGTTAATAAAGTCAATACCCGACCAATGAATACTTGCAGATAATCGATGTTTGTCGTATTTTATAGATAGCATGACAATAAAACAAAAAATTAAAAACTTCATATTGGTTATTGCACTTATCACTGGAATATTCGCAGTTGTAACCCCTCTTTCGGTATCAGCTGTTTGCGCAAACGGCACAGTTAAGTGTAACAACGGATGTGCAGTAGATACTGCAATTATTAGCTGTGATAATGTTGACGTCTCAAAGGGCGGAACCACCAATAATGGGGTGTGGTCACTTCTTCTGACGGTAATTAATATTCTAACTGCTGGTGTTGGTATCGCGGCGGTTGGTGGTATTGTCTACGGTTCAATCCTGTATACAAGTGCCGGGGGTAACGCAGACCAGACTAAGAAGGCTATCGAGTTTATTCGCAACGTAATTATTGGTATTGTTGCGTATGCACTAATGTTTGCGTTCCTAAATTTCATCATCCCAGGGGGGTTATTCTAATAATGAACAAATTTAAGAAAATCGCATTAGCATTAGGTATGAGCGTTCTGTCAGCGGGAACATTAGTAGCGGTTGTGGCGCCTGAGATAACCTTTGCTGCCACAATTACTTCCTCATCCAAAGATTCTGATTGCTCGGCTAGTTTTTTGACTTTTCCAACATGGTATCGTGGGCTCGTTCACGTCAAGCAGACAACACCCGGGACGTATGAATGCGTGATTAATCAACCTAAGTCCGGCGAGCTTAGTCCCTTTATTTGGCATATTGTGCTCAACTGTATTGAAATCGGCTTGCAGATTGTCGGCTATCTAACAGCAGGTTTCATCCTGTGGGGTGGGTTCTTGTTCCTAACTAGCCAGGGTAGTCCAGACGCTGCCGCAAAAGCTCGTAAGACTATCCTTGATGCGACAATTGGTCTCGGTATATCTATTGCATCCATTGCCGTAATTAACTTACTATCGGGTATACTAATACATAACCCATGAGTATATTCACCTCTCTCGCAGCATTACTAACCTCTACGGACGTCCCGAACGTTCCGAATGGAAGCGCCAATCAGGTATTAGCGGCTGGTCTTAATATTGCCTACTTTATTGCAGGAATTATTGCCGTTGTTATGATTATTATTTCAGGTTTCACACTTGTCACGAATGGTGGCGAACCAGAGGCGATCAAGAAGGCTAGGAATACTATCCTTTATTCGGTTATAGGACTCGTTGTAATTTTATCAGCATTTGCCGTAACGTGGTTTTTTATCGGGAGGATCAAATGAACAAGATTAAACAACTCATTGTAGCCGCAATCTTAGTCGGTGGATTTGGTCTCGTGACATTTGCGGTACCTGTTGGTGCTGTTAGCGCAATTAGCGATACATGTAGCGATCCTGCCAATAAGGATAGCGTTATCTGTAAGAGTCAGAATGATAATGTGGGATCTATCACAGGTGCCGTTGTAAATACATTGTTGTTTCTATTAGGGCTTGCGGCGGTTATCGTGATTATTATCGCTGGTTTTATATATGTGACATCATCGGGCGAAGCTGCAGCAATCACACGTGCCAAGAATATGATTTTGTACGCTGTTGTTGGCCTTGTTGTTGCCTTCTCGGCGTACGCAATCATTAACTGGGTGCTCAAAGCGTTCGGATAAACTTAACAAACACAAGCGGATCTGCTATAACAATAGTAAGAAGATTCGTAAGAAAGGAATTAACATAATGACCAAAACATTTAAAAGAGTACTTGCGGGGTTATTGGCTGCTCCTGTTATAGCGCTTAGCGCACTAGTCGTACCGATTGCTGTGCCCGCGTCAGCTGCCTGTGACCCTACTAATCAGACCTTAGCTGGTGGAGCGGCATGTTCTCAGCCAACAGGCGCGACCGGTACACTTTTTGGCCCTGATTCGATCTTTACCAAGATCGTGAATATCCTACTATTCATCATTGGTGCCGTTGCGGTTGTTATGCTGATCATTGGTGGTATTCGCTATACTCTATCCGCAGGTAAAGAGAGTGAAGTTACCGCGGCTAAGAACACAATTCTGTACGCAATTATCGGTATTGTTGTTGCCTTCCTGGCGTACGCAGTCGTTAACTGGGTCCTTACTAGCCTGGCATAAAATCGTTGTTGTTCATATATCAAAATGGCCCTGTTGAAGGGTCATTTTTTTGCTCCGTGCTCTTGTTCAGCACTTTTCTTAAAGAGGGTAATATACCAAAATCTGAAGCCTAGCTGTGCAGAGGACGGACCTTTGCTCAGCGAATTCTCAGAATACTAAAATAAACATAAACTACCCTACCTTGAATCTATGAGGAAGAACTATGATATGCGGTTTATTTACTGTCAGCTAATTCGTTCTTGATGATAGCGAGGTCGTTACGTGTTTCTTGATAGTCCTCTAAAAACTCTAAATAATGGGCCTGTGAGGTAAAAAACCGTGAAACTTTGTAGATCGATAACCAATCGGGCGGCGTCTTCCCAAGGTATGCACGTAACGAGGAGTAGTTGTATTCGCGCCACTTCGCTGGATTGAGATGAATATAGCGGCTGATATGTAGCAGGTAGCTGTCGCTTGTGACCATTGACGCGCGATATCGGCTTTCGAATAGTGGTCCAGATCGATCATATTTTCTATTAAAGTAACCACTATACGACGTCATAATTCTGCGCATCAAGTTCTGCATAGAACCTGGCTTAACCTGATATATGAGTAGATGAAAATGGTTTGGCATCAAGCAATATGCCAACAGCTCAATGTCATCGTATAGTTTTGGATAGTTGGCACCACGGCCTGATTTAGTCTCAGATCTTGAGAGATAGCGCCTTATGAGCGACAAGAAGAAAGTGTAATCGGTGGCATCAGGGTATATTCCCCGTTTATTTACGCCACGCGCGTAAATATGATAATAACTGTCTGCCACATCCTGTTTTAGTATGTTCCTACCCGGCATAAATTTAATATAAACAATAATCTTTACTTAGTAAATAGTCATTATAAAACTTAAAATAAACTGAGCAAAGGTCCGTCCTCTGCAGACTATATTTTGAATATAAATCAAATAAATACGACCTCGTTATAGAGGCCGTATTTATTTCATGTGCAAGTTATTAGAGAACTTGGATCTTCTTTGCTTGTTCTTGCTTTACTTTGTTGAAAGTAATTGAGAGTACGCCGTCTTTTAGAACTGCTTCTACTTCATCTTCCTTTACACTAACTGGTAATGCCAATGTTCGGCTGAACTCGCCCCAGTAACATTCCTGGATGTGCCAGTTAGTTGCGTCAGTCTCGTCACCACTTGATAGAGTACCGCTAACGGTCAAAATACCGTCGCTGATGCTAACATCAAGTTCTTCTTTGTTTACGCCAGCCGTGCGAGCCTTCACAACGAGCTTGTCTTCAGTCTCGTAGACGTCAACAGCTAATTGGCCTGGGAATTCCTCTTCGGTGTCGTCCCATGCTTCGTCAGCAGGTGCAGCTGCGGTTGTTGTTTCGGTAACCGCTAGGTCATCGTCGTTAAGGAAAGCTGCTGCCAGCTCATCCTCAATCAATAAATCGTCGTTTTGTTTCCGGGCCATGATATCCTCCACTTTCTCTAGGCTCTACTATCCGTGTAGTCTCTCACATTATAACCATCATATGCGGTATAATGCAACTAATTAGGTGGGGTAAACGTAAAAAACACAATGATCGACAATCTACTTTCGTTTATCGCCCCCCACTACTGTTGTGGGTGTGGTAGTATTGGTAGCCTGCTATGTATTAATTGTAAATATGACATCATTCATGACCAGCAAATGGTCTGTTTGGTATGCAAGAAGCCTATTGGGTCGAGTGGTTCATGTCGAACATGTCGCCTCCCTTACGATGGGGCCTGGAGTGTTGGGGAGCGCAAGGACACGCTGCAGAGGTTGATTGGGCTCTATAAGTTTAAGTACGCTCGTGAAGCTTACAGGGTGCTTGGTGATCTGTTAATCGAGATACTACCAGATCTTCCCGCCGATACCATAATCGTGCCTGTACCTACGGTTAGTTCGCATATTCGACAACGTGGTTATGACCACACGCTCCTGATTGCAGACTATATCGCCAAGAAGCGAGGTCTGCAGCTACGTCAGCTACTGGCAAGGCGCACTCGAACGATTCAACGCCATGCCTCGGCATCTGTTCGGCATAAACAAGCAAAGGCTGCCTTTATGCCACGTGGTCATGTGACAATTCCTAATCATCCGTATCTGTTGATTGACGATGTCGCAACGACTGGCTCGACGCTTATTTATGTAACCAAAATACTCAAAGATATGGGTGCGTCCCAGGTGATGGTTGCTGCCATAGCCTATCAGACCCTCGACTAGCCCCGCTGTATCTGTTATGATGGTGCTCGTAATCACATTTGGAGAGGTGACCGAGTGGTTTAAGGTAACGGTCTTGAAAACCGTCGTGGGGCAACTTACCGCGAGTTCGAATCTCGCCCTCTCCGCCAAAAAGATAACTCTAGTAGAGTTATCTTTTTGTTTTATCTATAAAAATATGTGGACGATAGCTCTCGAGTAGGTAGAACGAACCCGCAATGAGCCCAATAGCATTGTTCGATTGCTCGAGCAGGTTGAGTGCTTTTAACTGATCTGGTTCAGTAGTAACATTCGTGAAACCTGCCTGTTTGGCAAATTCGGCCAGTTCGTCGATGTCCATCGACAGACGGATTTCATCCTGGCCTTTCTTAAATGTAGTAATAATAACAGCATCACCTAATTGACGGAGGATTTCGAAGCTTTCCTTTACGCTTGATTGCTTGTTTTGGCCAAAGCTAACAAGCAATCCAATCGATTGATCAGGAAACCGCTGCTTCATCGCCTGTACAAGGGCTGTGATTTTTTGCTCGTTATGTGCGCCGTCCATAACCAGAGTTTTGCCTCGATATGAAACGATTTCCATACGTGCTGGAATATAGGCATGTGCGGCCTCCTGTATTTGTGAATCGGTCAGGGTTTTGTCGATAGTTGTGGTTATCACGTGTACGGCGAGCGAAAAGTTACGTTGTTGGAACGTCGGTAAGTACTCTAGCCCACTATTTAATTGCTGCTCGACGACGTTTAGCTCTGCCTGTTTCTTGACGACAGTCTCACGGATGACGTCCATGATTTCAGATGGTTGTTTATTGATAAATACGGTGTTGCTAGTCTGAATAATGCCGGCCTTTTGTGCAGCTATTTTGTCAAGTGTGTCGCCTAGAACATCGACGTGGTCGAGACCGATATCAGTGATGACACATACTTTGTCTGCTCGGTTGACGACGTTAGTGCCGTCAAGCAGTCCGCCCAAGCCCACCTCGACAACTGCGTAATCTACCTGCTTTTTGTGGAATTCCCAATATGAGAATGCTACCAGGACTTCAAAATGTGATGGCTGTAGTCCGCTTGCATCAACCAGGTCAAGGAATTCGGCGATTTCTGCGCAATATTCTTTTTCTGGTAGTGGCTGTAGATTGATCTGAGTGCGATCATTGATCTCGTCGATATGAGGTGAAACAGTCAGTCCAGTTGTATAGCCCGCAGCATCTAATAGAGCTGCTAAATAATAAGCAGTCGATGTCTTGCCAGAGGTTCCAGCGACGTGAATAACCTTCAACTGATCCTGGGGGTTACCCAGATAGTCCATCAACTTCTTGATCGTGTCGAGTGTGTAGGGTTTAGACGATGGCACTAGTGGAATATAGCGGCTAAGTGCCTCGTGTACATCTGAAAAATTCTTTAAATAACGCATCATAATAATTGTACCTTAACAGAGCTCCTCTGCATCGTGCTCATGTTATACTTGTCGTATGAGCGATGACCAGAAAGAAAACTACTGGGAGCAAAATCCAGGCGAGCCAGCCGAGCAAGTGCCGACTGCTGAGGTTAGTGAGGAGCCAGAGCCAACCGAGGAGGCGCCTGTCGAGCAGGAGTCAACTGATCCTGAGCCAGTCGAAGAGGAGGAGGAGCCCGAAGATGATCCTGGCAGTCTCGTTCACTGGACGGCGAGCGAATACATTCATATCGAGAAAAATGGCTTGTGGTATATCCTCTTTGCGTTGGTTGTCCTAGGTTTGATCACCCTCGACGTCTTTGTTCTTAAATCCTATACTTTCTCGGCACTTGTCATTGTCATGGCTGTAGCATTGATCATCTACACTCGACGCCCACCACGCACGATGCAGTATACCCTTAGCGAGAATCACGGACTATATATCGGTGAGCGACTTTATAGCTTTGAGGATTTTAAGGCCTTTGGACTACTCAAGGATGGCGAACACCACTCAATCATGCTGATCCCTACTAAACGCTTTGCGCCTGGCGTCTCGGTCTACTTTCCTGAGGAATCTGGTGAGGAAATAGTTGATATTCTTGGTGTTCGATTGCCAATGCGCCCACTCAAGCTTGATTTTCTCGATACAGTCATTCGTAGGCTACGTCTCTAACACTACCCACCTCAGTGCTATCTATGGTACAATAGCCGATGTTCGCTTCATTTTTTGAGGCCGAAAGCACCTTCTAGTTACAATAAAACGCGCCTACGGGCGCGTTATTATGGACTCGTAGCTCAGCTGGATAGAGCGTTGGCTTGCGGAGCCAAAGGTCGCAGGTTCGAATCTTGCCGAGTTCACCAATTAAAATATCTCACATTCATGTGGGATATTTTAATTGGCTGGTTTTGACACGATTTGAACCTGGCTTTTGCTAAAGGCAAAAGAAGGTTCGGTGTAGTAAACGGAGCACAAAATGTGTTTACATATTTTTGCGAGTGAACGGAGGAGCAATCCGCTACTTCACAAAAAGTGAGTACGGACTTGCGATACATTGCCGAGTTCACCAAATAAAAAAGATGAGTTTTTATGCTCGTCTTTTTTATTTGGAGTTTATATTGCTTATGCAATAGTCGAATTATGGCAAAATTAACCCTATGAAAACCGTCGTGGGCAACTCACCGCGAGTTCGAACCTCGCCCTCCCCCCAAATTAAAACGAGCGACCGCCAGTCACTCGTTTTAATCAATTGGGGCTTCATGCGAGTAGTCTCAACATACCTGACTTTTCAATATGCCACCACATAGCAAGATTACTTACCTGATACTTTTCAGCTAGAGCATCAACGTCCTTAATTCCACTTTTGATGTCTGCTCTTAGAATACTCGGAGGCATGAGTATTTGTGCCGCAAATTGGTTCGCTTCGATCTCATCGAAGTTCTCGGAACCAAGATCAATACTCGAGTTGCCATGCATATGTCCCATATAAAGGTGGCCTAATTCGTGAGCAACAGAGAATCGCATCCTATGCACATGACGATCTTTATTGTAGATAATAAAGATTTGCCCATCATCCATTTTTTTTGTCACAGCATCAATTTTTTTACCCGTTACTTGCTCCCCTGCACCTTCAACGACTAGATTGAAGTCATTGCTAACTTGTTTACATAAATCGTTAATTCGAATGGGGATTACGTTAAGATTTGCGGATTTCAGCAGACCGTTCGCTGCATGTCTTGCAGCTTTTAATCGAGGACCTTGCTGTTGATCGTCGCTATCTTCATCCATCCCTACGGGTTCTCGAAATTTTTAATGCCTCGATAAAGTCCTCAATACGCTGAATATCTGTAGGCTTGAGGTCATTGTCGGCTCTAAGCACTGTCTTAACTGTAGGCATTGTACGGACGGTATTTCCGCTTAACAGAAACTCCAACGTCACATGTAGTACAGACGCTATTTTTTCAAGATCTGCTACCTTTAGCTTCCTTTCACCAGATTCTATGAATGAAATTACCGTTGGCGAACCGTATGATAGCTGCTTAGCTAACTCACTTTGTGTTAAGTTGCCCTTTTTGCGAGCATCTTTAATACGTGTACCGATCTCAATGTTCTTCTGTTTATCCATATTGTTATATTACATTTAACGGAATGAGTTGACAAGTTTATAACGTTTTGTTAAATTAAGAATTACAATACGCAAAATAGGTCTTCAGGGAGACACATGGGGGAAATCGCAATGACAGTACAAGAAACAGAATCAAAGTTGAATAGGTATAGACAGCCATCAAGCTCCACTGAGCAGGAGAAACAAGCAACCGCAGACCGTCTGGTCAAACAAGCAGTTGATGCGTGGCTGGAAGATGCACCTGATGGGGTCAGGATTAAATACGTACCAAAAGGCTCATATACAAATAATACGAATGTAAGGCAAGATAGTGATGTTGATATTGCCGTGGTTCGGACGGATTTTCACTATTTCGATGCAGACGATCTAAATTTGGATCATCGCCCCGTAGGAAGTCCCACAACCTACCCACTTGAAGGTATTCTCTTTCGGAATAGTCTTGCAAGCTCAATTAAAGCTCACTTCGGTGATAATTGTGATACAACAGGATCTACAGCCATCCAGCTTCGAGAGAATGGCGGACACGTAAGTGCAGACATTGTACCAGCGTTTACGTTTCGTAAGTATTATTACGATGCGGTAGGTAGTATTTCCTACCATGTAGGTGAAAAAGTGTTTAAGACTGACGGTACAAGTGTAGTAAATTATCCTGATCAACAGTTAGAAAACGGGCGTACGAAAAATGTTATTACAGGTGGACGTTACAAACACATGGTACGTATCCTTAAAAATGCAGAAAATGATCTCGTCTTAGCAGGAAAAATTAACGAGTTACCGAGTTACTTCATGGAGTGTTTAATTTACTGTGTGCCTAATGATCGTTTCAATCACGAAGGCAACACCCCCCTTAGAGATGATCTGATCGCATGTATTGCGTATATTTACGATCAAACAACATCACCTAATGCACCTGCTGCAAACTGGCTAGAACCAAACGAAATAAAGTCACTCTTCGGCAGCGGTCAAAAGTGGACAATTGAGCAAGCTCACGACTTGGCCTTCAAGGTATGGGTATTGTTTGACCTTGGAGAGGAAGAATAATATGGTCAGTTCTATCCAAATACGAATTATTATCGGGATCGCTGCTGTCGTATGGCTGATAGTCGCTCTTATGGCAGGAAATGGCGATCAATCATTGGTAGCGTTGCGTACAGTCTCTGTCGCAGGATCAGTCACTACCCTACTTGTATTAGCCTATGACAGATGGATTTGGGGGTGGAAGTTAGTAAGAAAATTTACTGGTAAACCGAGGTTAAATGGGACGTGGAAAGGGAGCCTTCAGAGTGACTTCCAAAGAGATGGAAAAACAATCGATCCTATTCCTACTATCATTCGTATTAAACAAACAGATTCCTCTATCTTAGTCACACTATTTACAGGTGAGTCCTCGTCAGTAACCGAACTTAGCAAGCTCATTAAAGAGTCCGATGGACGTTGGAGACTAACGTTCACCTACTCCAATACACCCCGTCAATCGCTTAGAAAACAGAGTGACAGACATTCAGGGGTTTGTGATCTCTATATTGCTACAGGCAAAGATCACACTCTAATGGGATACTATTTTACAAGCAGAAGTACATCTGGAGAGATGATATTTAGAGAATGGAGCAAGAAAATGTACTCTGATGCAGCTACGGCCAACGACAATACGGATTTTCGTAACGCTAATCCCTTTGCTTAGATTTTATGCACTTTTTTGGTATAAGGCCTTACTCAAATTCAGGTTTTCTGAGCAAAGGTCCGTCCTCCGCAGAATATATTACGGTAATATGTCAAGCCGATCAATTGAGTCGATCTGTTGAATAGCCTAGCGAGTCATCGACGGATAGCCGACTAGTGATAAACTAGAGGAGATGAAAATACTGGGAATTGAGAGTAGTTGTGACGAGACGGCGGCGTCGGTTGTTGAAGACGGCAGAGTACTGCTGAGTAATGTCATCAATTCACAGATCGATATCCACAAAATGTACGGTGGTGTCGTGCCAGAGGTCGCTGCACGTAGCCATATCGAGGTGATTAACCCCGTAATCAATCAAGCCCTGACCGATGCCAACCTGACCTGGGATGATATCGATGGTATCGCCGTAACGTATGCACCAGGACTAATCGGGTCGCTACTGGTCGGGACACTGGCTGCACGGACACTGGCTATTTTGCAAAACAAACCCCTCTACCCTATCCACCACGTTGAGGCACATGTCTATGCGAACTTCCTGAATGAAAATCCGCCAGAATTCCCAATGCTGGCCCTGATTGTCAGTGGTGGACATACCCAATTGGTATTATTTCGTGATCATGGAGATTTCGAGTTACTCGGTCAAACTCAGGATGATGCAGTAGGTGAAGCGTTCGATAAGGTCGCCAAGATTATTGGGCTGTCCTATCCAGGCGGACCATCGATTGCCAACGCTGCGTTAGAGGGTGATCCGCACGCCTACAAGTTGCCCAAGGCAAAAATGTCAGGATCATATGACTTCAGCTTTTCTGGTCTTAAAACAGCCGTTCTGCGGGCCGTACAACGTGAAGTGGGTGTTGACATATCTTTTCCTTCCCACGACCTCCCTGCGCTGTTAAACGACGTTCAGCGGGCTAACTTTGCCGCGAGCTTTCAATATACTGCCGTTGAGACATTAGTCGATGCCACACAGCGTGCATATCAGGAATATTCACCCAAGTCCGTTGTGATCGCGGGAGGTGTGGCGGCTAATCAAGAGTTACGAAAAGCGCTATCTAAACGATTACCGCTACATATCGATTACGCACCGATCGAACTATGTACTGATAACGGTGCAATGGTCGCGACGCTGGGTTATTACTATGCAACCCGAAAATCGCCTATCGACCCCTATAAATTAGAGGTAATCCCTAGCCTCTCTATGACCAAAACCGCCTGGGCATAAAACATAACCATATTGACAGATATGCACGTTTGTGCTATATTGAGTACATAACACTCAAAGGAAACAAACAACATGGTACAAACAGCACAATTAGAATTAGAAGCACCAGAACCAGAGCTAAAACTAGAGACATTTGACGTCGAAGCATCACGCATGCCACTACAGGTCCAACTTAAATTCCAAGAAGGTCGTTTAGAGGCGTTAAAAAAAGAACTTAAAGATGCATCTGATGAAGATAAATCAGAAATTCAAGCTGATATTGGTCATGCCGAGGCGCAGATTGCACTAATCAAGGATCGTATCCTTGGTGAAGTTGCAATGAAACTAGAGTAATTAGCGCTTAGGCTTTAACGCTCTAACAATCTTTTTAGCGGTCGGAAGGCCGCTATTCCATACCCCGTAAAATGACGACAATGGTCGATCAAATGTACCAGCAAGATTTGTCTCATTCTCTGCCCAGCTGAGTTTGAAATTAGATACTCCGTCCCCTATTAATCCACCGAAATCGTAGCGTGACAGTCCCCACTCCTTGGTTCGCCTAATGGCATACCATTTGAGTGCATAATTAGCTCGAAGTGTCTGTCCGTCCTCGTTCATTCCACCATAGAGTTCAAAGGCTGTATCAGCGCTAATGGCGAGCCAGAGGAAGGCAATTGGCTGGTCATCCTGGTAGGCTGCAAAGACTGGCGAGTGATCGCCCAATAGATTAAACGCGTCGTAGTAATACTGATCATTATGCAGGTTGAAGTGCGCCCGATGTGAGGTCTGGTGATACACATCAAGACACTTAGCCAGGTCTTCCCTACTGCGGACTTGTTTAATCGTAATGGCCTCGGCGGTTGATTTACGAATATATTGACGGGTCTTTTTATCCATAACGGCGAGTAGGTCGCTGTCGCTTTTTTTGAGATCCAGGATGATAGTTTTACTAGGCAAAACGCTGTTTTTGGCTGGTACCCACCCCTGTGGAGCATCAAATTCGATGCTATCTGGTTCGATTGATAGGACAACCGAATGATACTCACGCTTGGCATAATCAGCGATAAGCTCGAGGAAATCAACGCCACTCCCCTGCTCGCCGACTGGGCCGCGGGGGACATATGAAAATGCACGAAGCGGTAGCGGTAGTTTACGGGTTAATACCTGGGCAGCGGCTACTATCGTATCCTCATCATAGGCAAGGAGCCTGTCGGCTGTCCAACCGTGTGCCATTTTGAGCTGGCCCCAACCCCATAACTGCAAGGGGTGGCCGTCGTTTTCTAGGACAAAGTCATCCCAAGTCTCTTGATCAGTGCACCTTTGTAGCTCAATCATACCTCTATTATAGCGCACTATTCTTCGGGTGAATCCTCATTACCCTAGAGTCCTGACACTCGTTCCACCCTCGGTGTAATGAGAATTCAGCCCTACTTATCACCTATAGCCTGTGGTATAATTTGAAGTGAAAACAAACACGGGAAAGTGAACAAAGAGATAACTGTTTCCGGTGGGAAGTAGTCTAGTTATTTTGTGCTTTCACGTGAAATTATACGAAAATATTACGCATATGAAACTTTCAAAAGCTTACGATCCTAATCAGTATGAACCCAACATCTATGCAATGTGGGAGTCGTCTGGAGCTTTCAAGCCAACAGGGGTAGGGGAGCCATATAGCATCATTATGCCACCGGCAAATGCTAACGGTAATTTGCATATTGGACACGCCCTCACGATTGGTCTTGAGGATATCCTTGCCAGATACTACCGTATGAAGGGTAGGGATGTGATCTATATCCCTGGTGAAGACCATGCTGGACTCGAAACGTGGGTTGTCTATGAGCGAGAGCTTGCCAAAGAAGGCAGAAGCCGATTTGACTATACACGTGAGCAGATCTATAGCCAGGTGTGGAACTTTGTTGAGATCCATCGCGGTAATACCGAATTACAGATCCGAGCACTTGGTGCCAGCGCATCGTGGGACGACCTGGTCTATACACTTGATAAAAAAGTAGTCTCGAGAGTATTCAAAACTTTCAAGCAATTATGGGACGAAGGGCTTATTTACAGAGGTGAGCGTATTGTTAATTATAGTACCAAGTACCAAACGGGCTATGCCGATATCGAAGTAAATCACAAGCTAGAGAAGGGGACTCTGTATTTGATTTCGTACCCGACTCTCGATAAAATCGGTGAGATTGTTATTGCAACGACACGACCAGAGACAATGTTTGGTGATGTGGCCGTCGCAGTTAACCCGAATGATGAGCGCTACAAACATTTGATTGGCACACGAGTATTATTACCGTTAACAGATCGAGAGATTCCGATCATCGCTGATGATTACGTTGATCCTAAATTTGGCACAGGTGCGGTGAAGATTACCCCAGCGCATGACCCTAATGACTTTGAGATAGGGGAGCGCCACAAGCTGGAGCGTATCCAGGTAATCGACTTTAACGGTACGATGATTAACACGCCGCAGCAGTTTATTGGTTTAACGCCCGAGGTGGCCCGTAAAAGGGTCGTCGCGGCACTTGAAGCTCAAGAACTTATGAAGGGCAAAACGACAATTGAGCACACAGTAGGTTATGACTACAAGAGTGGGCTGCCTATTCAACCTCTGATTAAGGAACAATGGTTTCTCAAGATTCAGCCGCTCGCACAGCGTGCTATAAAGGCAATCAAAGACGGTGAGATTAACTTCACGCCAGTTAGCCGCAAGAAATTCCTGCTTAGTTACCTCGAGAACATTCATGACTGGAACTTATCTCGTCAGATTCCATGGGGGATTCCAATTCCAGCCTTTCAGAATGTTAACGACCCGGATGATTGGATCTTTGATGATCGAGTTGATGAAAAAGAAATCGTTGTTGATGGTACAACATATCGTCGAGAAGAAGATACCTTTGACACTTGGTTTAGCAGTGGTCAGTGGCCATACGTAACGACCGACTATCTCGATAAGGGAGACCTGTCGCGTTTTTATCCAATTAGCGTAATGGAAACAGGGGCGGATATTCTGACTGCTTGGGTAGCTCGTATGGTAATGTTTGGTCTTTATGCGACCGACAAAGTTCCATTTAAGGATGTGTATTTACACGGTCTTGTACTCGATGAAAAGGGTATAAAGATGAGCAAGTCAAAGGGTAATGTAATCAATCCTATGGAAGTAATTGCCGAGTACGGATCCGATGCCCTACGCCTTGGCCTTGTTGCTAGCCGAAGCGCTGGTCAGAACCAAGCATTTAGCCTGAGTAAGGTTGTTGCTGGGCGAAACTTTGCAAATAAATTATGGAATGTATCACGATTTATCGAGGATAAATTGGGTGAAGGTTACAAACCTGGTGCACCTGAGCCAAAAACGCTGGCCGACCACTGGATTATGAGTGAACTTAACAAGGCGAGTACTGATATTCAGAAACAGCTTGAGAGTTATCGTTTTGCCGAGGCAGGCGATACGGTCTATCACGCCATCTGGGACAGCGTCGCAGACTGGTATATTGAGGCAAGCAAGCTCCAAGACAACCCTGATTTACTTGCGTGGGTAATCGATACCAGCCTGAAGATCGCTCATCCATTTGCGCCATTTGTGACTGAAACAATCTGGCAGACGCTACCGTGGCACGATGACCTACTTATTACGACCGCATGGCCTGAGGCTGCAAAATTTGATGATATTGCCGCCGCTGAGTTTGGTCAGCTAAAGGACTTGGTCAGTGAAATCCGCTTTGTTACATCCGAACTCCCTGGCAATGATCGCTATACATTGCTCTATGAGGATGATGCGTTAATAGGTGATAACAGCCCGCTGATTGCTCGACTTGCCCGCTTGCAGGAAATTAAGCAGGTCGACCAACCAAAGGGCCTCAGACTGCCCGCAAGTGGCCGTGAAGCGTGGTTAGATGTGTCTGCCGAGACGCTCTACGAACATCAAACCAATTTGGAATCACGTTTGGCCGAAGCACACGCAGCAATCGCTAACTTTGAAGCACGCCTGAATAGTGAAAGCTATGTTGCGAAGGCACCAGCAAAGCTCGTTGAGGAAACTCGTCAGCAGTTAGAGGCCAAGCAAGTGTTAGTTATCGCGTTACAGCGCGAACTCGATGTATTGAAGTAATTCCGACCGCTGACCCTGTGTATTTCAATAAGTTTTAGGCTGATGGCCAGTGGTATTCGCTGCCCATACCGTCGGACACGAACTTTTTAACTGAAATATATTTCTTGTCTTCATCGCCACGTGGTTGTGTACGGGGTTGTCCAGAGTGGAGCTGTTCGATATTGTTCTCGACGCTGAAATTTTCGGCATGTACATGGGGGTCATTAAGCTTAATTGCTACATCAGCTCCACCAAAGTTGGCGAAGGCAGCAGGAAGAGCTAGGGCAGTCGTTGTTGCTCGGTCAACTTGCGTATCATGGACGAGCACGCCGAAAGAGGCTGCGAGAGTCAGGAGAATGGGTAATGGATTGAGTAATAGTTGAAACATGTTTATTTTTAGTGTTTACAGATGTAATAGTAGCATAAGCTGTATATATTGTCAAGTCTCTGGTAAAGTAGGGTGACTTTAATGCTAGCTAATCATTGAATTTGTCGGCTTCGGGCTGTAGTTCCTCGGGGCTGAGAATAGGGTGTTCCTTGGCCATGTGATCAACAATTGTCGGATTAAGGGCTTTGTCGAGACCAAAGACGTGGATGTGTGCGTGTGGCACACCAAAACCTTCGACAATCATGCCGATACGTTTGTAGTCGTACGCTTCTTCCATTTTGTGGGCCATTTTTTTGGAAATCATCATTAGATGTTGATAAAGTTCATCATTAACATCCCACAGACTATCAATTTGCTCCTTGGGAATAACCATGCAGTGTCCAGGTGTTATTGGCTCGTGCGTCAGTATGACGAAACATAAGTCGTCCTGGTAGAGGATATGTTGTTTGATCTCACCGTTAATAATGCGCGTAAAAACTGATGGTTCTGTCATAGCACTATTGTACTGCAATCCGAGGTGCGTGGTATACTTTCCCTAGATAAACGAAAGGACCTAATATGGCTCAAGATAATAAAGTACAACCAACAGTCACCAATGGACTAGCATTCGGCGTTACCTCCCTCATTACAGGCATCGTAGCATTTCTAACAGGATGGGTTTTCTTTCTGAGCATCCCTGCAGGCGCCGTTGCAATTGTTTTTGCTGCGCTTAGTATGAAGCGACAAGGTAGTAAGGGGCTTGCGATTGCAGGGCTCGCTACTGGTATTATAGGGGCAGCTTTTGGTCTTGGTATCCTCATACTGGCGATCATTGGATCACTTACCGCTGGAGCACCAAGCGTTCCAGTAGACCACCAGTCAATGTTTTACAGGTACTAGTAAATTGACAATAAAATAGGCGACCACGACGGTCGCTTATTTTATTTGGCGGAGAGACAGGGATTCGAACCCTGGGTATCTTGCGATACACCGCTTTTCGAGAACGGCCAGTTCAACCACTCCTGCATCTCTCCATCAGTGTTATTCTAACAGATGTGTTACTGAAAATGCGCTGATGTTTTAATTGACGACTTTCCGATAAAGTCCTATAGTACAGTTATTAAATGCTAAGGGGGTTAGTATGGGGGAGGAAGATGTGGAGAAGAAAACTGAACAAGCGGAACAGGCGCCTGCTCCCGTAGTGGCCGTCGCAGCACCGCCTCAAGCGGTGACAGGCATTGGGATTGCCGCACTAGTCGTGGGAATTGTTGCTTTTCTATCAGGACTATTACCAATTTGGGGAATACTTGTTGCGGCAACAGCAATTGTTCTTAGTGTTATTGCACTCAAAAAATCAAAGGCCAACAAACCCTTCGGTATTACAGGTATCATCTTAGGCTCTGTTGCAGCGCTAACCAATTTGATTGTGACAGCTATTTGGGTAATTGCTATTTTAGCTACAGTGGCTACTGGCGGCGCTGCACTGAAAGCAACTAAAGTTGCTACAGATGCGCTTAGTGCACAGGACGCTGTCACTCAGGCTGAAATCGACGCTAAAAAGGACTTCGCAAAAGGTGATACCGCACGATTTGGCACATTTGATATTAAGGTCAATTCAGTAAACACTAACTACCAGTCAACTGATAGCTATTCACAACCTGATACTGGCGAGAAGTATGTCTTGGTGAATGTAACTGTCTCAAATCCTGGCCCAGATAGCGTTAGTGTATCTGACTACGACCTAAAGCTAAGTGCTGACGGCGTTGCAAACACGAGCGCATACCTATCAGTCGATAGCCCATTTACTGGTGGCAGTATTGCTAAGGGTGCATCAGCATCAGGTAATATCGTCTATACAGTTAAGACGACGGCAAGTGTACTGAAACTGCAGTACGACACGATTGTTTTCACCCCCAAGACTTTCAAGCCCGCTACCTTGACGTACACACTTGCGATCTAAGACTGTCCGATATCCCGCAGGTTGCGGGCATCACGGTAAATCCGAAACCCTTCAGAGTCAACATCCGTCGTACCAGTTAATAGGTCACGGCTAGTAAACTCGAGGGGCTCAAGCGCTCGTTGTAATAGGGCAGGATTACTAAGTCGGATGACTCTATAAGGCAATTCATATCGAGCAATGCGCTCATTGATTGATGGACGCGGGTTCACAAGTAATCGATCAGAAAGCTCAGTACGCGGTGTAACATAGGCAACCGTCTTAATACTTTCGATCTCAGCCATACGGTCCTGGCATTGTTCGCAAGGTTCCATCGTTGTAACGACTGTGTCAGGAGTATGCATAGCCTGTTCAAGACTGACTATCTCTGCGTGCATGTGCTGTATGCCAGATTCACCATCCATCGCATAACCACTGCCAGCAATAGCTGCACCAAAGAGAGCAATAGCGCCTACAGGGATATCTTTGCCATTATTGATGGCACTATATTCAGCTAGGTCAATTGCGCGCTCTGCTGCATTTTCTAGCAAAAGCTTGCGATCATATGATTCCACGGCACTCATTAATGCTATTATAACACAAAAATGTTATTAATTCAATATTATCTATGAGGGTAGAAGCGAACTGACTTGAAAATGAATCAGTAATAGTACTTTACGATGCAGTCGTATTCACGATGGCTGCCTTAAGATCGGCTTCAGCGGACATCATTAATGTATTGAGTGGCTCAGCTTCGTTTCCGTTTGCATCAACACATGCTGCCGTAGATCGTTGAGTGAACCCGTAGTAGTAATTTCCGACCTTTGCAGAATGAGCGGATGGACTACCATCAAGAGAAGTTGCACGATATATTGAACCTATGCCGCTATCGTTACAATTTTCCTTGGCAGCTTCAGCCTTCAGTGCGGCAGTTGTGACACCGTAGAAGTCGTATCCATTACTGGAGCTTGCGCTATTCGCCTGAAAGCCTGTTTCGGTTGTAGGAATACTTACACTCCAACCACTTACGACAAAGCCAGTTGCTGTCGGGCTGGTCGTTGTCGTATCAGTTTTGGTTGTAGGGGTTGTTTGTGAAGAGTTGGCCTGGTTTGCTACAGGCTTGTTGATAAAGTTCTGCCAAAAAACAAACCCAAGTGCACCTAGGAGTGCAACAACCAGAACGATAATAATTACTAAATGTGCGCTTCCTGCTTGTGATTGACGTGATTTCATTGATGCCCTTTCATGAAACTTTATAGATTATTGCTATTTAATCATAAAACCTTAAGAATTATGTGTATTTCTTAAGTGAATAATACACAGCCAAACAAAAACACCATGTTCTCACATAGTGCTTATGCTTGGCGGAGGAGGGGAGATTCGAACTCCCGCTCCAGGTCTCCCCAGACTAATGATTTAGCAAACCATCCCCTTAAGCCACTTGGGTACCCCTCCTCGTCGACATTCACTTCAGGTTTTCGCTTCCAAACATGTTTGAAAGCTGGCGCCTTTCGTTATGTCTCCTCTCGATTCAACAAACAGCCATGAATGGCTTCGGATTGTTGAACCGGGGAATCACAAATCACAAATTGCAATCGTGCGACTTCAATGATTGTATCATATGACCCCCGTTTGCGAACAGGAGTCTCGATGGGTTTTGTAAGGTATAATAAAGTTCATGGCTGGTATTCGAAAAATTGTTAAATCATTGATCCCTACGAAATTATTTAGAGAGATTGAACCGTATGGTCATCTGGCCGAGTCGGTACTTATGAATATACGCTACGGCTTTCCAGCTAAAAGTATGCATATTATCGGTGTGACTGGTACGAATGGCAAAACGACAACATCGTTTATGATTCAGAAAATGCTGGTGAAAGCTGGTATCAAAACAGCCTTAATGTCGACCGTTGCATACGGTGTTGATGATGATATCAAGCCGCAAATACAACATATGACAACCCTATCGGCGGGACTTTTACAAAAGCGTCTGCGTGATTTTAAACGCCAGGGTGTTGAGTGGGTCGTACTGGAGACAACCAGTCATGCACTAGCCCAGCATCGCATCTGGGGAGTACCGTACGAAATAGCTGTCATGACTAATGTGACGCATGAACACCTCGATTATCATCGTACGTTTGCCCGGTATGTTGCGGCAAAGGTGAGGTTGTTTAGAATTGCAGCGCATCACGGCCGCAAAGTTGGCATTATCAATGCTGATGATCCTAGCGCAAATAAGTTTGCTGCTGTAATAAAGAACGTTGTTACCTATGGTGTTAAAGAAGGTGAATTACACGCTGAAAAAGTACAGCTTGGCTCTGATGGAAGTTCATTTGTAGCTACCTTTGGTGATAGTAGTGATTCTTACAACATACACTGTAATATCCCAGGTGAATTCAATGTCTATAATAGCTTGGCGGCTGTGGCCGTTGGTCGCGTTATGGGGCTGAGCAAAAAACAGATTGAAACTGGTATTCAGGCACTCAAGGGTGTTGAAGGTCGAATGACAGTTGTAAATGCGCAGCAAAAATTTACGGTTATCGTCGATTTCGCACATACACCTGACTCATTCGAAAGGTTGCTTCACGACCTGCGCAAATCAACCAAGGGAAAGCTTATCACTATGTTTGGCTCAGCCGGCAGGCGTGATGAAACGAAGCGTGCGGTGCAGGGTGAGATCGCGGGACGTTACAGTGACGAAGTTATCCTAACCGAAGAAGACGATCGTGACGTTGATGGCAATGGAATTTTGAAGCAAATTGCGAGCGGTGCCCAAAAAGCAGGTAAGATTATTGATAAAGATTTGTTCCTGGTCCTTGATCGTGAGGAGGCGATTGGCTTCGCTCTGACACGCGCTAAGAGTGCAGCTGACACGGTTGTATTACTTGGTAAAGGCCACGAAAAGACGATTGAGCGAGCCGACGGAACCTATCCTTGGAATGAAGTCGAGATTGCCAAGACAGCGCTCAAGGAACTTCAGAAAAAGGCTAAGAAAGCGTCAAAGTAGTACAGCGAATATAACCGCCACCTTTGGCGAGCTCGGTAATCTCGGGTGTGAGTACAGTGAGACCGTGAGACTCTAGGTCGGATTTTAACTGAGGTGCTCGCGCGCTCATGACGACTGTTTCACCAGTCGAAACGAGGTTGGTTGCGAAGGCAAGTTTAGCCTCCTCGATCGATACTGTAATTTTGTCGACTTCGTTGAAGTTATTCAGTAGATCGCGACTTTCTGGCATGAAAGCCTCTGGGCAGTAGGCGATAAGACCCTTTTCATTTTCACTCGGTACTTTGATAATCGCGAGGGCGAGATCTATATCGTAAAAGAAACTATCAGACCAGCCAGATGACTGATTGGTTACTGGTTTACCTGAATCGTCGAGTTGTGGGATGGTGTGGAGCTGAATGCGCTCGTAGCCAAGCATTTTGGCAGCAAATTCTTGGGCCTTCACATCACTACGGTAACCACTGCCGCAAAATAGGTAGTCGCCACAGGCGAGGGCGTCACCTTGGCCACTAAATTTGAGGCCATCAGGGACGTGAAAGACTTGAATGCCGCGATCAGTGAGGACTTTTTCAGCGTAGGCCTCTTCGGCTTTACGAGCATAGGGAAGACAGGCAAGTACTGCTTTGTTGCCTCGAACCAAAGCCCAGTTGGCCGTATAGACGCCATCCTGACTATCAGCGGGTGATGCTACTTTTACAACAGTAATACCTGCTCGCACTAACATGTCATGAATTGTGGCATGTTCCTCTCGAGCATGGTCCAGGTCAACAGGGCTCTCATCGTAATAAGGATTAATTGGTTGATCGGTGCTGAAATGGTCGGCATCAGACATGAGTACAGAGTTATTGAGGCTAATCATAGTGGAAACTCCAGGTTAATAATACGAATCGTGGTGTTTGTAGTAGTGGAGACGTCTGACAATGCGTTCACCCGCAAGAGTCCAGGCCTTGTATTGAATCGGTCGAATAACCTGGTCATAACAGCCAACGTAATCAGTTACTGTTTTGTTGAAGGCGGTCTTAAATTGACCAATACCGTGGTGAGGGTGGTCGGGATTATTTATTTCATCACTTGGTGGTGAGCCACAGAAATCGTGAAGTAATGAACCCTTTGATTTTGCCCACTCAATGACGTGCCATTGTAAAAGGTGACTAGCGCCGTAGACGGTACGTTTACGGATTGAGGCGCCGACGAGGTAGGTACTTTTGGCGCCAAAGACCATAGCAAAGGCCCCAGCGACAACTTTACCGTCAACGTATGCGAAAAAGATTTGGCCTAATCCCGCGGCCTCGAATCTTTGCCAAAACGTGCGGTAATATTCATAACTACGGATGCCAAATTGGCCCTCGGCGGTAAGTGCAAGTAACTTAAAGAGCGTCGTGCAATTCTTGTCGGTTGCCTCAACTTGTTTAACAGTGACACCATCGCGCTCGGCACGCCTAATAGCATGACGACCTTTTTGAGGTAGACCCATTAGGATGTCATCGAGAGAGGGACTGATATTGAGCGTAATAGTAGAAGGGTTAGGGATGATTGGACGGGCCGGGATTAGTCCGTGGCGGGCGAGTGTTGGCTGCGTCGTACGTGGTAACTCTGGCTCGATTCGAATCGCAAAGACACCGTGTTTCATGGCGAAAGGCCGCAGGTCTTTTAAGATCGCAAATAAATCTTTGGTTGACGTGACCTCTGGGCCTTTTGGCAGGTACCATAATTTTCCAAGTGGCAGTGCATTCTTCTCGTGCACCATTACTGCCATGTCACCAACAAATAAAAATCGGGGTGTGTAGCCACCAGGTTCTTTCTGTCTGGCATATTCGAGACTAGCAAAGACATTGCCGCCATCAGGACCCGCTAGGATGTGGCTATTCCAGTCGGCAATCTCTTCGTCAGTTGCAAAGCGCGTTGTCATTATCCTCTATTGTAACCTATCCGTTACGTACAAAAAAGTTAGCACTCTGGCCTTGCAAGTGCTAACTTTTTTGTCTACAATGAATCTACAAGAAAACGGAGGAATTAATGATGAGTACACCAATTAAACCTCTGGCAGATCGTGTTGTAGCAGTGCGTGAAGTTGCGCAGACAAAGACTGCAAGTGGAATTTATTTGCCAGAAGCATCGAAGGAAAAGCCAGTTATGGCAAAAGTTGTTGCCGTGGGACCTGACGTGAAAACGCTCAAAATCGGTGATCGTATTGTCTACAAGGAATATGCAACGACTGATCTGAAGATCGACAATACTGAATATTTAGTAGTAAAAGAAGAAGACGTCTTGGCGACGCTCGCTTAGTGGAGAATTGATATGGCAAAAAAAGTTTTTTATGATGATGATGCGCGCACAAGAGTGCTCGGTGGTGCTAAAGCACTGTATGATGCGGTCAAAGTAACCTTCGGCCCAAAGGGTCGCAATGTTGTGATCGCTAAGGGTTACGGTGGCCCAACGGTAACTCACGATGGAGTGACGGTTGCTGAGGCAGTTGATCTACCTGAGATTGATGACGAAACTTTGGGATACAAAGTCGGTGCTGAACTTATTAAGCAGGCTACGAGCAAGCTGAATAAGGTTGTTGGTGACGGAACAACGACGGTAACTGTTTTGACTTACAATATTCTGAACGAAGCCAACAAGTTAATTGCAGCGGGTCACAATCCACAGGAGCTTCGTAAGGGAATCGAGGCAGCTGGGGCTGAAGTGATTACTGCACTCGATAAACTGACTGAAAGCATTGAAGGCAAAACTGCCCGAGTGGCTGAAGTTGCGACTATTAGTGCGGGAGATTCGATAATTGGTAAATTAATAGCCGATGTCATCGAGAAAGTTGGCAAAGATGGTGTTGTAACAGTTGAAGCCAGCCAGGGGCTCGAGCTCGAGAGCGAAGTCGTCGAAGGATTCACCTTTGATCGTGGCTTTGTCAGCCAGTTCTTTATTACTGACGTCAGTCGTCAGGAAGCAGTCTACGAGAAGCCAGCGATCGTTATTACGGACAAGAAAATTAGTAATGTATCAGAATTCCTGCCAATTCTTGAGAAACTCGCTGCGGCTGGTAAAAAAGATGTCGTGTTAATAGCCGACGAAGTTGAAGGCGAAGCACTGAGCATTTTGGTACTGAACAAATTAAAAGGAGTATTCAATACGGTTGCGATTAAGGCTCCGTCGTTTGGTGATCGTCGCAAAGATATCCTCAACGACATCGCCGTTCTCACTGGTGCAACCGTTGTCAGTGAAGACCAAGGCCTAAGCTTTGAAACAGTTGAACTCGACGTCGTAGGAACTGCACGTAAAGTGATTGTTAGTAAGGACAGTACAACAATCATTGAAGGCGCGGGCAAAGAGAGTGATATTAAGGGCCGAATCAAACAGATTCAATCACAATCAGAGAATGCGACGAGTAACTACGATAAGGAGCAATACGACAAACGTGCCGCAGCCCTCAGTGGTAAGGTCGCGGTCATTAAAGTCGGTGGCGCAACCGAGACCGAGATCGATGAGAAGAAATTCCGTGTCGATGATGCAGTCGCTGCAACTAAGGCCGCACTTGCCGAAGGTATTGTTGCCGGAGGTGGCGTCACACTCGTCAACCTTTCAGCTGGTATTGAAGTAACAGGTTCGGACTCTGTCAGTGCTGGTCGTCAAATCTTGAAGAATGCGCTCAAACAACCATTCCTACAGATTACGACAAACGCAGGGCTGAAGAGCGAAGCATTACTTGCACAGGTTGAAGCCGGTAAAGCTGGACTTGGCATCGATGTGAATAATCCCGAGGCGGGACTCATTGATGTCAAGAAAGCCGGCGTGATTGATCCAACCAGAGTTACCAAAGAAGCAGTCCAAAATGCGGTTTCAATTGCATCGACGGCTGCAACGATGGGTGCGTTAGTGGTTGATATCCCAGAACCTATTGCTCCAGCACCTAATGGTGGTATGGGCGGAGGCATGGGCTTCTAAGCTCGAAACCTTCTATCAAGAAAACCACCCTCAGGATGGTTTTCTCCTTGTTGAGCACAAAAGTACTATTGTGTTTTAGCAACAGTAATAGGGCGTGGATTAACTATTAAATTACCTTCGTTGTCGGTGACTGGCCTGAAGTTATCGGATATATCAGCAGTATGAATACCGAACTCCTCAGGACTCAGCCCCATACTGCGTACAATCATCTGTGCTGTCGGGCTGTTATTAAGCGCTGATGCAAAGCTCATACGATTTGCTGGGATATAGTGCACAAGTTCTTTTTTCCCATCGTCGTTTTCGATAATTCTATGACTTTCGTCGTCGGGGTTAAATGTAATAGTCTTGCCTGCAGGATCATAAATTTCAGCAGTTACCGTGCCGTCTGAATTGTAAGTAACTTCGCGTACCGCTTGTTTAGAAATAGTTTTTTCAGTACTTCTACCGCGCAGGGCACGAGGATCTTCAAAACTAATCCAAGGCCTACCTGTTTTTGGGTCTTTTCTTGATTGTGCCACTTCGTAGCTAACCCCGACCGTGTCATAGAAGGTTTTACCCACTCTAGGGTTATCAATACTTGAAACGAGTGTACGCTCGAGAACTTCTTTCAAAAGTTTTGGTTCAGGAATGTTAAGAAGAACTTGTGCATAACGATTAAGACGTGATTGTAGCTTGCCATATTCTTCACTTGTTAAATCTTTAGTCTGACTTTCAATATAGGATTTTGTTGCTTGCTGTAATTCTTTAGGATTGATGGACTTGGGTAATTCAGAAATCAATTTTGAAACATGTGCATCGACTTTAAAATCATTAGCTTGATATACTTCACTAACAACGTCATCGTGATCGATTTTCGTAAGAGGTCCAAAGGGTGCATCATAAGGATGATGACTGTTCACCTGGGCGAGAACTGCTTCAGGGTTTGCATTTTCTTTGCGTATTGCGACGATTGTTTCAAATCCGTCAAATGTACGCTCAAGTGTTTTGATATTTTTATTTTCATGTTCACTCATGAGAAATATACTATCATACTTATGCTAAAATGTCAATAGATTAGCATTCAACTACAGATATATTTATTTCTCAGGTGCAGAGAGGTAGTCAATCTCTTTGATGACGTCGAGGAGCGCTTGGGCCTTACGGGCTTCGTCGGTAATTGCCTGAGCCGCAGCGTAGGCAGGTGCAATCAAGCTTTTGTCATCAGTTGAACGGATTAGTAGTAAGTATGTGTCGAACTTTTCCTCTGATGGAATGTCTAATTTGCCAACAAGGGGACGGAGGTCGCTGAGGGCTTCCTTTTTGATGTCAGATAAGTCAGTTGAAGGCTCAGCAGTAGGGGTAACTGATGTGGAAGTTAACGGAGGATTGTAACCATTAATTGGTGCGTCGTCTGGAGTTGGTAGTGATGAAGCTACTTCTGGCTCAGGTGTGTCGACTGGTGAGACAGTAGGGTCAGGATCCGCGACAGGTGCCACAGGCGGAGTGACTGGCGCGATAACAGGTGTTGTCTCAAATTGAAGGGCTGTATCAGTGTGCCCGCTAACGCCAGCAAGCACCTTGGCAAGCTCTTGATCGTCACTAATTGGTTTAACTAATTGCGGATTACTATCCATGCCCACCCCTACTGTAATACTTATGCTTTGTTACTAAATACTGTATCATAGACGTATATGGGTGAGCAATACTAGGTATGTTAGACGATGCAAACGTTATCAAACAACGTGACCCCGAGGGCGCATTAGCCGTTGCGGGAGCTGAATACAGTCAAGAAGAGTTTGATGCGATGGTATGGAATGGTGATAATGACGGTCGTGAGATCAAGAACGTTGTTGTCGGTGGCATGGGTGGATCAGCTCTTGCGGCGCTACTTTTAAAAGCGTGGTTAAAATCTGATATCAACGTACCAATTGAAGTCCTTCGTAGCTACGATCTTCCAGGCTATGTCAATGAGAGTACTTTATTTATTGCCAGTAGTTACTCGGGTAATACCGAGGAAACAGTTAGTGCGCTAGAACAAGCCGAGGTAAAAGGTGCTCAGCTCGGCATAATCGCCGCTAGCGGCAAACTCATCGACGAGGCAGGTAGCGATCGAATTGCGCATGTACAGCTACCCGAGAAGCTACAGCCTCGTATGGCTGTTATTGATAACCTCCGTGCGTTAGTATCGCTATTTATTAACTTTGGTATTATCGGCAAAGATAAATTCAATGAAATCGCTGATGCCGAAAGCTGGGTAAAGTCCGAAAGTATGAAATGGATAAGTACTGTACCAACTGATCAGAATTATGCGAAGCAACTGGCACATATTGCGGTCGGCAAGACGGCCGTATTTTACGGTGGAACGCTTACTGCACCGATTGCTTATAAGTGGAAAATTAGTTGGAATGAAAATGCCAAGAATGTTGCATTTTGGAATGAATATTCTGAGTTTAATCACAATGAATTTATAGGCTGGTCATCACATCCAGTTGAAAAACCTTTTGCTATCTTTGACCTTATTAGTAACTTGGAGCATCCACAAATTTTGAAGCGATTCGAGATATCAGACCGCTTGCTGAGTGGCCTCCGCCCCAAGGCGACGGTAATTAACTTAGCTGGTGAGACTGCAATCAAGCAACTATTATGGGGAAGTATCCTGGCTGACTTTGTGAGTATCTACGTTGCAATTCTAAACGGCGTTGATCCAACACCTGTTAATTTGATTGAAAAGCTTAAAAAAGAGCTCGTCTAACTGTACTCACGTAACGAATCAATCGGATCTTTGCGTGCTGCACGAAAGGCTGGGTAGAGGCCAGAGAATGTGCCAATAACGAGTGATATAAAGAGTGCAACGCCAGCGATTTGCCAGTTAACGACAGGATCAAAAGTGAGGAATGTACTGATCGCAAAGGCTAGCAGGTAGCCAATGACGTAGCCACTAATACCGCCGCCGATACCAATTGCGAGTGACTCAATGATAAACTGTGCGGCAATGTCTGCATTGGTTGCGCCGAGGGCTTTACGAATACCAATCTCACGTGTGCGTTCGGCAACACTTACTAACATAATATTCATAATACCAATACCACCGACCAGAAGTGAAATACCAGCGACTGCCGCACTGACACCTGCGATTGCGTAGAATAATTGACTAGTTGGACGGGAGATTTGGTCGCCTGATAGGACCGAGAAATCACGTTCGTTGTTGTGACTTTGAAGGAGCGCTTTGTTGGTATCAATAATTGTTTGACTGAGGTCACTGACAGAATTACTGCGGATGTCGATCTGCTGAATTTGGGCAACACCTTGATTGATTTCTTTGCCACTTGCAAGGCCAATGACAACGGAATTATCAAAATCAACCTGATTGTAATTGATAGGATCATTCATGCGCTTTAGGACGCCGATGACCGTAAACGTCTTGCCGCGGACCGTAACACTCTTGCCGATTGATTCTTCTGTGCCGAAGATATTAATGGATAGCTGAGGACCAATTACCGCTGTGTCGGGACTGACGGTATCGTCGAGGAATTGACCTGTACTAACTTTTAGATTACTAATTGTCGCAAGATCAGGAGTTGAAGCTACTATAGACGTACCAGCCGGTGCTGTTTGATCTGCCTTAACGGTACCGCTGAGGAGCATCAAAGGAGCCACAGCTGATACATGATTAATGCTCTGAACGATTCCTAGATCAGTTTCAGTTAACGTGCTGGCTGCGAAATCGCCACCGGTCTTGGTTTGTGTGAGGCTCGCAATTGGATCATTCTGTGAGGCCCCTGGACGGATAACGGCAATGTTACCACCGAGTGCGTCAACTTGATCACTGACGACTTTGCTCGCACCGGCACTGAGCGCCAGAATTGTCGTTACACTGGCAACGCCAATAGTAACTCCGAGCATAGTTAGGTTACTGCGCATGCGATTACTCTTCAGCGATTGCTGCGCATTCTGGATATGGTTCATAAGGAGAATACGCATTATTTTATTACCTTCTTTGTCGTGGTTTTCTTTTTCGCAGTACGTTTTTTGGACTTTGGTTTCTTAGCCACCGGACCGAGTGGACGTTTGGGCGCAAGTTCAACTAACTCGGGAAGTATCATGGTATCCGTATCAACATGGCCATCGAGCATTGTGATGACGCGACTCGCATAGCTCGTCAGGCGTGGGTTGTGGGTCACCATGATAATCGTATTACCGCGTTTATGAAGGTCTGAAAGTTCCTCCATAATAATGTGACTAGCTCGTGAGTCCAGATTACCTGTCGGTTCGTCGGCCAGGATAATTGAGGGTTCATTTACGAGTGCACGAGCAATCGCGACGCGCTGAGTTTGGCCACCTGACAGTTGGTACGGCATATAATATTCTCTTTCGCCGAGATGAAAATTCTTGAGCATGTCACTCGCGAGCTCCAGGCGTTTAGTACGAGTAATGCCTTTGTAGGTGAGCGGTAGGGCAACATTCTCGATGACATTGAGGCGTGATATAAGGTTAAAACTTTGAAAAATAAAACCAATTTGCTCACTACGAATACGCGCCTGACGTCGTGGCCCGAGCGTACTAATCTCTTGGCCGTCGAGTAAATATTCACCGTCCGTTGAACGATCGAGCAGTCCGAGAATATTCAGTAGCGTCGTTTTGCCACATCCACTCGGTCCCATAATAGCGATAAACTCACCTCGTTTTATGGTCAGATCCATACCGTCGAGTGCATAATGTTCGGCATCACCAATCCCAAATCGCTTTTTCAGGTCGTGTAGTTCAATAACTGGTGGGGTGTCAGATTTTACCATCCCTTTGATTATGGGCGTGAAAGCCCTTGCAAGCAACCATAAACGTGGCGTGATTTATACAACCGTTATATATGTATAGCGACTGATATAATAAAGCGTGCTGGAGAGATGGCCGAGTGGTTGAAGGCGCACGCTTGGAAAGCGTGTATGGCGGCAACGTTATCGCAGGTTCGAATCCTGTTCTCTCCGCCAAATTTATTATGCGTATAATGAGAACATGCCACATATACACACGCAGCCAGGTGAACATGATCAAACTGTCTCTATGTATGTCATACGTTTAGATACCAAAGAACCGACGGCACTACTGCATATGCACAAGAAGCTACACAGATTAATGCCTATCGGAGGGCATGTAGAATTGAACGAAAATCCTTGGCAGGCTGCCGCACATGAGCTAACTGAGGAGTCAGGCTATCGGCTTGAATATCTTGAGTTATTACAGCCGACAGATCGTATCATGTCGTTATCAAAGACGATGCTTCTGCCACAACCTATCGTGATGAATGATCACGAGTATGGTGATATCAACCATTTTCACTCCGATATTTCCTATCTTTTTATCGCTCACGGTGAGCCTGATATGCCCGTCGGAGAAGGTGAGTCGACTGATCTACGTTGGATGACGAAGGCGCAACTCGATGAAATCAATGAGCCAGAAATTATTCAATTTACGAAAGAAGTCTATAACTTTGCGTTTAATGTGTGCCTTGATAATTGGGAGCGTGTAAATCCTAAGGATTTCAGTTAAGCCGTGGCTCTACTTGGTAACGTATAATTGAGTACATGTCTCAATCGCTAAAACTAAAAAAAGTTCCCGATCTTTCGGTCTATTTTTGGATTATCAAAATACTTTCAACGGCAATGGGTGAGGCACTATCTGATTTTCTCGTACACACGATAGACCCTGTTATCGCCGTTATGATTGGAGCAGTCGGACTCACGATTGCTCTTATAATTCAATTCTCTTCCAGGTCATATCAACCATGGAAATATTGGCTAACAGTATCAATGGTGGCGGTATTTGGCACGATGGCCGCAGATGTCCTGCATATTGGCCTGGGTATACCATATATAGTATCTACGGTCTTCTTTGCCGTTGCATTAGCGAGCATATTTGTTCTTTGGTACAAAAAAGAAAAAACGTTATCTATTCATAGCATCTATACAGCACGTCGAGAAATATTCTATTGGCTTACGGTCATGGCTACGTTTGCACTAGGTACGGCAGCGGGTGATATGACAGCAAACACACTGGGGCTTGGCTATCTTGCCTCGGGAGTGATGTTTGTCGGGGCAATCGCCGTACCAGCAGTATTGTATTTTAAATTCAAATTGAATGAAGTGACGGCATTCTGGATTGCCTATATCCTTACACGTCCGCTTGGGGCGTCATTTGCAGACTGGTTCGGAGTACCGCGTTCACTCGGTGGGCTAGATCTTGGACGAGGCTGGGTAAGTCTTACTCTCATCATAACGATTGCCTGTCTTGTTATTTACATATCACTCATTCAACCGCGAAAAACGACACGTTTGATTTGACTCAGGACAGTTTAAGCACCGTTCTAGATAATAGAAGTAGTAGAGGAGGAAGAGTATGAAAAATGTAAAAGCACGCGGCATTACTGCCCTAAATGAACCATTCGAGGCAATTACAATTGATCGCCGAGAGGTTGGTCCGAAGGACGTATTAATCGAGATTAAATTTGCAGGTATTTGTCATTCAGACATTCATCACGCTCGTGGTGAGTGGAAAGAAGAGACATTTCCGCTCGTTCCTGGCCACGAAATCGCCGGGATTGTTGCAGAGGTAGGCAGTGAAGTAACTAAGTATAAGATAGGTGATCGTGTCGGAGTTGGCTGTATGGTCGACTCATGTGGTGAGTGTGAAAACTGTCTGAAGGGCGAAGAACAATTCTGCCTGAATGGCAACACACCTACCTATAGTGGTATTAACAAGTATGGTGACCGTGAACGAACTCAAGGTGGCTACTCAACGCACATCGTGGTTACCGAGAATTTCGTCCTAGCTATCCCTGAAGGTATTGAATTAGACGAGGCTGCACCGCTACTGTGTGCTGGTATCACGACATATTCACCACTCCATCACTGGGGTGCAGGACCAGGCAAGAACGTTGCTGTCGTCGGACTCGGTGGTTTGGGTCATATGGCAGTCAAGATTGCTCATGCAATGGGCGCTGAAGTTACGGTCCTATCTCAGTCACTGAGCAAGAAAGAAGATGGTCTACGTCTGGGTGCTGATCACTACTACGCAACTAGCGACGGCGAGACGTTCAAGAATCTCGCGGGCAGTTTTGATCTCATTATCAACACAGTGAGTGCCAAATTGAACCTCGATGACTATTTGTCGCTACTAAAACTCGATGGGACAATGGTGAACGTGGGTGCTCCTGGTGAGCCATTATCACTGAATGTATTCACACTGCTAGCGATGCGTCGCAGGTTCGCAGGCTCTATGATTGGTGGAATTCGTGAAACCCAGGAGATGCTTAACTTTTGCGCTGAGCATCACTTAGGAGCCGATATTGAGCTAATCTCTGCAGATCAGATAGATGAAGCGTATGAACGCGTTGTGGCTTCTGACGTGCGCTACCGATTTGTTATCGACAGCGCGACGATTTAGACACACCACATGTAGCGTTGTAAATAACAAACACCACACTATCCACAGTTTGTAAGGTGTTAAATCATACCATTTATGCTTGTGGTGAAAAAAACATAGAAAAAGGCTTGAAAAACTATATATGGGGGCATATAGTCATACACAAGCACTACATATGTAGTACTGACATCAAAATACACATTTAGCAAGAGGTAACAGCGGTCGGTTCGATCTATGTCTTGCATGTGCGCCTGGGGAGGTGAAGAAAATGTCGAGTAAGGTAACCATAACAAAAAGGATACAGGGGATATGAGTAACATTTCTGTCGTAAAGCGCGATGGCACACGCGAAAGCTTCGACGCCAATAAAATTAACTTGGCACTCGTTAAAGCTACCGAAGGTCTGCCAGACCAAATCAGTAAAGTTGTCCAAGTAGCGACAGAATTACAATTAACCCTATTCGACGGTATTACAAGTGAGCAGCTTGATGAAGCAGTCATTCACACGGCCCTACAAAACGTGAAGGATGATCCTGACTTTGACATCATCGCAGCGAGGTTGCTGCTCAAGAATATCTACAAGAACATCCTTGGTGATTACGAGACTGATGCAGAACTTAAGAAATTACATGAGCAAAAATTCGCAGAATATCTGAAGCAAGGCGTTACTGATGGCCTACTAGACACACGGATGAACGCGAAGTTATTCGATATCAAGAAACTGGCGGGGGCACTTGATCCAACTCGCGATAACCTTAGTAAATATCTTGGTGTTGTTACCAACAAGAACCGCTACGCACTCCGTAAGCAAAGTGGCGAACCAATTGAAGTTCCGCAGTTTACTCACATGCGTATTGCAATGGGACTAAGCTTTAACGCCGAGGACCCAACGGCCTGTGCTCTCGATTTTTATGACCACATGAGCGCACTTGATTATGTACCTGGTGGATCAACTCGCGTAAACGCTGGTGGATCATTTCCTCAGCTATCGAACTGTTTCCTGATCGATGTACAGGACGATATGGATTCAATTGCTAAGGGCGTCCGTGACGTTATGTGGATTGCCAAGGGTACTGGTGGTATCGGTATTTCCCTCAACAAGCTTCGTTCAGCTGGTAGCCCAGTCAAGACGACTAATACTGAATCAACTGGTCCAATTCCATTCATGAAAATGATCGACACAGCACTATTTGCCGTTAGTCGTAAGGGTAAAAAGGCGGGTGCAGCAGCTCTTTACATGGAGAACTGGCACGTTAACTTCCCACAATTTCTCGATCTCAAACAGAACTCAGGTGACCCATACCTTCGTACGCGTCTCGCTAACACGGCTGTATTTATTAGCGATGAGTTCATGAAGCGCGTTGATAACGACGATGACTGGTACTTATTCGATCCAGCTGAAGTAAAGGATCTATCCGAACTATATGGTGCAGAATTTAGTGCTCGCTACGGCGAATATGTAAAAAAGGCTGAAGCTGGTGAAATGCGCGAAGTTATCAAATTAAAAGCTCGTGAACAGTTCCGCCAGATCCTCATTACACTTCAGGCAACTAGCCACCCATGGCTTACTTGGAAGGATACGATCAACGTTCGTGCACTGAACAACAACACCAGCACGATTCACTTGTCTAACCTCTGTACCGAGATCACCTTGCCTCAGGACAAAGACAACACCGCTGTTTGTAACCTTGTGAGCATCAACTTGTCAGCCTTTCTAGGTGCAGACAAGAAATGGAATTGGGATCGCCTCGCTGACAGTACGCGTAGCGCAATTCGTCAGCTTGATAACTTGGTTGATATTACCAACACACCAGTGCCAGAAGCTATGAACAGTAACACCCAAAACCGTGCACTCGGTCTTGGTGTGATGGGATTCACTGACGTAATCGAAAAGCTTGGTTACAGCTACGAATCTGAGGAAGCCTATGATCTGATTGATCAACTCGTTGAGTTCGTTAGCTACAACGCTATCGATGAATCAGCAAATCTAGCTAAGAAGTACGGCGTCTACCCAACATTCAAGGGAAGTGGTTGGAGCCAGGGTATCCTACCTATCGACACACTCGACATCCTTGCTAAGGACCGCAAGGTAAAGGTTGAAGTTAATCGCAAGACTCGCCTCGACTGGGACAGTCTTCGTATCAAGGTCAAAAAAGGTATGCGTAATGCAACTCTTATGGCGATTGCACCAACCGCCAACATTGCACACATTGCAGGGACTACTCCTGGCCTCGACCCTCAGTTTGCACAAATCTTTAGCCGTGCAACCCTAAACGGTAAATTCCTTGAGGTCAACGTTAATCTCGTTAATGATCTCAAGAATCTCGGTATTTGGGATGAAGTTAAGGAAGACGTTTTGCGCCTCCAGGGTGATGTACAAAAGATCGATGTTATTCCACAGCGAGTAAAGGAAGTGTACAAAACCAGTTTCCAACTAAGTCCATACGCATTTATCGAAGTTGCCGCCAGGGCCCAAAAATGGGTAGACCAGGCCATCAGCCGTAACATGTACCTCGAGACACGTGACATCGATGACATGGTCGCGATCTACAGCGCAGCATGGAAACACGGACTCAAGACGACATATTACCTCCACGTTAAACCACGGCATAGCGCTGAGCAAAGTACGGTCAAGGTCAACAAAGCTGAAACAAGCGGTGAGACCAGAAAAGCCGGATTTGGCTTCGCCAAAGCGAAACAAGAGGTAGGAGTATGACAGGATAAACAACTCACACAACCGAAACAAACTAATAAAACAAGACATCAGTAAATAGGGGAATAAAACAATGAACGCATCAACAATCATCAACGACAACATGACACTTGAAGAGAAACTTGCCGCAATCGACGCAGCTATGGCAAATGCTCAGGCACAGGCAGACGAATCAGCTGCTGCAAACGGGAGCTTTGCTGCACCACTAGATCCAGCCGATCTCACAATGTGTGAAGGTTGCCAATAACAGCTAAAGGAGAATAACATGCCAGGAATATTAGGAACCGGAATTCAAGACGGGCTACTGCTCAAACCTGTCCATTATCAGTGGGCAATGGACCTCTATAACCAAGCTGTTGCAAACACATGGTTTCCAAACGAAATTCAATTAGGTCAGGATCTATCCGACTGGAAGAAGATGACCGAAGAAGAACGTCACGCTTTAACGTTTTTGATGAGCTACTTCAACCCGAACGAATTACTCGTTAACAAAGCACTTGCCTTTGGCGTATACCCTTACGTGAATGCTGCCGAGTGCCACTTGTACCTAGCAAAACAGATGTGGGAAGAAGCTAACCACTGTATGTCATTTGAATATGTCCTGGAGACATTCCCAATTGATCGTGACCAGGCATATTCAGCCCATGTTGATACTCCATCAATGGCGCGTAAAGAGGAGTTTGAGACTAAATTTATCAAGCGTATGACTGAGCAAACACTTGATATTACGACAACAGAGGGCAAGAAAGATTTCGTACGCAACCTGGTTGCTTATAACGTTATCCTCGAGGGAATTTGGTTCTACAGTGGTTTCATGGTGGCATTAAGCTTCCGTCAGCGTAATTTGCTGCGTAACTTTGGATCACTTATCGACTGGGTTGTTCGTGACGAATCACTTCACCTTAAATTCGGAATCAACTTGATTCTGACAGTCCTTGAAGAGAACGAAGATCTTCAGACCGAAGAATTCGCCAACGAAATTCGTCAAATGGTACTTGATGGCGTTGAGATGGAAGAAGCCTACAACCGTGATCTCCTACCAAACGGCATTCTTGGACTAAACAGCGACTACATCAACCAATACGTGAAGTATTTGGCTGATAGGCGACTTGAGGAACTTGGATTTGAAGCACACTACAAGGTCTCAAACCCTGCGAAGTGGATGGCTGCGGCTAACGACACACTTCAACTCGTTAACTTCTTTGAAAGTACGAACACTAGTTACGAAGTAAATGCTGGTTCTGGTACAAAGAGCGAGTAACAAGAGTCATTGCTCGTTTCCGTCCGGGGTCCTGTCCTTTGATTTACCCCTTCTTTTGAAATTGATGATTACATCAATCTTCAAAAGCGGGTATTGCCCTGTCAAATGCCACCCCTACCAACGCTGTACATACATCAACGGGTGACGTTCGGTGGGACAGCACCTCCCTAGATTGAGCGATACACGGATAAGGACAATTTCAGCGACAAGGGATATACTAATAGATATGAAAACAAAACTCGTCATTTTTGGTATTACCGGTGATCTAAGCACCCGAAAGCTACTACCTGCGCTTGCACAAATTATTAGTACGGGTGATTTTGATGATCTGTCGGTTATTGGCGTATCGCGTCGTGATATAGATGTATACGAATTACTTAGCTCCAAATTAGGTGATACAAGTCTAGAATCCCGTATTGCTGGCTTTAGTATGGATACCTCGAATCTTGATGATTATAAACGTCTGAAGGATTTTATTAATCTGGGTGATGAAGAGCAGTTGCTGCTATATCTATCTGTGCCACCAGGCGCGAGCTCAGGGATTGTTGAATTATTAGGCCAAGCCGGCCTCAACATGCCAGAGGCAAAACTCTTACTTGAAAAGCCGTTTGGCGTTGACGTCGAATCAGCTCGTCAGATGATTGATCATGTCGGCAAATATTACGATGAGTCACAGGTGTATCGTATCGATCATTATCTTGCCAAGGAAATGACACAGAATATTATTGCTTTTCGTGGTGGTAACGCGCTGTTTGATCATGTCTGGAATAGTAGCGCAATCGAGAGGATTGAAGTCGTCGCCTTAGAGGAGATTGGTATTGAAGGACGTGCGCAGTTTTATGAGCAGACAGGGGCCTTGAGGGACGTCCTACAGGGTCATTTGATGCAATTACTGGCGCTTGTACTGATGGATGTGCCTCTCGGTCTGGATTGGGACGATGCAGCCAAAATGAGGCTTGATGCACTAAATTCAGTTGCGCTAGCCGACCCGAGCCGAGCCGTCAGAGGGCAATATGAAGGCTATAGAGACGAGGTTAGTAACGATACTAGTGAGACTGAGACGTTTGCATCGGTTAATCTGACTTCAAATGCTTCACAATGGCAAGGTGTTCCAATCCTACTTGCATCGGGCAAGGGAATGGATAAGAAGGCCACAGAAGTACGTGTGCATTTTCGTAAAAGTCACGAATCACAGACTAATTGCCTGATCTTTAATATTCAACCTCATGAGGGTATCGAAATAGAACTCTACACTAAACGACCTGGTTATGATCACGAACTTGAGACTCAAACGCTTTCATTCATGTATCCAGCTGAGGAAAAGTTGCCTGATGCCTACGAGCAGGTGATTGTTGATGCGATTAGGTCACGCAAAAGCTTGTTCGCCTCTAGTGAAGAAGTACTACGCGCCTGGGAGATACTAACACCAGTGCAGGGGTACTGGAACAGCCACAATGATGATCTCAAACTGTACAAAAAGGGTTCGAGCCTTGATACGCTAATAGCGTAAAAAAAACAACATGTCACGCTACATATAGCGCGTATGACGGTAATGATGCTATAATGAAATCCCATGGAGAACAATGAACTCATGGGCAAAAAACAGAAATATATTTTTGTAACTGGGGGTGTACTCTCGGGGGTAGGCAAAGGCATAACAGCCGCTTCAATTGCCGCAGTCTTAAAGGCCAAAGGCAACAGTGTTTCGATTCAAAAATGTGACCCGTATCTCAATGTAGATGCGGGCCTTTTAAATCCTAAGGAACACGGTGAATGTTTTGTGACCAAAGACGGTGCTGAAACTGATCTTGACCTTGGTCATTACGAGCGATTCCTCGATATTGAATTAACGCAGGTTAACGCGACACTGTCAGGGCGTTTACTGAGCCAATTAATTGCTGATGAGCGATCTGGCAAGTTTGGTGGTCAGACAATTCAGCTGATTCCACATCTTACAAATGCGATTCAAGATGCAATCTTAACGGCTGCTGATGGCGCTGATGTCCACATCGTGGAAATTGGTGGCACGGTCGGCGATTATGAAGGTCTGAGTTACGTTGAGGCGATTCGTGAATTTTCAGGACGTGTCGGACGCGAGAACTGTCTCTACGTTCATGTTGTTTACGTTCCATTTATTGGAACAAGTAAAGAGTTCAAGACGAAGCCTGCACAAAATGCACTGAACGAGCTACGCGGTTTTGGTATCACACCGGACTGCGTCGTGGTGCGAACAGATGATCCTGCGCCAGCAAATATTGCGACCAAAATTGCGCAGTTTAGTGGTGTAAATGAAAATGCTATTATCTTGATGCCGAATGCCGCAACTGTCTATCAAGTACCGATTACGATCGCAGGTAGCAGTATTGAAGATGTTTTGAACAAGTTTACAGGTAACGAAACTGAGCCTGATCTTTCTAAGTGGGAAAAAATCGTTGCTTCGCAACAAGCAGAACATGAGCGCACAATTCGTGTTGGAATGGTCGCAAAGTATGTCGACAATGAGGATACCTATATATCTGTACTTGAAGCTTTAAAGGCAGCTGCATGGCAAGAGGGCGTCGGCCTTGAAACAGTATGGATTAGTGCCGAACAGGCAACGGAAGAGGATTTTGCTTCAGTCGATGCACTCCTTGTACCAGGTGGTTTTGGATCACGTGGTATTGAAGGTAAGATTGCTGCAGCTCGCTACGCGCTTGATCACAATGTCCCATACCTTGGACTTTGTTTAGGTTTGCAGGTCGCGGTGATTGCATCAGCACGAAAGGCTGGCCTTGAGGATGCTAACAGTACAGAATTCAATCCAGATACACAGCATGATGTTGTCTACATTATGGATGGTCAGCAAGGTCAGGAATCGACTGGCGGGACACTGCGTCTCGGTGACTACTCTGCAACACTTATTGAGGGTTCAAAAGTAGCCCAGGCTTATGGTGATACACAGACAGTCGAGCGTCACCGTCACCGCTACGAAGTTAATCAGGCATTCCTCGAGGATATTGAACGTGGAGGACTAAAGGTTACTGGATCATCGCCAGACGGTAGGTTAGTCGAATATATCGAAGCACCCGATAATCCATATTTTGTTGCGACGCAGGCTCACCCTGAGTTTAAATCTCGCCCGAATCGACCACATCCATTATTTGTCGGCTTGATTAAAGCGGCAAAATAGTCTTAAATAAAGCTAGATCTGGTAGCTAACTGACCTGCGTGTCCTAAAGGGATGTATCCACGCGAACTGACGAGCGACGAATACCAGCGATACATCCTGGCCTATTCGCGGTCGACGAAGGGTGTAACTGTCATAAGGAGAACGCAATGGCAACTAATAAAGAGATCAGCAAAGCGTATACGGACAAGATGCTTGAAGACTACAAATGGACGCCAGTTAACTGGCGTGCGTGGGGTAGTTTTTGGGGCTGGGGGACACCAACCGGTCTTGGGCTATTCTTTGTCCTTACTGCATTCGCAGTGTGGATTTTGTTTCATCTATAAGATGGCAACAATATAAAACAGCTCCTTGATGGGGCTGTTTTATATTACCTCTGTTATATCTTCGATATAACTATTGCTCATTCGGTCTTAGATAAGCAAGCTGATCTGTAGACTCTCATTTCGTCATGTTATAATTCAATCAATGGACAAAAAAATAATTCATGCAGTACGCGAACTATACGGCATCGTTGATGTTGAGCCAAAGTTAACGCGCCCTGACGCGCAGTTTGGTGATTATTCGACTAATGTTGCGATGCAACTAGCAGCAAGCCTTGGTAAGAATCCACGCGAGATTGCTGAACAACTGGCAATCACACTTCGTGGCTACGATGAGTTCAAACAAGTCGATGTCGCGGGTCCAGGCTTTATCAATATTTGGCTATCTGATGCTGTTTTGTCTAGTGATCTTGAAGTAATACTGTCTGAAGGTGTTGGTTACGGTAAGCCAAATACCTATCAAGATAAGGTAGTGGTTACGGAATACTCTGATCCTAATCCATTTAAAGTTCTGCACGCTGGACATCTTTATACGAGTGTCATTGGGGACGCGATTTCTAACCTGATTGAACATGCTGGTGGGACAGTACACAGAGTTAATTTTGGTGGTGATGTTGGTATGCATGTTGCCAAGACTATGTGGGCTATCTTAAAAAGACTTGGTGGTGAGAATCCAGCGGGGCTAACCGAAATTGCAGAGACTGATCGATCTGAGTGGATGGCAGCGGCATACGTTGAAGGTACTAATGCATACGAAGAAGACGAGGCTGCGAAAGCCGAGATCGTTGCCTTGAATAAAAAAGTGTACCAAATTCATTCTGATAATGATCGGCAGTCGCCGCTTGCGCAAATTTATTGGACATGCCGCACATGGAGCTATGATTATTTCAATGCATTTTACGATCGTATTAATACGCACTTTGAAAAATATTATCCTGAAAGTGAAACGGCTCCGACAGGACTAGCGACTGTGCTTGAGCAAACAGAAAAAGGTGTGTATCAGGAGAGCCAAGGCGCTGTCGTGTTTGTTGGTGAGCCATACGATTTACATACCCGTGTATTTATAAATAGTGAAGGATTACCAACATATGAAGCCAAGGACGTCGGTCTGAGTATTAAAAAATGGGCCGATTATCACTTTGATGAGTCAATTATTATTACAGGTAACGACATTACTGAATATATGAAAGTAGTTCTTAAAAGTATTGAACAATTTTTGCCCGAACTCGCGAAGCGGACCAAACATTTTACCCACGGTAACGTGAAGCTAGCTGGGGGCGTCAAAATGAGCAGCCGTAAAGGCAACTTCCTCCGTGCAATTGATGTTCTCGACATTGCGGCCGATGAAAACGAAAAGGCTCAAGGTAATCGTGACGATGCGCCAGTGCTTGGTGCAGTAAAATACGCATTTTTAAAAAATCGCATCGGACCTGATATTATCTTCGATCCAAAAGAATCAGTAAGTATCGTTGGTAACAGCGGACCATATTTGCAGTATGCGCATGCTAGGGCTGTATCAATCGTTGAAAAATCTTCCGCCAGTAATGGTAGTGAACTTGGCGATACATTTGATGACTACGAACGATCACTGCTTGTTAAACTGACCGAGTATCCCGAGGTTATTGGTAATGCAGTAGGTGAGCTATCGCCACATTTGGTCTGTACGTATTTATATGAAACTGCCCAAGTATTTAATCGTTTTTATGAAAAGTCACATGTCATTGGTGACGACCGAGAAGCAATTCGTGTTCGTTTAGTTACGGCATATGCGAGCATATTGAGAAATGGTCTGACAATCCTGGGCATACCATCTCCTAACCATATGTAACATTGCGAAAATGACAAAATATGCTAGTATAATCCTACTATGCCTGAGTTTGCAACAGATCTAAAGACCCCACATCACGAAATTGCCCAAGCAGGTGTTGATTCGGAGAGTTTGCTTGAATCAACTCGGTTTTTAACTATACAAGCAGCGTATGACATATCTAAAAAAACATATGAAGATCAAACAGAGGCAGCCTATGCGACAGCTCACCTTGTTCGCCAAACGCTACGTTTTGATACGTATGAGAAACGTACTGATTGGGTGACGGCAGACGATGTATCTGAGGACCAAACAACTAACTGTCACGGCTATTCAATTGTGACATCAGAATGTCTTGATCAAATCGGCATACCGCATTATGTAGGCTTTGCAAATCAACATTCATTTATTTTGCTTCAAACACCAAATGGAATGCGAACTAATCTAATTGATACTGCAGTGAAACAGTTATATGTTGAGATTGATGGTGCTATTGGTGAACCACCTCTTGCAAAGCAGATGGATGATGCCACTTCGGCAGCAAATCAGTTAAATACAGACATAGTGCTTGCCCGGTCAGAATTTGTAGATACTAATGCTGCAATTTACGAACGTCCTTGGTTGAATTTTGGTGCTAATAAATTAACTACTCGCAGGTATAGTTCTAGTGAATCCTACGACAATATTCTAATGTTGCGTTCATATCAGCCTGAACAGGGACGACAAATACTTGAATCGTATGCAAATTTTATGCTTGCAATGCGACGCGATGCATTCGACACTGCACATGATAGCTTGCAGCCACTTGATGGGGAATATCCTGATACGGATCGTCGTAACCGCTTCCGTGAGCCAAGTCGTCTTGTACGCGAACTCGCTCGTGGTGGACGTATGGCGCATGCACTTCATGATATTGAAGTTGTTGAGAATAGCCTATGGGCTACAAAGGATATAGTCGTGCATCTATGGCCATCTGATCAACGAAGACGTCTTGGTATTCTGTCCACTCATACTGAACTGATTGATATGGCAATCGATGAGTATGAAGCGATTGCTGAGGATCGTAAGAAAGAGGGGCTGTCTGTTGGACTCGTCAATGGTCGTATCAGGAAAGCTAAAGACCAGTGGGCTCGGGTTCACCGAGCGTAGTACAATAGAGTAAAAGGAGTTTTTATGCCAACATCTAAGAAAATGCCAGTACGCAATCTGAATACGACTCATAAAAGGGAACAGTCATTTGTTGCACCACTTGCTATAGCAAATGTTGGTAAGACACAGTTCGGTCAATTTTTGGGCTTCGTCCGCGAGCAAGGTGTCGTTGGCCTGGCCGTCGGACTAGCAATCGGAACTGCCGCAGGTGCAGCGGTAAAACAAATCGTTGATGGCCTGATTAACCCTATTGTTGGTTTTGTTATTGGTGGTATCGACCTCAGCCAACTTAAGTGGGTTGTCGTTGCCTCGGGTAAAGGCGGTAAAGGGGGCTTGGCATTTAGTTGGGGTGCGATTCTATCATCACTCATTACATTAGTTGCGACGGCGTTTGTCATTTATTGGTTGATACATATCGCTAAACTCGATCGACTCGACAAAAAGAAACAGGTGTAATCATGGCGACGGGCAAGAAGTACAAAGCCAAATTAACTTCAGAGCAATACGATGTACTGTTTAATAAAGCCACTGAAGCACCGTTTAGTGGTGAGTATGATCAAGAATTCAAACCAGGAATCTATTCCTGTGCAGCATGCGGTACACAGTTATTTGAAAGTGGTAAAAAGTTCGATGCACACTGTGGTTGGCCGAGTTTTTATGATGCGATCCCTGGTAAAGTAAAGTTCCACGAGGATAAAAGTCTTGGTGCGGTTCGTACCGAAGTAACTTGCGCTACGTGTGGCGGACATCTAGGACACATTTTTGAAGGCGAAAAATTTGGTACACCAACAGACCAGCGCTATTGTATTAACTCGCTAAGTCTTACGTTTACTCCTGAGAAATAGATTATACTGGTTCCATGACTAAAACGGCAAAAATATTATGGATTGATCTTGAAATGACTGGGCTCGATACGAGCAAGGACGTTATTTTAGAGATTGCAGCGATTGTGACTGATTGGGAGTTCAAAGAATTAGCTACATTTGAGGAAATTGTTCACCAGTCTGATCGCACACTAGAAACGATGAATGAATGGTCAATTAATCAACACGGAATTAGTGGACTGACCGAGAAAGTACGTAGTGCAAAAAAATCAAGCGAACAAGTTGAGGATGACTTACTAAAGTTTGTCGACAAAAATTTTGAAAAAGATGTCCCGATTCTACTTGCAGGTAATTCGATTCACATGGATCGTCGGTTCATTGAAACGCAGTGGAAGCGTGTCGATGCCAAGCTACACTACCGAATGCTTGATGTGAGCGCATGGAAAGTTGTATTTGAAAATAAATTCAAGAAAAAATTTGCTAAACCTGAAGAGCATCGTGCGCTCGGAGATATCCGTGGAAGTATTGAAGAGCTTAAATATTACTTAGCAAAACTTAAGTAAGTGCTACAATACAACTATGTTAGAGGTGAAACGCCGCCACCGAGCAGGTCGAATTTGGGGTAGTATTATTGCTGTACTTGTTTTGGCGGCTATAGTTACGGGCATAATCTGGCTATATAACAATAACGGACCTACCGTCCCGGCCAAAACTGGTGGTCTCTCAAAGGCACCTACTAAAGTAGTTCAACCTGTCAGTATCTATTCAAATATGCTTTTTATGGGCAATACATTCTGGGGTCGATATATGAACGACTGGTCTATGGCGAGCCCATTAAAGACGGCCTACCCATTCTCGCAACTCAACGAATTTCATCGAGATCAGTATAATGCGTGGATCACCGGTCTCGAATGCCCATCAAAGGCTGGCGTGACGATGACCTCCGCCGAGATGGATACTCTTTTGCAGTTTAACTGTTCACCAGATTATTTGCCTGAGGCTGCAAAATGGTTCACTGCCTTTACTCTCGCAAATAATCACACCGATAATCAAGGCATTGATGGCTTTAACGAGACAAAAGCAAACTTAGAAAAAAATGGGATTCAATATTTTGGACACTATGACCCAAGAGCGCTCGATGATCTGTGTGATGTGATTAGTGTACCTGTAACGGTTACTAACGATGATCAGTCGACAAGTAAGGGCAAGTTACCAATTGCGATGTGCGGCTATCATGGAGTTTTTCGTATTCCTCTACCTGATGCAGTGGCGGTTATGGAGCCTTATAGCAAACTCATGCCAGTGATTGCGATGCCTCACATGGGCGTCGAATATCAGCCAGCGCCAGACCAACTGAAAACTGACTTTTATCGTAGTCTCATCGATGGTGGGGCAGATGTTGTGCTGGGAGATCACCCGCACTGGATTCAGAATACCGAAAGCTATAAGGGTCATTTGATTGTCTATTCAATGGGTAATTTCATGTTTGATCAACAGGATACAGCAGAGGTGGTACGTTCGGCTGCTATACAGGTAGTTATCAAAACGAATAATGATGATAAGGCGATGGTGAAAAAGTGGTTGGCTCTCGGTGAAAAGTGCGAGGCTTATCATGATACGTGTCTGGTGGAGGCTCAGAGAGAGGGGCTCACCAAACTGAACATCTCCTTCCAATTTGGTGTTGTCGGAACAAATGACTCGAACAAAATTACGAAACCCGCTACGGCCGAACAGTTAACTGGTATCTTACAGCGCTTACAGTGGAGTTCTACAATGAGCAAGTTACAGGCACCGTATAGTAAACTATAGATATGGTTATGACACATACTGAACTACACGATTATTTACTAACTTTTCCAAATACGTGGTTGGACTTTCCATTCGGTGAAGGTACGTCTGTTTATAAAATAGGTCACAGCGAAACAGGCGGCGGCAAGATGTTTGCGATTATCCAAGACGACTCTAAGCCACTACGCATCAGTTTAAAGTGCGACCCGCAACTTGCTGAGCGCTTACGTGAGACATACGAAACAGTACTACCTGGCTATCACCTCAGCAAAAAACACTGGAATACGATTATTCTCACTGGGCAAGTGCCAGACGACGAGTTTCGTAGTATGGTTCAGATTAGTTACGATTTAGTTGCTTAGCCATTGGCGGCATCAAAATCTTCGAAAGCTTTTTGTGTTGGCTGTAGATTAGTGTAGGCACCTGCTAGGAATGTCTTGAGGTCCTGGTTACTTGTTGAGCTATTGATTTGACGCATCAATGAGACAATTGTTGCGAGGCGATAGGCGATTTCACGAGCGTACGTACTATCGTAAACTGCGTTCAGACGGGCGTCTTCTAAACGAGCTGTAACATCAGCACCAGACTCACTTGCGACAATGCTACTATCAAGTTTGGTGACGTCGATACCATCTTTTAATAGGGGTGCTGCGATATCACGATTAGTGTTCGTCAGATAAATATTCAAGTTGCTATTAAGTGCTCGTAGTTGACTATCATTAAGCTCGCTATCTGCCGCGGTCACGATAGTTTGTGTACTTTGGAGTCGCGCTGCGAGTTGCTCAAGTTGCTTCTTGGTACCACCGCCACCAAGTCCAACGGCAATAACAAGAATCATAACAATAATAAAGGCGCCACCAAGTATCCCTGCGACTATCATCTGCTTTCGCGTAAGCGGAATTTTTCGCTTAGGTGCTTGCGGTGCAATTTGATTCAGGTAGTCAACTGAAAGGGGTGCCTCAGGCTGGACTGGCTGCGACTCGAAAGGAGGCTGTGGTTGGTTTGGATCCATATTCCTCTATTTAAGCACAAGCTATAACAGAGGTAAAGGGTGGTATACTAAAAGCATGCAGGATGCGAAAGAGGAAGTACGATCACGACTTAACATTGAGGATGTGATTGGTGAATATGTGCAACTCAAACGCGCAGGACGTAACTTCAAAGGCCTCAGCCCGTTCTCTGGTGAAAAGACACCAAGTTTTGTCGTCAGCCCAGATAAACATATCTGGCATGACTTCTCGTCGGGACGCGGTGGTGACATCTTTACCTTTATTATGGAAGTTGAGGGTGTTGATTTTAGGCAAGCTCTCGAACACTTGGCGCGTAAAGCTGGTGTTGAACTAGAGGTTTATGACGATAACGGCGGTAAGGAATTGGCTGAAAAGAAAAAGCGCCTTTTAAAAGCACTTAACTTAGCTGCTGACTATTATCAACAAAGTCTTATAAAAAATCCACACGCAGTTGAGTATGTCTTTAAAAAGCGTGGTCTTAGTAAGCAAATTGTGACGGATTTTAGAGTTGGCTATGCACCAACGAGCGGTGATGCGCTTGTACAGTTTCTAGAGAAAAAAGGTTTTACAAAAAAAGATCTCAGCGAAGCGGGACTCACGAATCAATATGCCACTGATATGTTCCGCGGACGCATGACGGTGCCGCTGATGGACAGTGTAGGGCAGGTCATAGGATTTACGGCGCGGACGCTGACTGATGATGACCCTAAATCACCGAAATATTTGAATACGCCGCAGACAATTTTATATGACAAAAGCCGTCATGTATTTGGTCTGAGTCAAGCCAAAGAGGCGATACGCAAAAACGATTACGCAGTGATTGTTGAAGGTAATCTTGATGTGATTAGTAGCCACCAGGTCGGTATAACAGGAGTGGTCGCCACAGCTGGTACTGCCATGACTGAATACCATTTGCGGGCCCTGAAACGTCTGAGCGAGAATGTACGGTTGGCTTTTGATGGGGACAAGGCGGGACTTGCGGCAACTGAACGGGCTATTCCTATTGCTGAGCAAACTGGTGTTGAGCTAACTATTATATCGCTAGGTGGTGGCGCTAAAGATCCTGATGAACTTATTCAAAAAGATCCTGAACTTTGGCAGCAGGCAATTAATAATTCAAGACCTGTGATCGATTGGCTGCTTGATCAATACGAAGCGCGTGAGGATATGAGCACGGTTCCGGGTAAGGCAAAGTTTACTGATGCGGCGCTTCGTGTCATTCGATTATTGCAAAACAGCACGGTCAAGCAGCAGTATATTAAACTCGTCGCTGATAAAATTGGTGGTATTGCAACTAACTTAACGGAACGAATGTCTCAATTAAAAGACGAAATAGCTGAACAACCAGCTCTCAAGCAAGTCGTACAAACAGCACGTGAAACGATATACGATGAATTATCGTACCAAGATAATTTGCTCGCGCTCGCACTCATAGATGCAGCAACTCATGAACTTTTTCAGGACGTTATCGTCGAAACATTTGCGGGCGAGGAACGTCAAGCAGTTGTGAAATATCTGATTGATCACGGTGGAAAAGCGATTGACGATACCCCTAAGGGGTTGCAAAAGTACGATACCTATGTAAAAATATTAGTACTGAAGGCCGACGCTCGTTATGCTGATTGGAACGACCAAGATCGTTACTTTGAAACAGCTCGATTGCTCCGCCAAGTTACAACAGAACATAAGCAAAAGCAAAAAGATATATTAACCGAACAGTTACGGGATGCAGAGACGATGGGCGATGATGCCAAAGCTAGCGAAATCCGCTCTCGCATTAACGATCTTATAAAGGAGATACAAAGTGCCAAAAAGTAAAAAAAATGATACACCAAAAATAGATGATATTGCTGACGAAGAAGTACTCGATACTGCGCTTATTGTTGATGATGCAGCGCTTCCACTAGGTGATATTGAAGAACCAGCTCTTGAAGAATTAGAAGATGAAGAAGAGGACGACGAAGATGTCCTGAACCAAGGCCAATACTTTGACGATGCCAGTGATGACAGCGTTCGTTTGTATCTACGCGAAATCGGTAAAATTCCACTCCTAAATTCTGAGGAAGAACTTGCGCTTGCTAAGCGCGTTGTTGCTGGTGAAAAGAAAGCCAAGGATAAGATGGCCGAAGCGAACATGCGCCTCGTTGTATCAATTGCTAAACGTTACAGTGGTCGTGGACTTGATTTTCTTGATCTCATTCAAGAAGGTAACACAGGACTACTTCGTGCAGTTGAGAAATTCGATCCAGACAAAGGTTTCAAATTTTCTACGTACGCCACCTGGTGGATTCGCCAAGCAATTACGCGTGCGATCGCTGACCAAGCGCGAACGATTCGTATTCCAGTGCACATGGTTGAGACAATTAACAAGTTGCTCCGTACTCAACGTCGCATGACTCAGGAACTTAACCGTGAGCCAACCATTGAAGAGCTTGCCAAAGAACTTGAGATGGAACCAGATAAGGTTGAATACGTTATCAAGATCAAACAGGATATTACCTCACTTGATGCAGGTGTCGGTCGTGATGGCGAGGACGAAGATTCAGTACTCGGTGATTTCATTGAGGACGAAGATGGGACAACTCCAGAAGAGTCAGCCACATCTCAACTTTTGAAAGAACAAGTGCAATCAATCCTTTCGACGCTAAGTGATCGTGAACAAAAGATTGTGAAGATGCGCTTCGGACTTGAAAATGGTAAGTCACACACGTTAGAAGAAGTTGGCCAAGAGTTTGCGGTTACTCGTGAGCGTATTCGTCAAATTGAGGCTAAGGCTCTTGCCAAGCTTCGTAAGCACAAAGACGCCAAGAAGCTGCACGAATATCTAGGATAGACGGCTAAAAGTCGATTTCGGAAACAATTGCATCGATGTTACGGTGCAATTTTTCTTTGTCGCCATCATTGATGACGAAGTAGTCAGCCATTGCGATTGGGCCGCCTTTATCGATTGTCTCGATTTCGGTGTGATCACGTTCAATTGAAATTGCCTCTGTCTGAGGACGCTCGCTACGAGTCAGTAGTCGGTGGTAACGGAGGTGTTTGGGCGTGATGATAGCCACAACATCAAGCTCACTATGGAATTCTTGCTTCATTGCTTTGTACTCATCCCAGCTATAAATGCCGTCGGCAATGATGCGTTTTTGCCCTGCATCAATGAGTTCGTTGATCTGCTTAATGATTTCTCGTACGATGAAATCTTCGCCCTCACGTTCGCGAATTTCAACACGAAACGTCTTTTCATTCTCTTCGCCAATCGGAATACCGGCTTTTTCCATAGCTGAGTAGATAACACCGCCAAAATAGACTTTCGGGTAGCCTTTGTCGGTTAAATACTCGACGGCTGCACTTTTACCGGAGCCAGTGAGGCCGACAAATGCAATGATTTTTACGTTTTCGCGATGTGTCATAAGATCTATTGTAACAGATAATAATTCATGATTAAGGTATACTTATACCATGAGTAAACGCCTGGTGTTAATTGATGGAATGTCTGTGTTTTACCGCGGGTATTTTGCAATGCCCGGATTGAGTTTGTCCGACGGCACGCCAACTGGTGGGGTATTCGGGTTTGCGAGTATTGCGATTGAAGTTATTAAAAAACTTGAACCAGACTATATTGCAATTGCCTGGGATATTCGTGGAACTTCCACAGCAAAGCGTAGTGAAATCTTTGCCGAGTATAAAGCAGGGCGAACAAAACCACCTGACGATTTTTACGCGCAACTACCAATTCTGCATGCACTTCTTGAGAGTTTCGGATGGCCGCTTTATGAACTTGATCAATACGAAGCTGATGACATTATGGGCACTGTCGCGCTTGAAGCCGCTGATAAGGGGATTGAAACTTGTATCGTGACTGGTGATTACGATATGATGCAGCTGATTTCGCCTTCAACCAAGGTTTATATAACTAAAAAGGGCAGTGAGCTTATATACTTTGACGACGATGCATTCTTTGCTAAATATGGCGTGCGTGTTGACCAGTTTATTGATTACAAAGCTTTGGTTGGTGACACAAGTGATAATATTCCTGGTGTTCGCAAGATTGGCCCTAAAGCTGCGGAAAGTTTACTAACGAAGTATGACAATCTTGATGGCATCTATGCTCACATTGACGAGCTAAAAGGCGCACAGAAGCAATATTTGATTGATGACAAGACCAATGCCTATATGAGTCAGCAACTTGCGCGAATTTTTTGTGATGTACCGGTTGAATTTAATTGGAAGGCAGCCGACATTAACAATACAGATCTGCCGGCAGTTGCCGCAAAACTACGAGAACTCGAATTCCATTCGCTTCTTAAGCGTCTGCCTAAACATATGCAGGAAATTGTCGATACATCACTCTATTTTCATGAATCAGAAGAAGTAACTTTAAAGGAAAATCCATGGCCAGATACCGTCTCTATCGACGGACCGATGATCATTCATGTCGAGGGCGACGAGTTGTGGGTAGCCTTTGATTCTACCCATGTATCGCATACCAAAATAGATACAATTGATACTAGTTTTTGGAGAGCAATCGAGTTTGGTACGGTCGTATCATATGACATCAAACAGCTATATCACGATCTTGCGGATCACAATGTGTCTGTACACTTCGATGATATACACGATATTCGCCAAGCAGCATTTTTACTCGATCCGCTCCGCCGTGATCGAAGTTTGAGTGGTCTGGTTGGTGGTGAACTGACGACTCCGACCTCTCAGGTTGCGGCTGCACGTCAAATTTATGGCTGGCAAGTTGAAGCGTTTAAGTCACATGAGCAGATTGCTGATATTACGAAGCGATTTGATTTTCCACTCATATACGTTTTGTTTTTGATGGAACATCAAGGTATAAAAATTGATCCAGAACTACTTACGAAAATGAGCAAAGAGTTAGGTGATGAACACGTACAGCTCGAACAAGAAATGTATGCGATGGCCGGCTACGATTTTAATATCGCAAGCCCTGCACAATTATCCGAAGTCTTATTTACAAAATTACAACTACCGACTACGGGTATCAAAAAAGGTAAAACAGGGTATAGCACTGGCCAAAAAGAACTTGATAAACTGCGAGGCCAGCACCCAATTATCGAACTTATTGAACGTACCCGCGAACTCGCGAAATTAAAAAATACCTACGTTGACACATTACCAGAAGTGGCTGATAGTCATGGTCGCATTCATACAACATTTAATCAAGACGTCGCAGCAACAGGGCGACTGAGTAGCACCAACCCAAATCTTCAAAATATTCCCGTTCGGACTGATCTCGGGCGCAAGATTCGAGAGGCGTTCATTCCAGAAGGTGACAAAGTATTTATTAGTGCCGATTATTCACAATTTGAACTTCGCCTTGCAGCAATACTCGCTGGTGATAGTGAGATGATTAATGACTTTAACGGTGACGTTGATATTCACACTAAGACCGCAAGTGAGGTTTACGGTATTCCAATGGATAACGTCACTAAGCGCCAACGCCGTGATGCCAAGGTAATTAATTTTGGTGTTTTGTATGGCATGAGCCCTCACGGACTAAGTGCTGCAACTGGTATGAATTTCGTCGAGGCAAAGAAATTTATCGATCGTTACTTTGAGTTACGTTCGCCAATTCGAAAGTACATTGACGACACACTCACACATGCTCGAACTGATGGATATGTACAGACGTATTTTGGTCGTCGTCGTCCTACGCCGGATATTCTGAGTAGTAACTTTATGGTACGACAGGGGGCTGAACGTGCCGCTGCCAATATGCCGATCCAGGGAACTGAAGCAGATCTTATGAAACTTGCGATGATCAAAGTTGATAATCAGTTGAATGGTATGGGTGAGCAAATTCTGCAAGTTCACGATAGTATTTTGGTTGAAGCGCCAGCTGAAAATGCTGATAAAATTGCTGAGTTGCTCAAATCTGTCATGGAAAACATTGCTCCCGAACTCGGCATTAAACTAAAAGTTGACGTCTCGATTGGCAAAAACTGGGGTGAACTCTAAGATCAGTAATTGACAACAGAGGTCATACATGATACTATAACTGTATGAGAAATTCTCGTATTATTCCTATTGCCCTCATTTTGATTATTATTGCGATCGCGATTGCTGCGCTTATATCGCTTGCCAGGACCGTATTCTTTTCTGGTAGTGCCTCACAGACTGTTTCGCAGGTAGATGTTAGTACTGATGCGCTTCTAAACACCGCAATTAATCACTCAGTGACGTTGACGGTTCGCGGTACGATTGTCGCTGATGAAGACTTCCGCTCATACCAGATCGTTGTCACGCCGACGAGTCGAACACTAACCACGTATTCCGGCTATCTTGATGCGCCAATCAGCCAGATTGCCGTATCGAACAATACCCCTGCGTATGAACAATTTGTCTATGCACTTGATAGAGCCAATCTTGTCAAAGGTACAGAATTAACGGGCACGGATAATGATACACGAGGTGTATGTGCGGACGGAAAACTATATGAATTCGGTGTCCTAAAGGACGGGAAGTCAGTCAAGACTCTATGGACATCTAGCTGTAGTGAATCAAAAGGCTCGCTTAATGCCAATGTTGGAAACCTCACAGATATGTTTATCAATCAGATACCAAAAGGTGTCGAGCTGATCAACGCAATAGTATTATAGTTAGTGGAGGATATATGCCCGAACTACCCGAAGTAGAAACTGTCCGTCGTGGACTGAGTAGCCTTATTATTGGTCGAGCGATTAGGTCTGTTATACAAGACACACCGAAAAGCTTTCCTAATGATGCGCAAACTGTTACATCATTTATGTTGCAGGCAACAATAACTGACGTGCGTCGTCGTGCCAAAGTCCTGATGATTGATCTGTCTAGTGACTACACGCTGGTGATTCATTTGAAAATGACTGGACAGCTGGTCTACGTCGGTGAGACGCGTTTTGGTGCGGGACATCCCAGTGACAGTCTGGTGAATCAATTACCAGACAAATCAACTCGCGTCACAATTGAATTTGTTGATGGTACGCAGCTGTATTTTAATGATCAACGTAAATTTGGCTGGATGAAACTTATACCAACGCTAGAGGTGCCAAACATGGATTTTATGAAGAAGGTTGGTCCTGAGCCACTTGAAGATTCGTTTACGTCTAGTCAATTTGCCGAGCGTTTTAAGCGACGTGCCGGCACCTCCATCAAAGCAGCACTACTTGATCAATCAGTCGTTGCGGGTGTTGGCAATATCTATGCTGACGAGTCACTCTGGGGTGCCAAAATTCACCCAAAACGCTTGGTAAAAACAATAACACCAGTGGAATTTAGACGTCTCTACACTGAACTACGAACTGTCATGAATCTTGCGATTGAAAAAGGCGGTAGTAGCAACCACACGTATATTAATGCCGAGGGGAAGAAGGGGAGCTACATGGATTTTGCGCGCGTCTTTCGCCGTGAAGGTTTGGCCTGTCCCAGGTGCGGTACAACGATTATTAAAATGAGAGTTGCCGGACGGGGTACGCATATTTGCCCGCATTGTCAGCGTCTCTAGGGGTCGCTTTAGTTATTCATCCAATGCGGTTATGATTAGAGGGTGAAGAAATCATCTTTTATCTATGCTGGCTTAGTACTATGTCTCCTTGTGGTCGTAGCGGTTGGTTTGATGCAAAAGAGAACCGCAGCAGATCAGGCTGCCTATACGTGTCAGGCTGATGGCACTTTCACGCAGCCAACAACTGGACCGGCTGCGTTAACGAGCAGTGATACGACGAAAATCGCGTCAGCCAATGCATGGCTAACGAGTATGATGGCGCCAGATGTTAACATTGTGACTTCGAGCACTATTACACCCGATCAGGACTATACATCGAGCTATACGGGTGCAACGGCAGGTTCATTCGCAATTAATGGTCGAACTTATAGCACTGTCGCAACTTCCTCGATTGTGGTTGATAGTCCGGGTACCGTTCCAGATAGTTATCGAGGAGTTATAAATGCCCATGTGACGATGACGCCAACACCGAATCGTTGGATTATTCAGGCATATAAAAATAATGGTGGCACGATTACTCAAGTTCCTGTGCAGGCACTCGCCGATGGAACGACTGGCCACTTTTCGATTGATCTAACTGGTGTCAGCGGAAGTTATACGGGACAATGGATGCTTGGCGTACTTGATGCAAATGCAGGTTATGCAGAATACGGTACAAAATGGCCGAGTCCTGATCAGTATGTGAATCTTGTGGTTCAGGAACTTGTGGTGACTGATACAACCTACCTATGGGCAACAACTCCTGCGTCGGCAGATAATAGATTCTCTTTTCCTAATGATCAGGTGGGTGCCAAGATGTTCAGGCTTGTCGATAGTTCAACTAATGAAGTACTTGCCGAGTCATTTGACCAAACCGGGTTGATACGATCCTATGAGTATCAGCTGGGCGAGACAGGTTACGGTACGGGAATTCAAGATTTAACCTATGTCTATGACCAATCACTGGCACTTTTCTCTGCAGTCGGGCAAAATCAGTCATCTCAGGCCAAGCAACTTGTCGACGGGTTACTAAAGATGCAAACAACATCAGGTGTTCATAATGGCGGATTCGTCTTTGCTGCACCGCAACTAAGCCCTTCATATACGGATGATTATTATCGGACGGGGGCTGATGCAATTGCCGTTGATGCACTTCTGGCATATATCAAGGCGTATCCATCAGATGGAAATATTTCGGCATATACGGCCGCGGCTGTTCAGGGCCTTACATTCTTGCAATCACTTTACTCGTCGTCAGGCCCAACGGCGGGACTCTATCTAGGTGGCTACGGTCAGTATAGTGGCAGTCCCCAGGTATTTGATCCATCATACGTTGTTACATTTGCCTCGACTGAACATAACATCGATGTCTGGCATGCACTGACCGATGCGTCACGCATACTGGGCAATAGCGTGACTAACTACGCCTTACTTGCAAACAATCTCGACACGGCAATGACAAATAGTTTATATAATACATCACTCGGACGTTTCAACCAGGGGATAAATGGTGGTACTACGGACACTGGCGATCCACTCGACGTCAATACATGGGGTGCAATCCAAATGTATGCGACAGGTAGGACGACACAGGCTCAAGCTGCACTGACGCATCTTAACGCCTTCGCAAATACAATTAGTGGTGTTAGCGGCTACGCTCCATTCTACGATTCCTCGGACTATCCTGGAGCACTGGCAAATGTCTGGTTTGAAGGTTCATTTGGCGCGGCACTTGCCCAATATGATGCAGGTAACTATGCATCGTATCGAACACTCATCGATGGATTAACGTCAGCCCAACAAGTTGATGGCTCGTTTAAATATAGTCAGGTTGAAGACTCTACCTACGGTATTAGCATCAGCAAATCAGTTGCCAGCACCGCCTGGTATATCTTGGCAACTGCAGGGCGAGCTAGTATCTGGAATACGTGTATGTATCTTCCCCCCGCGGTTACCCCTAGCTCGACGAGTAGTGGAGTAACTCCAGTTTCTCCGACAACTTCAACAACAGCGAAGAAGCCATCGTCAATTTCAGTGAGCGACCTCGCAAATAGTGCAACACCTGAAGATAGTAGTACGGCCAACGCAGCGCCATCTACTACGCCGGTCGTGAGTAAGCCACAGTCAACGAGTAATACTACTGAGCCTAAAACTGCTGATGCATCTACATCTCCACTAGTTTTGGTTATTTCTGGCGTAGCTATCCTTGCAGTTGCAGGTGGTATTTGGGCTACTGCCGTTCGTCTACGTCATCGTCGCGACCTTTAACCTCTGTTTGGTAGTATACTGTTAGGTGATGGTAACCTTACTGACTGGTGATAATACATTTGAAATTGGGCGCGAGCTTGAACGCATTATTATTGGCTTTTCAGGCGTTGCTGAACGTGTCGATGGCAGTGAGCTCGATCCAAGACAACTCCCAAATTTACTAATGGGAACAACACTATTCGCTGACAAACGACTAGTTATTATTAGGGACTTATCTCAGAACAAGACTATTTGGGCTGATTTTGCTGACTGGTTGCCACGTGTGTCTGATGATATCAATCTTGTCCTAGTTGATAGCAAACCAGATAAACGGACAGTGACCTACAAGGAATTAAAAAAAATCGCTCAGGTTATTGAGCATGATGCATGGACTGAACGGGATGATCTAAAAGCCAATAGATGGGTGAGTGATGAGGCTGAAAATATGGGTATAAAACTGAACACAAAAAGTGTTCAAAAGCTTGTTGGACGAGTCGGAACAGATCAATGGAGTCTCTTTCATGCACTCGAAAAACTGGCACTAGCGGGTGATATAACAGATGAAATCATCGAATCTGTTATTGATGTAAATCCCACCGAGAACGTATTTACTCTTTTTGACGCTGCCCTACGTGGTGACGCCGTAACCGTGACTCAGATGATTAAGACGCTCGAACTAACCAACGATCCTTATAGGCTATTTGCGCTTCTTTCGGGGCAGGCATTTCAGCTTGCGGCGCTGGCCGTGTCTGAACAAACAGACACAGTTGCCAAGGATTTGGGAGTTAGTCCGTATGTACTGTCAAAGCTAGCGTCTATAGCGAAGAAACTAGGAAGAGGTGGAGTGCGTAAAGTCATTCGTACATTTGCTAGTGCTGATGATGATATGAAATTATCACGTGCTGAACCGTGGCTCTTAATTGAACGTGCTTTAATCCAAGTTGCTCTTAGGTAACATCACCTCTGCTGATATGGTAGAATGATGGTAATGAGAGAGATACAAAAGAACATACGGGCTATTATCGAGTCGCTCGACGACACCCCAGACCGCGAAGGTCTTATAGATACGCCACGTCGTTATGAGGCATTTTTAGAAGAATTTCTATCTCCAGACGAGTTTAAGCCAACCGTCTTCACGAACGAGGGTTATAGCGAGATGATTGTAGAACGTAACATTACTTTCTACAGTATGTGCGAACATCATTTACTGCCATTTTTTGGAACAGCAACAGTTGCGTATATTCCGGGTGACAAAATTATCGGCTTGTCGAAGCTCGCTCGAACCGTCGATCATTTTAGTCGTCGTTTGCAGAACCAGGAACGTGTCACGACGCAAATTGCCGACTTTTTACAAAAGGAATTATCACCAAAAGGCGTCGGTGTTGTCCTAAATGCCAGGCATTTATGCATGGAAATGCGGGGGATTAAGAAACCAAACGCGATTACGACAACCTCGTGTCTCTATGGCATTTTTCAGACCAACCCGGCAACCAGATCAGAATTTCTCGATCTTGCCCGTGCAGCAGAATAAAAAATAGCCCTTTCATAGGGCTATTTTGTTTGAGCTAAAATTATTTAGTTGTTTTCTTTGCTGGAGCTTTTTTAGCCGCTGGTGCTTTTGCGACTGGTTTCTTGGCAGCAGTTTTAGCTGGAGTGGCTTTAGTAGCAGCTGGTTTTGCGGCTGCTGTCTTTGCAGGTGCCTTTTTACCAGTTGAAAGTTTAACACCAGCGTCTTTAGCAATCTTGGCTAGATTGGCTTTGCGACGAGCTGCAGTATTTTTCTTTAAAAGTTTTTTCTTAACAGCGGTATCAATTTCGCTGTGAGCTAGCGACAATCCAGCAGCAGTAGGTTTTGCGAGGAAGGCTTTAGTTGCTTCCTTGATGTCACGCTTAATACCAACGTTACGTGCGTTGCGCTTGATAGTTTGTTTTGCTCGCTTGATAGCGGATTTGATGATCGGCATATTGTGCTTTTTCCTCTTTAAAATAATTGATTATAGTCGACGGCTGATTATAGGGGAAAATCATCAAAAAGTAAAGGGTTAGACGATGGCCTCATCCTAAACTTAGCATAATCTCTGCAGGGGACGGACCTCTGCAGAGCAAAGGCGTGGGAATTAGGGCGCGAGTTTGTTGAAATAGAAGGCTAAATCGTTGACTAAGGTATAACACTTATGGTATAGTGACACCAAACTCTAGACAACCTAGAACCAAAATAAACACCATAGGTACTACCATGAACGACGCCAAAACAAAGCAGCAATTAGTCGAAAAGATCGTGAGCTCGACTAATGTTCTGGTGACAGTTAGCAATAACCCCTCCGTTGACGCTTTGTCAGCTGCAATTGCTCTGACGGTTATGCTCAACAAAATCGGTAAACACACCACCGCAATCTTTAGTGGTGCGACGCCACCAGCTATTACGTTCCTTGATCCAGCGAAAACTTTTGAAACATCAATTGATAGCCTGCGTGATTTTATTATTGCGCTCGATAAGGAGAAGGCCGACCACTTGCGCTACAAAGTTGAGGGTGAAGCAGTTAAGATCTTTATTACGCCGTACCGTACGACACTTAGTAGCGACGATCTAGAGTTTAGCCAAGGTGATTACAACGTCGAATTGGTGCTTGCTCTCGGGGTAGAGAACCAGTCTCATCTTGATGGCGCGCTTGAAGCGCACGGCAGTATCTTGCATGATGCGACCGTTATTACCATCAGCAATGAATCGGGCACAAGTAGCCTTGGCAGTATCGATTGGCGTGACGACACGGCTAGTAGTTTGAGTGAAATGCTTGTTAGCCTGTCAGAATTACTCCAAGCTGATACTCCACTAATCGACCAGCAAATCGCAACCGCGTTATTGACAGGAATCGTGGCTGAAACCGATCGTTTCAGTAATATTAAGACGTCATCAAAAGTTATGACAGTTGCTGCACAGCTGATGGCTGCCGGTGCTGATCAGCAATTGATCGCTTCTAAATTACAAGAATCACATGAGATTGGTGATGGTGCAACGCCTACTGGCAATGATTCACCGTATACCAAGCCACTGGGGCAATCATCCAAGCCAACTCGCGAAGGATTAGCTATTGCTCACGATGAGCCTTCCACTACAGCGCCGCAGGAGCCCGCCACTGTTGCTGAACCTATGATTACTTCCGAACCACCTGCACCAGAACCATATGTTGCCCCCCCAATCGATACGCCAGCAGTTTCGGAACCTCCGGTTATTGGTAAATTGGCCGATGCCTACGCACTTGATCCAGAGCTTGACTCTGCACCTACACCGGTTGCTTCTGCTCCGGCGCCTCTACTTGGTGGTATAGCATCTCCATTAGCGCCTGTGACACCTCCGCCGCTGCCTGTTGAGTCTACTCCTGCAATAGATCCACTCGCCTCATTGGTACCACCAACGCTTACACCACTTGTCGCTCCTACAACGACACCTACATTTAGCGGAATCGGTATAGGTGCAGTTGACTCTCCTGTTGTCACGCCTCCATCTGAGGAAATTAGTAAGCATTCATACATTGGTGGTGACACATCAACCTACGGTGCGACAGTTAGTGGCGCCCCGGACTCATCAGCGCAGAGCATTGATATTTTTGCTGCTCCCGCACCTGCACCAGAGACAACTAGTACGGATCCTGCGATACCACCAGCTGATCTATCGAGTAGTGTGCCAGAGGAGAGAAGTCGAGATGAATCATCAAGAGATGATGCACTCGCAGCAGTTAGCGCGGCATACGGTGGACCATCGGTTCCATCATTCTCGCCTGCGCCTGGTATTACATTGCCACCACCGCCACCATTGCCAGATTTTGGTGCACTGCCTACAGCGGTGCCCGCACCATCTCCCTACGCACTTGATCCAGCACCTCAGCCTGAACGTTTAGGCGATATTTTGGCACCTCCGCCTCAGCCTGCGTCTAACGATCCTGGACAATTCAAAATTCCAGGCCAATAGGGCTCAATAAAAATCACCGTCATTTACACGGTGATTTTTAGTATACTGAGTGAACTATGACTGATGGTATTATCCTGATTGATAAGCCTGCCGACATGACAAGCTTCGGCGTTGTTGCGCGTGTCAGGCGTTTACTCAGTGAACAACAGGGTAAAAAGGTAAAAGTTGGCCATACTGGTACGCTTGATCCCTTTGCAACTGGACTTATGATTATCGTTGTTGGTAAAGAATGCAAAAATGCCGAAACTTACAGTAAAAAAGATAAAGTCTACGAGGCGACAATTCGTTTGGGACAAAGCTCAACAACAGGTGATTCTGAGGGCGAGATTACAGACGAAGTGAACGCTATAGTACCAACGCTCGACGAAATCCAGAAAACTCTCGCTAAGTTTACTGGTGAGATCACTCAACGTCCACCGATCTACAGCGCGATTAAGATTGACGGACAACGGGCGTATAAATTAGCACGCGCAGGTAAAACACCAGAGATGCCTGAGCGTCAAATCACGATTCACAGTCTTGATTTGGTTGACTATACCTATCCCGAACTGCAGATACGAACACACGTTAGTAGTGGGACGTATATTCGCACACTTGCTGAGGATATTGGTAAAATGCTTGGTACCGATGCGTATTGTAAACAGCTACGTCGAACGGCAATAGGTGAGTGGAAGATTGAGACGGCCCAGACGCTTCAAGAATTCGGCGTTCTTAACCCTTGAAACCTGTGCAAAACTTTGGTATAGTACGTATCTGATGATTACAGCAGACAATAAAGCAAAAGCATTCGCTTTGACACAAACTCACAAGACTGACGTTGGTTCGCCTCAGGCGCAAGCATCTGTTTTGACGACACGTATCAAAGAGATTACTGCTCACTTACAGACTAACAAACACGACAACATGGCTCGTCGTGGACTTATTCAGATGGTTGGTCGCCGCAAGAAACTGCTGAAATACCTTGAAACCAAAGATTTCGATGCCTACAAGGCAACTGTTGCAGCCCTCGGACTCCGCAAGTAACACTGCGGAGTTTTTTCTTAGTAACCTCATTCATAAGCGTTGTATACTAGGGGTACTATGTCTAGTACTCCAGTTGTAAGTATTGCTCATCTCACCAAACGCTACAAAGGTTTTGCAGCAATTGACGATGTTAGCTTCACAATCGCCAAGGGCGAGATCGTCGGGTTTGTTGGTTTAAACGGTGCCGGTAAGTCGACGACGATTAATACGATGCTTGGCTTTTTGCATGCAACTGACGGCTCGGTCACTATCTTTGACCAATTAGTTAAACCACAGACAGCTCATAAGACTCATCAACAAATTGGCTTTGCTAGCGGCGATATGAGTTTGTTTAATAATTTAACCGGCAAGCAGTACTTTAGATTCATTGCAGGGCGGTTTGGTATTCGTGATAATACTAGGTTAAAGCAGCTATCTGATTTATTTGAACCTGATGTGAATAAGAAAATAGGTGACCTATCGAGAGGTAACAAGCAAAAAATCGCTCTGATTGCAGCCTTTATGGCTAGTCCCGAGCTCGTGATACTCGATGAGCCAAGTAGTGGCCTCGATCCACTGATGCAGCAGAATTTTGTTGATCTGATTCGTGAAGAAACAACGAGAGGCACTACTATATTCATGTCGTCGCACTACTTAACAGAGGTGATTGATGTCTGCAGTCGTGTTGTACTGATTCGCGGTGGCAAGATTGTTAAGGATATTCCAGCTAGCGAACTTGTGACTGATGGCGGCAAGATGGTGCGTTTGGTGAGTCAGAGTGTCGTAATTCCACCACGTACTGCTGAGCTTGTTGAGAAAAAGAAAACTGACGATGGCTATGAATTAACATTTGTATATAAAGCAAAACCTGCGCAACTGCAACAGTGGTTGAGTGGTGTCGCTGGTCTTATCGATGTATCAATCACGGATCACGATCTAAAGGCTGCATTTGATGATTTATATGAATTAGAGACGGGCGAGCATGCATAATCTTTTCCTTAAAACGCTCTACGACAAACGATCGTTTATTCTCGGTTGGGTTCTTGGCATGGCTTTTATCGGATACTTGATGACGATCTTTTTCCCTGCATTTCACCAGGATAATGGTCTCGATCAACTTGTTAAAAGTCTGCCGCCTGCATTTAAGGGATTAGTTGGTAACCTCGATAATCTCAAGGAGATGTCAACGTACCTCGGTAGTCAGCTATTTGATGTTCGTATGCCAATTTTCCTGAGTGTACTGACGATTCTACTGGCTGTTGGTCTAAGTGTATCAGAGGAAGATAAAGGCCAATTACGCACGCTGATCGCTTTGCCGCTTAGCCGAACAAGGATTCTGCTCACTAAGTGGGTGGTAATCGTATTTATTTGTTTGTTTGCGACACTTGCGACGATTGTCGGTATCGAAATCGGACTGCTGACGATTCATGAGACATTAGATATTATGGTGCTTATTCGCCTGGGCGGTATGATGCTGTTACTCGCGGTTGCTCTTGCAACTGCCATCTTTGGCATCGGTATGGCAACAGGTAAGAGAGGACTAACAACGGCCGTCGGTGTGCTTATCACAGTCGGAAGCTTCTTGGTGACGACCTTTGCACCATCGGTCGATTGGCTAAAGGATTATGAGAAATTCTCATTTTTACACTATTTCCCTGCACCTGATATCGCTAAGGGAACAATTGATCCTGTGAATGTTGTTGTCTACGGCGCTATTACGATTATTTTCCTTGTTATTGCAGTCTTATTTTTCCGTCGCCGCGATGTTCGTTAAATAAGGTGACATTACCGCGAAAAATACCTGTATAATAGGTCACTATGAGCACAACATATACACCCGGCGTTTGTAACATTGGTCCCGCAGAAATAAAAACACGAAAACTATCTGGAACCATAGGTCTATATGCAACCGTTATCCTCTTTGCTATCTTTATGATTACCGGAATTGCCTCACCGTGGCGTCTTTTCCTCTTTATCCCCGCAACGGTCAGTGCTATGGGGTATCTACAGGCAAGATTCCACTTCTGTGTGCGGTTTGGCACTAAGGGACTATTCAATATGGGCACAACACTTGTTGCTCCAGAGACTGTCGAAAAGGCAGAATATCGCCAGAAAGATCAGCGTAAAGCAATCACAATTGCTGGACTGTCTATAGGTATCGGTCTTGTCGTTGCTCTCGTTGTCTTTCTTATGCCTTAGTACTGATACAGGCAGGTTGGTTCAAATACTTATGCTTGCAATTCTATCCATAGATTATGTATGATTCTGATATTATGCCTGAGTATGTCAGTACGAGAAGTAAGGGTGATACTGAATCGAAAAGTTATTCGGACGTACTCTTAGAGGGCCTCGCACGCGACGGGGGACTATATGTTCCTACTGAATATCCACATCTTACACCCACGCAAATTGAAAATTTTGCAGGACTGTCTTACTCTGATCTTTTTGTTGAAGTTAAATCACTACTAGTTGGTGATAGTATGGATATTCAAACACAGATGCAGCTTGCCGATGCTGCATATTCTGAAGAAAAGTTCCCTGACACTCAGAATGGAAATATAACGCCAATCATACAGATCGATGATAATTTGTATATCCAAGATCTTTCGGAAGGTCCCACGGCTGCCTTCAAGGATCTTGCCCTACAGGCCGTAGGACAAGACATGAACCATGAGCTTAATCATCGTGGTGGGTCACTCAATATTTTGGGAGGAACGTCAGGTGACACTGGCTCAGCCGCAGAAGCAGCTGTCAAAGGGTTAGGCAATGTCACGTTATTCATGCTTAGCCCACTTGATGGGATGAGTGATTTTCAGCGAGCCCAAATGGCTGCACTCAGCGGTGGTAATATTCATAATATCGCTGTCGATGAGCCTTTCGATCATTTGCAGGCCAAGATTAAGGAACTTAATAATGATCCAGAGTTTGCAGATCTAGGGGCGGTTAACTCAATTAACTATGGTCGAGTTGCCTCGCAGGTTCCATATTACTTCTCGGCTTATTTGCAGGTAAAAGAGGGTAAGGTAGGTGAGCCAGTCGATTTCGTGGTTCCATCAGGTAATATGGGGAATGCACTTGCGGCATATATCGCACAGAAGATGGGATTACCGATTCGCAACATTATTATTGCTACAAATGAGAACTCGGGTCTTGATCATTTGATCCAAACGGGCCAATACAAAAAGAAACCTTCAAGTATTACCTCTAGCCCATCAATGGATATAGCAGTCGCATCTAACTACGAGAGAGTTATTCATGACATTCTCGGCGGTAATGCTGATCTAACGCGTCAGTACTATGAGCAATTTGAGCGTACAGGTTTGGTCGATTTTCGCGACATCGATAGGCCATCTAATCTACTAAAAGCTGCTGGTTTTGATAGTGGTAACTCTAATCACGATAAGCGAGTTCAGACGACAAGACGAGTCTACAAAGAAGCCGGAGTTATTATTGATCCTCATACTGCAGATGGAGTTGCTGTGGCGTATGAGAAAAGTCAGTTTGAAGTTCCGACTATTTGTATGGAGACAGCCTTGCCAGTCAAGTTTGAGCCATTCATGCAGGAGGCATTAGGATTTATCCCAGAACGACCAGAACGGTTCAAGGGCTTAGAATCGGTATCAGGGAATGAAGGTTTTGTCGTTATACCTGGCGGCTCGTTGGGTACCGCTGCGTTGAAGGATTACATTCGCAATAACGCTCAGCCTCGAGTATAATAAAAGGGTATAAACGCCCGAGGTTTTAGGTGGTGGATACAGGAATTCTTGAATAACAAGAAAATCTGCACCCGTTACTTATGAAACCCTGGGTATAAAAAGGAGGCCAAAATGGCAATTATTAACCCTTACGGTAAAGATATTATTAAGGTTGAGACTCAGCTTGCTGGTCGAACATTAACACTCGAGGTAAACCGCGTTGGATTTCGTACCAGTGCCAGTGTCCTCGTAACTTATGGCGAAACAGTCGTCCTTGGTACTGCAATGGTCAGCAAAAAAGCAATCAGCGGCATGGATTATTTTCCACTATCAATTGACTATGAAGAAAAATTTTATGCAGCTGGCAAGATTTCAGGCAGCCGTTTCGTAAAGCGTGAAGGTCGTCCAAGTGATGAAGCGATCCTCATCGGACGTCTCATCGACCGTCCGATTCGTCCACTCTTTCCAAAAGGCTACCGCCAGGAAGTTCAGAACGTTGCCACAGTTCTATCAATGGACCCAACCTTCCGTCCCGACATGGTTGCGATGATTGCCGCATCTGCTGCCTTAACACTGACGGGTGCACCATTTGATGGTCCAGTCGCAGGTCTGCGTGTTGCACGGGTCAATGGTGAATTCAAGGCCTTTGCAACTCCAGAAGAGCGCGAAGCAAGTGACCTTGATCTTGTTGTCGCTGGAACTGGTGCGGGTATCACGATGGTTGAAGCTGGTGCAAATGAGGTGACTGAGGATGTTGTCGCTGAGGCGCTTGCCTGGGCCTATGATGCCTACCAGCCAGCTATTGCAGCTCAAGTTGAACTTGCCAAGAAGGTTGGCGTCACGCCGCTTTCATACGAACTAATTTTACCAAACGCTGATATCCAGAAGGCTGTCGACACATGGGTTGATGGCAAATTAGGTGAGGATATTCGCTTGCCATATCCAGAACGCAACGAACTTGTTGCGACTCTGCGTGATCAGTTCCACGCGGCAATGCAAGAGTCGGTCGGAGATGATGAGTACAAGACTGTTCAGGGTGAATACGACGAGGCATTCCAAATGGCTCTTCACAAGGACGTTCGTCAGGGAATTGTTGATCACCAACTACGTCCAGATGGTCGTAAGCTTGATGAAATTCGTCCACTTTCAAGTGAAGTAGGGGTACTGCCTCGTACGCACGGTTCATCGATCTTTACTCGTGGTATTACGCAGGGTCTGAACATTGTCACGCTCGCACCACTGAGTTTCGCTCAAATGGTTGATACGATGGAGCAAAATGACTACGAACGTCGCTACATGCATCACTACAACGCACCAGGCTACACTGTTGGCGAAGTCCGTCGTCTTGGTAGCCCAGGTCGTCGCGAAATTGGTCACGGCTACTTGGCAGAGCGCGCTGTTGAGCCAGTGCTTCCAAGTATCGAAGATTTCCCATATGCAATTCGTTCTGTCACCGAAATCATGAGCCAAAACGGCTCAACCTCGATGGCCGCAACCTGTAGTTCTATTCTTGCCTTGATGGATGCTGGTGTACCACTTCGCGCGCCAGTGTCTGGTATTGCGATGGGACTCATGCTCGACGGTGATACTCCATACGTTCTGTCTGACATTGCTGATGCCGAAGATTTCGCTGGCGACATGGACTTCAAGGTAACCGGAACTGCCAAGGGAATTACGGCGATTCAAATGGATATGAAGGTTCACGGTTTACCAGTTGAGACACTTAAAAAAGCACTCGAAGCCGCAAAACCAGGACGTGCATTTATCCTGAAGCACATGCTCGAGACACTTGCCGAGCCACGAAAAGCGCTATCTCCATACGCTCCACGTATCGAGAAACTCATGATTAATCCTGATAAAATCGGTGCAGTGATCGGTAAGGGTGGCGAGACAATTAAGCAAATTACATCTGAAACAGGTGCGCAAATCGACATCAATGATGATGGTTTGATTACAATTGCCGCTGTCGATACAGTTGCGATCGAGAAGGCAATGAACTGGATTAAAGGCCTAACTGAAGAACCAGAAATTGGTACCATTTACGAAGGTAAAGTTGTTTCAATAAAGGATTTTGGTGCATTCATCAACATTATGCCTGGCGTTGACGGCATGGTGCACATCAGTGAGTTATCTGATAAACGAGTTGAAAAGGTAACTGACGTCCTAACGGAGGGCCAGATCGTGAAGGCAAAACTCATCGGTATCGACGATCGCGGTCGCCTTAGTTTAAGTCTTAAAAACGTCGAATAACAAAATGAAAAAATGGCTGCAATCAAGAGCGACGCAAGTGCCGAGCTTGATTGCGCTAAATTTTTTTGTTGGATTCGTTTTTTGGTACGGTATTGAAAAGATATTCCTGGCGAATCAACTAGGTATTGGTCCGACTGGCATTGCAGTCATCGTAACGCTATACATGGTCATGACTCTGACGCTTGATGTACCGGCGAGTGTGATTGCTGACCGCTATGGTCGTAAACGTATGCTTATGATTGCGGTTCTATGCTTTATCGCTGCTGATATCATACTCGGAAATTCGCAAACGTTTCTTGCGTATCTTATAGGTACGGCATTCTGGGGTCTTTTTACAGTTTGTTTCACAGGTATATACCAGGCAATCTTGTTTGATAGCCTAAAAGAGCAAAAACGTCAGAAAGACTTCCAAAAAAATGATGCATGGTCACGGTTGTTTTTTATGTTGGGAATCGCAGTGAGCGCAATCTCATCTGGTTTTCTTGCAAATTTTATTGGGCTACGCGGCGTGTATTTTGCTTCTATTATTCCGCTACTATGTGCTGTTATTACACTTTTACTTATTCATGAGCCTACCGTTCATCACGACGATGAAGTGGAGGACGTGGTTAAAAGAGGCTATATTAAGCATCTACTCCACGCATTTACGACTATGTGGCAAAGCCCTAAACTTCGCCTGGTAATGTTTGGCACGATTATCTTGTTCTTTATTCAGACGCCGATGTACGAATTTAACCAGTATATTTATATTGCGCTGTTTAAATCTCCTGTCCTAGTCGGTATATTTGGTGGTCTAGCTGGATTTGTTCTTGTGGGAGGTTTCTTCATTGCAACCAAGCGATTATTTAATCCTAGAGCCTTATTGCTACTAACCGGGTTAGCTATCGCGATAGTCGCGATACTCGCGAATAACTTTTCGCTACTATTTTTAGCCTTCGCACTTGCTGCTGGGTCAATTATTGAAAACGCCTTGCAAACGCAATTACAACACGCGACATCTAGTCGTACACGTGCTTCTGTAACATCAGCGGTTTACTTCGTTGGCAATGTACTGATTATACCGTTTGTTTTCCTATTTGGTTTTGTCGCGCAGAGTGAGTCAATTTGGCAAGCGTATTTAGTAGAAGGAGGAGTCGTCCTCGCCATGGCGCTTGGCTATTTCTTGCTTACAGCGCGTCGAGTGTCTATTCCCACTCAATAGTTCCAGGCGGTTTGCTGGTGATGTCTAGGACGACGCGATTAATCTCATCAATTTCATTCGTAATACGGTTAGAAATCACCGCGAGGGTGTCGTAGGGGACACGGCTCCAGTCGGCAGTCATGGCATCTTCGCTTGATACAGGTCGAAGAACAATTGGGTGGCCGTATGTTCGGCCATCACCTTTAACGCCAACTGATCGTACATCAGCTAGCAGTACGACTGGACATTGCCAGATACTATCATCAAGTCCTGCAGCGGTTAGTTCTTCGCGGGCGATTGCATCGGCACGACGTAGAATTTCTAGACGCTCTGCGTTAATTGCACCGACGATGCGAATACCGAGTCCAGGTCCTGGGAAAGGTTGGCGACCAACGATTTCATGAGGAAGTCCCAGGTCACGACCAATTTGACGGACTTCATCCTTGAATAGCGCGCGAAGTGGTTCGATTAGTTTAAACTGCAAATCATCTGGAAGTCCACCAACGTTATGGTGACTCTTGATATTCGACGTACCGGTTCCACCGCCAGATTCAACAACGTCTGGATAAAGGGTTCCCTGAACGAGAAATTCAACAGGTTTGCCTTCTTCAGCAACGATTTCGCGTGCAGCAGCTTCAAATACTCGAATGAATTCACGACCAATAATCTTGCGCTTCGTTTCAGGGTCAGTGACGTCTTTAAGAGCACCAAGGAATTGATCCTTGGCATCGACAACCTTCAGTGCAACACCCGTTGCAGCCACGAAATCCTTTTCAACCTGCTCAGCCTCACCCTGGCGAAGTAACCCATGATCGACGAAGACACAGGTAAGTTGTGAACCAATTGCTTTTTGAACAAGCGCGGCCGCAACAGCAGAGTCAACACCGCCAGATAACCCACAAATAACTCGCTTATCACCGACAGTTTCCTGGATAATCGCAATTTGATCTTCGATAATATTGGTAGCGGTCCACGTTGGCGAGAGCCCTGCGATGTTATAGAGGAAGTTTTCGAGTGTTTTTTGACCATATTTTGTGTGCAGTACTTCTGGGTGAAATTGAACACCAGCAAGTGGTAGTGAAGTGTGCTCAAAGGCTGCAATAGGTGTACCTGCGGTCGATGCAGCGACTTCAAATCCTGCGGGTGCTTTAATAACAGCGTCGCCGTGGCTCATCCAAACTTCTTGGTCAGTTGGCTCGTCGCCAAATAATTTACCACTACGAGAAATAGTCAGCGCCGTTCGGCCGAACTCAGACTTACCTGTATGATCAACTACACCACCGAGTGCCTGGGTCATTGACTGAAAGCCGTAACAGATACCAAAAACCGGTACGCTGGCTTCAAATAGGGCAGAATCTGTCTGCGGTGCGCCTTCGCTATAGACTGACGATGGGCCACCAGACAAGATAATTGCGCTCGGGTTACGTGCCAACATATCAGCAGTCGACATTGATGAGGGCACGATTTCAGAGTAGATCTTGGCTTCGCGGACGCGGCGGGCGATGAGCTGCGCGTACTGGGCGCCGTAATCTACTACAAGAACAGGAGATTGGTCGTTTTTGGTGGCCATGTACTTATATAATAACGGATTATTCTCATCTTGGCTACAATCTTGGCCGTATCTGTAAAAGGCAACTTCACATTTTGCCAAAAAGCCCAAAATATATTCTGCAGAGGACGGACCTCTGCTCAGCTGATTCTCAGCAATAAAAAATGAGCCCAGCGGTTGAGAAGTGATAGAGAAGTGATGCCCGAGGAAAATCCTATTGCAAGAGACGACCGACCGTGCTACTATTAAGGTACTAAACGCAGTCTTGTAATGGGGTAAAGTGAACAAGAAAGAGACACTTCTTGAGCAAATTAGGGCAGATATTATAGATAATAATATAAGTCCAGATTTGGCTAAGACAGCCAAGAACCTTGTAATGGGTGACGGAAACATTGATACAGACATTGTGTTTATCGGTGAGGCGCCGGGCAAAAACGAAGACGAAACAGGGCTGCCATTTGTCGGTGCAGCCGGAAAATTTCTCGATGAAATGCTTGCCACTGCTGGTATGCAACGTTCGGACATCTATATCACTAACATTGTGAAATACCGCCCGCCAAACAACAGAGATCCGCTTCCAGAGGAAAAGAAGGCTTTTTGGCCATTCTTGGTGCGTCAGCTCAATATCATCCGACCCAAAATCGTCGTGACATTAGGCAGGCACAGCATGGAATATTTCCTGCCTGAACAAAAGATCAGCATGATCCACGGTGACCCAAAACGTATATCGTTTGGCGATACCAAGATCGTGATTGTCCCGCTCTATCATCCAGCAGCAGCCCTGTATAATGGTGGGCTACGAGCGACACTGATCGAAGACTTTATGAAGTTACCAACAATAATTAAACTTCTCGAAAAGGAGAAAAAATAACTATGGGTTCACAACGAATCGCAACCCCCCAGCCCGATAATCGGGACAACACAAATAAACGACCATTTAATAATGGCAACAATAATAACCAACCTAGGCCGAAGTCTAACAACACGGTCCTAGCTAATACACAAACTCGTAAGGGTGAAGTATTCCGCGCTCAGCGCCGAACCAGCGAGGACGTTAACGTTCGCGCATCTCAGCACATCATTAATGTGCCAGTAAACAAGTCAGTCTTTAACGGCTACGACGGCAAACAATTCAGCCCAGCTGATTTTAAAAAACAGCCTCGCACGAACGGTCCAAAACTTCGCATTATGCCAATTGGTGGCCTCGGCGAAATGGGCATCGGCAAGAACATGATGGCGATTGAATACGATAACGACATCATCGTCATTGACTGTGGATTCCTATTCCCAGGTGCTGATTACCCTGGTATTAACTACATTATTCCTGATATTTCATACCTCGAGGAAAACAAGCACAAGATCCGCGGAATCGTCTTTACACACGGACACCTTGATCACATCGGGGCCTTCCGCCACATTGCTGACAAGCTTCCAGCGCCAGTATTTGCCAGCAAGTTTACGCTTGGTATGATTCAACGCACGATGGAAGAGTCGACTAGCGGCTACACGCCAGAATACAACGAACTTAATCCAGAGCTACACGAACGCGCACAACTTGGCGACAGCTTTAGCATCGAACTTGTTCGTGTTAATCACTCAATCCCAGACGCAACCGCCGTCGTTATTCGTACGCCACTTGGTGTTCTCATCGACACAGGTGACTGGCGTTTTGAGGAAAACCCAGTTGATGGACGTAAATTTGACCTTGAGCGTCTAACCGAGATCGCGACCAAGGAAGGTATTTTGCTTCTGATGAACGAATCAACTAACTGTGAGTCAGATGGTACACACACCCACGGTGAATTCGACATCCAGGCAAGCATTGGCCAAGTTATGGAGAAATACCAAAACAACCGTTTGATCCTTAGTTGTTTCTCGTCTCAGATCCACCGTATGCAGGTTATCCTCGAGGAAGCCAAGAATCACGATCGCAAGGTCGCCTTCGCTGGTTACAGCATGATCCAGAACCTCGAAGTAGCCCTTCGCGCTGGTATCATCAAGGTACCTAAGGACACCGTCGTAAAGATGGAAGATATCGTTAAATTGCCTGATGGCAAAGTAACCATCATTTGTACTGGTTCACAGGGTGAATTCAACGCCGTGCTTAACCGTATGGCTAGTGGTTCACACAAATTTATCAAGATCAAAAACTCTGATGTTATCGTCTTTAGCTCGAACCCAATTCCTGGTAACGAAAAGTACGTTGTTCGTACTGTCGATGGTCTGATGCGAGAGGGAAGTGATGTTATCCAAAACGGCAAAACTCACCTCACTGGCATTGGCCCACTGCACCTTTCTGGTCACGGCTACTACGATGACCACGTAAAGTTGGTTACCGCACTTAATCCAAAGTACTACCTGCCAATTCATGGTGAGTTTCACATGTTGGTTCACAACGCCGAGCTTGCCGAAAAGGAAGCTGGTATTCCACGCGCAAACATTTTCGTCTGTGACAGTGGTGACGTTGTTGAAATAACTACGGAAGGTGCCAAGAAAGCCGGCCGTGTCCCTGTTGGCGGCATCATGTATGACGACAGCGGTACCGTCGTGTCCGAAGTAGTCCTCAAGGATCGCATCCACATGGCAACCGAGGGTATGTTCGTCGTTGTTCTAACCGTTCAACGCGGCAGCGGACGTCTGCTAACTAGCCCTGACATCATTAGTCGTGGATTCATTTACCTTCGCGATAGTGAAGAGTTGATGGGAACGATTCGTCAGTACCTAAAGCAAAAGGTTTCGCGCGCATTCTCTGGCAAACGAGTTGATCTTGATGTGATCAAAAAGGAACTCAAGGACGAGATTACTCACATTCTTTATGACCAGACTCGTCGTACGCCAATTGTTATCCCTGTCATCAACGAAGTTGGTGGAAGCGGTGGTGGCCAAGGTCAGCAACGTGACAACAAGCAACATGCACCACGCCAAGACGTTGTCCCTGGTAACACCTATCGTCTTGAGACTCCAGCGCCAAAGACTTTCCCTGAACCAGTAATCCCAGACACCCCTGAAATTGACCCAATCGTCAAAGTCGACAACCTCGGTTACTAGCTAGACAAAATAGCAAAAGTATGCTATACTACCTCTATTATGGCTCGCCCTGTAGATAACCCTAAATCGAATGAACGCGCTGGCGCATTATCCTTGAAGCCGTCGACGTCCGTTGAGGGTACATGGGAAGTTTTTGAAAAGCTAAGTAGCGTAGAGCAAGATGGCATTCGTGCACGAGCAACAGACATCGTGAAAGTTGTTTATGACTTTGGCGGTTTCAAGGAATTAGTCCCGAGTGCTTACGAGGCAGTGCAGCTTGCACCACTAATGGATGAGTTATCAGGACCCGATATCGCCTTATCAAGTGCAGCTTACTCGGCTCTCCAGCAATATGAATCCAATAACCCACAAGACCGCGAATATGTACGTGCCTTTGCTGCCGATATGGTCAAAATTAACAAATTCGTTGACGCCCACTGGGAAGCTAGAGAGACATTAGAACCAGAACAACCAGTTGGTTCCGAGCCAACTGAGCGACTATACCAGAGTCCATGGGAGCGTCGTTACAATAACATTCCACTCAAGGAAGTACTTGAACTTGTCTCTGACACCCCAGACGATATCGTCCAGAATCCCGAGGGCGTTAATATTGAATCCATCCTTATTGCAACAGCTTCTGCCTACAATACGTTACGTCACGCTGATGATGTATCCGAGGATCGTTTGCTCGAAACGATGTATGCCGTCGAGAGTTTTTACCAGCCACTTCTTGAAATTATTGGTTACGACGGCTTTGGTATGGCTCTTAAACGTGAGTCGACGCTAGTTCGTATGAGCCGTAATGGTGGTCAATATGATGAAGTCACTGGTGAAAAACTCGAAGTTGCGCGTGAGATGCTCCGTGCGCTTGGTCCTCCTAACAAGTTTCCTAATACGGTATCCGAGATGATGTCTCATTTATTTTTGACCGATTCAGAAGGTACCAGTGTGCTTAATGATGTATCTGGTCACGGTATACAATTTGGATCAGGCCTAATATCCGAGCAGAGCATCGATGACCTCGAGGATACTTTGCCGACGCTTGATTACAATACGATGCGCTATGTATGGCGGGTCAAGACAGATACTTCAATGGCCAAGAAAATTGACCTAGAGAATAACACCCGTGGTTCAGACCTTCTTGGTGTAACGGTGATTGTTCCGTCGACCGAACTTCTTGGCTATAGTTTTGGCCTTATTAGTGGAATTATTATGGGTAGACTTAATCAGAATATGATCCCTGTGAATGCGACAGGTCGTGATACGCCCTTGCATGCCAAAGGGGCTAAGATGATTGATAGTGTTTCCAGATACGCCGGTGATTTGGGTACTAAACTTGATGAAAAAGCGAGTATTAACGGACATGAAGTTGCCAAGGTTACTTTTCTCTTTACTCCAGAGGGTAGTGAGAGTGCGATCCCAGTAGAGGTACAATTCCAGACGAGAGAGGCCCGAGAAATTGCTCGTGCTGGTACGGCTGCTCATGCCTTTAAAGAGGCAAACTATGAGGTAAGTGCCGAGGATCTCAGGGTACTTGGTAGGCTTCACAAACGTCGAATGAAGACTAATGAACCTGGACTAACGCCTCTCTCAGAGTTAGCCGCTAAGGAACTCTTTAAATACAAGAACCGCAAGGCGATGGGTAGTGCTGGTATAAGTAAATTCTTTCAATCAGATCAAAGCGGTATGATTACTCTACGCAACCGACAACCATAAGCCTCTTGCAAAATGTAGTAAATTTTGCTATAATATAACTATTAAAGCGACGCGAAAGCGCCTATAATGGTATAGATTATGGCTAAAAGAAAAAAACGCTCACACAAAAAGGTAGTCAAGAACACTGCACCACAGCACAGCCTACCAAATGGCTTTTGGGCTCAAATTGGCGCAGTCTTCCTGATTGCGTTATCTTTGTTATTTGTCGTCGCGTGGTTTGGTGCTGGTGGTCCGGTCCTCGATTGGATGTACCAGTCGACACTTAGCCTGATTGGCTACGCTGTCTACGTACTGCCACTGCTATTTATATATGTCGCCGTCGAGATTTTCCGTGCCGAGGATAACCGCCTGCCATTTGTGATGAAGCTTGCCACGATTACCTCAATTATCTGGTTTGCCTCATTATTTGGCCTGTTAAAAAATAGCGACGGCAAGACAACCGGCGGTTCTATCGGTGATCTTGTGAACGGTGGGGTTTTGGCACTCGTCAATGCTGGCGTTGCCGCCTTTATATATGTTCTGCTGATTCTCATCACGATCCTATTCATTATTCGCGTCTCACCATTTACGATTATTAGTAAGTTGTGGCAACTGGCTCGTCGTGATGCCAGTGAGCAGGAAGCGAACGTCAAGGTCATGAAGAACGCGGCAGCGATTGATGCGCCTAAATCAACGGCGATTGGTGAGCTAAAGCTTAACGCTGGTGTACCAATGATGGATCAAGGCGATCGCCAATCACGACTAACGAGTCTAAGAAGTAGTGTGACTCGCGACAAGGCTGCCGAGGATCAGGCAGCATTTGTCACCGTTAGTGACCCTAACTGGAAGGCTCCAAGCGTTGATTTACTAGAAAAGAAGCAATCGCCAGCTGATGCAGGTGATATTCAACAGAATGCCCAAATTATCAAGGATACCCTTGGTGAATTCGGCATTAATGTTGAAATGGAAGGCGCTAATATCGGTCCAAAGGTGACTCAGTACACGCTTAAACCGCCAAGTGGCGTCAAGCTAACTCGTATTAGCGCACTCGAGACTAACATCGCACTAAACTTGGCTGCACAGAGTCTTCGTATTGAGGCTCCGATTCCTGGCCAAAAGGCCGTTGGTATTGAGGTTCCGAACCGCAAGGCAGCTGATGTACGATTACACGCCATTCTGACCAGTTCACAATGGTCATCGAGTCACGAGCCACTCGCATTTGCGATCGGTAAGGATATTTCGGGTGAGGCCGTTGTGGGCGAACTCAACAAGATGCCGCACCTTCTGATCGCTGGTCAGACTGGTTCTGGTAAATCAGTTATGATTAACACGCTCCTTACGAGTTTGCTGTATCGTAACAGTCCAAGTGAAATGAAGCTAATTCTTGTCGACCCTAAACAGGTTGAAATGGTGCCATACCAGGACATTCCACATCTGCTCACGCCGATTATTACCGAACCTGACAAGACGATTAGTGCGCTCAAATGGGCAGTGAACGAAATGCAACGACGCTACACGTTACTGGCTGAACACCGGGTTAAGGACATCAAGAGCTATAACGCCAAGGTCCAGGCCGCAGGCAAGAAAATCTCTGTTGAAGGCGCCGAGAGTGATGACGACGAACTCGAAAACAGCACCATGCCGTACATTGTGATTGTGATTGATGAGCTAGCTGATCTTATGATGGTGGCAGCCCGCGACGTTGAGGCACTTATTGTCCGACTTGCCCAAAAGGCTCGTGCCGTTGGTATTCACTTGGTCCTTGCGACGCAGCGTCCATCGGTTGACGTTATTACGGGACTCATCAAGGCGAACATTCCTGCGCGTATTGCCTTTACGGTTCCATCACAGATCGATAGCCGTACCATCCTCGACCAGATTGGTGCCGAGAAACTACTTGGTGAGGGTGACATGTTATATGTAACGCCGTCAATGAGCAAGCCAAAACGTATCCAGGGAGCGCTGGTGACTGAGGATGAAGTCCAAAAAGTTATGACTCATTTACACCTGCAATCTCCTCCACAATATAACGACGAAGTTGTGGCACAGCCTGTACAGCTAAACGGCAAGGGTGGGGTAGTGATGGATTATGACAGCGGCAGTGATGATGGTATGTACAAGGACGCACTACGCGTTGTCATGGACAGCGGCAAGGCAAGTGCCAGCTTGTTACAACGACGCCTGCGTGTTGGTTATGCCCGTGCAGCCCGTTTGATTGAGACGATGGAAGATCAAGGCATTATTGGTCCTGCCGACGGTGCCCGCCCCCGCGAAGTACTAGTGAGTAGTATTGATGAGTTGCAGTCAGACACAACTGACGAACTGTAACGATGAATAAAACATTAGCCAACTTTCTGAGTAAGCCCGCTTCGATTGTTGCACCGCTATTACTTGGCAGTATTTTGGAACGTGAAGTTGACGGCAAACTCCTACGTGTAAAAATTGTCGAGACAGAAGCATATGACCAGACAGATGCAGCTAGTCATAGTTATAAAGGCAAGACACCTCGTACAGACATCATGTTTGGCGAACAGGGTCATTTATATGTTTATTTTACGTACGGCATGCATTATTGCTGCAATGTCGTGACAGATGTCGATGGTATCGGTTCAGCGGTCCTCATTCGAGCGGTAGAACCATTAGAGGGAACAAAATATATGCAGGAATTACGGAATCATTCAGGACGTGACCTGACCAATGGTCCTGCAAAATTATGCCAGGCTCTTGCTATCGACAAACAATTGAATGGCCATGATCTGAGTACTTCTCCGCTCAAATTAATTATTCAAGAACCTATCAATCCACGAAAGATTACTCAGACTAAGCGTATTGGAATTAGCCAAGCAAAGGATGTTCCTTGGCGTTACTATATAACCGGAAACGAATATGTATCGAGACCATAGCTTGACGGGAGTATAGTAATAATTACAGGAGGGTAGTTATTATGACAGAAGAACACGTAAACAAAACAGTAAACATATTTCATAGGGGACGATCATGGGGCCCACGAGGCCTACCAGTTCTATTAACCTATATTGGTGCGGCGATTTATTTCGTCCAGCAATCAAACGAAACTTTTTTGGGAGTAGTCCTCGCGCTACTTCAGGCTGCTGTATGGCCTGTCTATGTTGTGTATCATGTTTTGCAGCTACTCGGCGCGTAGTTAGCATATAATCTAAACTTGCATAATTAACATAATTATGTTAATCTATTACTTAAGCATGACTAATTCTATATCTCAGACTCAACTTATTTATCAATATTTTCTTGATCACCCGAACCAAGATATTCCTCACGCAGAAGTAGTAGATTGGGCAACCAAGCAATGGCTGTCACTGACAGGTAAACCGCTCGCAGACACGGATAGGGCTATCCGAAACCTTGCGCAAAAAGGTGCACTTATTAAAGTTGGCAAGGGTATCTATAAATATGACCCTGATCATATTGAACATAGAGACTTAGAGGATTTTACAGAAGCACAGAAGAAAGAAATCAAAGAACGAGATGGTTACAGATGTGTCATATGTGGCAGAGGCCCCAACGAGGGTGTTGAACTACACGTAGATCATAGAAAACCTAAAGATCTAGGTGGGAAAGCGACGATTGACAATGGAGAAACGCTTTGCGCTCAACACAACTTTCTCAAGAAAAACTACGGTATTACCGAAACAGGAAAAAGGGTATTTCTGAAACTAAATTCCGAAGCGAGACAACAGGACGATACTACCATGCTTGCTTTCACTAATGAGATTTTAGCGCTGTACGATAAGTACGATATGGATACTCAGACCACTAAATAGCAATAGATTGCCCCAGTTGTTTAGCCATTTGTTTGGCTACAGCCGAGATTACAGGAACAACAACTGAATTGCCGAATTGTCGGTACATTTGAGTCCTTGAAACTGGTACGACAAAATTCTTTGGGAAGCCCATAATTGCCTTACATTCACTTTGGGTAAATAATCTTAATCCAGTATCTCCGTCTTTGACGAAAGTGCCTGTTAGTCGCTGTATTTTATGATAAGAGGCGACGAGTGTTTTGACGTGTATCTTGGAATTTTTATCGACAACCATCGGGCGGCCATCATCCAACTTATAGATATATGACTTTTGAAGCCTTTCACTGATACCATAGCCTTCGGCTCCTTCTTCGAGGAATCTATTAATATAGACTTTATCATTCGTACCGACTGGATACTCAAACTCAAAATCGTCAGGGACGAGGTCTTTTCTAAAGCCAACAATATACATTCTTTTTCGCTGTTGAGGGACGCCAAATTTAGAAGAGTCTAAAATTTTGTAAGAAACGTTATACCCAAGAGTATTCAGCGCCTCAAGTATTACCTTGAAAGTATTACCTTTATCATGAGTAACTAATCCAGGAACATTCTCTAATAAGAATGAACGAGGTTTTTTCTCTTCAATAATTCTTGCGACATCATAGAATAAAGTACCTTGTGTAGCGTGCTTGAAGCCTTGGCGTTTACCAATCGAACTAAATGGCTGACAAGGAAATCCAGCAAGCAGTACATCAAAATCAGGAATATCAGACGCTTTAACTTTTGTGATATCGCCATCAGGGAAATCTCCAAAATTTGCAAAGTAGGTTTTCTGTGAGTGTGGATCCCATTCTGAAGTGTAAATACACTCACCACCGGCACTTTCAAATCCAAGGCGCGTGCCCCCAATACCCGCAAATAAATCTATAAAAGTGAATAGGGCATTTTTATTGCGCTTCTTTTCACCAAAATCTAGAATTGTTTGTATGTCACTCATGCTAATACTATTTTACTATAAAAATCATATAGTAAAAAGTTTTAATTACAACATATAACACTTTAAAATATAGCGTGTATTAACAATAAATACCGTCAGCTATTTCATATGCAATTACAACCTGTTTCTAGGATATAATCTAACTATGAACTACATAGTACTATTGGTTGTCGTGCTTTTTGTAATCGTAATTGTCAGTGGAGTTAGAAGTCGTGCTAGACCGAGTGAGAAAGTAGCGGATGTATATCAATACAGTCGCAAAGAGTCTGTTATGACTGAGAGGGAGACAGATTTTTTTCATAGACTCAATTCAGTAGCAGGGGATCGTTATTTTGTCTTTCCGCAAATCCATTTATCTGCGCTTTTAAAGAATCAAACCAAGGGTCGTTATTGGAAGGCTGCTTTTCAACGCAGTAATCGGACATCAGTAGATTATATTTTGTGTGACAAAAAGACTATGAAAACAATGTACGCAGTCGAATTGGATGATATTACTCACGATACTACCAAACGAAGGGCTCGTGATGAAGGAATTGAGCGTATGCTTTCTGGCGTTGGTTTGCCATTGGTACGGTTCCGTAATGTTGCAGGTTTAACTGACGAAGAAATCGCTCGAGCATTTGAAGCTGTTGCTGCTAGGACTTAAAATCGCACCCTTCACTTGTAGTCCACTTGGCTGACCGTATTGGAGCAGGTGTGTAACTAGTTGCCTCAGGACTATAATGATCTTATGAGCGAAATTATAGAAGTTGATGAGGTGTGGTATCCGCCAGCAAACATCTTGTATCATGGCGATCGAAAATTACGTGAAGAGATTGATAATTCCTTGCGTAAACAAATTAATGAGATGATGTCTACCGCGATTATGGTTATCGGGATGAATAAACTCCATGGTGAAAACTATAGGCTACAGCCTGTTAACCCAAACGAACAGACACCTGATGTGCGTACGATGCGAATCGTTCCTCAAAAGGAAAGTTTTAACATCTTAGAGGTCCAGGAGATAGAGGTAGTTACACTTGAAACTCACTCCAGTGAAGGTGTTGACGATTTCTTGAAGAGGACGAAGCTTAATTCTAAGAAAGCTTATCCGCATACAACAACTATCCTCTGCCATATTAACAAGGACCTCAAGGGTTCAAAGTCGTGGGCTGAAGTACGCAAAGCATTGAAGGGGGTCGGAATACCAAACGATGTATTCGTATTGGCTCGGGTTGATCCAGTTGACCACAAGTACCAGCTTGTAAAAGTACATCCAACACTCGAGTTTGTTGAGTTCAACGTGAATACGGAATTGAACAGCGCACCGTCTCAGAAGGTATTAAAAATGACTCCAGGAAGTGTTGTTGAGTATCGGGAATTAAAAGAAGAGCACATACCGTTTGAATAAGGTATCAACGTCTCCAAATTGGCACTCGACAAACTAGAGTGCCAGGCATATACTAGTGTAAACAGCTATAACACAAAAAGATGAAAAGGCTGCGATGTAACTAGGAGGAAATTTTATGCAAGATCGATTATTTAGCGGAAATCACATAGTTTTATATCAACAGCAACGCGCAGGGGACGTGTATAAGCGTGTCATGCGCATGAACAAGGGTGAGCTCGAAGAGGCTGAGTCTGGTACACTTGCACGGTCTATGCAACTTACACCCCTAAAACTTGACTGGGACTCACTTGTGAGCCTTGGGCAACGGGAGAAGCGATCAAAGGCATACGACAGTATATTTGATGAAGAACGAGAGATCGTAGAACCAATTTACAGTTTTGAAGTTCCCTACAGTGGCAGCGGTGTATTACTGGGTCTTCAACCGTCTACAAGTAATCAGTTAAGGGTTGATACGAGCGTTGGTGATGATACGATTGCTTTTGAGATTGTTGGAGCTGATCCCGCACAGCTTAATCGTATTAAGGAATTTATGAATCAAAACGCAGGTGCTCTTAATAGTGAACTTGGCGCAGTAAATGAGGCCATCGAGACCGCAGTTCAACAGGCAGTCGCAGCTCGCAACGAACAGCTTCAGAAGAATGATGAAGGGCTCGCTGCCTTCGGCGTTCCTCTTAAAGAAGAATAGATAAGCGATAATGGCCACCACTCTACAAGACACTAACCTGGAGAGCGAACTAAATACAGAACTCCATAAGGGTAACGGACCTGCCTTCATGCAGTTAATGGCTGCAATCTTTAGCAGTACAACATCTGCCATCGGTAGAACGTTGGGTACTCAGATTGGGGGAGCTCCTGGCGGTGATTTGGGAGAACTAGCCGGTAATACTGCTGGGGGTGCTTTAGGTGGTTTGATGACATTTAAGTCTCAGCAAGATCAAGATAAGATAAACCAGCTGATCAATGTTTGGCTCAAGCTACAGGCTGACGAGATGCGTGAAATAGGCGCAACTTTAGTCGAGGTTTTAGAGAAGCTTGATCTTCAAGATGAGCATGTGATCAACCGACTCGAGAGTGAGGATTACCTAGCACTATTGAAGAAGTGTTTTCGTGACTGGTCTGCCGCAGAGAGCGAAGATAAGAGGCTTCTAATAAGAAATCTACTTATTAACGCAGCTGGAGTACAAATAACAACTGACGATGTCATACACACGTTTGTTAATTGGATTGATGTCTACTCAGAAGGACATTTCAAAGTCATTAAGGCCATATATAACAATAATCAGGGCATCAGTCGTCGAGATATTTGGTTCTCAATGAATGGTATAGATAATGGCGGTGACGTTAACTTGCCGAGAGAGGACTCTGCACAATCAGACCTTTTTAAACTCTATATTGATGAGCTTTCAATGGGCCATATTATTAGACAGCACAGGCCTACAGACTATGATGGCAACTTTATACCACAGCCGAAAGCTCCCAAGAATGCACGTGGCTACTCGCAATCAAAAGCCTATACGTCCGCATTCGATGACGGGAAACTCTATGTGCTTACTGGTTTGGGTGAGCAGTTTGTACACTATACTATGTCAGAAGTCGTACAGAAGATAGGCGCGGGCAACACCGCTGATACCCATAATCCATCGGCGGATGTTCAGACCAAACCGGCTCAGCCAATTGTAGTTAACGACAGGCCAAAGCCTCCAGTGGTGGTTGAAGACGAAAACACCATTTATCTGGGCTAAAGTAAGCTTACGGGCTAACATAATCGCCAAAGTCAAAGAAGACTTTTACGCTAGACTTATCCACACAAATCGGCTATAATCAAAGGGTTATCAACTCGGCTTGTCCAGCGAGACAAGCATCCATAATGGATTCCAGAGGAGGAAATCTAAAATGAAAGATTACGAACTAACCGTTCTGATCCACCCCGACCTAGAGGTCGACATCGACGCGCCACTTGCGAAAGTACGCGATCTTATTAAAGTTAACGGTGGTACAATCACTGTTGAAGACAACTGGGGCAAGAAAAAGCTCATGTACACAATCAAGAAGCAAGACTTCGGTGTGTACGTATACTTTGAAGTAAAGCTTCCAGCTGACGCACTACTAAAGATCAGTAACACGCTAAACATTACCGAAGAAGTCCTACGTTACCTGTTAGTTACCGTTGACGAAAAAGGCCGCAAAGCCCTCGAAGAGCAAGCAATTGCTGCTAAAAACCGCACATCTAACGATGATGATATTGAAGATCGTCGTCATTCTCGTGATAATAAAGAAGAGGAGTAGGTCTAATGGCAAAAAGTATTAACCAAGTAATCCTGATGGGTCGCCTAACTCGTGATCCTGAACAGCGCTCAACCAGTAGTGGCAAAACAATCGCTAGCTTTAGCATTGCCGTCGACCGTGGTGGTGATAGCGACGCTGCAGATTTCTTTGAAGTAACAGCCTGGGAAAAACTCGGCGAATTAGTCGTGCAGTACCTAGCCAAGGGCCGCCGCGTATTAGTCCAAGGACGATTGCGCCAGGACAGCTGGGACGACAAAGAAACTGGTAAAAAGCGCAGCCGCGTTGAAGTAACCGCAACTGATGTTACCTTCCTTGATGGTCCTAGCGACAACGCTGGTTCATCAGCTGCACCACGCCCAAGCGCACCAAGCAAGAAAAGCGAAGATGTCGTTATCGAAGATATCGACGACAAACCTATTGATTTAAGTGAGATCCCATTCTAGGAGAAATATTATGGCTATAAAGAGATTTAAAAAAGACACCCCAGCATTCTTTGACTACAAAGACGTCAAAGTGCTACAACGATTCATTAACATTTACGGTCAAATCGAGCCAATTGGCAAGACTGGCCTAAGTGCGAAACAACAGCGTCAACTAGCGGTTGCTATCAAGCGTGCACGTCACCTTGCGCTGCTACCATTCGTAACTCAGGGATAGTTAGATGGCTGGTTATTATTCGCCAACCGATCTGAAAAAAGGCGTCGTCGTTCAAATTGACGGCAAGCCATTTCGCGTAACCGACTATAACCAAAAGGTTATGGGACGTGGCGGTAGTATTGTGAACGTAAAGTTAAAGAACCTAATCGATGGCAGCGTCATTCCAAAGACTTTCAAAGGTCAGGAGAAGATTGACTCTGCAGACGTTACAAGTCGTAGTGTGCAGTATCTGTACAGCGACGGCACCAGTTACCACTTCATGGATCCAGAGTCATTCGAGCAGTTCGAATTATCATCCGATTTGGTTGAAGATTCAGCAGGATATTTAAAGGAAGGCGAAGGCCTCAGCCTGCAGTCATTTGACGGTATTATTACTAACGTTGAACTACCCAAGAACGTCTATCTAGAAGTAACCTACGCTGAGAGTATTACCAAAGGTGATACAACCAGTAGCGTCCTAAAGGATGCAACGCTCGAAACTGGTCTCGTCGTAAAGGTTCCTTCATTCATCAAGACTGGTGATGTTATCTCTGTCGATACAACCTCTGGCGAATACCGCGAACGAAAGAAAGCGTAGGAATTCACTGATGACCAAGCAGCGCTTGGATATGGTCATGACCGAACGCGGCCTGACCGCGACACGTTCCCAGGCGGAAAGCTGGATCAAGATGGGCAAAGTCACGGTTGATGGTCGCGTCATGACCAAACCGGGTCTATTCGTGCGTCCTGATTCAGTCATCAAGCTGATGGCCGAGACTCAGTATGTTAGTAGGGCGGGGCTAAAGTTAGCATCCGTCGCCGAAGTACTAAAATTAGATTTTGGCGGCAAAGTAGTCCTGGATGTCGGTAGTAGTACTGGCGGATTTACTGATTTTTCACTCAAAAATGGCGCTAAAAAAGTCTATGCTGTTGATGTGGGTACTGATCAACTACATCCATCGCTTCGACGCAATCCACAGATTGAACTACACGAGAAAACCGACATTCGAGACTTTCATTTGAAGAAAATGCCCGACATTATCGTTATCGACGTGTCATTTATTAGCCTACGCGACATCTTGCCACACCTGCACGAGAATTTATCGAGTCCCGACACACAAGTTGTTGCGATGGTAAAGCCGCAGTTCGAGGCAGGTAAGGATCAAACCAACAAAGGTATCATCAAGAACGATTCAATCCGCCGCCAAATCCTCAAGGATTTCGAAATCTGGGCCAAGAACCTATTCGTGATCGTCGACAAACGCGACAGTGACGTCGCTGGCGCCAAAGGCAACCAAGAGCGCTTTTACCTACTGAAGCCCATTAAATAATTTTTCTCTAGGTCTATTCTTAAATCTGACAACTCGTACTTTCTAACGTGAATTTGACGAATCCACTGAATTGTACTCTGCAGAGGACGGACCTCTGCTCAGCTAAATTTAAGGTTAGCGGCGAAATGTCTACTGAGAAATTATTGGTACTAATTAGATTGTAGGTTTGGAGTAGGGCGGTACTTACTTTTTATTAGCACAAGTGATATAACAGAGCTATGAATAAAGTTATCACTAAAACAAAAAAACCCGTAAAGAACACAACCAAGGCTAGTAACAAAGTAAACGCCAAGAAAAAGATTATAAGTAAGCCGACTAAGATAATTCTAGCCGCGCTAACCCTTGTTACCATTGGTGTCTGTACATTTGCTGTCATAAATAACAGCTACGCGAAGGGAGGGCCAAATAACGGCGTGCCAATTTCTTCTAGTGCGGAAGCTGAAATATCAAACGTCACCGTCGATGTATCGGCAGGTAACAGTGTCAGGGTGCAGTTTGATTACGTACTTGCCAATGGCGCAACGCAGGCTTTGGTTGATGCGGCCTTGAACTATCAACAATCATTCGGAGCAGTACTCGTCACAGGTCCTGGACACTACGATCAAACTATCAGTAATGCTGCCGATGGCACATACTTCATTGAACTACTCATATCAGGTAACCCTGCCTATATATTGGGCGATCCAGGACCATCGAATCAGCCATTGGTAGTCACTTTGCCCGACACGACCTCTCAGTCAAACGGTGGACACAATATTTTGCATGTTGAAAAATTCTTTCACAAGCAAAAATAATATTCTTAGCTTCTTAGTTGATTAAACGTTGAAACGGAACTCGACAATGTCGCCTGGACGCATGACGTACTCTTTGCCCTCAGTACGCATTTTGCCGAGTGATTTAGCGGCAGTTTCTGAACCTGCTGAAATGAGGTCATCGTAGTCGACAATAGCGGCTGCGATAAAGCCACGTTCGAAATCACCATGAATGACACCAGCTGCCTGTGGGGCAGTAGCACCTTTTTTGATTGTCCAGGCACGGACTTCATCGGTCCCTGCGGTGAGGTAGCTTTGAAGGCCGAGAATATCGTAGGCAGCATGGATCATTTGGCCAAGTCCAGTCTCTTTAACGCCGTAACTTTCGAGTAGTTCGGTAGCATCTGCCTCTGTTAATCCTTTAATTTCGTCCTCTAACTGAGCGCATACAAATATTGTTCGGGCAGGAGAGACAAGTGCTGTTAGTTCTGCCTTTTTAGCCTCATCAACGAGTGTATTTTCGTCGACATTGAAGACATATATAACAGGCTTGGCGGTGAGTAGATGTAGGTCGCTGACGTATTCTTGCTTGAGTGACGGCAGGGCAGAGAGTGGCGTACCAGCGTTCAAATGATTGAGTAATTCTTGGAGGTATTCGGCAGCAGCGCGCGAGGCTGGGATGGCTTTTGATTCTTTAATAACCTTGGGTAGGCGCGTTTCGATTGTCTGGATATCGGCAAGGATCAGTTCGGTATTAATAATCTCAATGTCGGCTTTAGGGTCGATGCGTTCCTCGACGTGAACGATGTCGTCGTTATCAAAGGCGCGAACGATATGAACAATGGCATCGCACTGACGGATGTTCGCGAGGAATTTATTACCAAGGCCTTCACCCTTACTCGCACCAGCAACGAGGCCGGCAATATCAACGAACGTAACGGTCGCGGGGATTACCTTTGATGACTTATAAAGATCTGCGAGTACCTGCAAACGAGGGTCAGGGACAGCAACAATACCAGTATTTGGCTCGATCGTGGCGAATGGGTAATTAGCGGCCAAAATATCATTATTTGTTAGCGCATTAAATAATGTCGATTTACCGACATTAGGTAGGCCAACGATACCGATAGATAAACTCATACTTAATCATTGTACCATAACAGAGGTGAGTATTGATAAAATAGGATAAATTTGCTATAGTGCAAACCATAGAGTACTAAAATAAATAAAAATATGAACCAACAACAACCTCCACTACCAGACCAACCACAGCGACCTGTAGGAAAAGCTGAAGTAGGCTTTAACAAAGAAGCGGCCGTTATCAATGAAGCGCTGCGTTATGTTAATGAAGTTGCACGGAGCTGGGTTCTGGAACCAACGGAAGTAACTGTTGAACAGCCAGCTAACCAAAGCGAGCTATTGAATAGTCTTGCTACAATGTTAGGCTCTCAGCAGGATGCAGAGAAACTCCAACAGCACTTAAAGGGCAATTTAGATAGTATTAGACGTAAGCAGGCTCAGCCCGAATACGAAGGCTTCGCCAGCTTAAACATCGTGGCTGGCTATAACTTAAATGACGTACGTTTTCCTGGCGATAATTTAACTGAGGAAGAATATAAAACTCTCCACGATAATAGTGAGCCATATAGTGAGACCGTAGACGACCCAGAGCAAACAAATGTTATGATTACAGGTTTGCTACACGCCACTAACGCAAAAGTTTTGCGTACCGATATAGTCGAGGGTGTTATTAAAAAAATATACAAGGGCATGTTGAATGGACAGCCAGTATACTTTGAGCAAAGCGTTGTGACTCGTATTCGTGGCGCAAATGACGCTAACAGAGAACCAAAAACCATCCTTGTGAGAGTTTTCGACGTGGTATCCGAGAAATCAGCCCGTGACGACCTTAATAGGCTTTCTACTAGGGACACAGATGTTTTACGTTCTATCGGTGTAGAGATGCCTGCTCAATGGTCTCCCGAATACAACCTTGATACATACCCAAATCGCTCAAGAATGGTTGAAACACTACAGTTGTACGGAGCTATGAACTCCGTTGTTGAAGCTGGACAAGATGCAAGTCAAAATTCCTCCGAAGCTGGCTCGTCCGAGTAGCCGTGACCACCTTAGAGGTGAAAAGGGCTACGTCGGTGATGGGATAGACTTGCGGTACGGGTATAAACAGCTTATGATTACAGTAGCTATGAAAATCCTTCAACACCGTAATAAGGTAAGGCTAGGTGTCGCAACTCTTGGAGCTGTCCTGCTTATTTTTCTCGGACTATTCTTTACGTTGACTACTGTCTATGGTGCTCAAGGTGGTACAGGCCCGGGTACGGGCTGTACGAGAACTCCACCAGACGCTTGTACGACATCGGGTACAGACTGGATGAAATTCTCCTCGGCCTCCAACAGTAATCCGACTGGTTTTCAGGCCTTCATTAAGAATGCCGATGGATCCAGGACTCTGTGGTCAAATGTAGCAACGAAATGTAGGAGTACGGGGAATAATAAGGTATGGGTGTTTGTCGCGTACTACAATGATGGTTCCTATCGTTTTAAGGGTCTTAACTATACGGCCGGCAATGCATCGCACTATCAGAATACGCAGGCAACTGTCGCAACTGTGCATAGCGACTATGCGTCTGCTAATTTTCATGATCCTCAGTGGAATTGGGGAACAAATGTGGCATGGTTCTGTTGGAACGATGCACCGCCTAACCCACCATGGTCAGTTACTGCCACTACATCGACCCCTAACGCATATGCTGAACCTGGCGAATTGATCACTTGGACCCACAAGGTTACTGTTGATAGTGGTGCCAATAAGACAAACGCAAAAGTTATCTATCAGTATCAAAATGGTGGAAATTTCCCTGCTGGAGGTGGCGGCGGTACAGCCGGTTGGTCACTTCCATCGGGAAGTTCACCAGGCGATCCTTCGTCGCAGACATCCACGTATCTGGTGCAGGCCTCTGACTTTGGTAAACAGTTATGTCGTACGACAACCGCGACGCCAGGAGCTAATACTGGCGGAACAGCAACATCAACACCAAGCTGTGTGACGATTGGTAAGAAACCAAAAGTGCAGGTGCATGGTAATGATTTGATCCTGGGTCGGGCATTTACTGGTGGTGCACCGCAGTTATCAAGTGCGAATACATCTATTAGTAGTCTAAATCCACAAAATGGCCAGAATCCTCCGAATAATGTATTTGGTAGTTGGGTTGAATACGGCATCTTTGCGACAAAAACGAGTCTCCTGACACCGTCAGGACTTGGCTCTGGCTCGGCATTCTCTGGCGGCTCTAAGGTATCGGACGCATGTTCATACAGCCTCCTAACGTTCGTAAATGCGACGACCTCAAACCCTAAAACTTCTTGTAATGCTTCGACGCCTATTGGTGGATACGCGACAGGGCGAACAATTCCTGATATTGCATCTGATTTTCCGATTGTCAGCGGAACACCAGTGTACGACGACACTATTGCGACTCCGCAAGGCTTGTATACTTCTGATGCAAGTACTGATCCAATAACAGTTGCAGCAGGAGGAGCCAAAAACATCGCAAAGGGTGAGTGGATCGTTATTAATGCGCCAAATGCTGACGTGACGATTGCTAATAATGTCACCTATGATAATTCAGCACTTCAATCAATTTACGATATTCCACAAATGGTCATTATCGCTAAAGATATTTATATCAATCCCAACGTGAAGCAGGTTGATGCATGGTTGATTGCCCAAGGGTCTAACATCGCGAACACTGGTATTCTCGACACTTGTCATGTCAGTGCTGATTACACGACGGCACTAACTACAAATGCGACCCAAACTGGTGCCTGTGACAATGTGCTTCAGGTTAATGGTCCTGTCATGGCACAAAAGCTATGGCTACGTCGAACTGGCGGTGCAACGACGAACGATCCAGCAGAAGTCTTTAATCTACGACCTGATGCGTATATGTGGGCATTCGCTCGTGCCTCAACAACCGGTCGTGTGCAAACAGTCTACAACCAAGAGTTACCACCTCGATTCTAACTCTGACGAATAATTAGACTTGTCGCTTGCTTTTACGCTTGTGCTTTCGGTATAATGAGAACCAATATGGCATTACTAAAAGGAGTGGGCGACTTTTTTGCACTGGATATCGGTACCAATGCGGTTCGGGTAGTCCAGCTTTCTTCTAACGGAGCTGATAGCTGGACCTTGCAACACTACGGTTACGTGCCGCTTGACGAACGTGTTGCAACATCAGGCTCAGCCGAGGGTATTAGGCGTTTGGGTGAGGTAATTATGACCGCTGTTGGCCAAAGTGGTATCAAAGAAAAAAATGTCGCCATTGGACTGCCTTCGAGTAAAACGTTCACGACTGTTATCGATATAGCCTCCATGCCAGAGGCAGAACTCAAGAGTACGATCAAGTACCAGATGGATCAGTATATTCCGATGGCTATCGATGAGGCCAAGGTAGATTGGGCAGTTCTGGGTCAGTCGTTACACAATCCAAAACAACAAGAGGTACTACTTGCGAGCACGGCTAATGCTTATGCAGAGGAACAACTTGAATTTATCGAAAGTCTTGGTTTGAACGTTATTGCGGCTGAGCCTGATCCACTTGCGATGATACGATCCTTACTTCCAGCTGGAATTAAGGATGCACGACTGATTATTGATGTTGGCGAACAATCGACCGATCTTGCGATTACCTATGGTGATACACCTCGCTTGGTACGTTCAATACCAATGGGACTGAACTCGCTCATCAAAGCAGCCGTTCAAAACTTGAGTGTTCAAGAGGACCAGGCGCGCCAGTTTATTTTGAAGTTTGGACTTGCTCCAGATCGCCTAGAAGGACAGGTTTATCATGCTATCGAGGGTACGCTTGATAACTTTGCGGCAGAACTTGTAAAGTCTATTAAATTTTTCCAAACTCGCTATCCCAACACTCCTGTTGGTGGTATTTTGCTTTCTGGTTTTTCGGCAATCGTTCCCCAATTTGGTGATTACGTCACGGCCAAGACTGGTATTGCGTCGAGTGTTGCGAATCCTTGGCAGCGGGTTAAGGTCGCACAGGCTGACCAACAACGCTTGGCTGGTATTGCGTCTGAATTTGCATCTGTCATCGGTCTTGCGCAGCGGAGAAACACGAAATGATCGAGATTAACCTTGTCCCTGATGTCAAACAAGAGCTGATTAAAGCTCAACGTGTTCGCGCGACAGTGATTTCTTTCTCTATCCTCATCGCTTTTATTACTGCTGGCGCTGTAACTATACTCGCGATTTATGTGTTTGGCGTTCAGTCCATCCGAGGCGGTATCGCGGATGCTGCTATTAAGGACGGGGCGAATAAATTAACGAGTGTTCAAGATCTGTCCAAGACACTGACAATTCAGAATCAACTAACGCTCTTGAGCGCGATGCACGCTAACAAAAATATCGATTCACGAATCTTTAGTGTCCTTACGGCGATTATTCCACCTGCACCGAATAGCGTACAGATTTCAACACTGTCGGTTGATTCGAGCACTTCGACAATCTCACTCGAGGGCCAGGCACTCAATAGCTATGCTGCGGTTGAGGTCTTTAAAAAGACTATCGAGGGCGCACAGGTGAAGTTTACAAATAGTGGCTCTGATCAGACCGTGACGCTTGCTTCTAACGTTAGTACAGGTAGTACCAGCTACGGTGAAGATTCAACGGGCGCAAACGTGCTGCGTTTCACGATGCAGTTCAACTATGCTCCCGAACTATTTTCTCCGGGATCGACTAATCTTACTGTTGTTGTATCGAACAATGGTAATGCCACCGATTCGTATCTTGGTATTCCAACCAGTATTTTCGTCGATAAGGCAACAGATTTAGGAACGGGGAAGTAATATGCCACCAAATGATGTCGCAATACGCAAACGAACACAAATAGCGAAGGCAAATCGTGTCATGTTTGTATGGGTTGCTGCAGTATCTGTTGTCGTTGGTTTTGGGCTTGTCGGTTCAATCTTCCTAGCCCAGAAACTTTTCTTTAATGAAAAAGTCCTTGCAGAGAAAAATAAAACAATCAGTACTTTGAATACCAACAATGCAAACGTGAGTGAACTAGAGGCAAATGTCCGCGCACTTAACACGAACGAAGACTTGATCGCCTCTCAGGCGAAACCAACCGATCAAGCTATTCAGGCAATTTTGGATGCGTTGCCATCTGATGCGAACTCACCTGCATTAGGGGCCTCACTGCAGAATAAGCTACTTGCAGGCATTGACGGACTCACGATCCAATCATTGCAGGTTGATCCAGTTATTGGCGTTGAACAGCTATCGACTGACGGCAGTTCAGATACGACTGCAGCGACTACGACCGACTCGTCGTCAGCTATTTCGAACAATGTGATTACGTTTAGATTCTCGGTCAGTGGTAGCCGTACGGCACTTCAGCAGGTCCTGACGAATCTGGAACGATCAATTCGAGCAATCAATGTGACGAGCCTTCACATAGAAAGCCAAGGCTCAACTGAAGTATTAAGCGTAGAAGCCCAAGCATTCTACGAGCCTGCGGTTGTCGTACAATTAACAGATAAGTTGGTAAAGCCATGAAAAGATCAGATTTAGCGATGATTGTATTTATTGCCTCAGTGAGTGTGCTGGTTGCATACTTTGTCGGCAATAGCATATTTGGTAATATCACGAATGCAGGAGAAAAGGTGAAGACAATTGCTCCAATTAGTACGACTATCGTGGCGCCAGACCCAACAATCTTTAATAAAAATGCGATTAATCCTTCTGTTGAGGTTCAAATTACCAGTACAACATCATCTGATACTTCTACTACTGGGACACAGTAAGGTCTGACCTATGGCTCTTCTTACTAGTGACGTTCAAGGAAAATTAATCAGTCTACTGATTGATGAGGGACTTGTCACAGAATCTGTTCTCAAGGACGCAGAAGCGAAGTCGGCAGCATCTAATCAGCCGTTATTCGCAATCCTCACTGAGCAGCATATTGTTGATGACGAAATGTTGACGCACGCTATTGCGCAGGTATCAGGTGTGCCGTATGTTAACTTAACGAACAGTATTATTGATCAGAATATTCTCACCTTACTACCAGAAGACATTGCTGAACGCTTCATGGCTGTTCCGCTCGCTGAGGTCCAAAATCGATTAGCAGTTGCTATGATCGATGCAAATAATGTCCAGGCCGTCGACTACCTAGCAAACCGTATCGAACGACCATTAAAGGTCTTTATGGCATCTGAGGCAGGTGTCCGTCACGTCCTTGATCAATATCGTACAGACCTTTCGAGTGTCGGTGAGGCTGCCGAGGCGAGCCAGGCTGAGGCAAGTCTCGATTCAGACAATGAAGTTAAAACAATCGTTGAAGATTCACCGATTAGCAAGGCACTCAGTACTATTTTGGAATACGCCGTTAAGTCTCGAGCGAGCGATATTCACGTCGAGCCTCTCGAGGGAACGCTCAAGATTCGTTGTCGCGTCGATGGAGTGCTACGTGAAATCATGCAACTACCTAAGAGTATCGAACCTGCTCTTGTCAGTCGTATAAAAATTTTATCCAATCTGAAGATTGACGAACACCGTGTACCTCAAGATGGTCAATTTACAGTGAAGGTTGCTAATAAAGAAGTTGACCTTCGTATCGCTATCAGCCCCGTTGTATGGGGTGAACAAGTTGTTATTCGTTTGCTTGATAAGTCAGGCAATACATTCGATATTGAGCAGATGGGCTACGCTGGCCGAGCGCTTCGTGCGATTCGTCGGGGTATTAAACATCCGAACGGCATGGTGTTAACGTCTGGTCCAACTGGTAGTGGTAAAACGACCAGTCTGTATGCACTTATCAAGGAAATCAAGAACGACACAGTTAATATCGTGACTCTTGAGGATCCAGTTGAGTACAAGATGGATGGTGTAAATCAGATTCAGGTCAATGCTGACGTTGGCCTCACGTTTGCGGCAGGGCTTCGTTCTATTCTGCGTCAGGACCCTGATGTTGTGATGGTGGGGGAGATTCGTGATGGTGAAACAGCTAACTTGGCAGTGCAAGCAGCCCTGACGGGACACCTCGTATTTAGTACGCTGCACACCAACAGTGCTGCTGGAGTACTCCCTCGTCTGCTCGACATGGGCATTGAACCTTTCTTGATCGCCAGTACCGTCAATACGATTATTGGTCAGCGTCTTGTTAGGCGAGTAGGCGTGAATCGTGAATCATATCAGTCGAATCCGATTGAAACTCAGAACATCCTAACGACAATTGGACACTTATTACCGAAGACTCAGGCTGATGTGGCACGAACTGCACAAGATCTGGGATATAAAGACTTGCCTCTCGCGGGCCAAAGCGCTTATACTTTAGTCAAGGGTATTGATTCTGCGCAATCACCGCATGGATACAGTGGACGGGCTGGACTCTACGAGGTAATGGACGTTAACACAGATATTCAAAATCTGATTGTGGCCAGGGCAACAAGCTCTGAAATTCAACGCCTCGCAGTCTCACAAGGAATGATTACCATGAGGCAAGACGGATACCTAAAGGCCTTGCAGGGCATAACAACGATTGAAGAAGTTAATCGCGTTGCGGCGGACACAGCATAATGAAAGAGGTGGGAAATGAATAATCAAGAACTAAGAATCGAAGTACTGCTCGAAGAAGTGGTACGCAAGCGTGCCTCTGACCTTCACATTCAAGTGGGATTACCTCCTATGCTACGTATAGATGGATCACTCATGCCGATTGCTGGTTTCAATCCGCTTGATGAACCTGCGGTTGAGGGGCTTATTTTTGCCATTTTGGATCAGGACCAACGCCAAATCCTTCTAAAGGACAAGGAGTTCGACTTTAGCTTTGCCTTCGGTACACTCGGGCGATTTCGTGTGAATGCCTATCATGAACGTGGAAATCTCGCAGCTGCACTTCGTCTGATTCCAAATGACATCAAGACTCTTGCAGAGCTGGGTATGCCAAATGTCGTCCTCGGATTTGCTGATTATCCACGTGGCTTGGTCCTCGTGACTGGTCCAACGGGAAGTGGTAAGTCGACGACACTTGCAGCGCTTGTCGACAAGATAAACACCGAGCGAGCACAGCATATCATCACAATCGAAGATCCAATCGAGTTTACGCACAAATCCAAGAAGTCAGTTGTTGTGCAACGTGAAGTGCACTACGACACATATAGTTTCTCGGCGGCGCTTCGTTCAAGTCTGCGTCAAGATCCAGATGTTGTCCTGATTGGTGAGATGCGCGACCTCGAGACAATTAGCGCTGCTATTACGATTGCTGAGACAGGGCACTTGGTGTTTGCAACACTTCACACCAACAGTGCTGCTCAATCAATTGATCGTATGATCGACGTATTCCCTCCACACCAACAGCCTCAGATTCGTGCGCAGCTGTCTAATATCTTGATGGCGATCTGTTCGCAACGTCTTGTACCTGCCATCGGTGGAGGACGAGCCGTGGCTGCTGAAATACTCGTTGCAAACTCAGCCGTACGTAATATTATTCGTGAGGGTAAGGCGCATCAACTTGATGCAGTTATCCAGACCGGCGCTGACCAGGGAATGCAGACAATGGATAGAACGCTCGTTAGTTTGGTCCAAAATGGTACGGTGACCTATGACAATGCTCGTGAGTTCGCCGTTGATGTCGTTGAATTTGAAAGATTAATGAGAGGCTAGACTAGGTGAAAAAGTTCGCATATGAGGCTCGTGATCAGGCAACGAACAAGATTGTGAAGTCTACTTTGCAGGCCGATTCAGAAAATGGTGCTGCAAAACTCCTCGTCAAGCAGGGTTTTACGCCACTTTCAATTAAGGAAACTATTGGTGAGGGCGGGTTCCTCGCGAAACTGTCTGGTCGCATCACGACCAAAGATAGAATCGTCTTTATGCGTCAGCTTTCAACGCTGATTGCTGCTGGTCTACCTCTGTCACAGAGCCTTCATACGGTACTCGATCAAACCGAGAACAAACAATTACAGACGGTCCTTCAGGATATTATTGCTTCAGTCGAGGGTGGTAAAACGCTGTCTGATTCGTTTAAAAAACACGAGACGGTTTTTGATCCAGTTATTATTGCGCTTGTATCAGCCGGTGAAGCTTCAGGTACACTCGACGAGGCCTTGCAGCGGGTGGCCGATCAACAGGAAAAAGATGCTGCCACGATGAGTAAGATTAAGGGTGCTCTGACATATCCACTTATTGTGCTGGTCGTCATCTTTGGAGTCATGGCATTCATGCTCTTTACCGTCGTGCCGCAGGTTGAGAAGCTCTATCATGACCTCAAAAAAGAATTACCGATCCTTACGCAAATTATGGTGACTGTCGCAAACTTTTTGGAGCATTTCTGGTGGATTGTGATTATTGTTGTCGGAATTGGTGTCTATTTCTTGCTCCAATATCTCAAAACAGAGGGAGGTATTAAATTTAAAGACGCCTTCAAGTTGAATGTACCGATATTCGGTAAGATGTTCCGCAAGCTGTATATGGCTAGATTCGCACGTACAGGTCAGACACTTCTAGGAAGTGGAGTCAGCATGCTCGACATGCTAGGAATTACTTCAAAGGCAGTTAACAATACGTTGATAGCAAAAAGTATCATGCATGCAGCTGATAAGGTGAAGGGTGGTAAGGCGCTGTCTGTTGCACTGCAGCCCGAAGATTATATTCTTCCGCTCGTCCCACAGATGATTAGCATTGGTGAACAATCAGGACAGATTGATAAGATGATGGGTAAAGCAGCCCAAGTATACGAGGATGAACTTGATGAGCAGATTCGTACTATTTCTACCTCAATTGAACCAATCCTCATGGTTGTCCTTGCGGTTGTAGCGGGTGGTATGGTCGGTGCAATCTTGTTGCCAATTTACAGTTTAGTTAACGGAATTAGTGTCTAGACACCGCGCAGGAGATGCGCTATCATTAAACGTAAGCGTCATACGCAGATACCTAATTAGTTCATACGAAAGGTGGAAAAAATTCCTATGAACGTTCAGCGAAAAGAAAAAGGTTTTACAATTATCGAAGTTGTGTTGGTCCTCGCCATCGCGGGACTCATCTTCTTAATGGTTTTCATTGCCCTACCTGCCTTGCAGCGTAGTCAACGTGACTCAGCACGTAAATCTGAGGTTGGGACGGTCGCATCTGCAATTACTAGCTACCAAAGTAATAACAGAGGTAGTGCGCCATCAGCTCTTCAAATCGGACAATACATAACAGGAAATAGTAGCGCAGTGCTTGCGAGCGGTTCGACAATCACCGTCAGGACAACGGCATTTGGCGCTGCAAAAACGCTCACGGCAGACTTAACTGCTGCTCCATCAGTTGATGATGTTCTTCAATCAGATGAAATACTCGTGTACTTCGGATATCAATGTGACCCAAGCGCGACTGCAGCCCCCGGCTCACTTATCAGAGGAACTACTCGACAATCAGCAATCGCTGTTGGGCTTGAAAGCGGTCCGTCTACGGGATCCGTCTACTGTCAGACGAACTAGATCTGATATCATAGAAGTATGGAAATAGCTGTCATCTACATTGCTCTTGTGCTCGTCGGCTTGTGTCTCGGAAGCTTTGCAGGTGCAATGACTTGGCGTTTGCGGTCTAGGCAACTAGTTGAAGACAAAAAGAACGGCGATGAGTATGACAAGAGTGAGTACAAGAAGCTCAAAAAACTGACCGAAGCCACTGTAGTTAATGACCGTTCGCAGTGCCTCCACTGCTCATATGTTCTCAGGTGGTATGATCTTATTCCGCTCGTTAGCTGGATCAGCCTCGGCGGTAAGTGTCGTAACTGCCGCAAGCCGATCGGCTACGTTGAACCGCTTATTGAACTTGGTGTTGCGTTGTTTTTTGTCTTGTCGTATATGTTTTGGCCATATTCGCTGGCAAATCCTCTAGAGATCACACGTCTTATAATATGGCTGGTAGCAGGCGTTGGCTTTGCAATTTTATTTTTATACGACACAAAGTGGTTTTTGCTACCGGACAAAATAAATTTCTTGATCATTGGGTTAGGGGTACTAAGCAGTGTCATCGCAGTCCTCCTGTCGAGTGATATTGCTAGCACGCTTGCAAGTATTGGTGGATCGGTTCTCATTCTCAGTGGTCTGTACTTTGTTCTATATAAGATTTCAAAAGGTAGGTGGGTTGGTTTTGGAGATATCAAATTGGGATTTGGTCTTGCGCTACTTCTCGCTGACTATCAACTTGCGTTTATTGCTATCTTTGCAGCGAATCTCATAGGATGCATTATCGTAATTCCCGGGATGATTAGTGGCAAACTAAAGCGTAATTCACACGTTCCCTTTGGTCCATTACTTATCCTAGGTACGATTGTCGCGCAGCTCGTTGGGCTATCTCTTGTAGATTGGTACATTAGTAGCCTTTTATAAGGGTTATATCGCCTTAGTGCTTATGCTATAATGATGCCAAATGGGCACTTCTCATAACGCTGGATTTACGATCATCGAAACCATGCTTTTCCTGGCTATTACAGGGATGTTAATTGCTGGACTATTGGTTGGCGTGGGTACGTCACTAAATATTCAGCGATATCACGATAGCGTAACATCGCTAAAGTCATTTTTACAAAGCCAATATAGCGCTGTTACAAACGTTGAAAATGATCGGGATGGTACATGGAACTGTAATACCTCAGCGGCAACAACACAATCAGGTACGACGCAGAATCCTGGCCAGAGTGACTGTGTTCTCATCGGCCGTTATATTATGATTGATGGAGGTGCTACGACTGTAGCGACGGTTGTCGCGAACCCTCCTCCAGACGTTAACGGGACTAGCGGTGATATTGGTGATTTGAAAGCTAACTACACTTTGGGACTTTCAACAGTTAGCGAACAGATTGATAGCCTGGCGTGGGGGACGGTGATCGCATGGCCTGTGGCGGGGACTAGTTCACAGAATGAGCCTAGTGCGCCAACAAACGCACCAATGCCTAGGTCAATTGCTATTCTGATAATCCGGTCACCAGAAAGTGGGTCGGTTTATACTTTTACGGCTGACAATCCACCTGCAATAGGCAGTATGAATAATGGCAAACTGAAGGCAATGCTAAAGATTGGCGTTGGTACACCACCGAGCCAAGAAGCGCGTACAATATGTGTCGACTCACAGGGTCTTGTCTTAGCATCCTTAAACATGGCTGTCTATCTTCACGCGTATGCAACCGATCAAACATCTGTTGAGACACGATCAAATGACACAAGTGCAGCACTTGGGAGTGGGCTAAAATGTTAAGAAGGCGCATAACTTTTAGCCGCGGTGATACGCTCATCGAGGTATTATTTGCTGTCAGCGTATTTAGTCTCGTGGCAGTGGGGGGCTTAGCAGTTATGAACCAGGGCTCGGCTTCATCACAGAGGGCTCTAGAAATTAGTTTAGTACGTGATCAAATGAATAGTCAGGCTGAAACACTCCGTTTTTTGAATAGTTCATATGTTACCGCCTTTCGTGCTGGAACGATCTTTGCGAATACAACTCCTGCTGGCCAGTGGGTAATTATGTCGACTAATATCAAGACACATCCTATTGCAACCCTTTCAACACTTGGTGTTACGTCATGTCCGACCTCTTATGCTCCTGGTAGTTTTATACTTAATACACAACTTGCAACCTTTGCAGATGCGACACATCTGCAAACGGCTAAGACGTACGCGCAATTGGCCTATACAGGAACCACTCTGACAGGTTCATTGGGTATATGGATTGAGGGTGTGAGCTATAATCCTATAACAAGCGGCGATCCTAATCAGACGAGTATTGGTTATATTGATTTTCATATTTTTGCATGTTGGGATAGCCCAGGTCAGCCAGTACCGGTAACACTTGGAACGATTGTGAGGCTGTATGAACCACGTTAATAAAAACAAAGGATTTACACTTATTGAGCTGCTGCTCGCGATGACTTTTATATCTGTATTGCTTCTTGCGATAGCGATGACAATCCTCCAGATTAGTAATATATACAACAGGGGTATCATCGTTAAAGATGTAAGCCAAGTTGGGCGAAGTATTGTAACTGAACTGCAAACAAACGTTGCGGCGAGCGTTCCTTTTTCGGTCAGTCAAACCGCAGGTAGTCATTATTTCCAGCAGCCTCTGGCATCACCATATGGTGGACGGCTATGTTTAGGGCAATACAGTTATATATGGAACTATGGATCTGCGATACAGGTTGGTTCATCGTCAACTCGTAATTTGTACACAAATGAGGCGCTACTAATCACAGCTACGAGCAGTCCAATTAGACTTGTAAAAGTTTATGATACGAGTGCTGCTTATTGTACAAATCTCGCTCTCAAGGTCGATCCGACTACTGCGACTGAACTACTCAATGTCGGCGATCATAGTTTGGCAATTCAGAACTTTTCGATATCAACGACCACGTCTGCCCTCGATACATTAACTGGCCAGCAACTCTATACAATAACGTTTGATGTTGGTACGAATGATCAGAACGCTCTGACAAATGGACGCAGTACCTGCAAAGCTCCCGGTACAATCGGCGCTGATCTTTCATACTGTGTTGTGCAAAACTTTAGTATTGTAGCTCGTGCGGGAAGTGTGGTCCAATAGTATGAGAAAGAGGGTAATAATGAGTAAACTCCATAACCAACAAGGTGCTGTATCCTTACTAATTGTTTTGTTCTCAGCCCTTCTCATTACAGTGATAACAGTTGGTTTTGTTCGTTTGATGCTGACAGATCAACAGCAGGCGAGTACAAACGATCTTTCTCAGAGTGCACTTGACTCTGCACAGGCTGGAGTTGAAGACGGCAAACGTGCACTTCTAAGGTATCAAAATGTTTGTGCAACAGACGGTGTCGCAGCCTGTAGTCAGGCGTACACGGATCTTACTGCTATAGATCCAGCGACAGGTACAGCGACATGCAACCAAGGACTTGCACATATTATCGATCCTCTTACGCTCGCTAAGCCTGAAGTACCAGTTGTCGCGCAAGGTAACGGGAGCGCAACGCTTGATCAAGCCTATACGTGTGTGAAGATAGAGACGCAAACTCCTAATTATCTTGGCAGTCTATCGGCCAATGCTTCTGCGATCATTCCAATCAAGAGTCAATCAACGGTTACAAGTGTTCTGGTCCAGTGGTATGACAGTAAAAATATTTCAAATAATAACCTTAGTGTTAGTTTGTTGCCTATAGCATCGATACCTGTTGGCGGAAGCCCGGCTACACTTCACCCTCCGCTATATAACCAAACGGCAACGGGGTGGGGACCAGATCGCCCATCGATTATGCGTACACAACTTATGCAGTTTGGATCGAGCTTCAGCGAAACGGATTTTGATAACACGAACGCTTTAGGCCAGAGTAACGCAAACACAGTATTCTTATACCCAACAGGTACGAAAGGCACGGTTAATACGACAGTTGATGAAGTTTCATTTGTCACTAAGGATTTTCGCTTGACCGCAGGCGGAGCCCCAGTACCGGTGAGTTGTAATGGCAGCCTCAGTGGTGGTGGGTTTGCTTGTAGTGTTAAGCTTGATTTGCCAACGCCAATCAATGGTGGGAGTCCAACAGCTTTCTTGCGGCTAAGCGCACTATATAATGCATCAAATTATAGTGTGACGTTGTATAACGGTTCATCACTGGTAAACTTTGATAACGTACAGCCAAGCATCGATTCAACAGGTCGGGCCAACGATCTATACAGGCGTGTTAGTACTCGAGTTACACTAACAGACAGTAGTTTTATTTATCCAGAAGCCGCTATTGATCTTACAGGTAACTTCTGTAAAAACTTTGTTATAACTTACAAGGCTAGTGATTATTCAAACAGTTGTACGCCATAGCTAAGAGCTATGAAACTTTTCGTAGATTTCTTTGAGATGCTGATCGGTGACGTGTGTGTAGATTTGAGTTGTACTGATGTTGCTGTGACCCAGCATACTTTGCACACTACGCAGATCTGCACCGTTCATGAGTAGGTCAGTGGCGAAGCTATGGCGCATTGTGTGTGGACTAACGTGTTTGGTGATACCAGCAAGGCGTGCATAACTCATAATGATACGCTGAATACTTCGGGCGGTTAATCGCCTATAGTTGCCAGTATTACTTGTGATATTGTTGCGACTATAGCTCAGAAATAGGGGAGGCAAGGTATCGGTACGTTTTGCGAGGTAATCGTCGACCTGACTAGCTGCCGCTTCACTAATAAAGATAGGGCGATCCTTCTGGCCCTTACCACGCACCATGAACTCTCGGCGTTTGGTGTTGATGTGGTCTCGGTTTAAATTAACTAATTCTGATACACGCAGGCCACTAGAAAAGAGGAGTTCAATAATCGCACGGTCGCGCAGTCCAACTTCTGAAGATGTATCAATTTGATCAAGCAGGCGTTCCACTTCGTCATAGTCGAGGAAAGTAACTTGCTTACGGGCTGTCTTGGGTAGTTCGATTTTATCAGGCGATAGACTCACGATGTCACGTTTAGATAAGTATCCTAAGAAACCACGTAGGGCAATAAGGTGATAGCTCTGGGTGATCGTTGCTAACTCGTCGTCGTTACCATTCTTGTAACGATTCAGCCACAGTCTATACTTACGAATTATCTCTGATGTAATTTTTTCAACAGTAATGTCATTCGTAAATTCGACGAAGCGTTCCAAGTAGAGCGTATAGTTCTCGGCAGTACGCGCGGAACGACCACCCTCAACTTCCAAGTGTTCAATGTATTCGAGTAACAACTCTGACATGTACATATAATAAGCATAGCCTAAAAGTCGATAAGTCGGTACAATAGTTGAGATGCATACGATACAAATTATTATTTTGGGGATTATCCAGGGCCTAACGGAGTTTATTCCGGTTAGTAGCTCCGGACATTTAGTAATTGCTCAAACACTCTTTTCAGGAGCGTCAGACCATCTTTTTCTCGAATTTATTGATATTGGAACGACGCTTGCATTACTTGTATACTTTCGTAAGAAAATTGTATCTATCCTTCATGACATTTTTGTAAAAAAGAACGTAACACTGGCTCGTAATATTCTTATTACAGCAGTACCTGCGGGTATCGTCGGATATGTCTTATCAGACTTTATTAACTCATCATGGTTCTTTGGGAGTATTGTTGTCGTTACTGTTGCTCTCGCTGTTGTTGGATTCGTCATGGTTATCCTTGAGAAGTTACCGATGGCAAAGCCTGTTGAAAGTGGTGAAAAGTTAAGCCCAGTAAAGGCATTAATCATCGGTATCGTCCAAGTATTGGCACTCATTCCTGGTGTATCTCGCTCTGGGACGACGATCATAACGGGGCGACTCGCAGGCCTAAGTCCAGCTGCAGCTGCTGAGTATAGCTTCTTGGCATCTCTGCCAATCATGCTGGGTGTGATGTTGAAGCTTTTCGCAGGATCAACCGAAAGAGCATATATGATGACGCATTTATCAATGCTTTTGATTAGCAACTTTGCCGCCCTTATCGCTGGTTTGTTTGCGGTTGGTTTTATGATGCGCTATCTTGCACGTCATAGTCTGGCTTTATTTGGTTGGTATCGTATCGGCCTTGCTGCTATCATCACCGTAGTACTTTTGGTACAATAAGGGTAATTATAAGAGGAGAAATTGAATGAGTACTGTCGAAAGAACACTAATATTATTTAAGCCTGATGCTGTACAACGAGGTGTTGTCGGTGAAATTCTCAGTCGATTTGAACGTGTTGGTCTAAAGATCGTTGGCACAAAAATGCTAGCGCCCGACCAAAAACACTATTACAAGCATTACGAAGAGATTGGCCAGGTAATTACACGCCGAGGACAAGAAACATTCGACAATGTACTTGATATGATGAGCCAAGGTCCAGTCATTGCGATGGTATTTGAAGGCGTTGAAGCTGTCGAGTTAGTCCGAAAGTTGGTTGGTTCAACCGAACCAAAATCATCAGCTCCAGGCACGATTCGTGGCGATTACTCACATATGAGTTATGGCTATGGTGATGCTCACAAGAAGGGGATTCCAAACCTTATTCATGCATCAGGTGATGCGAGCGATGCCGAGAAAGAAATTCCACACTGGTTCTCTGAAGACGAACTGTACGACTACAGCGTATTGAACGAGAAGTTCACTCGTTAACAGAGGTAACTGCTATGAATCATGCTACAATGAGGTAGGATATGCCTCGGTAGCTCAACTGGATAGAGCAGATCCGTCCTAAGGATAAGGTTGTAGGTTCAACTCCTGCCCGGGGTACCAAAGATTATGAGTAAAGAAGATATATCTAACGAATCAGAAACGCAGCCTGACTTCGACGGTCAGCGTGATGATGAACAATTATTGTTTATCTTTCGCCGACATATTATTGCTATGCGTAAGGGCTTTTACCTATTGCTGATACCCCTTTTGATCACTGCGATTCCAATGCTCATCTGGCAGAGCAATATTGAGCTCTATTGGTTACCAGTTGGAGGATTTGCTCTTGGGCTCATTCTCTTTTTCTATCACTTTATTTTGTGGTATTTCACGATCTATATCGTCACAGACCAGCGGATAAGGCAGGTGACACAGCGCGGGCTATTTGGTAAGGACGTCATCGAGCTTCACCTGTCCAAGATTCAAAACATAAGCTATAATATACCAGGATTCAGCGGTGAAGTTTTCCAGTATGGAACCATCGTTATTCAGACGTTTGTTGGTGATCTTGTCATTCATCAAGTCGAACATCCTGACAAAATATTCAATAAGCTACAAAATGCGGTAAATAGTGCCGTTAAGAATCAAGGAGAGCATGAAGAAGTTACTATCTAAGTTTCGTAAAAAGGGTGTAGAGGTTTCTTCACGCATTACGAATGAAACGGTTGCTGAGCATCGTGAGCGAATCCTCGCAGGAGGACGACGGTTCAAATATCCTATTCAATACGCACGTCACAAATTGGTTATTAATGCCATTATTATTAGCATTGCCTCTATTATTCTCCTTGCCGCAGTCGGCTGGTGGCAGCTATATCTTGTTCAGAATACGAGTACATTTGTCTACAACGTGACCCGCGTTTTGCCACTTCCAGTTGCAAACGTCGATGGTCAGCCCGTGCTTTATGGTGATTATCTGATGCGCTATCGCAGTGCAATTCATAATCTTGAACAACAGGGACAAATTAACATTAACAGCGAAGATGGCAAACGTCAGGCGGACTACCATAAAGAGAAGGCCATGGAGGCCGTCATTGCTGATGCATACGGTGCAAAACTAGCCAAGCAGCTTAATTTGACTGTTACCGATGACGAGCTAAATACTTATTTAACAGCTCAGCGCCAATCTTCAGACGGTGAAATATCACAACAAACGTATGATGCCTCGATTCTCGATATTTTAGGCTGGAGCCCTGATGAATACCGACACGTTCTTAGTGATGAGTTACTTCGTCAGAAAGTTGCCTTCACAATTGATACGGCGGCAACCCAAATGAGCGTTTCGTTGGCTGTTCAAGTGAAAGCACCTAATAGTAACTTTCAATCAATTGTTGCGACCACAAACGCACTCGGTGGTGTCCAAACAGTATATGGTGCGCCGGGCCTTGTACCTAAAACTAACCAGGACGGTGGCCTAGCTGCAGCAGCGAGCAAAATGCAAAAGGGTGAAGTGTCAGGTGTTATAAAATCCACAACAACCTCAGCAGGTGATGGCTACTATCTCATTCGAGTACTCGACATAAATGATACACAAGTAAGTTACGAATACATCCAAATTCCTCTTACTGAATTCACAAAACGTCTTGATAACCTGAAGAAGACTAATAAGGTAACCGAATACATTTCTATTCCAACGACAGCAACAGGAACAGGAACTAATAACTAATAGGAGGACATTATGTTTAAACTACCAAATTTACCATACGATTACGACGCGCTCGGTGCGTATATCAGTAAAGATATCATGCAACTTCATCATGATAAACATCACCAAACCTATGTCGATAAGCTAAATGCTGCGATCGTAAGCGTGCCTGAGCTAGAGGGTAAAACGGTCGAAGAGCTACTTATTGGTCTCGAAGCGGTACCTGAAAGTATACGTCAGGCGGTTAGAAATCACGGTGGTGGACACTATAACCACAGCCTTTTTTGGGAGTGGATGTCACCACAAGGTGGTGGCGAACCAACGGGAGCATTAGCGACAGCTATTATTGAAAAATACGGATCATTCCAAGCTTTCGTAGATGAATTTACAACGAAGTCACTTGCGGTCTTTGGAAGCGGTTGGGCATGGTTACAACCAAATCTTGAAATTATTACCTCGGCTAACCAGGATAGCCCACTTATTCAAGGTCTACCTGCGCCTCTTCTTGGGCTAGACGTATGGGAGCACGCATACTACCTAGATTATAAAAATAAACGCGATGATTATGTGAAGTCGTGGTGGAATGTAGTCAACTGGGACTTTGTTGCAGAGCGTTACAAGCCAGTAACAAAAGTTTAAATATCTAACGTATCGAGGAGCTCTTCACTCGCACCGGGGTAGGTGAGCATATGATCAAAAGCTGTCGTCATGCGTAGATCAAGTGTCCATCTCGCTCGCGTATGATCGACGGTCTGAGGGCCCATACCTCCGGTCTTACGTAGCCAATCTGCAAAAGCTTCGGCATTCTCTTTATCAGCTTCAACGCACGCTGCATACAACTCTGGTTCATCTATTTGTAGCTGTCTGAGATAAATAACCGCAGGAGTTGTTTTTTCCGTATCCTTGCCATGGATGTCATAGAAGGCCTTGAGCGGACCAGTTTCAGATGAAAACCACACATGAAGATTATTAGTCTTACGGACACCGAGTTCTCGTAGCTTCTTTTCCCATTTTTGATCAATTACCTTGTATTCATCAAGAGGTAGATTATCCTGATTTACATCGCTCGTGTATGCATCGGCAAGAGCGAGTAGCTGTTGCTCACGCTCTTCATCGGATAATACCCTAAAGGTCTCATCGTCGGCTCGTCTTACAGAAGTATCTTCATTGGTATTTGTCATTGCTTTGTGTCGGTGCTTTCATTGAACATTTTTTGTTTTGGTTTACTTGTAAAAAAATAATACCACAAAAGCGGTATTAAATCAATGCTTGGCGTGCTCGACCGGATTTGAACCGGCGATCTCCTCCGTGACAGGGAGGCGTGATAACCCCTTCACTACGAGCACATATATTCGAGTGAACTTCACGTATTCTAACAGTTTTCGGTCGACGAGGCAACAGGGGAGAGGGCGTTTATTTTCATGCCCTAGAATGCTATAATATCCAGTGATCGCCCGAGTGCGCCGCTGTAGCTCAGTTGGTAGAGCGGCGCTTTCGTAAAGCGTAGGTCTCCGGTTCGATTCCGGACAGCGGCTCCATATATCAATGTCATGAAAAAAACTATTAAAGATTCCTTGAACTCATTACTAGCTGACCGCTATCTGTTAGTGCTATCTAGTATTTTAGCGCTACTCGCGATTAGTTTTGCTATATACATTGGACTCAGTGTCCACCCGAGTGAATTACAACTTGTATCACACTGTTCGGCTTTTGGAATTACTCATTTGTATCGAGATCAGTGGTACTACCTACTGACATTTGGCGCATTTGGTCTTTTCGCTGCGGCTCTACATATCACGTTAGCCGTTAAGCTACTGATGATAAAGGGCCATGCACTGGCTGTTTTGTTTGCATGGTTTGGAATTGCTATCGTTATTCTCGCTTGGATGACCGCCTATGCCGTTATCAATATTTACGTAAACATCAATGTCTGCTCGGTATAAAGCGTGATTGATCTTGAACTACCGCTTGGTAAGCGAACGCTCAAGTATCGCCTGTTTGAGATGTTACCAGCGACGCTGAGCTACGGCGCACTATTACTACTTGTCGTGTTATCACTCCTGAGCCCACTTCTTGCAGCTATCTACTTGATGCTTATCATTATTACACTACTTGTTAAGGCCGTTGGAATTGCTTATCACACTGTCGGGGGACGTAACAGGCTAGAAAAGTCACAAAAAGTTGATTGGCGAGGACGTCTACAGGATCTAGAGAATCCCGTGGAGTCATTTGAACGTTTACAGCATTCTAAGGCGCATGCCTATGGTATGGGGTCTCACACTGATAATTTACGGCTCATGTCGGCTGATCCCCAGGCTTTTCCGCAGCCATCTAGTCTTTATAACCTCGTAATTATCGCGACCTACAATGAGGCATACGAGATTTTGCAGCCAACAATCCAATCTGTTCTTGATACGACGTATGATAAAAAACATTTGATCATTGCTATCGCCTATGAACAACGAGGCGGTGATGCTATCAAAGAGACAGCCGAACGTTTAAAGAAAGAGTTCGGTAGCAAATTTCACTCATTTCATCTGATTGAGCATCCCGATGATCTACCTGACGAAGTAATAGGTAAAGGTGGCAACATTACCTATGCAGGACGATATATGCGTGATTGGCTACCAACACAAGGTATCGAATACAAAGACGTCATCGTCACAACGCTTGATAGCGACAATCGACCTCACTCAACTTACTTTGACTATTTAACGTACGAATATGTTGTTCACGAAGATCGTAAACACCTTTCGTACCAGCCTGTGTCTTTGTTTTTTAGTAATATCTGGGATGCACCAGCGCTGATGCGTGTCGTCGCGACAGGTAACTCATTTTGGAATATTATCAGTTCAATGCGCCCCCATGCGCTTCGTAATTTTGCATCTCATTCACAACCAATGGATGCGCTGGTTGAGATGGACTTTTGGAGCACGCGTACTATCGTCGAAGACGGTCATCAGTATTGGCGAAGCTACTTCTATTTTAACGGTAACTATGCCGTTCTACCCCTGTATGTGCCAATCTATCAGGATGCTGTACTCTCGAATACATACATAAAGACTCTGAAGGCGCAGTTTATTCAGCTTCGAAGATGGGCATATGGTGCCTCAGACGTCCCATATGTGGCTGTTCGTGTATTCACGCGTGATCGCAACGTTTCGTTTTTCGGAGGCTTTGGACGCTTTCTACGACTGTTAGACGGCCATATAACACTTGCGAGTGTTTCTATTCTTGTTGCATTTGGTGGTTGGGTGCCACTTCTTATCAATGCACAGGCGTTCCGAGACCCCGTTGCACACCAATTACCAGATCTGATTAGCTCAATGCAACAGATTGCCACTATTGGGCTATTGATTACAGTATTCCTTGCATTTAAGTTACTTCCTCCACGTCCAGCGCGTTACAAGCGCCACCGAACCATCTGGATGATCCTTCAATGGTTCCTGATGCCGATCAGCGCGGTAGGCTATAGCGCAGGCTCAGCACTCTATTCACAGGGGCGCTTATTCCTTGGTAAATACCTAGATAAGTTTGATGTAACAGACAAAGCAACGCATGAGTCTGCTCAGGCAGCCAGGCAACATGCCAAAGAGCTAAAGCATACACACATAGATACACCTTCTTAAGTACACGTAGGCTTAGGCAAATAAAATACCCCATTCGTTTCCGAGTGGGGTATTAGCTAATGAGCGAATGTTAGTTTAAGCGCCTTTGTCAGTACGAACACGTACTTCACGCCTTACTTCCTGTAGTGTCTTGTCGTACTCAAAACCCAGAACGAAGCGTTCAAGTTGTGAGGTTGGAGGAAGGGGGTCAATCTGTTGTTTCTTAACCATACATACATATTAGCATAAGCGATGAATATTGTCAATGGTACAGGTATTCAACCAATATTCATCCCATGATATACGCTTATGCATACAGATAGAAATAGGTGGGTGGAAAACTTATTGGAATAGTGGGTAAATAAAAAGCGCCCCTGACAAGTGGGGCGATAGATTCTACGTATGATGATCTTTGTACATCCCTTATTTAAGACACCTAGGTACGAGCTTGATAACGTGCTTATGATAAACTAAAAATATGAAAAATAAAGATATAGCGGCCGTTATAACACTGTCGATCCTCGTTCAGGTTGGATTAATAGTCGGCTTATCAATGAGCCACTTTGCAGAAGATGCAAGTCCAGGTTTGCCATGGATTATTCAGGCTAGTTGGCCATTTATTCCCGCTTCTATATTTATTGGATACTGGTTTCCAAGAATTAAAGGCCTTAAAGGCTGGATTAGTAAATATAAAGTACTCGCCACTATAGTAATTAGTGTCTTCTTGTATGTCCTGACTACACTCGTATATGTACAAGCTTACGTACTAGCTACTATATAAATTGAAGACCTCGATGAGGTCTTCAAATAAATATGGTGGGTCCTAGAGGATTCGAACCTCTCACCTCCTCAACGTCAATGAGGCGCTCTAGCCAAATGAGCTAAGGACCCGTGAACTCTATACAGGATAGCAAAATAGGGGTGAAGAGGCAAGAATGTGGTATTATAAGTTTGAACGATGACGCAGCCCAACCATCTGCCGAGTTCCGTGGGCGTGTAGATGTACGAAACGTCTCTCACAAGTAAAAGTCCGGTGGAACCGTCTACCTAAACAGTGGACCCGAGACATGCGATATATAGATTTAAAGTGATTTAAACCTAGTCATCGCATGTTTTTTATTTACCAAAAGGAGTAACGATATGAACGACGAACAATTACACGCAATGAGGCACAGCCTCGCACATATCACGGCTGCTGCAGTGCAACGCCTGTGGCCGGAGGCTAAGTTTGGTGTCGGTCCAGTGGTTGAAAATGGGTTTTACTACGATATTGACCTAGGTGAAATCAAGATATCAGAAGCGAACTTTCCCAAGATTGAAAAGGAAATGCGTGGCATCATTGGCTATGGTGATGACTTTGAGAGATTTGAGATGCCGATAGATCAGGCAATTGATTGGGCTAAACAGAACAAGCAGCCATACAAAGAGGAATTATTAAACGACCTGAAGCGCTCTGGTACGACCGTCGCTAAGGACTTAGATTTGAGCGAACTAGGGCTAGCGACTGATGGCAAATCAGCAATTGAAAACGTATCATTTTACAAAAATGGTAATTTTGTCGATCTGTGTCGTGGTCCACACGTTGCAAACACCAAGGACGTCGGCGTATTCAAGTTACTTCGCGTCGCTGGCGCTTATTGGCGAGGTAACGAGAAGAACCCTCAAATGCAGCGTCTCTACGGTGTCGCATTTGCGACTCAGGAGGAATTAGACCAGCACCTTGAGATGCTAGAACAAGCCAAACTACGCGATCACCGACGCTTGGGCAAAGAACTTGATATCTATACGGTTTCTCAACTGGTTGGTGCGGGCTTGCCGCTATTTACGCCACGTGGGACGATTCTGCGCGACTTGTTTGCAAGCTATTCTAATCAGTTACGTCTAGGGTTTGGGTTCCAGAAAGTATGGACGCCGCACATTACCAAGACTGACCTATATGAGACATCTGGCCACTGGGCTAAATTTGGCGACGAACTATTCCTCGTTACAAGTCAGGAAACAGACGACAAAATGGCCTTAAAGCCAATGAACTGTCCGCACCACACACAGATATATGCTAGTCGCCCACGGAGTTACCGTGATATGCCGATTAGGTACCTGGAAACGACTACTGATTACCGTGATGAAAAAACGGGTGAATTAGGTGGCTTGAACCGTGTTCGTTCGCTGACGCAGGACGATAGCCACGTATTTTGTCGTCCTGATCAGATCGAGACCGAGATCAACAACCTACTCGCGAGTGCACGCGAACTATATAGCACGATCGACATGAACTTACGTGTCAGGTTGTCATACCGCGACGGTGGTGATGGATATCTTGGTGAGCAATCACTGTGGGATTCTGCCCAAGAACAATTAAAGGCTGCAGTTGTGGCAAATGAATTAGATTACTTTGAGCAAGATGGTGAAGCTGCCTTTTACGGTCCTAAGATCGACTTTATGGCGACCGATGCGATTGGTCGTGAGCATCAAGTAGCAACGGTCCAGCTCGACTTTGTACAGCCAGGTCGTTTCGGTTTGCAGTACACGGACGGGGAAGGTAATGCCCAAACACCTGTGATGATCCACTGTGCACTCTTGGGCTCGATTGAGCGCTTCCTGAGCGTCTTTATCGAGCACACCGCTGGTTGGTTCCCGTTCTGGGTTGCGCCCGAACAGATTCGCATCCTAACGATTAACGATACGGTCCTCGATTATGTTGACGAGGTTAAGGCCGTTCTAGACGGGCTAACACTAATGAAACCTGTGAAGTATAACGAAATTCGATACAGTTTAGATGATCGTAACGAGTCGTTAGGCAAGAAAATTCGCGAAGCTACAACCTGGAAAATTCCCGTGCAGCTAATTATCGGACAACAAGATAAAGACAATAGAGAAGTTAGCGTTCGGACTCAATCTGGCGAAGAGAAGTTTAAACTCGACGAGCTGGCTACATATCTACAGAAGCTATAGGCATGGTTGATAATAGTTTTCGCGACAAAATAGAGAGCTTGATGGCACAAGTACCCTATGGTCAAGTGACGACATATGGCGATCTGGCGGCCCTCGCTGGTCATGCGCATGCATCTCGAATTGTCGGCGGAGTAGCACATTACGGTGACTCTAACTTACCGTGGCACAGGTTAGTTAATCGGTTCGGAGGGCTTGCTTCAGGCTTTTATGGCGGTAGGGAAGTCCAAGCGCAGTTACTAGCTCAAGAAGGCATAACCTGCACGAACCACATTGTTGATAATTTCGAGGAACACAGATGGCAGCCGAATCTGTAGAGCTACCTCTTGTTGTGATAGTTGGCCCCACAGCGAGTGGTAAAACGAGTCTTGCTACTGATCTTGCTAGGCGTTTTAATGGTGAAATTATTTGTGCAGACTCTCGAACGATCTATAGGGGCCTCGATATTGCTACTGCCAAGCCAAGCCAAGCTGAGCAAAAATTAGTACCACATTGGGGACTCGACTTGGTCGAGCCTGGAGATCGTTTTACGGCGGCTGATTTCAAGAAATATGCTGACCAAAAGATAGTAGAAATACGTGGGAGGGGTCATATTCCGTTTTTGGTAGGAGGCACAGGTTTGTATATTGATGCAGTCTTTTTTGGCTATCAATTTGGCGGTGTTGTAAATGAAAAATTGAGGTTAGAATTACAACAGATGTCGTTAGATGAACTTTACGACTACTGTGAGCAGCATCGGATTAACCTTCCTGAAAACGATAAAAATAAGCGTTATATTATACGAGCAATTGAGAATTCTACAGCTAATGTTACACCGAATAGAACACCGATTTATAAAAATATTATTGTTGGAATTACAACGGACAAAAATAAGCTACGTGACCAAATTGAAGCAAGAATCGAACAAATGTTAGAAAACGGAGTCGTAGAAGAGGCAATAAAATTGGGCAAAAAATATGGCTGGAATTCGGAATCAATGACGTCAAATATCTACCCATTGGTACGTCAATATTTGCAAAATGAGGTCACATTCAATGAACTAAAAAGTCAGGCAGCAATCGTTGACTGGCGACTTGCAAAGCGTCAGCTGACATGGCTAAAACGTAATAAGTTTATTCACTGGGATGACTTAGGTAGAGCGAACACATATTTGTCTGATCAGCTCGCTAGTACTGCGTAATCGTGGTATTATAGAACACGAAAGTTACCAGGGGGATACGCATGATTGACGCATTATTTGGTTCAAAAACAAGGGTAAAATTATTGCATCTATTCCTGAACAGTCCAGGTCAATCTTTTTATGTGCGCGAAATAACACGCAAAATCGACGAACAGATTAATTCAGTTCGTCGCGAACTCTCCAATATGCTGGAAGTCGGTATCATTACCAGCGACAGTGCTGATAACAAACTCTACTACCAAGTGAATCAGCGATATGATTATTACGTACCACTTCGCGCAATTTTTGGTGATAATATCAGTGAGGTTACTATCGCGCCTCTTGTCGATGATAGTTCATCGGATGAATATAGTATCGCTGTTCGTGCGATTCCAGGCCTTAGGCTTGCTCTATTCGCTGGTGTGCTTGTCCGTGGATCTTCTAGCCAAGTCGATGTCGTATTAGTTGGAAATCTCGTGGCTGCCAAGGTAAAAGCCGCTATTAAATTAATAGAAAAAGGTGAAGGTCGTGATATCAATTACACCGTGTTATCATATGATGAGTTCTATTACCGATTGAGTATTCGGGATAGGTTCATTACGGAAATATTAAATGGTAAGTATACTGTCGTCATTGATAAAGATAACGTCCTAATAGACCAGAAGTAAAAGGGGAATCACATGTTTGATATTGAATATAAAGGTGGCAACACGCTGCTCATCGCAACAAAAAAGGCAACGCTCGTAATTGACCCGAAATTATCGATTGTTGGATTAAAGGATATTGTGATTAAAGACGCAGTTGAAATAGCGACTGAAGTACGTTTCGCGACCAATGGACAGGACGCTAAATTACTTATCGAGGGCCCAGGTGAATACGGTGTTGCTGATTTTGATATAAAAGGAATTCCTGCCCAGCGTCATCTAGACGCCGAGGGACAGCCACTTCTTAGCACAATGTATCGAATTGAAGTAGGCGATGTCCGAATTGGTCTGATTGGCAATATTTACGAGAAACTCAGCGACGATCAGCTGGAGGAGCTTGGGCTGCTTGATATCTTGATTATCCCTGTTGGTGGTAATGGCTACACGTTGGATGCCACCGGCGCCGCTAGTCTAGTCAGCAAGATCGACCCTAAGGTCGTTATTCCTGTTCATTATGCAGATAAGGCATTAACTTACGAGGTGCCACAAGATGATCTTTCTCAATTTGTCAGTGAATTGGGTGCCCCGGTCGAAACGATTGCTAAGTATAAAATTAAAAGCACCGCAGTAATCCCTACGACTCTTACAGTTGTTGAGTTGACTCGTAGTTAACATAGTATTGAACTAAAAAACCTCCCAAACGGGAGGTTTTTGTTATAAAGATAGAGTTAGGCTAAGATACCTTTTTTCTTAAGCGTACGAATAGCTTGAGTGCTGAGAATCATAGTCATTTTCTGACCGTTGAACTCAAAAGTCTTCTTCTGGAGGTTTGGTTTGAAAACGCGGTTAGTGCGACGTAAAGAGAAGCTCACATTGTGGCCAAATTGTTTGCCTTTGCCGGTTAGTTCACATCGTGCTGCCATAGTCTTACTTCCACTTATTTTTAACAATCTGTATTAGTATACATTTTGGTCACTGTTAAGTCAAGAGGTGAGAGATGTAAAGGCCCCTCGGGTCCTGTCGTCCGATTTACCCCTTCTTTTGATTTTCTTTTAGAAACATCAAAAGCGGGTGTTGCCCCATCGAACGCCACCCGCGGTTGGGCTTTTTGAACTACAACTACGTTATAATAGAATTAATGAGTATTGATATTGTCTATATTGCCATCGTTTTAGGTGTGATTTTGTTTTCGATGACTTTTCACGAAGCAATGCACGGTTTTGTTGCGTACTGGTTAGGTGATGATACCGCTAAAGCCCAGGGACGACTAAGCCTTAACCCTATTAAACACATCGATCCATTTATGACGATTATCCTACCGATTATTTTGGCTGTCTCGGGATTACCTATATTTGGTGGAGCAAAACCTGTGCCATTTAACCCCTATAATGTTCGTTTTGGAGAATGGGGAGCCGCCTTAGTTGCGCTAGCTGGACCACTGACGAACTTCATAATCGCATTTATTAGTTTTGGTGTTTGGACGTTAGTTGGCATGCCACCGGTACACACTATTGAGGGTCAAATTTTTAGTGCATTAGTATCGGTAAATCTAGGATTCTTTATATTTAATCTGATACCGATACCTCCACTCGATGGATCACGTGTCCTATATGCGCTTGCCCCTGAGTTCATTAAGCGTGGTATGGAAGTAATTGAACGATATGGCATCGTTGTCGTGTTCGTGATTGTTCTCGTTGCCGGATCTACTTTAGGTACTTTTATGGCCACTGTTATTAACTTTTTTATTGCAGTCTTCAGCCACATCTTCGCCGTTTAGGTTTATAATAGAAGTATCCCAGGGTAAGCCTAGGCGTGCATGATTTTCCTGAATTATCATATAGATAGGGAACTCAAAATTATTCATTTCTGTGGAGATGATTTGCGGGTACCCACCTTGCCTTTACGGTTGGGAATATCAAGCGTCGAAAGCAACCCCTGGGATTTTTTGTGTCTCGAGAGTGGCTCCTAAATCCATAACAGTAGTGGTACACTATACACACAAGCATGATACAAAAATAGAAAGAACAGTTACCATGAAACAAAGAGTCGTCGTACAGGCTATCATCCAGAATCAAGACAAGACATTATTCTTACGCAGGTCACAGGGACGCCCTGGTATTGTTGGTAAGTATGAGTTACCTGGTGGTACCTTGGAGGATGACGAACAGCCTGATGATGGCATACGACGGCATCTTCATAATGATGTTGGTATAGATGTTCAGGCCGTACAACTCAAGGACGTGATGTCTATGAATAATCGCGAAGAAGGTGACATTCAGCATATCTTTATTGTGTATTCCGTTAATACTGTTACTGAGCAAACACCTGTAAATTTAGGTCGAAGTTATGACCAGTATGAATGGAAAACGACGTCAGAAATACAACAAAATGAACTCAGAGACAGTGCATTTTATCTGTTGGGTTTAAATATCGCAACTCATGACTCACAAGTTCAAGATAATAACACATATCGAAATGTAGACGAAAATACTACAAAAAAATCACACATTATTATATATTCAGACGGTGGATCACGTGGCAATCCTGGTCCCTCAGCAGCCGCCTTTGTCATCCTGGATAGTGAGGCTGTTGTTGATCAGGGGGGCGAATACTTGGGTATCACGACGAATAATCAGGCTGAATATCATGGTGTTCGTTTGGGTCTAGAGAAGGCAATTGAACGTGGCATGAAGTCCTTGGAGTTTCGAATAGATAGCATGCTTGTCGTCAATCAACTTAACGGTCTTTACAAGATTAAGAATAGAGAACTATGGCCTATCAATGAGCGTGTTCAAGCACTTTTAGAGCAGTTTGAGAGCGTGAAATTTCATCATGTTCCGAGGGAACTTAATAAAATGGCTGATGCATTGGTCAACAAGTTCCTTGATGAACATGAAAACGATCCTATCTAACTTTGGTATACTGTTAGCAGGCAGTTCATTAGGTGATCGCTTGTGCCTTCGGGTATAAGAGGAAAGTCCGGGCAGCGTAGAGCAATAACAGTCGTTAACGGCGACCGGAGGCAACTCTAGGGAAAGTGCCACAGAAACGAAACTACCCCCTGAAAAGAGGGAAAAGATGAAACGAGTGAGGTAAGAGCTCACAGCATTCCATGGTGACATGGCGTGGAGGTAAACCCTGTTAGCTGCAAGGAGGTCTGCATTAAGGGCTGCTCGTCCGCAGGCCGATATCCGCTTGACCTAATAGGCAACTATTCGGCTAGATAGATGATTACCCTCGACAGAACCCGGCTTATCGATGTACTGCCTATTAAAAAATCGCTCATCTGAGCGATTTTTTAATAGGATAGTTTATCTAAACTAGATTTTTGCTGATTTAACGACTTCAGCGAAAGCTTTTGGTTCACTAACAGCAAGTTCTGCAAGAACTTTACGGTCTAGTTCGATGTTGCTTGCCTTGAGACCGGCAATAAGTTTACCGTAAGTAACACCTAGCTCGCGTGCGGCTGCATTGATCCTGGTGATCCAGGTGCCACGTAAGTCACGCTTCTTGTTACGACGATCACGGTATGCGTAACGAAGAGCCTTGATAACGGCTTGCTTTGCTAATCGGTATGAACGAGTACGATCATGTTGCATACCTTTAGCTAGTTTTAATATCTTTTTGTGCTTTGCACGTGCTGTAACGCCTCTTTTAACTCGCATAACTTAGATTCCTAACGCTCGTCGAACGTTTTTAGCCATCGCACCGGTAACAAGTGCGGTAGTTTTAATATTTCGCTTACGGCCTTTGCTTTTACCTGCGAGCAAATGTGCGCCAAAAGCGCGGCGACGGGTCAACTTACCAGTGCTGGTAACTTTGATCCGCTTAGCGGTTCCTTTATGGGTTTTCATTTTTGGCATCACTTACTCCTTATAACTATGCTCAGATTGCGGCCAGCCATCTGAGGCTTTTGTTCTAATATTGCATACTCTTCCAGGCTCGCGGCGATTTTTTCAATCATTACAAATCCTAGTTCTTGGTGAGCCATCTCGCGTCCGCGAAAGACCACCAATATCTTCACCTTGTGTCCTTCGCTCAGAAACTCACGAATCTTGCGAAGTTTGATCTCCAGATCATTAGCCCCAATCTTGAGTCCCATGCGCATTTGCTTTAGCTCAGCGGTCTTGGAATTCTTGCGGCTTTTTTGTAGCTCTTTCATCTTTTGGTACTGGTATTTACCCCAGTCGATAACTTTTACTACAGGAGGATCTGCATTAGGAGAGATTTCAACGAGGTCAACGCCTGCTTCCTCAGCTATTTTAAGTGCTTCACTTCGACTAAGGATTCCAAGTTGGTCTCCGTCGGGTCCGATAACACGTAGCTGATCTGCACGAATTGCTTCATTGATACGAATTGATGTACTGATCGTCGTCTCCTTTTGAGCGTTTACTCGCTAGCTATTCTACCAGATATGGCTATGTATTTCAAGCCTATTAACCGCGGTACTGCAAGGCTTCACTAATATGAGCTGCCGAGACGTCCTCTTCACTAGCAAGATCAGCGATTGTACGAGCTACTTTTATGATTTTAAAATAACTTCGGGCGCTCAGCCCGAGCTTATCTGCGGCACGGGCCAGAAGTTTTTTCGCTTCAGGTGGCAGGGGAATATGCTTAGTAACCAGGCTACTTGTAATAGATGCGTTGTATTTAAGACTACTCTTATATCTGTTATGTTGTTTTTCTAACGCAAAATCAATGAGATTTTTTGCTTGCATATGTTGTGATTTACTCAACTCAATTGTATTTAGTAATGTATCATTTGGAACTCGTGACACATGTACAATTAGATCAATCCTATCGAGTAGTGGTCCAGATAAGCGCTTTTGGTAAGCCGAAATTTGGTTACTCGTACAGGAGCATTCCTTTGAGCTATCACCATAAAAACCGCAGGGGCAGGGATTCATTGTGGCAACTAACATAAAGTCTGCCGGATACGTTATGTGTCCACCCGCACGACTGACAGCGATCTTTCTATCTTCAAGGGGTTGTCGTAATGCTTCGAGGGTTGAGCGAGGATACTCAGGTAATTCATCAAGGAAGAGTACTCCTAAATGCGCAAGACTGATCTCGCCAGGTTTGGGACGATTGCCACCACCAACCATCGCTATACGACTAGCAGTGTGGTGTGGTGAGCGAAAAGCGCGCTTGGTCATAATTTCATCATTAACTTCACCTGCGAGGCTATGCATCTTTGTCGTAGCAACCCGCTCGTCATCACTGAGCGCTGGTAAGAGGTTAGCGAGGGCTTTGGCGAGCATTGTTTTACCTGCACCAGGGGAGCCAGTAAGGAGTATATTATGATGTCCCGCAGCAGCAATGATAAGTGCTCGCTTGGCCTGCTCTTGTCCGTATATGTCGTCAAGTAAGGGGTGCGTAAGGCGAGGAGTTGTCGCAGCGAGGGGTTGTTGCATATAGGGAGGTAACACGACTTCGCCTTTAAGGTGAAGATATAAGTCTTTCAGAGAGGTGACGGGGATGATTTCAATATCATGAATAAGACTTGCTTGCTCAGCGTTCGCCTTGGGTATGTATATTCGTGTATACCCGGCTTGTTTCGCTGTTTCAGCTACATTAATGACACCTTTAATTGCACGTAGGTCGCCATTTAAGGCTAGTTCTCCCGCGTAAACTGCATGATCTAGCTCCTTCTGTCGCAGTTGACCGCTAACGCACAAGACTGCCAACGCGATAGGGAGGTCGTAGTGCGCTCCGTCCTTCGGAAGTTCGGCTGGAGCGAGGTTGATCGTGATACGCTTCTTGGGAAACTCAAGGAAAGAGTTAGTAATCGCGCTACGAACTCGTTCTTTTGCCTCTTCAATCGCTTTATTACCGAGTCCTACTATCTGGAACGCAGGCAAATTATTAGTGGCATCGCTTTCTACTTCGATGATTGATCCATCGAAGCCAATTGGTGCAACCGTTATAACCTTCGCCACCATACTAAGCTTAATTTAAGCATGACTAGTAATAAGACGCAAATTATGCTATACTCAATCTGTTACGTTGGGGCTGACTTTAGCTTTCGACGGAAGGATTTTAACAGATTATTTTGCAAGTCGACCGTGGGCGTAACCCACATATTTTAATTGCAACAGCATTTGAAACAGTAAAAGCTAAGGTTTTCGCGTTTGTTAATTCATTCCGTGGCCTTACTCTTGCGCCAATCGCAGCCTAATACGCTCGGTCATCACCCTCTACAGGCGACATAGATAGGGAGTGGTGTTATAAATATGTCGCTTATTGATCTGTTGGGCAGCAACATCAGATTGAAACATTTTATTGCGTGATGATTGGGGCATTTTATGTCTAGCCTTTAGCCCTAGTTCATCATTAAAAGCCAGGCAAGACTAAACTTGTAGATAGATAATCAGTTACCTTTCGGACCCGGGGGCAGTGCCCGGCAGCTCCACCAAAATGATACACAGCATCCACTAATCAGTGGATGCTTTTGTTATGAAATAAGATCGCTATATAAAATAAAACAACCGCCTGCGAGGAACGGTTGTTTTAATGTGGAGTTTTTTGATTTTCTGTTTATTTTGGGCTTCTGTATAAGTTTTTTATTCAGGAGCTACCCCTATAATATGCCCTGATACCGCTTGTGTCAATGATAATTATAAAAAATCTTCCGTAAAAAATACTACGTGTGGATAAGAGACTTTAAGTCATCTGTTAATCGTTTAGTCGGTCAAATCAAGAAGGGCAAACTTCACGTTAAATATATAAAAAATTAAAGCATGTTCTAACGTGATGTACCGGGATCTCATGAGTTGGATTGTATATACTAGGCGGAAGTTCTGTGCTCCTAAGAACAATGCATGAAAGTAGCCTAAGGAAGACTTACTTATACTGGACTTTTGTATCAGGGCACATTTTACTAGACATAATTTGTTTAAGACAGAGTCATGATAAACAAACCATTTTAGCTATAAAATAAATATGAAGGAATAATATTTTAAATAGCTGTTTTTGGAATTATTGAAGGTTCATATATAAAGCACTGTATATTAAATTACTATCGATTTGCGATAAGACGATGCGTCTAGTTGAGTACAAAAGTAGGGTATTAGATCATCGTATTTTTTCGATCAGCCAACGTCTATTTTTGCTCAGTGCTCGAACAGGCAAGAAACTATAAGGCCCCTTAAGCTCCGCTAGAGGCCTAAATATAGTAGAGAGGTGATCAACATACTTTTTATGTTGTTATATAAACACCGTTGTAATAAAATCTTCAATCGATCATTTCAATCTATTAATAAGAGAAAATATTTTTATAGAATGTGAGATTAACATCAATAAATATTACGAGAAGATTGACCGATTAATAAGGTTATGCTACTGTAAAAACAAGCTTTTACAAACACAAACACAAAGCCAAAAAACACCTTTACAATTAGATCACACAGACTGAACGTTCTTTGACGGATATTCGGTAACGACACGTTGTACGTATAATGACTTGCACATGCATATCACGCACCTTTGTACATCTGTTGGCGTTACCGATGCTCCGCCTAATGGCGTGAAGCCAAAGCTTAGTACCAGTGTGTCCGACTTTCTCCCCGATGGTGTCGGTGAGAAAGTCGGACGCGCCGAGGAAACGCCCGTACAGACCCTATGCCCCCTATGGGAGCGGTCAGTACAATAACCTGCAGCGGCAGGTGGTTCGCGGTTAACGGCTCAAATTTTTATATAGGAGCGACAGTTTCAATCCGAACGTTACATTTGCCGCTCAGGCTAGTTCAAAACCTTGTCATCATCATGGTATAGTAACCATAAGAATGTTGGAAAAGATAGTAGCGATAATAACAATAACAAGCCTCTGCTTGCTAGCGGTCCTGCTGAACATATCAGTGCCTACTACAGTTGGGCCACTCGGTATATTAGCTGTATTTATTCTTGGATATTTGTCATCACTCGGCGTGATGACTTATTTTTTATATAGTTTTAGCCGCTTACTAGCTCATCTTGGGAGTGCGTTTACTGTTAAAAAGCCACTTAGTCCAATGCCTTTTCGTCTGGCATATTACTATTCAACAGTTGTCGCTGCGGCGCCTATTATGCTCATTGGCCTACAATCAGTTGGTGCAATAGGGGTCTACGGCTTTCTTCTCGTAGTCGCGTTTACAGTAATTGGATGCATCTACATTACAAAAAGAATTCGTTAATATTTTCATACATAAGCGTCATGCCACTATGCTATAATTACAGATATGGAACCAGAGACCTCTGCACCTAAGTTTGGCCCAGAACAAGCCCCTATACAGTATGGGCCAGAGCATGTACCGCAGCCAGTTCAACCTGAACGTGGACTCTTAGAAACAGGCGCAGAACACACCGAGCAAGTGGCAGAAACAGCAGCGAGGGTATCTGATATGGCTGGTGTGGCAGTGGCCACTCCAACTACAGTGGTGAATGATGATAGTAGTGCCACTCAAGATCTGACTCTTGTTGCTACGCCTGCCTTAGCGGGTGACGATGATCTTATTGAAAAGGAATGGGTTGATCGTGCGAAGAAGATTATCGCTGATACTCGTAATGATCCATTTCAACAAGAGAATGCGGTCACCGAGCTACAGAAGGATTATCAAAAGAAACGCTACGGGAGGGAGCTAGGCGAGGCTAATTAAGCCCGCTTGGCTATAGGCAATATATGCTTGGTTTTCTTCTTACGACAGTCATTGTTATTGTACTTGTAGCTGCAGTCGCAGTATTTGTTTTTTCTCAGTACAAAAAAACACTTCGTGAGGCAAAGAATTATGAACGTGGGCTCAAAATGGTGTCGATGTATATTCACATTCCACCTGCAAGCGATGATTTAGAAGGTAATGGGCGAGACGAACGAGATGTTACTGAAGAGATAATTTCACAGGCTCAGGTCATGTACAATATCATCTCAAGCACTGCAACCAAGGGATTTAAAAGCAGGATCTACGGCCAGCGTCATATCTCACTTGAGATTGTTGCCCATGGTGGATTGGTTCATTACTACGTAGTTGTGCCAACGGTTCTTATTGATGTTATTCGCCAGGCAGTGGCTGCAGCGTATCCATCAGCTCGCTTGCAAGAGGTTGATGATCGAAATATTTTTAACCAGTCGGGTAAATTAAGCGGCACGATTGGTGGGGAATTTACTCTTAAGAAAAACTTCGTATATCCTATAGCAACCTATCAGGAATCAAAGCGCGATGCAGCTAGGGCGCTCCTTAATGCTTTATCGGCTGCGTCTCGTGAAGATGGCATTGCGATTCAACTACTACTACGTCCGGCACATGATGACTGGACGCATCAATCCGTGGAAGCTGTCGAAAAGATTAAGAAAGATAAAACAGAGCACAAATCAAGTCACAGCGGTGGTCTTGGGGCTATGACTGGAGTTATGGGTGCGTTATGGAAACCACCAGGACATAGTGAAGGTTCACCTGAAGAACGCCAAATGTCATCACAGCTATCGTCGCTAGAACAAGGCACAGTTGAGGCAATCGAAGACAAGACCAGACATCCTGGTTTTGAAACATTAGTCCGCGTTGTTGTTTCATCAGCAAGCGTCGGACAGGCGCAGGTATTACTTAAAAACGTTGTAGCAGCATTTTCGTTATTTGATTCTGCAACCAATAATGGCTTTAAATTTGCACTTGCGAAGAACGTAGAGGAATTGGTAACTGCGTATATATTCAGATTTTTCCCTCAGGGAGTGAGCCACAATATACTCAACAGTATTGAGCTCGCGACCCTGTTTCACTTGCCTGACCAAAGCAGTATTCCGACATCACAAGTTGAGCGACAGATGGCGAAACAGGTTGATGGTCCGACGCAAGTTATGGATGAGGGCTTCTTGCTTGGCTATAACGAATTTCGTGGTATTAAAAAGCAGATTCGCCTGAGTACCAATGATCGACGACGACATACGTATATTATTGGTCAGACTGGTACAGGTAAGTCTGTAGCGCTTGAGAATTTGGCGTACCAAGACATGATGGACGGTAAGGGCTTTGCGTTCATTGATCCCCACGGTGACTCGGCCGAAAGACTCCTTGGCATGGTGCCTAAAGAGCGCGTCGAGGATGTGATTTACTTTGATCCTGCTGATATGGAAAATCCGATAGGACTCAATTTGTTTGAGTTTGAAAGCCCAGACCAGCGCGACTTCTTGGTTCAAGAAGCAATCTCAATGCTGTATCGACTCTATGACCCGGGACATACTGGTATCATCGGTCCACGATTCGAAACGTGGTTTCGCAACGCAGCTCTCACTGTAATGAGCGATCCGGCAGGCTCTTCATTCTTAGATACACAACAGGTTTTTATTGATCAAGCCTTTGCGGATGAAAAATTGAAACATGTCACGATTCAGTCGGTCCTTGATTTCTGGAATAAAGAGATGGCTCAGACAAGTGAGGCGAGTAAGTCCGAAATGCTCGGTTGGTTTACAAGTAAGTTTGGTGCGTTTCTATCGAACGACATGATGCGTAATATTATTGGGCAGAGCAAAAGTGGCTTCAATATGCGCGATATTATGGATAACAAAAAGATCTTGCTCGTGAATGTTTCAAAAGGTCGCATGGGTGAGATGAATTCACAGCTCATTGGTATGATCTTTGTAATGAAGTTTCAGGCGGCTGCAATGGGCCGTGCCAATATACCCGAAGCAGAGCGACAGGACTTTGCGCTTTACGTTGATGAGTTCCAGAACTTTGCGACTGACAGCTTTGAATCAATCTTGTCTGAGGCCAGGAAATATCGCCTGAATTTGGTTCTCGCTAACCAATTCTTAACTCAGCTAACAGATAAGATTAGAGAAGCTATCATCGGAAACATCGGGACGGTGATTAGTGGTCGTATTGGTATTACAGATGCCGAGATCTTGGTCAAGAAGTTTGCCCCGACCTTCGATGCCGAAGATTTGACTAAACTACCAAACTATCAAACGATTGCCTCTGTCATGATTAACAACGTGCCGTCAGCTGCCTTTAGCATGTCTCTAGTACCTCCAATGGGTACAAGTAGTCCGCAATTAATCGATGCACTAAAAAAACTGTCGTCTGCTAAATATGGTCGACCACGCGCGCAGGTAGAGAAAGAGATATATGCACGTTTAGGGGCAGGGGACGTGGCAAAGAAGGCAAAACTTGAGGCACTAAAAAAGGCTCAGGAAGAAAGGCTCAACGCCTCACGTCCCGGGGCCGTGCCAGCTCCTGCGGGCGGCGGTTCTTCATTCTTGGATGATTGGTTGGCTAAACGTCAGCAAATTACACCTGCTGCACCTTCACAGAAACCTTCTACGCCCTCTAATGCCCCTGAGCAGCCATCTGAGGCTCCAGCTGATGATACCGTAACAGAGGCTTCTGTAGAGCCCCAAGAGGTAGTCGTGAATGCTGAATCAACTAACGAAGAGAAACCAAAAGATAATCTACATATACACCACGATGACACGGTACACGAAGAAATATCCGTGAAGCTACGTTAAATTAAGAGCTTATTTTTTACCAGTGATAACAACTCGGAGATAGTCGTAAACAAGGCCGATAACCCACCCGATAATAAATGCTGCAATTGTTTCGAACCCAGAGAGTTCAAACCCAATTACCTTAGCAGTCACATAAACCACCAGGGTCAAGATAAAGGCGCTCACTGCACCAGCTAGGATTGCATTTGGTCTCGCAACTGTTGAACCTACAACGTCACTGGTCTTTTCGACGGCTTTATTATGGATGACTTTACTAAAGGCACGGTTAGCAGGAGGTTGTTGTGCTTGAATGTCCTTCATCTGACGCTTAAAGCTAGCTTCTTTTTGTTTCTTAGAGATAGGACCGCGACGTTTAGCGAGTGTTGGTTCTGATTTTCTATCTTTCTCTTTGCCACCGGCTTCAACGCTAATTGCTGTCTCAAGCGCCTCAACACGGGCACTCTCGGCTGCTGCATCCGCATCGCGAGGGCTTTCAATTCCGCTTTCTTGTCTATTGGCTAACTTTTCTTGTCGTTCAAGAGACGTCTCTGATGATCCGATTTTTATTTCTTGGCTTGGCTCTGTTTTTTCTAAATTTTCACTCATACATCCACCCTTTAGATTGTTCCCGAATTAAGATCACGTCGTATAAGTCGAACTTCTTTACCAACTTGACGAGCACGCGCATAGAAGTACGTTACGACGGCCAGTACGACTCCAGCGAAGATCAGATTTTCAGTTGGGCCAGTGTGAGGAAGTTGCGTAACGACTTGTTCAACGGCTTTTGGAGCAGGACAGGCAACTGCAATGGTAACGGTTACATTAGCACCGAAGGTATTCTGCATGCGACAGTCATATGATGATGGATCAGTTTGTCCCTGAGCCGTTGCAGGAATTGTACTAAGTAGCTGTACTGAGAAAGTTCTTGCCTGCGTTTCTCCTGGTGCAAGATTTATATCAGTCCATGTAAGGTAATTTGTCGTGCTATCAAGCGCTCCACCTCCGTTATCAACTAGTGTTGAGTATTGAAGTACGTCCCCCAGGTAATCACTGAGTTTAGTGAGTGCCGCAACGCCGCCCTCATTTTTTACAGTAATTGTATAGGTAATCAAGTCACCCGCGTTAGCGGTCGTTGTAGCTGCATCTACTCTGCCTTGAGTCATGTTCATTGCAGTTTTTGATTGAATGACGTTTGCTGGTAGGGGAGGTGGTGTCGGTGGCTTTGGAGGCGTTGGTGGTGTCGGTGGTGGCGGAGTTGGCGGTGCAGGAGGCGTTGGTGGTGTCGGTGTGACGGTTAGTACGAGATTACCGCAAGCTTGCATAATGGCAAACCAACCTACTTTTGCTGAATGACCAACCCAAGCGTAAATACGGGTACCTGTTCCATTAAGTGTCGTGATAGGACCAGCATAAACAGTCATAATTTTTGCTGTACCAGTTGTATTCGTGATAGTGATGGCACTATCACCTGCAGATGGAACGCGTCCCCAGTCGAGTTGACTTTTTTTAGTCAAAAATGAGCTATATTGTGTATCGACAATTTCTTGACGAGTAATACCTGCATAGTTATAGATATCTCTGAGATGCCCAGTATTAGCATCGTAGGGAACTAAGAATTTGTTAAATGAGCGAGTTGGTCCGATTCCAAGGCCTCCAGACACCAAATCAGCTGCCGCAATAGCATTGGCAGACTGTGGCGGTTGAAATACGGCTAAACACTGTACGACGAGTGCGAGTGCGACAAATATAAGGCCAATTCGACGAGTTGCTTCCTCTTTACGGAGTCGCTTTGCGTAAAAGCCTAATTGCCCAACAAGTGCTGGGCTGAACGAGAGATTCGATACTATTTTTCTAAACATTTTTTTATTTTTGTTGATTACCTCTTGTGCTCAGATTAGCATAAGAAATATGTTCAGGCAATAGCTTGAGTGAACACAATTTGTTCGGTATAATGGTAGTATTGTAAATAGCTTACAGTAAGTTTGAATCAAGTGAGGGAGCAAAGTTAGTGGTTAAACAAAAAATCGATAGTTCTTATGATGGGTCACAAATCCAGGTCCTTGAGGGTCTTGAACCTGTTCGAAAACGTCCGGGTATGTACATCGGAAGCACCGGGTACGAGGGGCTTCATCATCTTATTAAGGAAATTGCCGATAACTCGGTAGACGAAGCGATTGCCGGCTACGGTACTCGTATTGATGTCACAATGCTGGCCGATGGCGGCATCACTGTTGTAGACGATGGTCGTGGTATTCCAGTTGATAAGCATCCAAAAACAGGTCTCAGTACTCTCGAGACCGTTTTAACCGTGCTTCATGCTGGGGGTAAGTTCGGTGGTGGTGGCTACAAGGTATCATCAGGACTGCATGGTGTTGGTTCGAGTGTTGTTAACGCATTGTCTTCTCGTTTCATTGCTGAAGTTGCCAAAGACGGTGAGCTTTATAGTATTGAGTTCGAACGTGGCGCAACTAAAGTGCCATTTAAGAAGGTCGGTAAGACCGATCGCAAGAACGGTACCTCGATTACCTTTTATCCTGATGAAACTATCTTTAAAGAGACGACCGAATTTGACTACGAGTGGACGGTCGACTATTTGCGTCACCAAGCCTACTTAACTAAGGGCGCCTATGTGTCTGTTGTCGATGAGCGAACTGGCCAACGTTCTGCCTTTTACTTCGAAGGTGGTATTCAGAGCTATGTAAAACATTTAAACATCGGCAAAGATGTTACTACAGACAATGTTTTCTACGTCGAGAAGCAAGTCGAAGATTCAATGGTAGAAATTGCCGTTCAATATAATGAGACCTTCGTTGAAATGGTTAAACCATTTGCCAACAATGTCCTAACGCCCGATGGAGGAACCCACCTGATTGGTTTCCGTTCTGCTCTTACCCGCGTTATCAATGAATACGCCCGCAAGAGTGGTCTTCTGAAGGAAAAAGACGACAACTTGACCGGTGATGACATCCGCGAAGGACTAACGGCCGTTATCCTCGTAAAGTTACCTGATCCTCAATTCGAAGGCCAGACCAAGAACAAACTGGGTAACCCAGAGGTCCGCCGCTACGTCGAGCAGGTAATGAATGAGTATTTCTCATATTATCTCGACGAAAATCCTAATATTGCTAAGAAGATTGTTGGTAAGGCATTACTTGCGGCCCGTGCACGTAAAGCTGCTCGTGCCGCTCGTGACAACGTTATTCGTAAGGGTGCACTTGATGGTATGAGCTTACCAGGTAAGCTATCTGATTGTTCTAGTAAAGATCCTTCTGAGTCAGAACTGTATATTGTAGAGGGTGAATCAGCTGGTGGATCAGCTAAATCAGGCCGTGATAGTCGCACGCAGGCAATTCTGCCACTTCGTGGTAAGGTGTTAAACGTTGAACGTGCCCGACTTGATCGCATGCTCGGTAACACTGAAATTGTGAACCTTATTAAAGCATTGGGTGTAGGTATTAGTGACCAATTTGATATATCGGGCCTCCGTTATCACCGTATTATCATCATGACCGATGCTGATGTCGACGGTAGTCACATCTCAACTCTTCTGCTGACATTCCTATTTAGGTATATGAAAGAGGTTGTTGATGGCGGCTACGTCTATCTTGCTAAGCCACCGCTCTATCTAATGCGCGCAGGTACAAGCAAGAAGTTCTATGCCTACAACGATGAGGAAAAAGAGGTCATTCTTGATCAGTTAATCGCTGACCGTAAGACTAAGGGAACACAGGTTGATGATGCCTCAGATCGTAACAAGCAAGCGGGCCTAACAGGCTTGCAACGCTACAAGGGTCTTGGTGAGATGGATGCCGAACAGTTGTGGGATACAACAATGAATCCAGAGAACCGTGTCTTGATTCAGGTCAAGGTCGAAGATGCCGAAAAGGCTGATGCAATCTTTACGAAATTGATGGGAGACCAAGTCGATCTTCGTAAAGGATTTATTCAGAGCCGTGCCAAATTTGTTAAGCTAGAAGAATTGGACGTTTAATCATGGATGATGACATTACTACAACACTAGAAGGGGACATCCTACCGGATATTCCTCAAATTCACTCTCGATCAGTCGAAAACCGTACTGTCGAGGATGTTATGGAAGACAGCTTCCTACGCTATTCAATGAGCGTTATTATTGATCGAGCCTTGCCTGATGTTCGTGACGGACTCAAGCCCGTACATCGTCGCATTTTGTATTCAATGGGCGAACAAAACCTACGTCCAGGTGGCCGTTTCCTCAAGAGTGCGCGTATCGTAGGTGACGTTATGGGTAAGTACCACCCACATGGTGATTCATCTATTTACTTCTCGATGGTCCGTTTGGCTCAAGATTGGGTTATGCGTTATCCACTTGTTACTGGACAAGGTAACTACGGTTCAATGGATGGAGATCCACCAGCTGCTAGCCGTTATACTGAGGCCAGATTGGGTCGAGCAGGTAATGAACTATTAACAGATCTTGATAAAGATACTGTTGATTTTCGTGATAACTATGATGGTACGGAACAGGAACCATCGGTACTGCCGTCTAGGCTACCAAACCTGCTATTAAATGGTCAGATTGGTATTGCCGTTGGTATGGCGACAAGTATTCCTCCACACAACCTTGGTGAGCTTGTTGATGCAACAATCCATTTGATTGATGATCCTGAAGCAACCATTGATGACTTACTACAGTATGTAAAGGGTCCAGATTTCCCAACAGGTGCAATCGTCTATGGTGGCACACCAATGAAGCTTGCCTATCAAACTGGTCGTGGAAGTGTCACGATTCGTGCCGTCACATCAATCGAGGAAACTAAAAAAGGCCGTAGCCAAATTATTGTTAGCGAAATGCCATATGGTGTAAATAAAGCAACACTTATAGAGAAGATTGCTGAACTGCACAAGGACAAAAAGATCGTTATTAGCGATTTGCGTGACGAATCGGCTCGTGGAAAAGTTCGTATTGTGATTGAACTGCGTAAGGATTCATACCCTAAAAAGATATTAAATCAGTTGTTCAAGATGACAGCTCTACAAACCAGCTTCCATTACAATATGTTGGCGCTCATTGACGGTATTCAGCCACGTACGCTTGGCCTACAAGAGATCTTGGCTGAGTTTGTTAAGCATCGTCAGGTAGTCGTTCGTCGTCGGACTGAGTTTGAGCTAAAGGCTGCTAAGGCTCGTGCTCATATTTTGGAAGGTTACAAAATCGCTCTTGATCACATCGATGAAGTGATCAAATTGATACGTGCCAGCAAGACCAGTGAAGAGGCTCAAGTCGGGCTACAAGAGAAGTTTAGCCTGTCAGAGATCCAGGCTCAGGCAATCCTTGCAATGCAACTGCGTCGTCTTACCGGCCTAGAACGTGACAAGATCGAAAATGAATTGAAGGAGCTCCTTGCTCTTATCAATAAACTAGAAGCAATTCTCGCTGACGAGAAGGAAATCCTCCGTATTATTAAAGAAGAACTGTTAGAAATGAAGGATAAATACGGTGACGATCGTCGCTCTAAGATGATTAATAGCGAACTAGGCAAGTTTAGCGATGAAGAGCTCATTCCAGAAGAAGAATCAGTTATTTTACTAACAACCGAGAACTACATTAAGCGAACGCTTGTGAGCGAATATCATCGCCAACACCGTGGCGGTAAGGGCAAGCGTGGTATGACAACCAAGGAAGAGGATGTTATCGATCAGCTCGTTCCAACCAGTACTCACGATTACCTACTATTCTTTACGAATAAGGGTCGCATCTTCCGATTAAAAGCCTACGAAGTACCAGCTGCGAGCCTTGCGGCTAAGGGTGTTGCTGCAGTGAATCTCTTGAATCTACAGCCAGAGGAGCGGATTACTTCAATTATTCGTCACGAAAAGGATGCTAAGGATGATGGATATCTATTCATGGCGACGATAAAGGGTACGATCAAGAAAACTCCGCTGAAAGATTACGCCAATATTCGTACTAACGGATTAATCGCGATTAAGCTCGATGATGGTGATGAGCTAAGATGGATTCAGAAGACGACAGGTGAAAACGATGTAATAATCTCAACATCTGCAGGTCAAGCGATTCGATTTGGCGAGAAAGATGCTCGTCCAATGGGTCGAAGTGCTCGTGGCGTGCGTGGTGTAAGACTGCGACCAAATGACCAGGTTGTTGGTATGGATATCGTTGATGACGATGGACGCAGTTTGCTGGTTATTAGCGAAAATGGCTACGGTAAAGCAACTAAGGTGGCTAACTTCCCATCACACAAACGTGGCGGTGTCGGTATTAAGGCTGCCGTTGTAACAGCTAAGACTGGTCCGATCATTGCTGTTCGAACACTCGAACCAGATGCTAGTGAAGTGCTACTGATCTCTAACCAAGGACAGGCAATTCGTGTCGCACTCAAGGATATTCCAACACTAGGACGTACAACCCAAGGTGTTCGCATTATGCGTATGCGTGAAGGTGACAAAGTGTCATCACTTGGGCTCATGCCTGAACAAGTCGCAAGTATCGACGAGGATGAAGGAGACGAATAATGATACTTTCAGTCTCTCCTTATCTCATTGCAGCACTCGCCGCATGGGTAGTAGCCCAGGGGCTGAAGTACATTATTGCAAGTGCTAAATCCAAAAACCTTAGTAGTAACAAGCGGCAGTTGTATCTATCTGGTGGAATGCCGAGTGCTCACAGTGCAACCGTTGTCGCACTACTGGTTGTCGTAGGTCTTAAGGACGGTGTAAGCTCAGGCTTATTCGGTCTAGCAGCTCTGTTCGCCGCAATCGTTATGTACGACGCTGTTATGGTTCGCAGGTCATCAGGGGAACAAGGAACAGCTATCATCGCGCTTATTCGCGAGCAAAAAAGTGGAGTTCCACTGCCTCGTGCTGCCAAAGGTCACACGCCAATTGAAGTTGTTGTTGGTGTCATAATTGGCTTTATTGTTGGCATTATCGTCTACTACGCAACTTTGCAAGTCAATTAGGTAAAAACACCCTTGACTACTGTGTATTAAAGAGAGTATGATTGTTTAAGTCTGGTCGCAACTTTAAGTAATTATTGAAGCGATTCCAACGTGGAGTTGAACAGATACTTTGACAATTTAGTTGTGCAAATCATCGTCAGTTTATTATGTTGATGAAACAAACGTATTTATACGTTTGTGAGTCTAAAAATTGTCTCTTAGGAGATATTGAGTCATTTGTTTTGAAATAGAAACATTTTTATGGAGAGTTTGATCCTGGCTCAGGATGAATGCTGGCGGCGCGCCTAACACATGCAAGTCGAGCGGAAAGGCCCTTCGGGGTACTCGAGCGGCGGACGGCTGAGTAACGCGTGGGAACATGCCCCAAAGTGAGGAATAACTGCCCGAAAGGGTAGCTAATGCCGCATATGATCTTAGGATTAAAGGATTTATCCGCTTTGGGAGTGGCCCGCGTACGATTAGGTAGTTGGTGAGGTAAAGGCTCACCAAGCCCACGATCGTTAACTGGTCTGAGAGGATGATCAGTCAGACTGGAACTGAGACACGGTCCAGACTCCTACGGGAGGCAGCAGTGGGGAATATTGGACAATGGGCGAAAGCCTGATCCAGCCATGCCGCGTGTGTGAAGAAGGTCTTCGGATTGTAAAGCACTTTAAGTTGGGAGGAAGGGCAGTTACCTAATACGTATCTGTTTTGACGTTACCGACAGAATAAGCACCGGCTAACTCTGTGCCAGCAGCCGCGGTAATACAGAGGGTGCAAGCGTTAATCGGAATTACTGGGCGTAAAGCGCGCGTAGGTGGTTCGTTAAGTTGGATGTGAAATCCCCGGGCTCAACCTGGGAACTGCATTCAAAACTGACGGGCTAGAGTATGGTAGAGGGTGGTGGAATTTCCTGTGTAGCGGTGAAATGCGTAGATATAGGAAGGAACACCAGTGGCGAAGGCGACCACCTGGACTGATACTGACACTGAGGTGCGAAAGCGTGGGGAGCAAACAGGATTAGATACCCTGGTAGTCCACGCCGTAAACGATGTCAACTAGCCGTTGGGAGCCTTGAGCTCTTAGTGGCGCAGCTAACGCATTAAGTTGACCGCCTGGGGAGTACGGCCGCAAGGTTAAAACTCAAATGAATTGACGGGGGCCCGCACAAGCGGTGGAGCATGTGGTTTAATTCGATGCAACGCGAAGAACCTTACCTACCCTTGACATCCTAAGAATTCTGCAGAGATGCGGAAGAGCCGCAAGGAACTTAGAGACAGGTGCTGCATGGCTGTCGTCAGCTCGTGTTGTGAGATGTTGGGTTAAGTCCCGTAACGAGCGCAACCCTTATCCTTAGTTGCCAACACGTAATGGTGGGGACTCTAAGGAGACTGCTGGTGATGAACCGGAGGAAGGCGGGGACGACGTCAAGTCATCATGGCCTTTATGAGTAGGGCTACACACGTGCTACAATGGGGCGTACAGAGGGAAGCCAACCCGCGAGGGGGAGCCAATCTCACAAAACGCCTCTCAGTCCGGATCGGAGTCTGCAACTCGACTCCGTGAAGTCGGAATCGCTAGTAATCGCGAATCAGAACGTCGCGGTGAATACGTTCCCGGGCCTTGTACACACCGCCCGTCACACCATGGGAGTGGGTTGTACCAGAAGTAGGTAGTTTAACCTTCGGGAGAACGCTTACCACGGTATGGTTCATGACTGGGGTGAAGTCGTAACAAGGTAGCCGTAGGGGAACCTGCGGCTGGATCACCTCCTTAAAATGAAGTTGTAATAAATCGCTTCTTAAAGTGCCCACTCAGTTTGTTTTTCAAGTAATAAGACGAAGAATTGCGACGCCAAATGGGTTGCAAAAGAGGGGTCGTAGCTCAGCTGGGAGAGCACCTGCCTTGCACGCAGGGGGTCGGGAGTTCGATCCTCCCCGGCTCCACCATATTTTCGTTTTATTGGGATTGTTAAGATTAGAGGTTACTTATTTATTGATGAGTGATTTGTAATCTGGACTATCCAGAGGTTCATTAACAATTTGGTGAAGAAGAGTTAACAAGCGATTAGGATTGTATTTTTGATTTTCTGTTTATGACAGGGGATTGAGGTTATATGGTCAAGAAGAGAAGCGCAAACGGTGGATGCCTTGGCAGTAAGAGGCGATGAAGGACGTGGAATCCTGCGAAAAGC